>JAFRZE010000020.1 GCA_017442735.1 Bacillota bacterium
CGTCGAGACATAGGTCATACGAAGCTTGTTTGGAGATCTTCGCGGGATCTGCAGATGATCACAGATCCGGTAGAGCTTCATCTCGATGTTGTTCGGAGTTTCAATATCGAACAGGTACTTTCGTTCAATACCCTTATCCTTCAGTATGCTCCGGATCTCGTCAACCATGTCAAAACAGATGTCGGGCACGGTGATAATACGTGGTTTTGCGTTCTTCTTCAGATACTCCTGAATCTCATACGTGCGGGCAGACCAGGTGCCGTCCGGAAGAAGCTCCTGCTTCGCAGCCAGAGAACGATGGATCAGAACCCGATTTGTCTTTCGGTCAAAGTCATCGAAGGATAATCCTGCACATTCTCCGGGACGCACTCCGGTATAGGCACAGATGATGATAGAGATAAAGGACTCATCTTTTGTCTTGCGGGCTTTCTCCAAAGCACATTTCAGGATCTGTTCCGTTTCATCCGGATAGAAAACCTGCGTGTCAGAGAGTTTCTTCGGACCTGTCTGCCGGAAGATGCTCTGGTCAAACCGTACGGTCCGTGTAGGATTCGATGGAAACAGTCCCTGGTCGACCAGCATATCGATTCCCTGTCGGAGTGGAATGATCACGTTGCCGAACTGCTTTTTGGTCATTCCGTATTTCTTGACCAGGCGGGCTGCCCAGAACTTCAGATCGTAGGCAGAGATCTCCGCTAACGGTTTTGTCAGGATCTCCTGCGAGACAGCTTCATCCAGAAAGTACTTTTTGAAATCCGTATCGATCCGACGTACATTGTTGGGACGGTTGCTGGTCTCATATTTGTACCGCAGCCATTCCGGATACAGATCGAGCAGTGATATACTCTGAAAACGGATCTCAGACTCAAAATAGAAATCATAGAGCTTTTCGTACAACGATTCTTCTGAAGAAGCAGCCAGGAGTTTATTCTTCGTCTCAGGTGTATCGATTCTCGTGAACCAGCGCTTGTCCTTCCCACCTCCCTGTGTAATTCTGTGGTTATGTCTTTCCATTACTTTTTGCTTATGTGTCATATGGATGATGGCACAGGCATCGTCAGGAGTTATTATACCATTTTTTTCCAACATTGACACTATTAAATCAGGATTATTCTGTTTTGCCAGTGCCATCACATCGATCATCATCTCACCTCCTTCTTTTGAGTAATAATTTGGAATCCTGTATAACCGATTGGTTATTTTTTTTATTTCTTTAGTAAAACTGCCTGAAAAGATCACTTATCTGATTGTCCAACTTTTTTATGTTCTGCCAATACATGGCCTGGTCTATCTGGCCAATCTTTTCGGCAATTACAGCTATCCTGTACAGTTCATCCTTGATCTTATCCAGAATGTTCAGCAGCTGAAAGAACTCTACAGGCGGATGTTCTTTCGGCTTTTCGTTCAGACACATCTTTCTCAGATAAGTCTGCTGAGAAAGCCTGCATTTCGCTCTGTTTCTTTCCAGGACTCTGTACTCTTCCTCGCTGAGCCGTAGATGGACTTCGTGCGGACGGGCTGTTAACGCTCCCATTGCCTCACCTCCTTTCTGTTAAGGATTTCAGGGGATTTCCAGATAAGTACGGGCATTGTGTACGTTCGCGATTCTTTTACTCGAGTACTGCAGGCCCGGTTCTTTTCTGTCCGGATTTAAAGGGCACTACCTGAGAAAAGGGAAAAAGGATCCTGTATCTTGTCAACCGATTGATGTCAACCGGCCCTAAAGACTTTGTTTATTGTTCCTGTTCTTCTCTCTTCTTTTTCTTTCCTTTTTTTCTTAAGGTAGACAGTTGACAGGAGAATTAAGAGCCGCAAAAGCCTCTGTTTATGCGGTTTCTGCCTGTCTACCAAGACGTCAACCGCCTGTCAACCGGCATTCCTTTCAAAGCCGTGAGAGAAAGATCCTCACACTAGTAATGCCATCAGAAGCCCGTTTTTGGGGGTATCCTGAAAAGTTTTTTTGAAAAAGTCTTTACAAGACTGCCGCAGCCGTAGGGAAAGAATCCTATTCAGCAAGCAGATCCATAAAACCTCTTCATATATTCGGAGATTTGAAGAGGTGTATTTCAACCCTGCACTAGTCTAAAATTAGACACTTGTTTTCGGGAATCTTTCCTGCTCTGAGTTTTTCTGTCTGAATTAGGTGCGTTTTTTCGTGTTTTTTCTCCTGTGCCGGTCGGAAACACCAGGAACGGTATATTTATCATCCCCGGTCGTCAAACGTCTCAGAAATGACAAAACGGTCCGTTTTCGCACCTTTGGAACGCTTGCTGATATAGACCGGACAAAAGATCACCTCCGCACGGAAAGTCTGCTTGCAATTCTGTACGCACTGTCTGCACAGTTCGTTATAAGTTCTTCTGCCTGTCGACGGATTTATAAAGAAATCCCATTCGAGTCTTGCTTTCTTCGATAATCCCGGCATCCTGATTGCCTCCTTTCTCCATATACGA
>JAFRZE010000021.1 GCA_017442735.1 Bacillota bacterium
CTTTCGTGCGGACGCGAAGTCCAAGGAGGCATCCGTCCAAACCAATGCCACTACATTCTAACAGCTTAAGCAACAAGATGGCTATACCCCCAGCTGGTTGTCGGGGTGTATGACCACTACATCTTTATATTAGGAGGAGGGTCTCGTTCTTTGCTGACCATCTTATCTCTCCAGATCACGATCTTTTCTCTGGTAGCCCTCGGATTTCTTGTCAAGCGAATCGGCCTAATTGGGGAGCAGGGACAGAAAAACCTTACCGATCTGGTCATCTATGTCGTGCTGCCCTGCAATATACTTGTGGCCTTCCAGAACGGAACAGACGAGGAAAGCCTGATGCCCTATCTCGTGATCCTGCTGATCGCGACAGGGATCCAGCTGATCTCGTTGGTTTATGGCAAGATCATGTACCGCCGTCAGCCGGAAGGAAGACGCAAGTGCCTCCAGTACGCGACGCTATGCAATAATGCCGGCTTTATCGGCAATCCCATCGCGGAAGGGATCTATGGAGTGGAAGGGCTGGCGCTGGCCAGCGTCTATCTGATCCCGACCAGAATCATGATGTGGTCCTCCGGCCTGGCGATGTTTTCCGGCGTCAATGACAGGAAAGCGGCCATCAAACGGGTCCTCCTTCATCCATGCATTATTTCCTGTGCGCTGGGGATCATCCTGATGGTGACAGGCTTTCAGCTGCCATCCATCGTCCTTACGCCCATACAGACTGTTGCCAGGTGCAACACCGCGCTGTCCATGATGGTGATCGGTATGATCCTGGAGAGGATCGACCTGAAACACTTCTGGGATAAGACCGTAATGATCTACAGCCTGCACCGCCTGCTGATCATGCCGTTTCTTTTCTGGTGCATCTGCCGCCTTCTTCCCATCAATGAGACGGTGTTTGGCGTCAGCGTGATCCTGACGGCGATGCCGGCCGGCGCGACCACCAGTATCCTGGCGGAGAAATACGGGATGGAATCCGAATTTGCGACGAAACTGGTCATTACTTCGACGCTGCTTTCCCTTCCGACAGTCTTTCTATGGAATCTGTTCCTGGTATAAGCGGTTGACTTTCAGGATCAGATATGATAGAATTCCTTCAATTGAATAGAAAAAGGCTATGACAAGAACAAGTAGCTGCAGAGAACCAGCCAAAGAGAGTTGCCGGTCGGTGAGAGGCGCGGAAAGGTACTGCAGTGAATACCTCTTCGAGCTGCGCACCGAACGCAGGCAGGCGGAAATCAGCAGGACGACCGCTCCTGGCCAGTAGGCTGCGACGGAGAGCACACCGTAGAAAGGTGCAGAGATATCCGGTAAAACGCGTATCTCATGGAGGCAGGCTTTGTGAGGAGTCTGTAAATGAAGGTGGTAACACGGCTATATGCCCGTCCTTTGCATGGACGGGCTTTTTCTATTCTTTAATCTATTTCCTCAAAAGGAGACATACTATGACACTTTCCGAAGAACTGCGCGCGAGAGGATTGATCGCTCAGTGGACGAACGAAGACGAGATCTGCAAAATGATCGATGCCGGCAAGGCGACCTTCTACATTGGCTTTGACTGCACGGCGGACAGCCTGACAGCCGGACACTTTATGGCGCTGGTACTGATGAAACGGCTTCAGATGGCCGGTAATAAACCGATCGCGCTGATCGGCGGCGGTACGACCATGATCGGCGATCCCTCCGGCCGTACAGACATGCGCAAGATGCTGACCCGCGAGGATATCGATCACAACGCGGAATGCTTCAGACATCAGATGGAGCGCTTTATCGAGTTTGGCGAAGACAAAGCCATGATGGTCAACAACGCGGACTGGCTGCTGAACCTGAACTACATCGAGTTCCTGCGTGAAGTCGGTCCTCACTTTTCCGTCAACAACATGCTGCGTGCGGAGTGCTACAAGCAGCGTATGGAGAAGGGCCTTTCCTTCTTCGAGTTCAACTACATGATCATGCAGTCTTACGACTTTTACTACCTGTTCCAGCATTACGGCTGCAATATGCAGTTCGGCGGCGACGATCAGTGGTCGAACATGCTGGGCGGCACGGAGCTGATCCGCCGCAAACTGGGGAAAGACGCGCATGCGATGACGATCACTCTGCTGACCGACTCCCAGGGTAAAAAGATGGGCAAGACGGCCGGCAACGCTGTCTGGCTGGATCCTAACAAGACCACGCCTTTCGAGTTCTACCAGTACTGGCGCAATGTCGGTGACGCGGATGTTCTTAAGTGCATCCGTATGCTGACATTCATCCCGCTGGAGAAGATCGATGAGATGGAGAAATGGGAAGGCAGCCAGCTGAACACCGCGAAAGAGATCCTGGCGTTTGAACTGACGGAAATGGTCCATGGCACGGAAGAAGCGAAGAAAGCGCAGGAAACGGCCCGCGGACTGTTCTCCGGCGCGGCGGCTGCCGCGAACATGCCGGAAGCGGAGATCACGGAAGCGGATCTGACGGACGGGAAGATGGATATTATCACCATGATGCAAAAAGGCGGTCTCTGCGGTTCCCGCAGTGAAGCCCGCCGGAATATCCAGCAGGGCGGCGTCGAGGCTGACGGTGTAAAAGTCACGGATCCATTCGCGACCTTTGAAGCGGACGCGCTGCGCGCGGGCATCGTCGTCAAACGCGGCAAAAAGAACTTTGTCAAGATCGTTTTGAAGTAATTTTGTAAAACTGTGCTATAAAAATGCTAAGCACGTCTACACAAAACGGCAAAATTATATACTTGACAAAAAAGAAAAAATAATGCTATAATGCGTTAAACCGTTGAAGAAGAATAGTAGGTTTGAAGCGTTTTTCCACAGAGAGCTGCCGGCGGTGGGATGGCAGTGTCAAACATCAGACTGAATGGCCTTCGGAGGGCGAACCGAAATCGTCAGAGAGTAGGGGAGACGGAGCTGGACTCTTCGTAATCAAAAGTCGGCATTCACGGGATGCGTCAAAGGCAGCAAGGTGCTGCAAAATAAAGGCTTCCCGGGATGCGTTGAGTGGATGCGAAAGCATCAAGCCGGGTGGCACCACAGGATAAGATATCCTGTCCCAGCAAACTACTGGGACAGGATTTTTTGTTTTCAGAAAGTCCTTCCCGAAAAGAAAGGCCGCAGACGGGCACAGGGCCCGGCGGCCGGAAGAAAGGAAGCCGGCAGGCGCCGGCAAAAGACAAGCC
The DNA here is from genome assembly GCA_017442735.1 of Bacillota bacterium. GTDB lineage: Bacteria > Bacillota > Clostridia > Lachnospirales > Bianqueaceae > RUG760. The sequence goes on from JAFRZE010000021.1 coordinate 3,170, forward strand.
GGCAAGGCCGGAAAAAACAAAGGAGGACTAGAAAATGTCTATCAACAACATTCCGTTCAAAACCTATCTTGATGAATCCGAGATGCCGAAGACCTGGTACAATCTGAGAGCCGATATGAAAAACAAACCGGCTCCGCTGCTGAACCCCGGAACCCTTCAGCCCATGAAAGCCGAAGAACTGGCCGGCGTTTTCTGCGATGATCTGATCGCGCAGGAACTGGACAACACGACTCCGTTCTTTGAGATCCCCGAAGAGATTCGCACCATGTACAAAATGTACCGTCCGTCCCCGCTCTGCCGTGCGTACCGTCTGGAAGAAGCGCTGGGGACACCGGCAAAAATCTATTACAAATTTGAAGGCAACAATACTTCCGGTTCCCATAAGCTGAACTCCGCGCTGGCTCAGGCCTATTACGCGAAGAAGCAGGGACTCAAAGGCGTCACGACCGAGACCGGTGCCGGTCAGTGGGGTACCGCCCTTGCCATGGCCTGCGCGTTCTTCGGTCTGGACCTGAAGGTCTTCATGGTCAAAGTTTCCTATGAGCAGAAACCGTTCCGTCGCGAAGTTATGCGCACCTATGGCGCGCAGGTGACTCCTTCTCCCAGTATGACGACTCAGATCGGTCAGAAGATCCTGGCCGAGCATCCCGGCACGACCGGTTCACTCGGCTGTGCCATCTCCGAAGCGGTCGAAGTGGCAGTCGGAACGGAAGGTTATCGTTATGTGCTCGGCAGCGTGCTGAACCAGGTACTGCTGCATCAGTCAGTCATCGGTCTGGAAACCAAGACCGCGCTGGATAAACTGGGCGAGAAGGCAGATATCATTATCGGATGTGCCGGAGGCGGCTCGAACCTCGGCGGTCTGATCGCTCCTTTCATGGGCCAGAAACTGCGTGGGGAAGAGGACTACCGCATTATCGCCGTTGAACCCGCTTCCTGTCCGAGCTTCACCCGCGGCGTCTACGCCTACGATTTCTGTGACACAGGTATGGTCTGCCCTCTGGCCAAGATGTACACCCTTGGCGCGGACTTCATTCCCGCTCCGAACCACGCCGGCGGTCTTCGCTACCACGGCATGAGCCCGATCCTTTCCCAGCTCTACGACGATGGACTGATGGAAGCTGTCAGCGTCCCGCAGACCAGTGTATTTGAAGCGGCTGAACAGTTCGCCCGCATCGAAGGTATCCTGCCGGCTCCGGAAAGCTCTCACGCGATCCGCGTCGCGATCGATGAAGCGCTCAAATGCAAGGAAACCGGCGAGGAGAAGACGATTGTCTTCGGTCTCACCGGCACCGGTTACTTCGATATGGTCGCTTATGAAAAATTCCATGAGGATCAGATGGACGACTACATCCCGACGGATGAAGAACTGGCTGTCTATCGTGCCAAACTTCCGAAAGTCGATGCCTGAAGTACACCTAGCTATCTCCGGAGACTACCATAGCAAGACCAGGGTATTTTTGATTTACACCTTGCTACTGTCATAGCAAGGTATATCTAAAAAGAAAGGCGACCTTGCTATCTTCAGAGTGATTGATAGCAAGGTCAATCTGATTTTAAGAAGAATCTTGCTACGCTGGTAGCAAGGTGTAGTGCTTTTTTGAATGAATCTTGTCATAGACGGCGATAAAAATAGCAAGATGCCTGCTGTTTCAGAAGGAATCTTGCTATTTGTCTCAGTTGGGAGGGGTCTCGATAGAGAAGGGCCTGTGCAGAGACGGGCTCATAGACCGATTAAAGCAGGATCTCCTTACCGATCACACCGGAACGGACGATGGCGTCGATCACCTGGTTGGAGAGACGGGCGTCTTTTACGTGAACATAGTCAGTCGTATCCTGCTCGATCGCGTCGTAGAACTTGCGGATCAGGCGGCCGTGCGAGGAGCCATAGTAGAACTTGCTGCCCTCAAGAGCTTTGTCTTCCACGATCAGTTTTCTCTCGCCGCTCTCATCCAGTTGATAGAGCTTGCGGCTGTCTATCTGGAAGATCGCCTTTTCCATGCGGATCTCCAGGAAGGGTCCGGCGTTGTAGCTGTTGGCCAGGGTAGCGAAGAATACGCCGCGGGCGCCGTTTTCAAAGTCGAGTTTCGCGACCGCGGTGTCCTCAACATCGATCGCCAGATCCAGCAGATTCATACTCACGCCTTTGACCGACCTGACCGGTCCGCAGACAAGTCCCATCAGATCGATCAGGTGGATCGCCTGGTTGATCATGCATCCGCCGCCGGCAAGCTTGAAGTCGCCGCGCCAGGTCCCGTTGTTATAGTACTGCTGATCACGCTGCCAGGGATTGGCGGCGAAGGCGCCGAGGATCTTCCCGTATTCGCCGCTTCCGACGAGCTCGCGAAGCTTAATGGATGTGTCGTTGAAACGGTTTTGGAAGCAGATGCCTATTTTCAGTTCCGGATGGGCGTCCTCGACTGCGATGAACTGTTCGAGTTCATAGGCGTCCCGTGCGGCCGGCTTTTCACAGAAGACATGTACGCCATGATCCGCGAAGAACTTGCTCACGGGATAATGAAGATAGTGGGGCAGACAGATGTGCGCGACATCCGGATGCTCTTTTTCGTAAAGATCTTTATAATCTGTGTAAAAATGTACAGGATCGGGCAGGCCCGGCTTCTTTGCCGGATCGATATCGCATACCGCGACGAGCCGGACATCTTCCATTCCCAAAAGTACGGGGATATGGATCTGAGAGATCACGCCGCATCCGATCACACAGGCTTTCAGCATGAGAGTATTCCTCCGTTAGTTGATCTCGGAAAGGATCCCAGAAAGCGCCTGATACTGGGCTTCAAAAGCTTCCTCTCCGGAGGCATATCGGTTTTTGACGGTCACATCGTTTGGGTTGCCTTTCTCCAGGTCCTTCAGGGCGATAAAAGCGAACAGATGAGGCTCCAGCGTCAGAAAACCGTGGTAGTGCTGGTTTTCGAACGCGTCTTTCAGGATGGGCAGAAGCTTTCCGTCGCCGGTTCCGGCCAGAACGTTTTCCCGATTGGAGAAAAGCGCATCCTTGACATGGATGTATTCGGTAAAAGGTTTCAGCATCTCCCAGCATTTTTCCGGATCATCCAAGCACTGAACGAAATTCGCAAAGTCGAACGCCGCCTTCAGATGCGGTGATTCGATCTGCCGGAAGATATCCATGCAGCGAGAACCGATATCCCCATAGATATCCTTCTCATTCTCGTGAAGCAGGATGACATCATACTTTTCCGCAAGCGCGACGAAGGCTTTCATCTTTTGGATGACAGCCTCGCGATAGTCTTTCGGGTCACATCCTGCCGGCAGATAGAAGCTGAAGATCCGGATATACCGGCAGTCCAGGATATGACAGACCTGGCAGAGGTTTTCCAGCTGCGAAAGCTGTTTCTCAAAGGCAGGCTCATCTTCGATCCCGATCTTGCCGATCGGACTTCCGAGGGAGGAGACGCTGATTCCATATTCTTTCAGGAGCGGAAGCAGCTTTTCTTCTGCCTCTTCCGGCGTATAGTCAGCGATACTTTTTCCGTTGGCTGACCGGATACAGATATATTTCATGCCGATCCGCCGTAAAGCGTCCAGCTGATCCTGAAAGCCCGGGCAGATCTCATCGGCAAAGCCGGAAATCATTTCATATGTCATTGGCGAAAACCTCATTCATGGAGTATTGACGGACTATGTATATTATGAAATAGATACAAGCAAAATGCAAGTTTCACTTTAGAAAACTGTCAGGATTCCACAGCCGTACAGAGCCTGAAAATCCTTGATTTTTCGGCGTTTTGTTGATATAATATTCTATTAGTTTTGACTAAAACGACCGAAGAGAGGACAGACCAAATGAACAGCAAAGTCGAAGAACTGAAAGCCAGGTTCCAGGAACAGATGGCAGCCGTACAGGATGCCGAAGGACTGGAGAAACTGAGGATCGCGTTTCTGGGCAAGAAAGGCTTTATTACCGATGTCATGAAATCCATGCGCGACATGAACGAAGAAGAACGCCGCGAAATGGGTAAATATATGAATGAGTTTAAGGGCGAAGTGACCCGGCAGCTGGCGGAAGAAGGAAAGAAACTGCAACAGAAGATCGAGGCGGAAAAGCTGAAGAAAGATGTCCGCTACGATATCTCACTGCCCTGCGAGAGCCCGCTGGGAACGCTTCATCCCATTACGATCGTGCAGAGAGAACTCGAAGAGATCTTCTCCAGCATGGGATTCGCGGTGGAGGATTTCGCCGAGGTCGTCACCGAATATGACAACTTCGAAGCCGTCAACGTACCGAAGCACCATCCCGCCCGTGATATGCAGGATACCTACTATCTGGACAACGGCGAACTGCTGAAAACGCAGACCTCCGCGGCGCAGAACTTCATCCTTCGCAAATACGGCGCGCCCTGCAAGGCGATCTTCCCCGGAAGATGCTTCCGCAACGAGGCGGTGGACGCGAGCCATGAGACCACGTTCTTCCAGATGGAAGGCATGATGGTCGATACCGATATCTCGATCTCGAACCTGATCTATTTCATGAAGACTATGCTTTCCGAAGTGTTCCAGAAGGATATCAACGTCCGGCTTCGTCCCGGATTCTTTCCCTTCGTCGAACCCGGCTTCGAGCTGGATATCCAGTGCCCGTTCTGCGGCGGCGTCGGCTGCGCGACCTGTAAGCACGGCGGCTGGATCGAGCTTTGCCCCTGCGGCATGATCCATCCGAACGTTCTGGAAATGGGCGGCATCGATCCCGAGAAGTATACCGGCTTTGCCTTTGGCCTTGGTTTAACACGCCTTGCCATGATGAAATTCGGCATCAGCGACATCCGTTACCTGAACAGCGGCAACCTGAAAGCCCTGGATCAGTTCCGGACACTGTAAATCAATCGGACGAAGGATAGGAGATATAGATTATGTTTTTATCAATGAATTGGATCCGTGATTTCGTCAATCTGGACGGGATCGATCTGGATAATTTAGTCCATCAGTTCACCCTGGGAACGGCGGAAGTCGAAGGCATCGAACATATCGGAACGGACACCTACGGCGTAGTCGTCGGTCAGATCCTGACCGTGGATGAGATCCCTGAGTCGGAGAAGCTGCATAAGCTCACTGTAGATACCGGCGACAAGATCTGGCAGATCATGTGCGGAGCGCCGAACGTAAAAGCCGGCATGAAGGTACCGGTCGCGAAGCTGGGCGGAAGCGTCAGCGGCATGAAGATCGAAGACCGCAAACTGGCCGGCTATGAAAGCCAGGGCATGTGCTGCTCACAGAAGGAACTCGGTGTTTCCGATGATCATTCCGGTCTGTGGGAACTGCCGGAAGACCTGCCGATCGGCAAGGATATCAAGGAGATCTATGAGATCGATGACGTTGTCTTTGAAGTCGACAATAAATCCCTGACCAACCGCCCCGACCTGTGGGGACACTACGGAATCGCCCGCGAGATCGCGGCGCTGTCCGGAAGAGAGCTTCGTCCGCTTCCCGTGCAGGATCTGTCTGTCTATGAGAATCTGCCGGAAGTTCCGATCAGTATTGAGGATCCGGAGCTTTGCTACCGCTATTCCGGCATGACCTTCGGCCATGTCACCAGGAATCAGTCGCCTGTCAACATGCAGATCCGACTGTTCCGCTGCGGTATGCGCGGCATCAATTTGCTGGCCGACCTGACCAACTACCTGATGCTGGAAATGGGTCAGCCCATGCATGCGTTTGACTATAAGAGAGTAGACGCGATCGAAGTCGGCCATCTGGAAGGAACGCAGGTGTTCCAGACCCTGGACGGCAAGGAGAGGACCATTCAGCCGGAAATGCTGATGATCAAGTCCCACGGCGAACCGGTGGCAGTCGCCGGCGTCATGGGCGGCCTGGCCTCTGAGATCGTGGAGGATACCGACAGCTTCCTTCTGGAGAGCGCGACCTTCAACGCGGTCAGCGTGAGAAAGACCGCGCAGGCGATCGGTCTTCGTACCGACGCTTCCATGCGTTATGAAAAGACCCTGGATCCGGAGATGACGACTACCGCCATCGCCCGTTACTTAAAGCTTCTGATGGAGATCGATCCTTCGGTTGAAGTCACCAGCCGCCTGACCGACAACTATCCGTGGCATTATCCTGTCCGTACCATCGTCTTCGACAAGGCTTATGTGGACCGTCTGACCGGTATCGACATTTCGGAAGAGCGCATCGAGAAGACCCTCGGCCATCTGGGATTCACACTAAAACGTGAAGGCAAGGACTTCATCGTGACCGTACCCAGCTGGCGCGCCACCAAGGATGTCACCATCAAGGCGGATATCATTGAAGAGATCACCCGTATCTATGGCTATGACAACTTCGAGATCAAAACCTCGAAGATGGCCCTTTACCCCATGAAACCCACCCCGGAGCACCGTCTGCACAGTGAAGTGAAGAACCTTCTGGCTTTCACCTACGGAGCGCACGAGGTCCATACCTATGTCTGGAACGACGGCAAACGCCTCGGCGAGCTCGGCCTTTCGAACGAGGGCAAGCTCCACCTGGTGAACTCCGTTTCTCCGGATATCGATACCATCCGTGAAGAGCTGATCCCGGCGCTGCTTTGTGTCGCGCTGAAGAACAAAGGTTATCAGCCTTCCTACAGCATCTTCGAGATCGGTTCGGTCGTACCGGCGGTCGGCGAGGATAAGCTGGCAAAAGAAGAAAAACACCTCGGCGCCGTCCTTTACGGACGCAAGGCGGAGGAAGGACCCATGGTCGCGAAAGCAAAAGCGATCTGTGAATCCATCGCCGCGGAAGTCAAGGGCGTGAAGTTCACCTATCGTCCGGCTGATGAGGCGGAAGTCAAGGAATGGGCGCACCCCTACAATAGCTTTGTCGTTTCTCTGAATGATGACCCCATCGGCCTGATCGCCGTGGTACATCCTACCGTAGCCGCGAAGATCGAGAAGAAAGCGGCCGCTGTAGCCGTGGAGCTGAACATGGACAAGATCTATCCTCTGGCGAAGATTCTGCCGCAGTTCCGTGAGCCCAGCCGTTTCCCGTCCATCACCTCCGATGTCACCTTTATCGTAAACGCGGAAGTTCCCTACAGTGAGTTCGAGCGCGTGATCGGAAACATCCCGAACGAGCATCTGGCCTCGATGGATCTGGTCGGCATTTATGTGGATCAGGCACTGACAGGCAAGAAGAGCGTGACGGTTCGTTTCACCTTCACCTCGAATGAGCGTACCCTGGAAATGAACGAAGTGCTGGATTATGTCGCGACCTATCGTGAAGCCATGAAAGAGATCGGCGCGGTTACGATCGAAGCCTAAATCCTGTATAAGGAATCCCCCATGTTTGATGTTTGTTTATTAGGAACCGGCGGCATGCTGCCGCTCCCGTACCGGTGGCTGACAGCGCTGATGGTCCGCTACGGCGGGACCTCGATCCTGATCGACTGCGGTGAGGGCACCCAGATCACGCTTCGCCAGCAGGGATGGAGTTTCAAGGATATCGATTATATCTGCTTCACCCATTATCACGGCGATCATATCAGCGGGCTTCCGGGCCTGCTGATGACCATGGGCAACTGCGACCGTACGGATCCCGTGACGCTGATCGGCCCGAAAGGGCTCAGGAAGGTCGTGGAAGGCCTTCTGATGATCGCGCCGGGGCTTCCGTTCCCGCTGAAGTTCGTGGAGCTGACGAAAGAACAGATCGATCAGCAGGAGGAGATGAAGCTCGGAACGATGTATGTCCGGGCGGGCCGCGCGGATCACGGCGTCCCGTGTGTGGGCTACAGCATCGAAGTCAAGCGCCGTCCCCGGTTTGATCCGGAAAAGGCCAAGGAGAACGGTGTGCCGCTCGCCTTCTGGCGTTATCTGCAGGCAGGAGAGAGCCGTACCGGTGAAGACGGGACGGTATATGAACCGTCCATGGTCCTCGCGGAGGACCGGAAGGGCCTGAAGGTCACATACTGTACCGACTCCCGGCCGAAAGACAGCCTGGTGAAACTGGCGGAAGGCTCGGATCTGTTTATCTGCGAAGGCATGTATGGCGAAGCGGATAAAGAAGAGAAGGCCGCGCAGCACAAGCATATGTCCTTCCGTGAGGCGGCTGAGATGGCAAAGGCCGCCGGAGTGAAAGAGCTTTGGCTCACCCATTTTTCGCCCGCGATGCCGGCCCCCAAGGCCGCGCTTTCGGAGGCGACTGCCGTATTTGAAAATGCCCGGTGCGGCAAAGATCGACTGACAAGAGAATTTGTATATGAAGAATGAAGACAGATATTCCCTGATCCTGGGAATCGAAAGTTCATGTGACGAGACGGCGGCCGCGGTAGTAAAAGACGGCCGCCAAGTCTTATCCAACGTGATCAGTTCACAGGTGCCCACACATACGATCTATGGCGGCGTGGTCCCGGAGATCGCCTCCCGGCAGCATATCGAAGCTATCGACGGAGTAATCCTGAAAGCGCTTCAGGACGCGAAGGTGACCTTCGATGATATCGACGCCATTGCCGTGACGGAAGGTCCCGGACTGGTCGGAGCGCTGCTGGTCGGTGTTTCGGAGGCGAAGGGCCTTGCCTACAGCCTGAAGAAACCGCTCCTGGGCGTTCATCACCTGAAAGGCCATATCGCGGCCAACTATATCACCGATCCTTCCTGGGAACCCCCGTTCCTGTGCCTGGTCGTTTCCGGCGGACATACGGATCTCGTCTATATCAGGGATTATGAGAATTATGAGATCCTCGGAAGGACCCGGGACGACGCGGCCGGAGAGGCCTTTGACAAGGTGGCGAGAGCCATCGGCCTTGGCTATCCGGGCGGACCGAAGGTCCAGAAAGCGGCGGAAGCGGGTGATCCGGAAGCGATCAGTTTCCCGCGTCCCTGTATCGAGGAAGAGGGCTATGACTTCAGCTTCAGCGGACTGAAATCCGCTGTCCTGAACTATCTGAATCAGGAACGCATGATGGGGCATGAGATCTCACAGGAAGACGTTGCCGCCTCTTTCCAGGCAGCCGTCGTGGAGGTCCTTGTGACCAAGACTATGCAGGCAGCGAAGAAGTACAGGGTAAAACGGATCGCCATCGCCGGCGGCGTTTCGGCGAACAAGCCTCTTCGAGAGGGACTCCGCGAGGCCTGCCGGAAGAAAAAGATCGATTTCTGCTGTCCGGAGTTTATTCTCTGTACCGATAACGCGGCAATGATCGCGTCCGCCGCGTATTACAGCTATCATCGGGGCGAGTCATCACCCCTTGACCTGAACGCCGATCCCGGACTGACCCTGTAGGATGACGGAGGAAAAGATGGAAAAAGCAAAGCTGAAACGATGGATCGACGCGGCGGCCGGCCGGATCCCGTGTGATCTGCTCATCAAAAACGTACAGCTGGTGAATGTCTATACCGGACAGATCCGCAAGACGGACATCGCGGTCTTTGACGGCGTGGTGGTCGGTCTGGACGGGAACTACAATGCCCGGGAGACCGTGGACGCCAGCGGCCTGTACGCTTCGCCGGGCCTGATCGATTCTCATATTCATATCGAATCTTCCTATGTGACGCCGGAAGAGATCTCCCGCCTGGCGGTGCCCTGCGGTACCACCACCATCGTGGCGGACCCGCATGAGATCGTGAACGTGGGCGGGCTGACAGCCTGGAAGTATATGCTGGAAGCCGCGAAGAACGCGGCGCTGGATATCAAATATATGGTGCCTTCCTGCGTACCGGCGACGCCTTTCGAGCATTCCGGCGCGGTCCTTATGGCAAGTCAGATGGACGAGCCGCTGAAGGAAGCGCTGGGTCTGGGTGAATTCATGAACTATCCCGGTGTGATCGCCGGCGCGGATCTGGATATCGACAAGATCCTGGCCGCGAAGGCTCAGGACAAACCCATCGACGGACACAGTCCGTTGGTGGAAGGGAATCTTCTGAATGCCTATCTCGTTACCGGCATCCATACGGACCATGAATGTGCCTCTCCGGAAGAAGCACTGGAAAGAGTCGAACGGGGCATGTATGTCATGCTGCGACAGGGTTCTGCCTGTCACAACCTGTGTACCAACCTGAAAGCGGTGACGAAGGATAACAGCCGTCGTTTCATTCTCTGTTCCGATGACCGACAGGCCAGAACGCTGATCGAGATCGGCCATCTGAACAATCATCTAAAGATGTGCGTGGAAGAGGGGATCGACGCTGTCACGGCGATCCGAATGGCTACGCTCAACGCGGCGGAATGCTATGACATGAAAGACCGCGGCGCCATCGCGCCGGGACTTCGCGCGGATATCGTTCTGTTCGAGGACCTGACGGAATTCCATGTGAAGAAAGTCTATATCGAGGGAAAACTGACCGCCGAAGAAGGCAGGTATCTGCCGGAAGTCATGAGGATCCCCATCGATCCGGTACGCAACAGTTTCCATGTAGCCCCGTTCACACAGGAAGATCTGAAGCTTCATCTGACAAGTGACAAGGTGAATACGATCGGCGTCCTGCCGGGCGGTGTCGTGACCGAGAAAAAGGTCAGTACGGTGAAGCGGACATCAGACGGCGACTTCCTCTACGATCCGGAAAAGGATATCGTGAAGGTGTGCGTCGTGGAACGCCATCACGCGACCGGCGGGATCGGAGTAGGCCTTTTGGAAAACTACGGACTGAAGCGCGGCGCTATCGCCCTGTCGATTGCCCATGATTCTCACAATATCATCGTGGCCGGTACCTCGAACGAAGAGATTGAATTTGCGATCCGGTCCCTGTGTCAGCAGGAGGGCGGCATCGTGATCACCTGCGAAGGAAAGATCCTCGACAGCCTGCCGCTGCCGGTGGGAGGCCTCATGAGCGATCAGAGCGGAGAATGGGTCGCAGAGCATCTGAAACATGTTCATGAAACCGCTTTCCGCGAACTCGGGATCCACGAGAGCGTGGAACCGGTCATGACACTGTGCTTTATGGCGCTGCCGGTCATTCCCGAGATCAAGCTCACCGACATGGGCCTGTTCGATGTGATCAAATTTGCCTTTTTGGATCCAAACGCTGAATAAACGAGGTAAACAAAATGGAAAAGAAGACTTTTGAACTCATTCGTGATCTGTCCAACGCGTTCGGCGTATCCGGATTCGAGGACGAAGTGATCAGGATCGCCAGAGATTACGCGAAGGGCAGCGTGGATCATATGGACGAGGATCCCATCCGGAACCTCTATCTGTACCGTGAGACGCGGGAAGAAATGGATGATCCCTCGGACGATCGCCCCGTGCTGATGCTGGACGCGCATTCCGATGAAGTCGGCTATATGATCCAGTCGATCCGTGACAACGGAACCATGGAAATGATCACAGTCGGCGGACAGATCGCCTCGAATATCCCGGCGACGAAAGTCTGGATCCTGGCGGAGGACGGGAAACTGGTTTCCGGCGTGGTCTCCAGCAAACCGCCGCACTTTACCAGCGCCGCGGAGCGGAACAAGCCGCTGGATATCACAGAGCTGGTGATCGATATCGGCGCTGTTTCCCGGAAGGAAGTCGTGGAAGATTTCCATATCGGTCCCGGCTGCCCGGCGGTACCGGCTGTAGAGTTCGAGTATAACGAGAAAAACCAGGTCGCGCTGGGCAAAGGATTCGATGACCGGATCGGCTGCGCTGTCGTGCTGGAAGCGCTTAAACGTCTTTCCGGCAAAAAGCTCGGCACGCGCGTGGTCGGGACGCTGACCTCCCAGGAAGAGGTCGGAGAAAGAGGCTGCATCGCAGCTCTCGAGAAGGTACGTCCTCAGATCGCGATCTGTATCGAAGGCGCGCCGGCGGATGACACCTTCAGCCCGGCTTACAACATCCAGAACGGTCTGCATAAAGGGCCCATGCTTCGGTATATGGATATCGGGATGATCACGCATCCTCGTTTCATCCGTTACGCATTCAGCATCGCTGATGAACTGGGTATTCCCACGCAGAAAGCGGTCCGCCGCGGCGGCGGAACGAACGGAGGCATGATCCAGAACCAGACCGGCGCGGTCCCGACGATCGTCATCAGCTGCCCGGTACGCTACACCCACAGCCATCAGACGTTCACCGCTCTGGATGACTTTGAGAAAGTCGTGGAGCTTGTCTGCGGGATCCTGGAGCGGCTGGACGGGAAAGTGCTGGCGTCTTTCTGATGGAAAAGGAATGTTCGATCGTTTTTTCCGGCGATATCGGGTTTGACCGGTATATGGCTAGAAAATGGGAAGATGAAGATCTTCTGTCTTCGGATATTCTCTCGTTCTTCCAGAGCGCCGACCATGTTGCGGTCGACGTGGAAGGAGCGCTGTACAAGGCCAAGGATGACGGAAGCCGCGGGGTATTTTTCCACGCGATGGATCCGGCGGCCGCATCTCTGATGCATAAGATCGGCGCGGATCTTTGGTGTGTGGGCAATAACCATATCATGGATGCCGGTCTGGAAGGAATGATCAGTACCCGAAGGACAGCGGAAGAAAATCATGCAAAAATGTTTGGAGCCGGAGAAAATATCCGAGAAGCATCCCAACCTGTTTTTCTTCCCGAAGCCGGAGGGATCGGCCTGATCTCCGTCGCCTATCTGAATGAATGTATCCCGGCTACAGAGACCTCGCCCGGGATCTTTCCCTGGAACGATATGGAGCGTATCGCGGCAAGGATCCGCGAGATCAAATCGCGCTGCCGCTGGTGCGTGGTCGTCGCTCACGGAGGCGAGGAGTTTTCTCCTATGCCCATGCCTTTCGTCCGGGATCGTTATCTTCAGTACCTGGAATTCGGAGCGGACGCGGTCGTCGCGATGCATCCTCATGTCGCGGAGAACTATGAAGTCCTGGAAGATGGGAAGATGATCTTCTATTCGCTGGGAAACTTCATCTTCGATACCGATTACCAGCGGGCGCATCTGTATACCGATTCCGGCGTGCTTCTGAAGCTGATCTTCACGGAAGACAAGATGCGTTTTGAGGCCATGGGGACCCGGATCCTCCGCGGAGAAGAACGGGTCGAGAAAGGCCCGCTGCCGGAGATCTTCACGAATGTACCTTCAGAAGAATATGAACTTTTAGCTCCGCTGGCGGCCAAGGCCCTGGTAGCGGAGGACAGCCGCAAGATGATCTTCCTGGAGCCGGAACGCTTTACGAATGCTCCGATCGATGTCTGGAACGGATATTTCTTTAGTGAAGAGCCGGATGGCTATTACAAGGGACAGCACATGGACTTCGGCCTGATCGTGCCGCTCTCGGAAAAAGCCGCGGAAGGAAAGTGGAAGAAGAGCTCGCTCGAAAAAGTGAAGGAATACATGCTTCGCCTTGTATAGTTTTTTGAATATGATCCAAATAAAAGTGCTCGGGGAATCGCTCCCCGAGCACTTTTTGGTTTCTTTTGTATGGGTTCTTTCCGGCTGATCCCTGCCTGGTTAATTCAGTCCGCCGTCATCCCGGACGATAGCGATATAGGTCCGGCCAACTCCGAAGGTAACCGGCGTACCGTCAAGGTAGGTATAAACGAACTGCGCGTCTTCATCGGTGCGGGACCAGGTGATGGGCGCCGCGACACCGTTCACGCAGAACCAGCCATCGCCGCTGCCGATCAGATCCATATCCTGGTGGCCGGCGTCATCGCATACCCAGACATCGGTCCGGACGACAACGATATTCTTGAAGTGGACCAGCTCATCCGTCGCGTCATCAATATAGGGCTCATCGTATTCCATCGCGGTATAATCATTGGTATCCGCGTGGAATGTGAAGTACATGTGTTTGTCGGTACCGAAGTCGACATCGACATCGGTCTTCACATCTCCGCCGCTGACCTTGGGATCCTCGGAGAAGACCATGTTGCACCGATAATCCGATTCATGCTCGGTGCGATACGGCGCGTCAGCGAGGAAACCGTTGATCGCCTCTCCGGTCGTCATCAGACTGTGCTCGTAACCCATGTTGTCCATTCTCCACTGATCGCGGTAGAACAGATCACCGGCCCAGGAGATGGCTTCGATATCGTCGTAGTCGCGGCGATCCAGCGCGTCATTCGCCAGATTCGAGCCGCCGCAGTGAGCGATGATCGCGTCATAGCCGGCGGCAAAGTCGATGTAGTTGTGGCGCAGGCTTCGGACCGAACCGATGACGATATCATCCGGGATCTCCTGATAAATGCACATCATACGTGTGATGCCGCCTTCAACGATCGCCTCGAAGATAATATCCGCTTCGGATACGCCGACCTGTGGAACGGCTACCCAGATATTATTGATCATAAACGCGATCGGGCGCTTGTTCGCGACCACATGATCCTCGATCTCGCCGGTCAGCGGGTTCATGTTGGGATCAAGGTTCGGATCCTTTTTCTCTTCCTCCGCCGGAGCCTGGGAGGACTCTTCCTTTTTCTGCTCGGAAGATTCTTCTTTCTTTGACTCCTGCTGGGATGATTCGACCGGTTCGACGACTGTTTCCTTTGTGACGCTTTCTTCGATGATCACACTTTCCTCGGCTTCTTCTTTCTTACAGCCGGAGAGCAGCGTGAGCAGCAGACTTAAGCCCAGGATGAGTAAAAGGGTAGTGCGGAATGTCTTTTTCATTGCTTCACCTCGTTTTTTATCTATAAGTTTTATTTTTTATCGGATGCTTTTGTAAAGAGGACCGTAGGCCTGGCAGGCACGGTAGTCGGCGCCTTCCGGATCCATCCCGAAAGCGTTCCAGGAAGCGGGACGGAAGATATCTTCTTCCGGTACATTGTGCATGGCGACCGGGATGCGGAGAATGGAGCACAGGCTGATGATATCCGCGCCGATATGGCCGTAGGAGATCGCGCCGTGGTTCGCGCCCCAGTGATTCATGACTTCATAAGCGGAAGAGAAGGGGCCTTTGCCGGTGACACGCGGGACGAACCAGGTGCAGGGCCAGGTGTAGTCTGTCCTCTTCCAGAGCTTGTCGGAAACTTCCTCGGGAAGATCGACTGACCAGCCTTCCGCGATCTGCAGGACCGGACCGAGGCCTTTGACCAGATTCAGACGGATCATGGTCATGGGCATTTCGCCGCGGGTAAGGAAACGGCTGGAGTATCCGCCGCCGCGGAAATAACCCATATCCGCGTAATTCCAGGTGGTATGATCCATGATGGCTTTCTGATCCGTCTCATTTACTTCCCACCATTTTTTCATCAGGCGGTTGCCGGCTTCGTCTCTGGCTTCACCGTTCGCGTCAAGGCAGCAGGCACCGGAGTTGATGAGATGAATGAACCCGTCGGCTTCTTTTACCTTGCCTTCGATCTCGTAGCCGGTGACACGTCTTACGGCGTTGCCGCTCCAGTAGGTACGCACGTCGGCAAACATCTGCGCGCGTCCGGTGAGCAGCTTCATAAACAGCATGCCCAGACCGTTCAGGACGTCATTCTCGGTCGCAAGGATATAGGGCTCTCTCGCTCCGTTCCAATCGAAGGAAGTATTGAGAAGCGCCTCGGGGAAGTCACAGTTCGGATAAAAGTCGGTCCACTGACGCTGACCCTGGAAACCGGCCGCGATCGCGTTATGGCCCACCATTTCCTCTTCCGCGCCTTTGGGAAGATTGGGATTACCGTTCATCAGGTCTTTGATGATCACCATCATCTTGACGACGAATTCCCAGTCGGCGTCTTTCTGCGCTCTGGATTTCTGCATATCTTCCGGATTCTTGTCAAACCCTTCAATAGCGTATTTCTTCGTCCAGGCGAGGGCTTTTTCATATTCTTTCTTATCGTAGATCTCTTCCGTCATGCGGCGGATGATCTCCACTTCATCCACGGATTCGACACGCATTCCCAGATATTCTTCGATAAATTCCGGGGAGATGATCGATCCGCCGATACCCATCGTCACAGAACCGATCTGCAGATAGGATTTACCGCGCATCGTGGCGGCAGCGATCGCCGCGCGGCCAAAGCGGAGAAGCTTGGCGGCGACGTCGTCCGGGATGCTCATATCATCGGCTTCCTGCACGTCATGACCATAGATGCCGAAGGCGGGAAGGCCTTTCTGCGCATGAGTGGCCAGGACGGAAGCAAGATAGACCGCGCCGGGACGTTCGGTCCCGTTAAAGCCCCAGACTGCTTTGATGGTGTGCGGATCCATATCCATGGTTTCCGCGCCGTAGCACCAGCAGGGCGTCACGGTGATGGTGATATCGACGCCGGCCTTGCGGAACTGGTCGGCACAGGCGGCAGCTTCTCCGACACGTCCGATCGTGGTATCGGAAATGATCACCTTCACAGGATCACCGTTACTGTAGAAAAGATTTTCTTCGAGCAGTTTCGCGGCTGCTCTGGCCATGCCCATGGTCTGGTCTTCCAGAGATTCACGGACTTTGATTTTTCCGCGCCGGCCATCGATCGTGGGACGGATGCCGATCACGGGATAGGAGCCTATGAGTCGATTTTCAGCCATCGTATTTTCCCTCCGGGTAATTTGTTACCATGATACTGTTTTTATGTAGAAAAGTCAACAAAAAAGACGTTATCGGGGAGATAACGTCTGTTTATTCTGCTTCATGAAACCAGCGGATCAAAGCATCTTTGAAGGTGGTGTCTTCCTCCGGATATTTCAGCTCGAGTGCTCGGGAGAGCTGTTTTTTCGATGCTTCGGTGGTGTAATGCTCCGCAACGAATGTACAGAGCTTTTCGATGAATGCGCCGGGTGAGGAAGGGAATCGCTGCGCGGAACAAATCTTCGAGAGATAGGAGGGGTCATAACTTAAGGCCCTGGCCATATGGCTCATGGGGATCTGTGTGACCTTGACCAGTGTAACGAGATGATTTCGAAAACGCTCGGGACAAATCGAAGCGTCATATTTCGGAAGGGTGGATTTCAGTGTTTTTTCGATCTCTTCTGCCGTATCCGGAAGGCCTTTTTCCCCGCATAGCAAAGCTAGCCCTTTGACCAGGCTCGAAAACTGGGTGCTGTTTTTGAGCGGTGTACGTTCACCGGAGCGATATCGACTGATGACAACAGCGGAAAGTCCGCTGGCGAGTGTTAGTTCTTTGGATGTGCAGTGAAGCCGGGATGTATATTCAGAAAGAGCTTCCTGAAATGTACCCAAGGCGCTCACCTCCCTTCTGTAGGGGCCTGGCAGGAATGATAAGAATCTTCTCTGCTGGGGTGGGCAAAAGGATCTTTCAATCAACTTTATTAATTCATTATACCTGAAAAGCCGCAAAAACACACGAAATATCTTTCCTCAGCCGGCGGACAAATTTGGTAAGTATGGCGGGTTTTCGATATTATCGAAGGATTCTCAGCATATGTTCCCGTGTGGAAAATAAAAAAGATCCGGGTCATTTTACCCGGATCCAGACTGTCAGGTCGCTGCTTCCGCGATTCGCGAAAGCGTAATAGGGAATCAGCCGTACACGAACCTTTCGGAAGGCACTTGGATCAAAGGAACGGTAAAGTTCCGTATCCCGGTCCCCGCCAGGGAAGAGATCGCCTGCCGCACTGTCTTCATATGGCAGGGGCAGCACACCTTCCGCTTCGATGCTTGGCAGCAGAAAACCGGAAAGCACCGGTCCCGGACTGGCGCCGGCCGATGGGTCGATCAGGAACCGGTGGATGTCGATGTCCGGCTGATCCTTGCCTTCCAGAGCATAGATGACCGGGCCGCGGGAGACAGCCACTTTCCCTAACGCATCATGGACGCGGGGATCCGCGCTGACAAAACGGATCGGCATACCAAGATCCAGTTCGATCGTGGTCTCATCGGAAAGGTCTACATAGAGATAACCGTTTTTCTGTTCATACGGAAGATACAGCTTAAAATGTTCACACCAGCTGGGAAGCCGGAGGGCGATCCGGCGGATGGCGGGATCTTCGCGTCGGATCGTCAAATTGATCCTGCCGGAGGCCGGATAATCTGTTTTCTGGCAGACTTTCAGCGAGGGAAGCGAGGCCTCGCTCTCCATATACTGATGGACATAGAGGGTGTCTTCATCCACGGAGTACAGATAATCGCCGAGAGAAGCGTAGAAACGCAGAACATTCGGCGGGCAGCAGGAACAGGAGAAGACTTTTCGACGGGTCGTTTCCGGATAGTATTCCTTATCTTTGGTGGAAACATTGGGGTCGTTGAACCGAAGGTCGATGGTCAGCGGGTTCTCATAGAAGAAGCCGGTCCCGTCCAGGGAGATGCCGGAAAGGATTCCGTTGTACATCGTCCGTTCCAGCGTATCGGCGTAGGAGGAAAGAAGAGGAACAGAAACGGCAGGGCCATCTTCTCCGGTGTTCGCGGTGCTGGCTCCGATCATCCGCCCGCACACCTGAGCCAGCGCGATGGCGGCGCAGGTCTCCGAGTAAGCCGTGCGGCTCGGGAGATGATAGTCGATGGTGAAAGCTTCTCCGATATGCGTCGATCCGATCCCGCCGGTGATATACATCCGGTGATTCACGACGTTATCATACAGACGGCGGCAGGCATCCATGAGGGAAGCGTCCTGATACCGGGCGGCGACGTCGATCATGCCCGAGAGCAGATACATGGCCCTGACAGAGTGGCCATCCGCCGTGGTCCGCTTTCGAAGTGGCATTTCATCCTGGTTGTAGCGGTTATTGAAAACATCATAGGGAGGAATATCCTTGGAACTGTCGCCGTGATGATCGATGAACCATTTGGCGAGATCCAGGTATTTTTCCTCTTCGGTAAAATGAGCAAGTTTGACCAGCGCCAGTTCCAGCTCGGGATGCCCCGGTGTCTCGAAGACGGCGCTGTTTTCGATATGGAAGACCCGGTCGATATAGTCGGCGTAGCGGATCATCTGCCGGAGCAGTTTATCCTTCCCGGTGGCTTTCTGATACGCCAGAGCGGCCTCGATAAGATGGCCGGCACAGTAGAGTTCATGCTGAGAGCGGTCCGTGAATCGTCTGGCTTCGCCCAGGGCTTCCGTTATCTGGAAGTGACTGTTGAAATAACCGTTTTCATCCGCGTTTTCACAGATGGTATCGATTGTATCATCACAGATCTGTTCCAGCGCCAGAAGCTCGTCCTGCTGATCCGGAGTAAGGTCCCAGGCCTGGGCGATTTTGATCAGGTAAGCCGTGCCCTCGATCCACTTGGCGACATCCGAATCCCAGAAGATATGCGGCACGCGCGGACGATCCGTAGAAGCGGCGGATCCTTCCGCAAGCAGCCTGTCCAGCCAGCCTTTGACATTCTCGGCTTCAAAACGGTAGGTCTCGGCAAAGCGGTCATAGACAGAGCGGGAGGTATTAAGCAGCATTTCCTGCTTGGTCTTCCAGAATCCGCCGGTGATACGGACCTGATCATAAGCGATGTTTTTCATGGAGATTTCCTTTCTCAGAAAAAACCGGCCGCCAGAAAATGGCAGCCGGTCAGTCTTATCTTTTTCAGCCTTCCGGATGGCCGATGGCTTCCAGCCAGCCACGGTAGAGTTTCGCGGCCTTGTGCGGCTCCATCTGTGGATACAGGCGGCTCTCCGCGCTCTCGGGACCGTTCAGATCACGCACCAGTGCGCGAAGAGAATCCTGATCCTTCCAGACGCCTTCGGTAAGCCCGGCCATGAAAGCGGCGCCCATGGCGGTCGCTTCCGCGGTCGCCGAGCGGACGACCGGTGCCTGCAGCACATCTGCCTGGAACTGCATGAGGAAATCGTTGGCGCTCATACCGCCATCGACTTTGAGCGATTTACAGGGCATTCCCATTTCGCGCTCCATCGCGCCGATGACGTCCTTGACGCGGTAGGCGACGGATTCCAGCGCCGCGCGAACGATATGGGCTGCGTTCGTCTTGCGGGTCATGCCGATGATACTGGCCTTGCGGCCGTTATCCCACCACGGCGCGCCAAGTCCCTGGAAGGAGGAGATGAAGTAAACGCCGGCAGTGTCCGGAACGGACGCGGCGATGGGACCGGTCTCGGATGCCTTTTTGATCAGGCCCAGGTTGTCTCGGAGCCACTGGACCGTGGCGCCTGCCATGAAGATACTGCCTTCAAAAGCGTAGCAGACTTCACCGTTCAGTCCCCAGGCAACGGTGGTCAGAAGACCGTTTTTCGAAGTCACCGGCTTGTCTCCGATATTCGAAAGGATGAATGCGCCGGTACCGTAGGTACATTTCGCTTCGCTCTTTTCAAAGCAGAGCTGGCCGAACAGTGCGCTCTGCTGGTCGCCCAGAACAGCGCGGATCGGGATCTCGCTGCCAAGGTACGAGGCATCCAGCATACCGAAATCGGAACCGCTTTCCTGCGCGCGGGGCAGGTTGCGGCGGGTCAGTCCGAAGTATTCCAGGATCTCATCATCCCAGCCGAGGGAATGAATGTTGAAAAGCATGGTACGGCAGGCGTTGGAGTAGTCTGTCGCGTAGGTGCGGCCTTTGGTCGCGTTATAGATCAGCCAGGTATCGATCGTACCGAAGAGCAGGGAGCCTTCCGCCGCCTTCTCGCGGGCGCCGGGTACATTCTGCAGGAGCCACTGGATCTTGGTAGCGGAGAAGTAGGCGTCGGGGATCAGGCCGGTACGGCTCTGGAACCATTCGCCGAGACCTCTTTCCAGGATCGCGGCCGCGGTTTCTTCCGTGCGGCGGTCCTGCCAGACGATGGCGGGATAGACCGGTTTACCGGTCTCCTTGTCCCAGGCGATCAGGGTCTCGCGCTGATTGGTGATACCGATAGCAGTGATATCGGAAGCCTTCAGCCCAGCCTCATCGATGACCTTTTTCGTGACGTCCAGCTGATTGTTCCAGATCTCGACGGGATCCTCTTCGACCCAGCCGGCATGGGGATAGGTCTGATGGATCTCCTGCTGCGCCATGCCTAGCGCTTCGCCCCGTTCGTTATAGAGGAGGGCGCGCACGCTGGTGGTGCCGGAGTCCAGGGAAATAATATAGGCCATGTTTTATTTCAACCTTTCCTTCAGGGTTTCGACGACTGTCTCCAGGACTTTGATACGGGCATAGAGTTTGTCGTTGGCTTCGACGATGATCCAGGGAGCGTAGGTCGTGGAGGTCTTGACCAGCATTTCATCAACGGCGACTTCGTACTGATCCCATTTCGCGCGGTTTCTCCAGTCCTCGTCGGTGATCTTCCACTGCTTGTCGGGCGTGTTCTGACGCTCGGTGAAACGGCGTTCCTGTTCGTCCTTGTCGATCTGCATCCAGAATTTGAGCACCACGGCACCGTAGTCAGCCCAGTTCTTTTCCATGGAGTTCATCTCTTTGTAGGCACGGCGCCATTCATCCTCGGAGCAGAAGCCTTCCAGACGTTCCACCATCACGCGGCCGTACCAGGTACGGTCGAAGATCTCCACGTGGCCGGCCTTCGGAATGGAAGTCCAGAAACGCCACAGGTGGTTGTGCGCTTTCTCGATGTCGTTCGGGGAAGCGGTGGGATGAACTTCATAACCACGCGGATCGAGCGCCTGGGTGAGACGCTTGATCGCGCCGCCCTTGCCGCCGGCATCCCAGCCTTCAAAGGCCAGGATCACGGGGATACGGCGCATATAGAGCTCGCCGTGCAGCTTCGCCAGTTCTTTCTGAAGTTCTTTCAGACGGACTTTGTATTCCTCGCGGGTGAGGGACTTGTTCAGATCCACACCGGCCAGAGCAGAGGCGCGCAGCGGATCGTTCTTGATGCAGGCGGATTCTTCCGCGGACACCTTCGGCAGCGCCTGGCGGCGTTCATAGTCCGCGAGGGCTTCTTCCATCCGGTCGACCACGGTGGTCGCGATCTTGGCGGCGGCAAATTCCTTGTCCTCAGCCTCGATGATGTTCCACGGCGCGTTCTCGGTATCGGTCTTTCTAAGGGCTTCTTCGATAATGTTCGTATATTCATCGAACTTCTCGTTCTGTTTCCAGTCTTCTTTGGAGACTCTCCAGGCGGTCGTCTTGTTGCCTTCCAGCTTCTTGAAGCGTTTCTTCTGTTCCTTGCGGGAGATCGCCAGGAAGAACTTGATGATCAGTACATGGTCATCCGTCAGGACACGTTCGAATTCCACGATCTCGTCCGGCGCGGACTGCTGCAGCTTCTCGGAAACCTTGCCCGCGAATTTGTCTTCCAGAAGGATCCGGTACCAGCTGCCGTCCAGGACATTGATACGGCCTTTGGCGGGGGTCATCTTCCAGAATTTATACATAAAGGGATAATATTTGTCTTCTTCGGTCTCAGCCGTGGAATAAACAGTGAATCCTCTGGGATCCAGCGGCTCGATGAAACGGCTGATCGCGGTGCCGCGGCCGGCGGCGCCATAGCCGTCGAAGAGGATGATGATCGGAATGCCTTTTTCTCTGCAGGCTCTCTGGAGCCGGCCGAGTTTGGCGTCCGCCTCTTCCATAATGGCTTTGTAATTCTCTTTATCCAGGTCTTTCTTGAGATCGATCTTTTCCAGCATGATGAAAATCCTCCTGTAGTTTGCCGACATGTTGACTTTAGACTATCATAAAACTGCCTGAACTTCAATGGGAGAGCGTGGATTTTTAGTTGCAAAATTACCAGAAAAGAAGTATGATTAAGTATCAACCTGACGGGAGGTTTTTCTCATGACGGAAGAAAAGAAACACGAAATACCGGTTTGGCGGATCATCTTCTCGGGAGCTACGCTCACAGCGCTCGCGTATATTATCGTGGGCGTCGTGCTGATCGTATGGCCCGAGATCACTTATACCAGTCTCTGCTATGTCGCGGCGACAGCGGTCATGATCATTGGTCTGATCGATGTTATCCGCTATATTCTGAGAGGCATCAGTGAAGGCAGACTGAACAATTATCTTTCCCGCGGTCTGATCCTGGTCATCATTTCCGCGTTTATGTTCGTCCGGAACGACTATGTGGAAATGGTTCTGCCGACAATGCTTGGCCTGGCCATCCTGATCGACGGGATCATCAAGCTTCAGCGAAGCGTGGACCTCATCCGGCTGAAGGATGACGGATGGATCTTCGTCCTGATTTTGGCGGTTCTGGCTATCCTCAGCGGCGCGATCCTGGTATTCCGCCCGCTCGACGGGACCCGGATCGTAACAGCGATCGCGCTGATCTACTGCGGCGTGACTTCGATGGTCGTGAGTATCTTCGTTCATGCGAAACTGAGAAAATATCGTGAGAAACTGACCAGCGGCGAGATCGATGAGCGGCCGGTACGTTCTTCCGAAGAGATCGCGCAGGAAGCCGCAGCCGCGGCCGCGGCGCAGTCAGCGGAAAGCGCGGAAGCCATTGTGGAAGGGGCGAACGAGGCAGCTTATACCGCACAGGCAGCGCCTGCGATCGAAGCGGCGCCTATCCCGGCGCTGGAAACAGCACCGGTCCAGCCGATACCGGAACAGCCTGTACCGGAAACTCCGGTGCAGACAGAGGTTCCCTTTGACAGTGTTTTGCCGGAGGAAGAAGAACTGGAGTGGCACCGGGTCCCGACCAACATGGCGGAAGCCGCGATGACCACGCTGGAAATGGAAGAGGAGATGAATCCTCTTTATCCGGTGGAAGAACCGCTGGAAACAGAAGACGGGGATATTCCTTTTGAGAAGATAGAGATTTAGGAGGCGAGAGGTGAAAATCAGTTATCTGGTAAAGCGTGTTCTGGCCATGGACTTCAAGGCCATGAACGCGAGGATCGACGGGATCCACAAGAAGACCGGAAAGAATAAGCTTTTTATCCTGGGAGATATGGCGGTCTGTGCGGTACGCTACGGTGCAGGTTATATGGATTATGATCTGTTTGAGATGTATGATCTGACCGCGGCCCAGCGCGATACCTATATCACGCGCGGCCGTAGCAACGATCTGGTCCGCAAGTATAACGACCGCAGCTTCTCCCACTACTTTGACTATAAAGATGAGTTCGACGCCCGTTTTACCGAATATCTGCATCGCGACTGGGCGCCGATCACGGATCAGCCGAATGAAGATGACAAGGAACGCGCGCTGAAGGTGATCGAGGCGCACGATGTGATCTTCGCGAAACCGGTCGACGGATCCTGCGGGATCGGAGTCGAGCGGCTCCTGACGAAGGACTTTGAAAACGCGGAAGCGCTGTATAAATATGTCAAAGCCTACGGAAAGCGTTATGTGCTGGAGGAGGAGATCCGTCAGCATCCCAAGGTGAGCAGTATTTATCCGGGATCCATCAATACCGTCCGGATCGTTACGATCGTAAAGGATATGGTGCCGCACGTGATCTGCGCGTATTTTAGGATCGGCAACAGCGGCAATGCGGTGGACAACTTCAATCACGGCGGCATGGTCACGCCCGTGGACGAAGTGACCGGTATCGTGAAATATCCGGCCATGGATAAGACGAAAGTGGTTTATGAAGACCATCCGGTAACAGGCACTCATATCCAGGGATTTGAGTTCCCGGACTGGGAAAAAGCGCGTGAGCTCGTGAAGAAGGCTGCCATGGAAGTCCCGCAGATGGGCTATGTCGGCTGGGATGTGGCCTTTGGTGTGGACGGCCCGCTGCTGGTGGAAGGCAATGACTTTACCGGACACGATCTGTACCAGCTAAAACCCCATACGCCCGATAAGATCGGAATCTATCATAAGTTTCTGGTATGATCTTGAAAACCATGGATGAGTCTATTTTAAGTCTGGAAAACTGCCATCTGTGCCCCCGCGCCTGCGGGGCGGACCGAACGGCCCAGCCCGGTTACTGTGGTGTGCCAGCTGATCTCAGGCTTGCCAAAGCCATGATCCATGAAGGCGAAGAACCGTGCCTGCTCCCTGCCGGCGCGGTTTTTTTCAGTGGCTGCAACCTGCGATGCGTTTTCTGTCAGAACTATGAGATCAGCCTGGAACATAAAGGTTTCGCAGTTTCCGAAGAGCGGCTGGGTGAGATCCTGATGGAACTGCAGGACGCCGGTGCTTCGACCATCGACCTGGTAACACCCACGCCATGGGTGCTGCAGATCGCCAGAACCTTAAAGAAGCTGCGGCCGGCAGAGGATCCCGCGGCAGGCACATCTGCCGGAGGAAAGCTTAGAATCCCCGTTGTCTACAATTGTGGCGGCTATGAGAGCGTTGAAGCCCTGCAGATGCTGGATGGCCTGATAGACATCTATATGCCGGATCTTAAATACTTTGATTCTTCTCTTTCCCGCCGCTACAGCGGCGCTACGGACTATTTTGAAGTGTGCAGCGCGGCGCTTGCCGAAATGTATCGCCAGGTCGGCCCGGTAAGAATAGAAGAAAGTTCCGCTGCCGGTAGTACCGGCTTAATGAAAAAAGGCCTGCTCATTCGCCATCTGGTACTGCCCGGCTGTTATCAGGACAGCGTCCGGCTGATGGACTATCTCGGTAAAACTTTCCCTGAGGGGAGTATCCGTATCAGCCTTCTCGCGCAGTATACGCCATACGGTGAATTGACTGAATTTCCCGAGCTTCAGCGCCGCGTCACGACCTATGAATATGAAAAAGTCGTGGAAGCCGCGGACAAGGCCGGCCTTTTGGGCTACCGCCAGTTCCGCTCATCCGCTACGATGGATCTTCGGCCTAAGTTTGACGGCAGCGGTTTGTACTGATCCTGAAAAAGCATATGCTCACCGTAAAATCTGGACAGTTGCGAAATAACTTAAAATATGGTACAGTTAAATGTAATCTGTTGTAAGATAAAGAACGTTTTCAGATAGACAAGTAAGGAGGGTTCATTTATGTCAAATCAGAGACCCAGAGGCAGAGACCGTTCGACCGGCTCTTCCGGATCGAACTCCAGTTCCGGTTCTTCCAACAACGGGACCGGCGGCGTCTACCGGCGCGGCAGCGGTCTGGGAACCGGCCCGGTAGGAAGAAAAGAAGGCTACGGCGGCCGTTTTGGCAACAATTCCGGCAGCTCCAATCAGGGCAGCCAGAATCAGAGCGGTTATCAGCATGGCCAGAATCAGCAGCGGGTTTACCGTGGGAGCACCAATACCGGCGGGACCGGCATCAACTTAAACGGTGTTCAGAAATCCGGCGGCGGATGCCTGACCAAGATCATCCCGATCCTGATCGTGATCATCGTCGGCTATTTCATCATCAAATTCCTGTTTGGCGGAAGCGGCAGCAGCACAGCAGACGATAACTACAGCGGCGATTATAAGCCGAACGCGCAGACACAGCAGCAGCAACAGACCAGCCAGGATCAGTCAGACGCGCTTTCGCAGCTGTTTAACGGCGGTATGGGCTACTATGGCGGCAACTCCTCGATGTCGAGCGGATGGACGGATGTGGGACTCAGCACGACGACACTCGATACCACGGTTGCTTCCGGCTCACGAGAGAAGTACACCGATGTTCTTGGAAACGGCAAGGATGAAGTGACGATCATGGTCTACATGTGCGGCACCGATCTGGAGAGCAAGAACGGTATGGGCACAGCTGATCTTTCTGAAATGGCCAACGCGAAGATCGCGGATAATGTCAATGTACTGGTTTATACCGGCGGCTGCAGCAGCTGGAGAAACTCGGTCGTTTCCAGCAAAGTCAACCAGATCTACCAGATCACCGGCAACGGCCAGGTAGCCAGAGTAGTGGAGGATGCCGGCAAAGGCGCGATGACCAGCCCCGATACCCTGACTTCCTTTATCACTTACTGTACCCAGAACTATCCGGCCAACCGGCAGATCCTGATCTTCTGGGATCACGGCGGCGGTTCCGTGAGCGGTTACGGCTATGATGAGAAGAACCCCAGGATCCAGTCCATGACGCTGGCCGGCATCAATACTGCGCTCAAGAACGCGGGCACCAAGTTTGATATCATCGGCTTCGATACCTGTCTGATGGGCACATTGGAAAACGCCCTCATGCTGAACAGCTATGCCGATTATCTGATCGCTTCCGAAGAGACCGAACCCGGTGTGGGCTGGTACTATACCAACTGGATCACCGCGATCTCCAGCAATTCTTCCATGAGCAGTCTGGACATAGGAAAACGCATCATTGATGACTTCGTTGATGTATGTGCTTCCAAGTGCCGCGGACAGAGTGCGACGCTGGCCCTGATCGACCTGGCGGAACTTTCCAACACGGTCCCGGATAAACTGAAAGCTTTCTCAGCCGGCGTTTCCGAACTGCTGACACAGGACAGCTACAAGCAGGTCTCCGATGCCCGTTCACATACCAGAGAATTCGCGGCGAGCACCAAGATCGACCAGATCGACCTGATCAACTTCGCGCAGAACCTGAATACGCAGGAATCGATCGAGATGGCCAGAGCCCTCGCGGCGGCGGTCAAGTACAACCGTACTTCTTCCAACATGACCAATGCCTACGGTTTGTCGATCTACTTCCCGTACAAAGCGACTTCCTATGTCGACCGTATGGTCAAGACCTACAAAGAGATCGGCATGGATCAGACCTACTCCAAGTGCATCCAGCAGTTCGCGAAGATGGAAACTTCCGGACAGCTGGCAGGCGGCGGTACCAGCGGCTCCTACAGTTCACTGTTTGATTCCCTGCTGGGTTCTGATTATACGCCTTCTACCGGCTATCCGAGCGATTCCTACTCCGGTTATCCGAGTGGTTCTTCCTACAGTGGCCTGTCCGATCTTTTCGGCGGCACGGACGGTTCCAGCAGCATGCTGGATTCGCTCTTCGGCAGCTTCCTGGGCGGCAGCAGCGACTTCTCCAGTCTCTTCGACGGACTGGATAGCTCGAATACGGAATATTATTATCAGGACCGCAGCATCCCGCAGCAGGATATGGTCGACTACATCAGTGACAACTGGTTCGACGGCTCGCTCCTGAAGTGGAATTCCGATGAAAGCGGCAACCTTCTGATCCGGCTTTCCCAGCAGCAGTGGAGCCTCGTACACAACCTGCAGCTAAATATGTTCGTGGATGACGGCGAAGGCTTCATCGACCTGGGTCTGGACAACATCTTCGAGTTCACCCAGGATGGCGCGCTCATCTGCGATACCCAGAAAGTCTGGCTCGGCATCAACGGTCAGGCGGTCGCCTATTACCACGAATCGACTGTGGATGACGGAACGAACTACACGATCACCGGCCGTGTCCCGTGCTTCGTGAACGGTGAACAGTCCGAGCTCATCATCGTCTTCGACAACGACAATCCGAACGGCTATGTCGCCGGCGTCCGCAAAGTGTATCAGGAAGACGAGACCATGACCATCGCGAAAGCGCAGAGCGGCTTTGCGCTGGTTACGGATGATTCGAACGCTTTCGGTTACAGCGCGGCAGATACTACTGTACTGCAGCCCGGTGACGTGATCGACTTCGTCTGCGACTACTACGGATATGACGGCATGTATCAGGACAGCTACTATCTGGGCGACCAGATGGTGGTACCCGCCAGCGGCGAACTGACGGTCGAGAACGTTTCCCTGGAAGCGCTTCGCCTGAAGATCGCCTACGTCTTCACCGACATCTACAACCAGGAACGCTGGACCGAATCGGTGGATAGATAAAAACAAAATGAATAAAAAACTTATCAAGAGGGCTTTTCTGCTCATCGTTTCGATTTGTCTGCTTCTGACATCGTGCAGCAGCGGACAGACGGAACTGACAGGAGAGCCCTCTCTCCAGTCTCTGGAAAGGAAGGTCCCGGAAAAGCAGGTTCTGACAACAGAAGAGCGGCTGCTGTCGATCGTGATGAATCACGCTTATTGGGAAGAAGATATCTGCTTTCTGCCAAAGGAAGACCAGATCATTCCGACTGCGCTCAGTAAAGCGTTTCCTGAACAGGATAGCACCGGCTATTATAGTATTTCAGACGAATATCATGAGCACATTTTCGGCTTCTGGCTGATCCCGGATACAGAAGAAGCCAGGAAGAAGTTTGAACAGGCGGTAAATCAGATCGGTATACGACAGACTTATCTTTTTGTCTATGATCCCTCAGAACAGCCTGGTATGATCCGAGCCTTCTACGCGTCGGGAGAAAAAGCGGAGAAGATCCTGTCACTGCGCAAAGAAACAGACTGGGCAGTCGATCCGTATTTTTATTATACCGATGATATGGAGGGACTGCCGCAGGTGACAAAAGCATCGCTGCTGGAACTCATCGCACCGTATCTTCAGAAAGAAGAAGAGAGAAAACCACACGAAAAAGCCCAGTCGGACGGTCGATTCATCTGTCAGGACGGCACCTGGTATCTTTTTTCTTTTGATGGCGTCAGGCTGATCCCGGAAGCCGGCGGGCCCCGGAAGGAAGAGGCCGTGAAACTGCTTCAGCAGCTGATCGATGAGGGCACGGCATCCTTCCCGCGGAAAGAATGGGTCTATCCCGATCAGAACATACTGGACGTATGGGGGATCAGGGAAGAAGAGATCAGGCAGATCGAACTGAGCTATATTTTTTCTACAGAAACCGGTGAAGAGAGAACGATTGCCGTGGTTGGTCTGGGCGGTCAGGAATCTCAGTGTTTTGATTTCCTGGCGGACCTTATTGAAATGAGCATCTGGCCGGAAGAACGGGGTGATGTGCCCATTTCCCCCTATCAGCTGGAGGTCAAAACGGACCGCAAGACATATCTTCTGAAGATAGCGGTCAGTCAGACGGCAGAGACGGACGAGCCCAATGCGCTTTGGCTGATCGATGGAAAGAAAAGTTATCGGATGCATGTGGATCCTTACGGCTTCCGATTCTTCCAAAAAGAAAATGTGAGGCCTTTTTACATAGATAGCTATCCGGAGATGCTGATGCGCTTTCTTTGGATCCGGGCGGACGAGAGGATCGGCGAGGAGTACGGCCTGGGAATGCCAAATGTGGAAAATGGCAGGAAGCCCATGATGTTCTGGGAGGAGCTGCTGGAAGCGGATGACATTTTTACAGCGGTGGTCACTTCACAGGAGATCCATACGGATACGACCATCTATGATTACACAGCCGAGGCTTATCGCGATCATCAGCTGCATCTGGAGATCCCTTATGTATGGCGAAACCGGTTATTGCTGGAAAATGTGACAAACCTGAAAGGAGCCTTCTCAGGTGAGTATATTCGTGTGCCAGCTGGAGAAGAAGTGCCTGAAGAAGGACAGTTCGCTCTGTGGCCGTACGGCATCAGCGGACGGGGGCTGGAGGAAGGAAAGCGCTATATCTTCTTCATGAATCAGCTGCCCTGCGAAGCTCCGGGAACCTACGCGGTGAGGGACTACTATCTGGGCGTCATGGAAGTGGGGGCGGACGGCATGCTTTCGCCGCTCTTTGCTCTGCCGCCGGAAGAGGAAGCATACTACCGCATTTCTCTGGATGAGCTGATCCGCCGGATCGGCGGCCAGTGAACATTTGGTGTGGAAGATAAGTATTGCAAAGCCTCCTTGGAGTATGATATATTGGCTGTATCTGTTCCAAGGAGGCTTTTTTCATGGACTTTTTGAAGAAACATCCGTTTCTTGTGATCTATATCGTTTTGATGATCGGAGCTGTCGTCTTTAAGATCGGCGGTGGCTGGATCCTGCTTGGATCTTTAGGCTATCTTCTGCTGGTCGCGTTGATCCGCCTGCCGAACACCTGTGCCCGGATCGGTTACTTTGCTCAGGGTGTGATGAAAAAGAAAGAGCTGGCATTTCATTTCTATGAATTTGCTTTCCGGCACGGAAGCACAGCCGCTGCGCCGAAGGTAGCCTACGCGATGCAGCTCATGGAAAAATGCCGGTATGAAGAATCGAAGCAGGCGCTCGAAGATGTGCTGGTCATGAAGGATCTGCAGCCCACGCTTCTGAAGATCGTGCGGCAGGATCTCGCGATCGCCTACTGGAACTGTGGTGAGCTGGAAAAAGCCATCGACACACTGGAAAACATGAAAGAGGACTATGACCTGCTTTCTGCAGAATACTATACGACGCTCGGCTATTTCTACATTGAAGCCAAAGACTACGACAAGGCGGCCGAGGCGACGGAAGAAGCGCTGAAACTGGATGAAGGCAACGGCGGCGCCTACGACAACCTGGCTCTCATTGAATATGAACAGGGGCACATGGAAGAGGCCAAAGAGCTGTTCCACAAGGCGCTGGAAATGAAGGAGTCGCTGGCCTCCAGCAAGTATTACCTGGGTCTGATCTATGAGGCGGAAGGTGACATCGAGACCGCCAGGACCTATTTCTCCGGCGCGTACAATTCCCGGATCACCGGCATGAATACCGTGAGTCGGGAACAAGTCGACGCCAAGTACAATGAATACCTGGACAAGTGATCCAGGAGGTGTGTGGTGCAAATACGTATAAGTGAAAGTCTGCGAGAATTTTCGGAAAAAGAGCTCTGGCCGATTCGGTTTGCCGCGGAAGAACTTCGCAAATACCTGCTCCGGATGGGAGCACCGGATATCAGCCTGACGCTGTCTGTAGATCCGGAACTGATGGCTGGTCCGGGAGAACAAAGTACGGAGACGGTGGCATATGATCCGAAACTGGATGACAGGTACAGGGTCCGCGTCCGAAGGACCGGCACGGAATCGGCAGATACACCGGATCTTTCCGGCAGCATCACCGGCAACAACCCGCGGGCGGTGCTGTTGGGAGCTTACCGGTATCTTTCTCTGATCGGCTGCCGGTTTCTGAAGCCTGGACTGGAAAATGAGTGGATCCCTTACAGCCCGGACCCGGATACCTATGCAGCGGAAGACTATGTCGAAGCGGCGCTTCGTCACCGCGGCGCCTGTCTGGAAGGCGCGAACTCGATCGATGATATCCTTCGTTTTATCGACTGGTCACCGAAGGTAGGCTACAACAGCTTTTTCTTCCAGTTTGAACTGCCCAAGACCTTCCTGGAGCGCTATTATCTTCATATCGCCAACCCCCTGATGAAGCCCGAGAAGGTGACCATGGAAGACGCTAAGCGGCTGATGATGCTTTTCGATGAGGAGCTGCAAAGACGTGGACTTCTGCAACACCGGGTAGGGCACGGCTGGACATCCAAAGTTCTTGGCGCGAAGCAGACCGGATGGGAATCCTCCGATGAAGTGTTCGATGAAGAAACGACCGCGCTGATGGCGCAGGTGAACGGAAAGCGGGAGCTCTGGGGTGGCATCCCTACCAACACGAACCTGTGTCTTTCCAATCCGCTGGCCAGAGAAAAATTTGTTGCCGCTGTCATGGCATACCTCCGGAAAACACCGTCGGTCGATTACCTGCATATCTGGCTTGCCGATGACAGGAACAATTCGTGTGAATGCGAAAACTGCCGGAAGAAACGGCCTTCGGACTGGTATATCGTCCTTCTGAACGAGCTCGATGAAGCCATGACGAAAGAGAACATTACCGCAAAGCTCGTCATGCTGCTTTATGTGGATCTTCTGTGGGAACCCCTCATGGACAAGATCAAAAACCCGGAGCGCTTCCTGCTGATGTTCGCTCCGATCACCAGAAGCTTCAAGAACAGCTTCGCGGATTATGATCCGGAAAAACTTCCCGAGGAGCCGCCGTTCGTGCTGAACAGGCTGACCTTCCCGAAGGATGTCGAGACGAATCTGACTTTCCTGAAAGCCTGGCAGGAAAAAGCATTCATTAAGCCGACCTTTGACTGTTTCGATTATGATTACTATATGGGCCGCGCGCACTACGGAGATCCTACCTACGTACGGATCGCGCGGACGATCGACGGCGACATGAAGAACCATAAAAAGTTTGGTCTGAACGGCTACAACAGCTGTCAGGAGCTTCGGTCCCAGTTTCCGAACGGACTTGCGAACTTCGTTCTGGCGACCGCGGCTGTCGATCCGTCCGTGCCGTTCGAAGAGAGGGCCAAGGTCTATTACCGCGACTGTTACGGGGAAGAGGGACCGGCACTCTTTGAGAAGATGAGTGAGCTGTCCTATTGTTTCGACCCCAATTATGTCATGTGCCAGACGCCCAGAAAGGACCCGGAATACCACAAGCGGCTGGAAAAAGCGGCAGCGCTGATCGATCAGATCGAAGAGGTGACGCCAGCCGATCCTTTCCTGAATCCACAGCAGGTCCGCCACTGGGCTCTGCTGGATAAATGGATCCTGTACGCGCGGATCTATACCCGCATGATGCTGCATACGACAGCCGAGGAGATCTCGCTGGCACAGAAAGTGTATGAGGAAGAATACATGCCTATGATCCGCGGACTCGAGCGCGAGGATCCTTCACTGCTCGATGTGTACAGGCTCGACAATATCATCGGCCGTACGATCCGCTGGAGCCGGTAGATACTCCTAGTGTAAATGGTCAAAGAAATGAAGAATTCAAGGAGAAAATCATGAAAAAAGACGTCCTGCTGAGAAATGAGACCGCTAAGAGATTGTATGAAAAGTTTGCGGAACTGCCGATCGTCGATTACCACTGCCATCTGTCCCCACGGGAGATCTATGAGGATAAGGAATTTGGCACGATCACGGATATTTGGCTGGGCGGCGATCATTATAAATGGCGCCTGATGCGTGCGTTCGGCATTCAGGAGGATTTGATCACGGCCAAGGCGGAAACGCCTGAAGCGAAAGAGCAGCTCGACCGGGAGAAATTCCGAGCCTACGCGAAAGCCCTGGAAATGGCGGCAGGCAGCCCGTTATATGTCTGGTCTCATATGGAACTGGCTCAGTATTTCGAGATCGAAGACGCGCTGACCAGTGAGAACGCGGATGAGGTCTTTGACCGCGCGAACAGGTTTATCCGCGATACCGGTATGTCCCCCAGGAAGCTGATCGTCACGAGCAATGTGGAGATCGTCGCAACGACTGATGACCCAGCCGATTCTCTGGAATGGCATCAGAAGATCCGTGAAGACGTGACCTTTCCCGTGAAGGTCGTCCCGTCGTTTCGACCGGACAAGGCGCTGTCCCTCTGGGCCCCAGACTATCCGGACTATATCGCGCGTCTTGGCGAATCAGCCGGTGTCAGGATCCATACGCTCGATGACCTGAAGGAAGTCCTCTCCGCCAGACTGAGCTTTTTCGCGGAAAACGGATGTGGCGTTTCGGATGTGGGAATTGAATTCTTCCCGAAAAAGGATGCCGATCATGACGCGGAGCATACCTTCAAAAAAGCGCTGGCCGGCCATAAAGTGAGCCGCAGTGCTTTTAAGAATTTCCTCTTTGACATGTATCTGTTCCTGGCCGGGGAATACAAAAAACATGACATCACGATGCAGCTCCACCTGAACGCGAAGCGCAACGATTCCAGCTGGCTCCTGAAAAACCTCGGACCGGACGTGGGTGGTGATTCCATCAGCACCAGTATACCGGCGGAAGACCTCATCGCTTTCTTTGATGCCGCCGACCAGGCGGGAAAACTTCCTAAAACACTGGTCTACAGCAACAATCCGGACTGCTACGAAGCCTACACGACCGCCTGCACTTCCTTCCGCGGCGTACACATGGGTGCCGCCTGGTGGTTCAATGATCACGAACGCGGCATTATAGAGCTCATGGACCGGTTCGCCGAGAACAGCAATATCGCGGCCTTCCGCGGGATGCTGACCGACAGCCGCAGTTTCCTTTCCTACGCGCGCCATGACTATTTCCGCCGTATCTTCGCAAGCTGGGTCGGCGCGAAACTCGAGGACGGGACCTTCCTTTCCGAAGCGGCCGCCGAAAAGCTGATCCGCCGCGTATATTACGAGAACGCGAGAGCCATGTTCCGCTAAGCAGTTTCAATATCCAATAATCTCGTGTTATTTCTTATCCGCTCCAACCATTTGAGACCCCCAATTCTTTGGGGCGGATCGTGCATTTTCAGGCTTCGCCGCCCAGTGCATTTTTGCATTATTGGGCGGCGCATCATTTTGACGAGCTGTCTTTTCTAAATCTTGGGCGAAAGGAGTTAACAGGCTTCTATTTCACCCAGAAATTTTACTCATTGAGAGGCTCGTCTGGGTGAGAATGCAATTTGATGAGATATCTCTTCCAATCCTTGGATAAGATAGCTCGTCCGGTTGATATCTCATCCAAAGATCACAGGGGATTTTGGGTGGCGTGACGAGCAAAAAAGCTAAACGCCCCAAAGGACTTACAGAAGCACTTTTTCACAGTGGTTTTCGGAAAATTCCGGCATAGATTATCTCTCTGTGTATCAGCCATATGGCTGCAATGTCCGCCTGAGGCGCACATTTCTATATGGATTCATAAATCGTTCATACTTTGTTCAAAAATGAGAAGTATAATAGTCGAGTATTTTGTATAACAGGAGGTTTTTCACTGTGATCGAAGTGAAACATCTGACCAAACGGTACGGAGATCATCTGGCGCTGGATGATATTTCCTTTACCGTAGAAGATGGTGAGATCGTCGGATTTTTGGGCCCGAACGGCGCCGGCAAATCCACGACGATGAACATCATCACCGGGTATTTGAGCTCAACGGAAGGAGAAGTGAAGGTAGGCGGTGTGGACGTTTTGGAAAACCCCATCGAAGCCAAGAAAAAGATCGGCTATCTGCCTGAAGTCCCTCCGCTGTATGTGGATATGACCGTACAGGAATATCTGGACTTTGCCTGTGATCTGAAAGGTGTTCCGGCCGCGAACAAGCCGGATACTATCGAGCAGGTTTGCAAACTTACCAAGATCTCTGACGTCCGAAAACGGCTCATCCGCAATCTTTCCAAAGGTTACCGGCAGAGAGTCGGCCTTGCCCAGGCTCTCGTAGGCAATCCGGAAGTCCTGATCCTCGACGAGCCTACGGTCGGCCTTGACCCCAAGCAGATCATCGAAGTGAGAGACCTCATCAAGAACCTCAGCAAGAAGCATACGATCCTGCTCAGTTCTCATATCCTTCAGGAAGTGCAGGCGGTCTGCGACAAGCTGGTCATCATCAATCATGGCCGTATCGTTGCCATTGATACGCCGGAAGCGCTGTCCCGCAATATTCTCCAGATCAACAAGCTGGAACTGAGGATTAAGGGACCGAAGAACGCGATCCTGCAGGGCATTCAGGATATCGACGGCGTTGTGACTGCCGAGATCGTAAGGATCCGGGAAGAGGGCACCGTGGATATCCGAGTCGAGACAGATGATGAGACCGATGTGCGTGGAGAGATCTTCCAGTTCTGTGCCAGGGAGAATTACCCCATCTATATGATGCGGACCGACGAGATCAACCTGGAAGACATCTTCCTGCAGGTCACCGGAGAAAGAGAGGCGAGACGCAGATGACAGCCGTATTCTTAAAAGAACTGCGAAGCTATTTCAGGGGCCCCATCGGCTATGTATTCATCGGGATGATGTTCCTGGTCATCAGCTTCTATTATATCGTCTATACCATGTACTATCAGTTCGCGGATTACTACTATGTCCTCGACGCCAGCGTAGGTCTGATCATGTTCATCTTCCCTGTTTTGACGATGCGCATCATGTCGGAGGAGATGAAGACCAAGACCGACCAGATCCTTCTGACCAGCCCGGTCAAGACGTCCGGCATTGTGCTGGGTAAATTCTTCGCGGCGGAAGCAGTCTTTCTGATCGTGATTCTGCTGACCCTGATCCAGCCGCTGGTGACGCTCGTTCATTTCAAGGGCGTGATGAACTCCGCCTTTACCTTCGGCGGCTATCTGGCGTTCTTCCTGCTGGGCACCGCGTTCATCGCGATCGGTATGTTTATCTCGTCCCTGACGGAAAACCAGCTGATCGCCGCGGTCATCACGATCGTGATCTTCATGCTGATGAACCTTTCCAACGGTCTTTACAACGTATTCCCGAGTTCCCGTTATTTCTCGCTCGGCGCGCTGATCGTGGCACTGATCATCATTCTGTTCCTGATCTACCGCGCGATCCATGAAGTTATCATCACCGGCATTGTCGGGGTAGTCAGTCTGCTGATCCTGCTCGTGACGTTCTTCATCGTCCCGACAGCATTCGACGGACTGCTTGTAAACATTCTGAAAGAATTCTCCGTGTTTGAACGCTTCGGCGACATCTTCACCGGTGTCTTCGAACTGAATCACGTGGTGTTCTTCCTTTCGGTCATCGTTTTCTTCCTTTTCCTGACCTATCAGGAAGTGGAAAAGAAGCGCTGGAGCTAAGGAGGGGATATCATGAGTAAATTCAGTTACAGAAGCTCCAAGGGAAGGAAAAAATCCCTCAAATACGGCGGCTATATGACGATCACCACCATGATCCTTCTGGTGGCGCTCATTCTTGTGAACGTCCTGGTCTCGCAGCTGCACCTGCGGGTGGACATGACAGCGAATGATCTGTATACTCCGGGCGATCAGACCCTCGAGACCCTGGACAAACTGGAAGACAACGTCACGATCTATGGTCTCTACAATCAGGGCACCGAAGGCAATTCCACCAACATTATGGTCATCAAATTGATGGAAGCCTACGCGGATCTTTCTTCGAAGGTCACCTTCAAAAAGATCGACCCCCTGAACGATCCGGCTTTTGTCAACCAGTTCCTGCTGGATAACTCCAGTTCGCTGGATAACGGAAGCCTGATCGTCGTGAACGAGACCACCGGTAAATTCCGTACGATCCCGATCAGCAACATGTTCGTCGACACCGGCGATTCCACCAACCTGACCCGTCAGATCACCGGTTTTACCGCGGAAGAATCCGTCACCTCCGCTATCCAGTATGTGTGCCTGGATCGCACGCCTGTCCTGTATCAGCTGGAAGGCCACAGCGAAACGCCGCTCAGAGACGAATTCCTGAACTATTTCAGCTACACGAACTATGAAGTCAAGTCCATGAACCTGGTCAACGAGAACATTACCGAGATCCCCGGCGACGCCTACACGGTCATCCTTGTAAATGCGCCGTACCAGGATATCAACGACAACGAATATGAAACGCTCCTGAACTTCCTGGAAGACGGCGGCAAGATGCTGTTCCTGGTGTCCTATGACACGCCGGATCTGCCCAACTTCCAGAAACTGCTGGGCCGTTACGGACTCGGTTACCAGGTCGGTACCATGCTGGAGACCGACACCAGCCGTTACTACCAGATCCCTATCGTGATCAATCCTATCCTTTCCACGGACAGCGAGATCACCAAATATATGGCCGGCGACACGAACAGCTATGTCCTGATGCCTCTGCCGGCTGCCATCACGACCAGCGACAATATCTCCAGCCGCATCAAGCTGACGCCCTTTGCTACTACCTCGGAAGGCGCGATCCTCAAAGGCGGCACCAACAATGCCACGGTCTATGAGGAAGGCGACTTCAAAGGTCCCTTCAATCTGGGCGTGCTGGCAGAGGAGAGTGTCTCGAAGAAAGACGGTACCGTAGGCTCGACCCGTGTGGTCGCCCTGGGCAACTCCGATTTTATCGATCCACAGTCCGGCACCGGCACGCTGGTCCGTTCCGGCAACTACCGTCTGCTGACGGTCATCTTCGACTATCTGCAGGATACTTCCGATTCGCTGTACATCTCCGGCAAGAGCATCGAAGCGACCAATATCACGACGACACAGGCTGATTTCCTGCTGTACGGACTGCTGTTCGTCATCCTGATCCCGGCAGCCATCATCGTCACGGGTATCGTGATCTGGGCCAGGAGGAAACACCTGTAATGTCTATGAAGAAAAAAGTGATCCTCGGAATTATCGTGCTGCTGATCCTGGCAGGCGCGGTGATCGCCGTTTCGATCATCAACAAACAGAAAGAAGCCAATCAGCCGGAGGAGTCTTCCAGCTCGATCGTGCTGAAGAACCTGTGGAAGAATGAACGTGAAGACATGGAGTCCATCGATCTGAAGACCGAAACGGATCTGATCACGCTCATTCCCAACGGCTATAACTCCACCGGCACCATGTTGTGGGTGATCAAGGGGCATGAAGACTGGCACCTGATCAACACCTACCAGAATATCGTGACCATGGCGGCGTTGCTGCCGGCCTACAAGCTCATCGAGGAGGACGTGACCGATCCGGATCGACTGGCGGAATTCGGCCTGCTGGACCCCACCTCTATCCTGACCGTCCATTTCAAGGACGGCACGGAGAAGATCTGCTACGTGGGCATCCTTTCATCCGACAAGGAATATACCTTCTGCCGGATCGAAGGAGATAACTCCGTCTACGCGACCAACGCGGACTACGCCAAGTTCTCTTCGTTTACGAAAAACAGTATCCGCTTAAGAACGATCACCGAGATCAACAATACCAGCGGCACCCTGATGTACGTTTTCGTACAGAAGAAGGGCGGGATCGCTACGGAGATCTCCAAGGATACGAGTATCGACGTGAACAACAAGCCGGCGGACGGCATGATGTATCCCACGACGAACTGTCTGTTCAAGCAGCCTTACAGCAATCCGATCATTCAGGTCGGTACCGATCTGGAATACAACTATCTGCAGTATCTGACAACTCCGGAGATCGTCGAGACCATCGATGCGGACTGTCAGGACTTCACCCCCTACGGACTTGGCGATGAACCGGAGTATCATGAAAAGATCATCACCCGGACCGGCGATACGGACGACAACTACGAATATGTCACGACCGATTACTACTTCGGCTATACCTACGGAGATTCGAACCAGTACATCTATTTCCGTGAGGGGGACAGCAACCTGGTACTCGGCGTGGACGTTTCCTGCATGGCCAACCGCCAATTTGAGCCTTTCTTCTTCGTGAATAAGCTGATCTATATCAACTCCGTCACGAACGTGGAATCCGGCTATATCATCACGGGAGATACCACGCATACGTTCCAGATGAAGCGTTCGGATATCCCGGAGGGAGGCACGGCGGAAGACAGGCTCTACAGCTACCGCATCAACGACGAACTGATCGAAGATGAGACTTTCCAGGCTCTGTACCGTTCAATGATCGAGCTGATCCCCAGCTATGAGATCCGCGGCGAGGCCCCGGAATATGATGAAAACGATAAGGTCGAGCTCTACTATAAGTTCTGGGACGGAACGGATCTGACTCTGACTTTCTACCGGCTGAACGAATTCTACTATGTGATCCAGATGGAAGACGATGTCTGGTTCGCCTGTGACGACGAACGGTTCGACCGGATGCTGGAACGCCTTTCCGAAGCGGATCAGGCGATCGGAAATTAACAGGAGGTGCCCTCTATGTCGAAGACGGAATACTTCATTATCGATCGAAGCGCGCTTCCCGAGGTGTACGGACAGGTCATCGAAGCCAAGAAGCTCATCGCGGGCGGCAAGGCGGCCACCGTACAGGAAGCGGTGGACACGGTCGGTATCAGCCGCAGTTCCTTTTACAAGTACAAAGACGTGGTCGAGCCCTTCAACGATATGGTCCGCCATAAGACGGTGACCTTCACGGCCCGGCTGGAGGATCATCCGGGAGTGCTCGCCCAGTTCCTGCTGGTACTGGAAAAAGCAAAAGTCAATATCCTGACGATCCATCAGGCGATCCCCATCGGCGGGGTCGCGAACGTGACGCTGTCGATCGATCTTCTGGAAGACAGCTGGCCGATCGAGGATATCGTGGAAAGCCTGTCAAAAGTCGAAGGCAGTACGCATATCCGGGTGCTGGCACGCAATT
The DNA here is from genome assembly GCA_017442735.1 of Bacillota bacterium. Taxonomy (GTDB): domain Bacteria; phylum Bacillota; class Clostridia; order Lachnospirales; family Bianqueaceae; genus RUG760. The sequence continues at coordinate 43,416 of JAFRZE010000021.1, forward strand.
AACAGAATATAATTCACGCAATACGCGAAGAACCCAGGACGAAGTTTTGTCCTGGGTTCTTTTTGGTTGCGCAAGAAAAATGTTTAGCTTTCTGGCGTTAGCTTAGTTGTTTGATCTCTTTGTTGACTTTGTCACGGAGGTTCAGCAGATAGCTTTCACCGGTGGGGTAGACATGGAAGGTGATGGGTTCCACCACATCTTCCTGGATGAGTGCTATGACATGTTCACGGCTGGTCAGGCTTTCCAGAAGCTTCAGCGCCTGCAGATCCTGCAGTGCTTCGCCAAAGATGATCAGACGCTGGGAAGCGACAGCCGTCTCGTCCTCGCCGGGATAGATGATAAAGGAATCACCTGCCGGGAAAGAGACCTCGCCGTCGGTCACGGCATAGGGATTGATATGATGCAGGGACTGAACGGAATTGTAGAAGTTCATGCCCCACTGCAGGAAGCCGGCGACATTCTCCAGATACAACTGTACGCCCAGGATCCGGGTGCGGTAACCGGGCATAGCCATAAAGCGGTTGGAAAGGTTGCTGTGTCCCTGACCGATGCAGTAGTAGACCCAGAAATCATCCGGACGCTTGCCGGTGAGGAAGGGCTCCAGCGCGGAAGTCGCGACGACCGGTACCTTGCAGACTCCCTGCTCGAAGTAGCTGTAGTCGCTCATGGCGTCCATGATGGGATAGGGATCGATCATAGGAGCGACGAATTCCTTCAGCGCCATGTACTGCGGCAGATGATCGCCGTGCGGTTCGTCCGTCAGATGGAAATATGTGCAGTCATGAAGGCCGTTCGTATTCAGATAGTTCACGAGCTCCGGCAGGAAAACGGACAGGAAATCCTTGTACTCATCGGAAAGCGCTTCCTGCTCCCAGCCGAAGAGCTTCTTATATTCTCCGTCGACCGTGGCCATGACCTTCGGACAGCATTTGCCGCCCCACTGGGTGAAGAGATGAGAGATCTCGAAATACTTGATCCCGCATTCCTTGGCCATCGCGATGAAACGGGTCAGTTTATCGAAGTTAAAGCTGTACTGACCGTTCTCTTTGATCACATCGACGAGCTGGATCGTGGTCCTCTCCCAGCCGATCGCGGTATCCAGCGGCGGCGTGAAAACTGGCATCAGGATCATGGTCTGGCCGTAGTAGGCGACCATCTCGATCTGGGCTCTCATGGCCTTCCAGTGCTCTTCGGAGAAGACCGGCACATGGTAATAGTCGGCCAGGCAGTCGCCGTGGAACCAGTTGGTATATTTGAAGGTCTTCTCGGGAAGCTTCGCGCCAATGACCTCGATCTCGGTATGGACCTTGTAGCTGTAGCTCTTTTCCGGCTCACGGATGTTTTTGGCTTCGAAAAGCACATCGATCGGATAGATCCCGGCCGGAACGTTTTCCGGACGAACTTCCACCATAAAGCTGTTCCACTGATTGGAGACCATGCGGAACGTACCGACTTCATCTCCGGAGGCTTCCGCTACGGTAAAGGCGTCTCCCGCGACATCGTTCTTTTTTGCAGGAAAGAGGGGATCGGGGAAGATACCGGGTTCATCCGTCAGGAAGTGGCCGTCATTGTTGATGACGTAAAGCATCTGGGCGGGCACATAGCCGACCTGCTTGAAGCTGACGGAAAGGGCGGAGTTGACCGATACCTTGATCCCGGCGCCCCTGGTGAAGGGCGCGTCCGGACGGACCGCGATCTGGAAAGCGTAATTCTCTCCGAGAAGGCAGGTCATGGGCTGCGTCATCGGAGCAGGTGCCTTGGTGGGGAAAACTTTCTCCATCGAGGAAAGGATCCTTGTTTCGATATTCATGATGAGAACCTCCCAAAGTTTTTGCGTTTATCGTGCGCTGGGACCGGTTTAGAAGACGCCGGTCTCGCGGCGAAGAACTTCTTTTGCGTAGCTGGTGAACTTGGGCTCACCGCGTTTGATGATATAGCTGGCGGAAACATCCGCGCCGCTGCCGACAGCGATGGCGGTCAGGGAGCTGATGGTACTTCCGGAAAGATCCCGGTTCATATCGGCGGCGCCGCTGGCAAGATCGTAGATGTGCGTGACCCAGATCCCGTGGAATCCCTGCAGCTTGCAGGCGGAGAGCACCTCGCGGGAAAGATACAGGTTTTCCATGGGGCTCGTCCCGGTGATGGGCTCATTGCAGAGCAGCAGCGAGTCAGCCGTCGCGATATCGAGACCGGCACGGACAGTCTTCAGCTCCTGGCCGAGCTTGCCGTGCTGCAGATTCGTGTTCTCCTCATGGGAGAAAACGGTCACGATGTTTTTCACCGGACTGACGGAAGCTTTTTTGCAGCTGACGGGCCAGCCCAGCTGGAAGAAGGCCTGCGTGACGCCTACCGCGCGCAGGAAAGTCGTTTTGCCGCCCTGGTTGATGCCTGTGAGGATCAGCAGTTCGCCACCTTCTTTGAACGTGATGTCGTTCGGGATCGTACCGGACTTTTTATATACGCAGAGGATGGGATTGTACATTTCCTGTACGTCAAATCCGCGCGCCGCCTCCGGCAGGATCCCGGGATAGCAGAGCGGGACGGAAAGCTTTTCCATCTGGCGGATATAGCGCAGCGCGCCGAGATAGAACATCAGATCATCGTACAGATCCGTGAGATCAGCGGTGATACGGGAAAGCGCCTGGAAGAAGGCTTTCATGTTGTTGGAAAGCTGGATGCGGATCAGTTCCTCCGCGGGGGTCTTCATCTCCTTGAGCGTCGCCAGATCCCAGGGTTTTTCGTTCTGTCTGAGTTCCTTGATGGGGCGGGCGCCGAAGATCGAACCCACAAAACGTTCTTTCTGGATGTGGGTGAGGGCCGCGCCGATCACGTGCAGCTCCCCGTCCATAGTAAGCCGTACCCGGAAGGAGCCGAGCTGCTCAAGGCCGCCGGCAAGCTCTTCCCAGTGCGTATCAAAGTCAGCCGTAAAGTTGGTCGCGACTTTTTCTTTCATCATATCCTTCAGCAGAAGAAGGCCGCGGGACTGAAGGCGGCCGGCGCCGGAGAGTTCATCCAGCATCCCGTAGAGAGACTGCATGGTCTGATGCGCCAGACGCAGCACGGAGAATTCGCGGATGCTTTCCGCGTAGAATTCTCCGGAGACCGGCATTTCCTGGAATGCGTGGATCTGCGAGAGACATTTGCAGACGTCCGTGATCTTCTGAACGAGTTGCGGATGCGCGCTGAGCTCCGTCAGTACCTCCCGGCGGAAGAGGATATCCTCCGTATCGGCTGTGAAGAAGCGGGTCCAGTCGAAGGTCTTGCCGCCCTCGTGGATATCGAAGATCCGGTCCAGGTAGTCCCGGAGCATCAGATCGACGAGCGCTTCCTCCTTGATCTGCATCGGACGGGGTGTTTTGGAGATGTCAGTGGTCGTCAGAAATCCCATCTGCTTCACCTCCTTCATAGATCGAATCGATATTGTGGCTGTCCACATACGAACGGGCCTCGGAGAGAAGATCGCCGGAGGCGATCATGTCTTCCAGCGTGATTCCGTAGGCCGTGGCTGTTTCACGGGCATAGCTGTTGCCCAGCGGCTCGTGATAGTAGAGTTTATAGGCATGGACCATCTGGCCGGTGGTCGGATCGTAGGACGACTCGGTGACCAGGGAATCCAGCCTTTTCAGAAGTTCGGGCTTCAGTTCCGCTTTCAGCAGGAAATAGATGTCGTACAGATGCGTGACCAGCAGATGAGTGATGTTCTTTTCGAGGAAATGACGGGTCATGTCGGCGCAGATCGAAACGGCTTCCACGGGGTTCGTACTGGTCATGGGCTCGTTGAGCAGGATCAGATCCGTGTCCGTTGCCTTTTTCAGGATCGCGGTCAGTTTCTTCACTTCCAGACCCATGCGGGACGCGTTCATGGAACTGTCCTCGCCGGCAGAGAAAAGGGTAAAAATATGGGTGACCGGGGTGAAGACCATTTCTTTCGCCGGAACGAAGAATCCCAGCTGCGCGAGGGCGGTACACTGACCGATCGTTTTCAGGTATGAGGTCTTTCCGGAGTGATTGGCACCGGTGATGATGACCGCGTTGCCGCGCTTTAAGGTAAGGTCGTTGCCCTGGATCCCTTCATGCTGCAGGATGAAATCCGGATACAGCGCTTCCCGGATGATAAGCGGCGTGTCCGGAAGGGGCTGTGGGATACACAGGCTGTATCCGCGCTTTTTAAACGCTTCCAGACATAAAAGACCGACCTGATAGAAGGACAGCGGCTCACGAAGAGAGAGGAGATCATCCAGTTCTTTGAGCTTTTCTCCCTTGGGCTGAAGCTTATCCAGGATCTTCTCGGCGCGGCCGATCTCCGCCTTCCACTGTTTTTCCACCGCGTGTTCGATATACTCATCAAAGTGAGAACCGTAGAGTCCGCGGTTGTAGATGAATTCCGGCCCGAGGCCTTTGGAAGGCTGGGAAGGATCATCAAAGGAAAGAAGCGCGTTCAGCGGTATCTCTGAGTCGTCGGAAATATTGTCATTCCCGGAGATTTCCGAAGCGAAATCCGTTTTTCTAAGATCGATATGGCCTTCCGCCCCGATGATCCCCATTTCCTGCGGATAGCCGTCTTCCCGCATGTTGAAGCCCAGCTGGATATAGCGGGGCAGGATGAGCGCCTCATCCAGTGATCCCAGTGCTTCTTCCAGTGAGGCAAAGAACGGTTCCTCACGAAGGGAACGGAAATAGTCGGTCAGGATCTGACAGCGTCTGGAGAGTGCGCTGCCATCCTCCGTCTTCGGGCTTAAGATCGCGCAGAAAGAAAGCACGACTTTCCGGTAAGCCGCCAGACGACGCCAGCGGTAGAGAACAGACTGGAAGCGTGTCGGAGCGATCAAAGCTTTTTGGTTTTCCGTATCCAGCTGATGGATGGCGTCGATCCCCTTCTGCAGAGAGTCCGCGTCCGTGAGGACAGAAAGATCCTTTATGAAGGCGGAACGCTCAGCGATCTCACCGGAATCGGAAGAGAAGTAGCGGCCGGCAAAGCCGGATGCTGCCTTCTGATCCATCCGTGGATCGATCAGGCACAAAACCTGCGTCAGGTCGAGATCCGTGAGGGTCTGCCGGAGCTCTTCAAAGGAAGAAAGAGCCGCCTCCGGATTGGGTGTCAAAAGTTCCTGATATATCAAAACAAAAACTCCTTAGCGATAAAAATCCACATTCTATTGTACCATGAACAGTGTAAAAAAGCCACAGAAAAAGAATTTGCGAATAAACTTATATAATTCGCTTGACAAATTCTAAAATCTGACTATAATATTCTTCAGAACGAAGGCCGGTGAGGCCTTTGTCATCCAATAGAGAAAGAAGGTAGAACCATGCAGCGAAGTCTCGGACCCAGCAAAAGCGTCTATTCGCTGGTTTTAAACGACGATGTCATCCGCGCGGTCGACCGGCTGGCATATCAGATGAATACCAGCCGCTCGAACATGGTGAATCAGATCCTGGCGGAATACACCTCTCTGCTCACGCCGCAAAAGCGCATGAGCACCGTATTCGATGAGATCCAGAACCTGCTGATCCAGGGAGCCGGATTCCAGCTTCTGATGAAACCATCGGACAGCATGCTGTCGCTCAGACAGGCGCTTAACTATAAATACAATCCCACGGTACGCTACAGCATCGAACTGGTACAGACAGAAACCGGATCGCTGATCCGTCTGAAGGTCATCCTGCGTTCGCAGAATCAGACCCTGATCCACTATCTGTCGCAGTTCTTCAGTCTCTGGCAGGAGTTGGAGCAGAAGATCGGCGGCGTAAATATCAGCTGGACGATCGAGGACGCCCGCTATACCAGAGTACTGGACCTGCCCGGCGAAGAGATCTCCGATGAGGATTTCGGACAGGAGATCGCCGCGTATATCCAGGTGCTGGATCAGGCCATGAACGCGTTCTTCGAAACCTTAAGTGAACCGCAGAGCGCTGTGGCGGCCGTGAACCATATCTACCGTGACTATATCTCTCATATCAGAGGAGGTATCCTATGAACACTCAGAAATTGACGCAGAAAAGTCTGGAAGCGATCCAGACCGCGCAGAAGATCGGATCGGAAAATCACAATCAGGAACTGCAGCAGGAACATGTCCTGCTGGCGCTGGTGCAGCCGTCGGATGGACTAATCCGTCAGATCCTCGGACAGATGGGAACGGATCCCGCAGCCTTCGAGCGGGCACTTGAAGAGCAGGTGAACCGCTTCCCGAAAGTGACCGGACAGACCGAACTGGACCGGGTATATGTCAGCCAGGATCTGAACGACGCATTGAATGAAGCCGAGAATCAGGCGGCACAGATGAAGGACGAGTATATCTCCGTCGAGCACCTGTTCCTTGGTATGCTGAAAAAACCTTCGACCAACGTCCGGGGCCTGTTTGGGACGTTCCATATTTCGGAAAACGCGTTCCTGAACGTACTGAAAACCGTGCGCGGTAATACCCGTGTCACTTCCGAAAACCCGGAAGACACCTATGACGTTTTGAAGAAATACGGCCAGGATCTGGTGGAACTGGCCCGCCAGCAAAAGCTGGATCCGGTCATTGGCCGAGACAGCGAGATCCGGAGCGTCATCCGGATCCTCTCCAGAAAGAGCAAGAACAACCCATGCCTGATCGGTGAACCAGGCGTTGGCAAAACCGCCATTGCGGAGGGACTCGCACAGCGGATCGTCCGCGGAGACGTTCCGGACAGCCTGAAGGACCGCAAGCTCTTCTCGCTGGATATGGGCGCCCTGATCGCCGGTGCGAAATACCGCGGCGAGTTCGAGGAACGTCTGAAAGCCGTACTGAACGAAGTGAAAAAGAGCGACGGTCAGATTATTCTGTTCATCGATGAGCTGCATACCATCGTAGGTGCCGGAAGAACCGAAGGCTCCATGGACGCCGGCAATCTGCTGAAACCTATGCTGGCCAGAGGCGAACTGCACTGCATCGGCGCTACGACGCTGAACGAGTACCGCCAGTATATCGAAAAGGATGCCGCGCTGGAGCGCCGTTTCCAGCCGGTCATGATCCCCGAACCCTCGTTGGAGGATACCATTGCGATCCTGCGTGGCCTGAAACAGCGTTATGAAGTCTTCCACGGCGTGAAGATCCAGGATCAGGCCCTGATCGCCGCAGCGACCCTTTCGAACCGCTATATCACCGACAGGTTCCTGCCGGATAAGGCCATAGACCTCGTGGACGAAGCCTGTGCGATGATCCGTACCGAGATCGATTCTCTGCCTACGGAACTCGATGAGATCCAGCGGAAGATCATGCAGCTCGAGATCGAGGAAGCCGCGCTGAAGAAAGAGACCGACCAGATCTCTCTGGAGCATCTTTCCGACATCCGTAAGGAACTGGCGGATCTCAGAGAGAACTTCAATAGTATGAAAGCCCGCTGGGAAGGTGAAAAGAAATCCATCGGCAAGGTCCAGCAGCTGAGAGAAGAGATCGAGCAGACGAACGCGGACATCGAACGAGCCGAGCGTTCCTACGACCTGAACAAGCTGGCGGAGTTGAAATACGGCAAACTGCCGCAGCTGAAAAAACAGCTGGAAGAGCAGGAAAAGCTCGCGGATCAGGCAGCAGGCGGATCCACCTCGCTGCTGAGGGACAAGGTCACGGAGGAAGAGATCGCGAAGATCGTCGGCCGCTGGACGGGGATCCCGGTCAGCAAGCTGGTGGAAAGCGAAAGAGAAAAGCTGCTTCATCTGGATGACGTCCTGCATCAGCGGGTCATTGGTCAGGACGAAGCGGTACAAAGGGTCTGTGACGCCATCCTTCGATCCCGTGCCGGGATCAAGGATCCGAATCGTCCCATCGGTTCGTTCCTGTTCATGGGTCCCACCGGCGTCGGTAAGACCGAACTGGCCAAAGCCCTGGCGGAAGCCCTGTTCGACAACGAGAAGAACATGGTCCGTATCGATATGAGCGAATATATGGAGAAATACTCCGTCTCGCGTCTGATCGGAGCGCCTCCCGGATATGTCGGATACGACGAAGGCGGTCAGCTGACCGAAGCAGTCCGTCGCAGTCCTTACAGCGTGGTGCTCTTCGACGAGATCGAAAAAGCCCATCCGGATGTATTTAACGTCCTGCTGCAGGTGCTGGATGACGGCCGGATCACCGACTCCCAGGGCCGTACGGTGGACTTCAAGAATACCATCATCATCCTGACTTCGAACCTCGGTTCGCAGCTGATCCTTGAGGGGATCGACGAGATGACCGGCGAGATCTCGGAAGAGGCGAGAGAAGGCGTGGAGATGATGCTGAAATCCTCCTTCCGTCCGGAGTTCCTGAACCGTCTGGATGAGATCGTCTTCTACAAACCTCTGACAAAGGACAACATCAGCCATATCGTGGATCTGCAGCTGAAGGATCTTGACAAACGACTGAAAGACAAACAGCTGAGCGTCGTGCTCACCGATTCAGCCCGCCAGTACATCATCGACGGCGGTTACGATCCGGTTTACGGAGCCCGTCCGCTGAAACGTTTCATGCAGGCGAAGATCGAGACGCTCCTTGCCAGAAAGATGATCGCGGAGGACATCGCTCCCGGAACGAAGATCACAATCGATTATATCACTGAACCTACGGGTGAGTCTAAACTGGTAGCTGAGGTATAGATAAATAGCTAATATAAATGAGTCACCATGTGTGTCGACGGACGATTCCGCAGGCCGTAGGCCGAGGACCAGTCCGTCGGCGCATGTGGTGACTTTTTTATATCGCTTTTTGTCCATAATCTACGAAAACAGAGGTGTTCGAAAGTCGCTTTTCTACGTTGAATTTTTATGTAAAATAGCGTATAATGAAACATGTATGTTTATCGAAAAAAGTAAGGAAATATAGATATGAAAAAACTATGGTGGATCATCCCCGTCCTGCTGATTCTCGGTGGCGTGGGTTACTTTTATTATCAGGGCTATGATAAGTCTCTTCATGAGTATCTGCCCGGTACCTATATCAACGGCATGGATGTTTCCGGCATGAACCCCAAACAGGTCGAGGACATCCTGAATGAGCCTGCGCGTTCGTTCGTCGTGACCGAGATGAACGCGGAGACCAGAGAGCCCATGGAAGAGACGCTGGATCTTCGGGTCCTTGGATATTACCAGCATTTCGATACGCAGAAAGTGCTTGATGAGCAGCGGCACAGCACGTGGTTCTATTCCTACTGGGAACAGACGAAGCATGAAGTCGTATACGACGGGTTTGTCATCGATGAAAATGCGGTCGCGGCCAGTATCGCGAAGCTTTATTTCGTACAGCCCGAGAATAATATCGCGCCAATCGATGCCGAGCTTGTCGCGGATAACGGTTATTACAATATCACCGAGTCGGATGACGGATGTCAGATCGATATCGAAAAGGGCGTACAGCTTATCACGGACTCGATCATGCGCGAAGAGACCGCTTTTGACCTTACGAATCCCGAGCTCAATCTGTATGCGGAAGCCGCGGTGAAAACCGATGATAAGGGTTTGAACGATCAGGTCGCGGAACTCAATAAGATCTGGACCAAAACCATCACGATTCCCATGTACGGAGAAGTGAAGGAAGTGATCGATGAGACGCTGCTTCGGCGGCTGATCATCGCGGACGGCTTCGAGTTCTCCATCAATGAGGAAGAGCTCGACAAATACATGGATGAACTGTGGGTAAAATACAGTACCTGGCAGACACAGCGTGACTTTGTCACATCCAAAGGAAAGACTGTCAAAGTAGGCTCGGAACTGGACATTTTCGGCTATGATCTGGCCAAGGAAATGACCCGCGAAGAGATCCATGATGTTCTTTTAGGTAAGGAAGATGCCAAGTGCCAGGCCTACTGGGATGACCAGGGCACCTGGAGCGACAAGACGAAAAACGACATTGGCGAGACTTATGTCGAGATCTCGATCGCCGATCAGCATCTGTGGTACTATGTGGACGGCAAGCTGTCCATGGAAACAGATATCGTTACGGGTACAAAGGATAAGACCGATTCTCCCGTAGGTGTATTCAAGATCTGGGCCAAGAGAACGAAAGTCACCCTGATCGGAGATGATTATCAGACGCCGGTCGAACTCTGGCTTCCCATCACCTGGGACGGCGTGGGGATCCACGACGCTTCCTGGCGCTCGACATTTGGCGGAACGATCTACGAGACCGACGGATCACACGGCTGTATTAACACGCCTTATGATTTCTGTCAGCCTTTCTTTGACGCAGTGGAAATCGGAACAGCGGTGGTTATCTATTGATGAAAAAAGCACTGAAAATCATTGGGTGGACGGTACTTAGCCTGCTGGTTGTCGCTTATATAGCGGGAAACGTCTACTCACGCCTTCGTTTCTGGCCCGGCACCACGATCAACGGGGTCGATGTCGGGACCATGGACGCAGTCCAGGCGGAAAAGGCGCTGAACGAAACAGCACCTGTCCTGACAGTCATCCAGAAAGACGCTGAAACGCTGGAGGAGAAGGAAGAACAGATCTTGCTGAAGGACTGTGATTACTGGGCTTCCTACGAAACCGCGGCAGCGCTGGACGATCAGCGGCACATGACCTGGCCGCTCATGCTGTTTAAGACTCCGTCGATCACCCTGCAGAAGACTGCCTTCACCTATGATGAAAACAAACTGATGCAGAAAGTAGAGAAACTCTACTGCATGCAGGATGAGAACAAAGTCGCGCCGGCCGACGCCTATCTGGTAGGTAACGGCCAGAACAAGGTCATTATTGAAGAAGCCGACAATGGCTGCGAAGTCAACGAAGAGATGGTCCGCGAACTGATCCGTCACGCTGTGGATAACGAAAGTACAGCCGCGGATATTTCCGGCTGCTATCTTACCGCGAATCGCTGGTCGGATGACCAGATCTTTCAGGCTGTGGCCAAACGGACGGAAAGCATCTACTCGAAGACGATCACGGTCCATATCGTGGATGATATTTATGAATCCTTTGATGAGGCCGAACTGAAGAAGATGGTCACGATCAACGAAGACCTGACCTATTCGATCAATGATCAGGCGGTCCTGGACTATTGTAAAAAGCTTGCGGAAAAATATCCCACCGTCAAGCATCGCCGGGGGCTTTTGACCTCCAGAGGTGACGTCGTTCCCGTGGGACAGTCCTGGGATACCTATGACTATACCTTCGATCCGGAAAGGACCGCGGAAAACATCAAACCGGTCCTGACCATGATCGGAGATATGAGTGTGGAAGCCTGCTGGAACCGGGTCGTCGTTGTGATGAAAGAAGACAAAGACGGCAATAATATTCAGACCGAATATATTCAGCCGGGCCTCAATGAAGGAGAATTCGGACCCGGGACCGAGACGGACGGTACCTACATCGAGATCTCGATCGATGATCAGAAAATGTGGTACTATGAGAAGGGTGTCCTGAAGCTGGAAACGGATGTCGTCACCGGAGAAAAATACGTTTTTGATACGCCTTGCGGCATTTTCTCGATCCTGCATAAAAGCGCCGGCCATAACGTCCTGCAGGGCGGGGCGATCTCGGATTACTGGATGTCCTTTATCGGCGGACAGTACGGGATCCACGACGCCTATCGATGGAGAGATGCCTACGGCGGCGATATCTATGAATGGGACGGGTCCCACGGATGTGTCAATACGCCGCTGGAGAAGGTCTCTGAACTGTTTGAAATGGCTGATTATGATACACCGGTAATTATATACGAAGCTTCAGAAGGACGTTAACTTTGGAACAGACAGTAAACGAAAAGAAGACAAAACGGGGAGCTGCGTCTGAAGAAACGCAGGAAAAAACCAGGCCGGTCAGGAAGTCCAGACGTATGGGCTCTCTGGCGATCATCCTGATCGAGATCCTGGTGGTCATGGGGATCTATGTTTTTGGCTATATTCGTTCCACCACCGTGTTTTGGCCGGGTACGACGATCAACGGGGTAAAGGTCGGCGGGAAAAGCGCCAAAGAGGCGGAGAAGGCAATCAACCGGACGGCGCCGGCCATGGACGTCGTGATGAGGAATGCCGAGACCGGTGAGACGATGACCCAGAAACTCTATCTGATCAACGCGGATTATTACGCCGTTTACGATACAAAAGCAGCACTGAAAAATCAGAATACGCCTCTTTGGTTTACCGAATTCCTGTCCGCGGAAAGCTACACGCTCCCGCGGGAAGGGTTTGCTTTTGATGAGCAAAAACTGAATGAGCTCATTGACAGACTCTACTGCATGCAGGATAAAAACCAGGTCGCACCAGTGGACGCGCATCTGGCAGGAAACGGAACGGATCAGGTTTTCCTTGTCCCGGCGGATGACGGATGTACGATCCGCAGGGAAGAGGCCAGAGAACTGATCCTCACGGCCGCCCGCGCCGGTGAAAGCTCGGTCGATGTGACTGGCTGCTACGAAAAGGCAACGCTTCGTGAGGATGAGCCGATCTTCCAGACCCGTATGAAAATGGTCGAAAGTGTGTACCGCAAACAGTTCACGATCAACATTTATGATGATATCATCGAGACTGTGACCGAAGAAGATCTTCGAAAGATGGTCCATATCGATGAGAATGCCGATTTCGAGATCGATGAGGCGGCGGTCCGGGCCTATACGGCGTCTCTTGCGCAGAAATATCCGACGGTCGAACACCGCCGGGGCTTTATGACGACCAAAGGTCATCTGGTCCCGGTAGGTGACAATCAGGATGTATATCTATATACCTTCGATAAGGAAGAAATGGTCAAGGCTCTTTCGGAAAAACTTCCGCTGATCGGTGATCTGTCCATGCCGGCATGCTGGTACCGGATCAAGAAAACCGAGACAGAGCAGGGCGGCAAGACCGTTACGACGGAGACCAAGATCCCCGGGCTGACGATCGACGAATTCGGTGTTGGTACCGAGTATGACGGAACATATATCGAGATCTCCATCGATGATCAGCACATGTGGTACTACGAGCACGGAGAGCTGATCCTGGAGACGGATGTGGTCACCGGGCGTAAAGGCGTCTCGGATTCACCCTGCTGCGCGGAGCCCATCTGGTACCGGGCGGACGGTTATATCGAACTCGACCATCAGTCGTTCGTGGATTACTGGATGGCCTTTTACGGCATATCCTACGGGATTCATGACGCAGCCCGCTGGAGAAGTGAATACGGCGGCGATATTTACCTGAGAAACGGATCGGGCGGCTGCATCAATACCCCTTATGATATCTGCGAACAGCTGTATGAACTGACCGATTTCGGCACGATGGTCATCGTCTACGAAGAATCCACGAACAGGGGAGGAGTATAAGTTGAGCAAACGCAAAAAGAAAAAGAAGAGCAATGCCGGCCTGATCATCGTGATCCTTCTCCAGCTGATCCTGATCGGCGGAGTTTACGCCTACGGACTCAACTATTCGGGCCAGAAATTCTTCCCGGGCACCACGATCGATGGTCTGGACGTCAGCAAGATGACCGCAGAAGAGGCGGAAGCCGAACTGCAGAAGACTGTTCCTTCCATCCGTATCGTGGAAATGGATCCAAGCGGCAAGAATCCGATCATCGAAGAAATATCCCTGGACAAGATCGGCTACAAAGCCAGTTACGATACGCAGTCTCTGCTTTCCGGTCAAAAGCATATCGACTGGTTCATTCAGTACAGAAACCCTGCCAGCTTTTCCATCATCAAGACGGGTTTCACCTATGATTCTTCTCTGCTGGAGCAGGTCACCGATTCTCTCATCTATGTACGCAACATCAGCGGACGACAGCTGAGCCGTGATGAAGTCAGGGATCTTTTCAAACAGGCCGTGGAGGAAGAACTGGATACGATCCTCCTTTTCCGGAACGGTTATCTTCGAAATGATCCTTCAGAGAGCGATGAAGATCTGCTGGAAGAGGCGCGGGCGGTTGAAGGTGTTTACCTGAAAAGCCTGACCGTCCATATGTACGATGAAGTGACCGAGATCCTGTGGCCGTCAGATCTGAAAGACATGATCTATATCGATGACGAGATGCATTTCACCGCGAACGAAGCAGCGGTGGATGCGTTCGTCGACAAGCTGTCAAAAAAATACACCGTTGTCCTGGGACACCGCCGGTCGCTGGTGAGCGGCAGTGGGAAAACCGTGTATGTCGGAACAGAAGACGATGTGTTTGATTATACATTCGACGCGGCGCTGACAAAAGAAGCCATTATGGAAGGCCTTTTCTCGCCGGAAGATATCACGGTCCCGGCCGGATGGATCCGGAAGGAACGTTATGTCTCGCCGGATCAGGAAGAAGAGCTGGAGATCCACAGCGAACCTTCGATCCCTGGACTGACGGTCAACGAGTTTGGCGTAGGGACGCCGGCAGGCGGTACGTATATCGAGATCTCTCTGGACGATCAGCATCTCTGGTATTTTGAGAACGGTGAACTGATCGTCGAAGGGGATGTCGTCACTGGCTATCAGGATGTACATGATACGCCCTGTGCCGTATTCCAGGTCGAAAATAAGGACGAAGACTACAACAAGCTGGAAGGCGGTTCCGTCTGCGATTACTGGGTGGGCTTCTACGGTCAGACCTACGGGATCCATGACGCTTACCGCTGGCGGACGAAATACGGCGGAGACATCTATCAGTGGAACGGTTCGCACGGATGCGTGAACGCACCGCTGGAAGTCGCGCAGACCCTCTATGAAAGAGTGGAAATGGGTACACCGGTCATCGTCTACGAATCTTCAAGAAAGCGATAAAAAATACCGCGCCGATGAAGCGCGGTATTTTCATACATATGTCAGTTTATTTCTTGGGAGCGGATCATCAGTATCCCAGTTTCCGGTCCACCACGTGGTGCAGTTCTTCCCCGCTGAAATACCGTTCCAGGTTGCGGCAGAAGATGTCCACATTCAGATCGGACGTGTAGCTCAGCGACATATTGCCGGCCACATGGGGTGTGAGGATCACATTCGGAAGATCATAGAGCGGGTCGTCTTTCGGCAGCGGTTCCGGTGTAAATACATCGAGGCCCGCGCCGGCGAGACGGCCTTCTTTTAACGCCTCGGTCAGGGCTTCCTGATCGATGGCGCTGCCCCGGCCGACATTCACTACGAAGGTCTTGGGATCCATTTTCGCGATGATCTCCCGGGATAGAAGACCGTTCGTTTCAGAAGTCGCCGGTACGCAAAGCGCGAGGACGTCAGCGCCTTTCAGTGCTTCTTCCAGGTGTTCCAGCGTTCCGATGGTATCAAACGCCGGATCGGCGGCTTTCAGGGTCCTGCGAAGACCGATGATCTTAGAAGCGCCCATGGCTTTCAGCCGTCTGGCCAGGTTCGTTCCGATATCGCCGGTACCTACAATGACCACCCGGCTGCCATAGATGGAGCGGATCTCACCGACATTTTTCCATGTCCGTTCGATCTGGAGACGGTTGTACTCGATTTGCCGGCGCATGAGCATGAGGATCATCATGACCATGTACTCGGAGATCGTGATTCCGTAGGATCCGTTGGAATGGGTCAGGATCACCTTTTCCGGATGCGCATAGACGTCGTCGGAAAGGAGCGCGTCCACACCGGCGGAAGCCGCGTGCAGCCAGATAAGGTTTTCGGCCTGTTTAATCACGTCTGCAGGGAAATACCCGTAAAGGATCTCGCAGTCGGCGATCCCTTCCTGCACCTCTTCGGCCGATTGAAAATAGCGGATGGTATACGGCTCTTTGCCCTCGCGAATGAGCAGGGCGTTGCCGCGCGCCACCGTATCCTCGATATGGGCAGCGCGATGGGCCAGATAGTTGGCCCAGATTCCGATGATAGGCATGGATGCCTCCTCCTTTCAGTTAAACTTTATGGAAAACAATGGTACGACTGACAAAGTCGCCGGTCTTGTCCCAGATCATCGGGACGCCGGCTTCCATGAGAGCGGAACCGGTAAATAAACCTCGGAAAGCTTCCGGAAGGGATGAAACGTCGGCCTCATCCACGCGGTACAGCGCATCCCGTTCAAGACCTTTGAGATATACCCGGTGCGGAACGGGATTGGGCTCGGCCATGATTCGGTAGAAACAGAGCAGGACGCGTTTCTCGTCCGCGAACTGCCAGGCGGTATAGTTCGTTTCAAAGGGAGAGATCAGCCGGGTAAAAGTACCTCTGGCCGTCAGGCCGCGGAGGTCTTTCAATTTCCGGACATAGGATTTTGCGGTGGCCAGGTCCCGATCGGACAGTTTGTCCAAATCGAGCTCAAAGCCAAAGTTTCCGCCGATCGCCACATCAGCCCGCATGTTCATGGATGTGATTCGG
This sequence comes from Bacillota bacterium, assembly GCA_017442735.1. Lineage (GTDB taxonomy): Bacteria > Bacillota > Clostridia > Lachnospirales > Bianqueaceae > RUG760. Next base: position 59,622 of record JAFRZE010000021.1, read on the forward strand.
CCGATCTGATGATTCGGAACGGCGCTTACATGAGCGCCCATCGCCGAAGCGGGATAGACCAGAGAAGTCCCGTACTGGATCTTCAGACGTTCGACCGCGTCGGAATCATCCGAAGTCCAGGTCTGCGGCATGAAGTAGAGCATACCGGGATCAAAACGTCCGCCGCCGCCTGAACAGCTCTCGAAAAGAATGTGCGGGAACGCCTGTGTGAGGGTATCGAGTACCCGGTAAAGGCCCAGGATATAGCGGTGCTGGGTCTCCATCTGCAGGCGAGGCGGGAGCAGAGCGGAGAAGCTTTCTGTCATATTGCGGTTCATATCCCACTTGACATAGGAGATATCCGCGGAAGAGAAAACACTGGTCAGGACCCGGATCAGGTAATCCTGTACATCCTCACGCGAAAGATCGAGGATCAGCTGATGTCTTCCTTCTGTCCGGCTGCGGCCGGGTGCGTGCAGACACCAGTCCGGATGGGCCCGGTACAGATCGCTGTCCGGAGAGATCATCTCCGGTTCCACCCATAGTCCGAACTTCATCCCCAGTTCACTGACTTTCTTCGCGATCCCGGAAAGTCCGTGAGGGAGCTTTTCCGGATTCACATACCAGTCACCCAGGGAACGGCGATCATCATTTCGGACACCAAACCATCCGTCATCCAGTACCAGCAGCTCGATCCCCAGGGAAGAGGCTTTTTTCGCCAGGGAAAGAAGTTTTCTTTCGTCAAAATCAAAGTAAGTGGCTTCCCAGTTGTTGATCAGGATCGGTCGTTCTTTCCCGGCCCATTCGCTCCGGCACAGATGATCTCGGTAGAGTTTGTGATAGATCCGGCTCATCCCGTTGACGCCTTCGTGAGAATAGACAAGGACCGCTTCCGGACACTGGAAAGTCTCGCCGGGCGCCAGATGCCACTGGTGGGTCATGGGATTGAGCCCGATCGAAACATAGGTGCTGTCGAAGGGACTGACCTGCGCCTCCGCGAGAAAACTGCCGCTGTAGACAAGGCTGAGTCCATAGACAGAACCAGCATTCTCCGTCGTTTCCGGCGCAAGCAGCGCGATGAAAGGATTTTCCTCATGTCCGGAGGCACCGCGCTGGGACTGAACACGGATCGAACCCTGTCCAAGCGGTGTCCGGACGATATGCCGTTCTCTGGCCCAGGCCCCGCGAAGATGAAGAACTTCATACCGGCGGGAGGGGAGAGAAAAACCGGCGGACGCCATATGGGTCAGCAGGAGTTCATCGGATCCCGCGTTCGTAAGCCGCATGGAGCGGGCTAGCGCGGCATAGTCGCCCATATGCAAAACCGTATAGGAAAGGATCGCCTGCAGTCCAGTCAGTTCATCTTTCAGAAGGATCTCCAGCGTTTCATCGTTTTCCAGCCGGGCACTGCCTGAACCTACAGAGGGAAGCCCTTCGAGAGGTTCCTTGTGCGGCAGGATCTTATAGTCCGCGAACCGCAGCTTGGTAATGTTGTTGCCGTCCGGTCCGATCGCCTGCACGGCGGGATCGCCGTACCAGCCGGTACCGACGGACGGCAGCTCCAGCGGCAGGTTTTGCTCGATCTGTTCAAAGGAAGAAACGTTATAGTAGGAAGAGAGCAGATAGCTAAGATCCGTTCCCGGGACCAGCGGATCACCATAGTACAGATTCAGCAGTCTTCCGTCCTTGACAGCCAGCACATAGCTGAAAGTATCGGAGGAAAGATGAAACAGGCCGGATTTCTGATTATATTCGATCATGATCGATTCCTCCGATTCTGATAGTAAGCACGTTCTTCCTGGAGATGCTCCAAAAGATACAGCGTGCTCCATTCGGCATTCGTGGGTGTCAGCATCGCTTTCAGGATCTTCGAGGACGTGCCCCCGGAAAGCGCTTTCAGCTGATCCACAAAAGAACTTACCTGTTCCTGATCCATGCCGGCAAACAGCATGAGCGGTTCTTCCGGTACCGGATCAACCGGTGCCGCGGCTGGCACAGCGAAAGGCAGGGCAGTCCTTGTCTCAGCACTCACGAGTTCTCTGAGTGGCTGCCTTAGTTCATTCGTTTCGATGATCCGGGCTTTATGACCGTACATGGCGCAAAGCATACGGATCGAAGGAAAGAGCGGATGCTCGTTTAGTCTATAGAGAAGGATCATAGTTCCTCCTGAGAGAGAAAAATAAGGCCGGCTCAGAAAGCCGGCCTTGCTTTATAGATATATCCGATTATTCCTCTTCTTCGGTGAAGTCTTCTTTACCGGCTCCGCACAGGGGGCAAAGGAAATCCTCGGGAAGTTCGTCCCATTTGGTTCCGGCTTCGATATCATTTTCCATATCGCCAAGCTCTTCGTCATAGACGTAGCCGCAGATGTTGCAGACATACTTCATTCAGGTGGTCCTCCTTCATTTGTTTTCCTGAATATATCATAGAACGAACTTAAGTGCAATAGAAATTTGCTCAGTTTTTCAGGTATTCGATGGACAGCTTGACTGCCTCCATGGGCGTACGGCCTACGCTGCGATCCTGTTCAACCACAAGGTATTTCGCACCTGCTTCTTCCGCGGCTTTGACGATCGCGGGCATATCCTGCAGACCATATCCGCAGGGACGAAATTCGAACACGCCCTTGGATTCTTCTTTCTTCGTGATGCCGATCAGCTCATACATACCTTCGGCTTTGCCTTCTTTGTAGAAGTCTTTCAGATGAACGACAGGGCAGCGGCCTGCGTATTTCTTCACATATTCAGCGGGATTCTCACCGGCGACGTTGACCCAGCAGGTGTCGATCTCGGTCTGCAGAAGGTCCGCGGGGATCACTTCATACATGTAATCGAACGCGTATTTGCCGTCATCCATCTTAATGAATTCGAAATCGTGGTTGTGATAGAGCATGACCATGCCCATCTCTTTGGCGACTTCACAGATCTTCTTCATGTTGGCGAGGGTCTCCGGAAATGCCGGGGTGCCATGGCGTACGGAATCATCCAGATACGGGAAAGCGATATACTTCACACCGATCTTCTGATATTTCGCGATCGTGCCAGCCGGATCTGCCAGCAGCTCTACATAGGGAACATGCGCACTGATCGCCGGGATCCCGACTTCATCCAGCACTTTCCTGATCTCTTCGGCTTCCATGCCGTAAAGGCCGGCCAGTTCGACAAAATCGTAACCCATGTCCTTCAGGGCCTGGATCGTTCCGCGGAAATCCTTTTCCGCATATTCACGGACGGAATACACCTGTATACCGATCGGCAGATTTGTCATCATAACCATTTTCCTCCTCTTATTTTGCGGACGCATTCGCCGCGATATTCCTTGCTTCAATCTTACAGGATTCACTGCCCGTTGTCAATCAAAAAGCAAGTTTGCATAAACAGATGCCCTCTTGCCGAAGTGAGGTCGGCACGCTATAATGGTTTCATCCATTCAAAGAGGAAAATGATATGAACAGAAAAAAGGAAAGCAACCTGCTGACGATTATCATCTATCTGGCGGGTATGCTCTTTATCGTCAGCGGATCGATCGCCGTACCGATCCTGATTCGTCCACTGTACGCCATGCAGATCGATCCACTCCATCTGACGGAAGTGAAGATCGCTCTCGCAGAAGGCACCCGTACCTTAACCCGTGCGGAGATCATGGAAGCATACAATGATATGATGAATTACTGCATCGGCCTTTCATCCACTTTCCGTACCGGTATTCTGGCTTTCTCGGAAGAGGGCAGGATGCATTTTGAGGATGTCCGAAAGCTCTTTTTATTGGATCTTTGGGTCCTGGGCATCAGTGGAACGATCGTCCTCGGCTGGCAGATACTAAGGCGGGTAGTGAACGTTCGCCTGAAAAGATGGGCCGGACACCGGACAGGTTTCTGGTGCGCGGTCACGCTGCTGGTTCTCTTCGCGGTTATCGGCATTTTTGGAGCCATTGATTTTACGCGGTTCTTTACGATCTTTCATCATGTGTTTTTCCCCGGCAAGTCCAACTGGATCTTCGATCCCCGCTATGATCAGATCATCAACATCCTCCCGGAAGAGGTATTCATGCATTTCGCGGCCGTGGTCGCCGGCCTAATTCTCCTGACATGTATTATTCTCATTCTCCGCGACCTGAAAAGACAAAAAAAGAATCCATAGCGAAATCGCTATGGATTCTCGTTTTTTTACAGATTAGTGGTGGAACAGTCTGAGTCCGGTGAAGCACATGACCATATCATGCTTGTCGCAGGCGGCGATGACATTGTCATCTCGAACAGATCCGCCGGGTTCCGCGACATATTTCACGCCGCTCTTGAACGCGCGTTCGATATTGTCACCAAAGGGGAAGAAGGCATCGGAACCTAGAATGACATCCGTATTCTTGGCCAGCCATTCTTTCTTTTCCTCCCGTGTGAAAACAGAAGGTTTCTCGGTAAAGGTGTTTTCCCAGACGCCGTCTGCCAGCAGATCTTCATACTCATCGCCGATATACAGATCGATCGCGTTATCACGGTCGGGACGGCCGATATCCTCACGGAAAGGCAGGTTCAGCACCTTCGGAGACTGTCTGAGCCACCAGTTGTCAGCCTTCTGTCCGGCAAGGCGCGTGCAGTGGATCCGGGACTGCTGACCGGCGCCGATACCGATCGCCTGTCCGTCCTTGACATAGCAGACAGAGTTGGACTGAGTATACTTCAGGACGATCATCGAGATGGCCAGATCCAGCTTAGCTTCCTCCGGCAGGTCCTTGTTGGCGGTCACGATGTTCGAAAAGAAATCCTCATCGATGACCAGTTCATTACGTCCCTGTTCGAAGGTCACGCCGAACACTTGTTTGCGCTCGACGGACGCCGGCTGATAGGAAGGATCGATCTGCAGGACGCAGTAGCCGCCCTGCTTTTTCTTTTTCAGCATCTCCAGGGCTTTGGGCTCATAGCCGGGAGCGATCACGCCATCAGAAACTTCACGGCGGATCAGACGGGCTGTCGCTACGTCACAGACATCGGACAGAGCGATGAAATCACCAAAGGAGCTCATGCGGTCCGCGCCTCTTGCACGGGCATAAGCCGTAGCAAGGGGAGTGAGCGTTTTGACATCGTCCACCCAGTAGATCTTCTTCAGCGTATCGGACATTTCACGACCGATCGCGGCGCCGGCGGGGGAGACATGTTTGAAGGAAGTCGCGGACGGAAGACCACTGACTCTCTTTAGCTCACTGACCAGCTGCCAGCCGTTCAGAGCGTCCAGCAGGTTGATATAGCCGGGACGGCCGTTCAGGACGGTGATCGGCAGATCGGAGCCATCTTCCATAAAGATCCGGGCCGGTTTCTGGTTGGGGTTGGTACCGTATTTCAGCTGCAATTCATTCATGGCAAAAACCTCGACTTATTTGTTTTTGTTGACGATCCGGGTCTCATAGGCACCGGTCTTAATATCGATATAGCGTACGAACAGGGATACTTTATTGTCTTCATTGAGATTGTCCCAGACCAGTGACGTCATCTCATCGATATCGTCCGGGATCGTGACAACCGGCGTGGGCTCGCCTTCAAAGCTGGGCAGCGGATTTCCGTCGCCGGAGTAGGTATGAAGGAAGCGGCCTACACCTGCCTTGGGGCAGTTATAGGCGAAGTTCTGGCGAAGAGTAGAGGAAGGATCGCCGTCATCAGATTTCAGGATCGAAAGGGCAAAGTTGTATTTCCCGTTCTCGATATGCATGATCCCCGAGATACGAGGCGTATAGTTCGGCGCATCGGGCTCAAAGGTACGGGTGCGAAGCGCCTGTTCGAAAGTCATCTGTTTATCCATCAGTTCATAGATCGTATCGGTCTGGTCGCCGTTGGTCACGATGGTCTTGTTGCCCAGAACGCGCACAGGCGCGTAGATGATCAGGCTGGGATCGGAAAGCTTGGACGGATCAAAGGCTTCGGTCCGGATCCCTTCACCGTCGGTCACGAAGATACGATTGCGGGAGTTGACGCTGCGGCCCATGATAAAGTAGGCGGTGACAGCCTTCTGGCCATCCGCGGACAGGCCTAGGATGATCCCGCGGCCGGGATAGGAGTTGCCGGAGAGCTCTTTGGCAAGACAAACAGGTTTCATATAAATGATTTCCTTCCTATATAATATATGCTTACCTGAAAATGATATCATGCGGACGAGAAAAGTGTCAATTGACCAAATGCCAAAACGAAAAGGGCACTTTAATAAAAAAACATATATAATTTTCAAAGATACCTTGACAGGCGAGGTATCTTGTAATAGAATATACTTAGAAAAACAAAATGAGGAGGATGTCGAGAAAGTCTTCTCGACAAAGCTTATGTCTATCACAGCCGATTTGATCCGAGGACACACGGATACGATCATCCTGGCCCACCTGCTTCACGGGAACAGTTATGGTTATCAGATCAATAAAGCCATCCAGGATAAGACAGCCGGGCAGTACGAGCTGAAGGAAGCGACCTTATACACCGCCTTCCGACGGCTGGAAGCTGCCGGATACATATATTCCTACTGGGGCGATGAGATGACCGGTGCCAGAAGACGATATTACAGTATCACCCCCACCGGACGGGAAGCCTACCTTCGCATGAGGGCCGAGTGGGAAGAAGCAAAGACGACTATTGAGAAACTTTTGGAGGATAAATGACCATGGAAGATAGAATCCGTGCCCATATGGATCAGCTGTTCGCGGGCGTCCAGCCCACACGGTCAGCAGTGGAGCTGAAAGAAGAGATGATCCAGAACGCCATCGACAAATATCACGACCTTCTCTCAGAAGGCAAAAGTCCGGAAGCGGCCTATAACATCACCATCGCCGGAATAGGCGATGTTTCGGAACTGATCAGCCAGCTTCAGCTGGAGCAGCAGCAGTATGTTCCGTATAATCAGCAGGAGGTGGATGAAGCAGGCAAACAAAGCGCGATCCTTAACTCCGTTGCCATCGCTCTGTATATCCTGTGCCCGGTCCCTGTCATTATTTTCGGAAACACCTTCGGCGTCGTCTGTCTGTTCCTGTTTATCGCAGCTGCTACCGGACTGATCATCTACAACAAACTGTCTAAACCTTACTACAAAGCCAAAGGTCAGTCGATGGTCGATGATTTCCGGATCTGGCAGAATAAAAATTCCGACAAGCACAAACTCTACGACGCAGTCCACGGCGCCATGTGGATGGTGATCGTGGTCCTGTATTTCGCGATCAGCTTTTTGACCGGTGCCTGGGGCATCAGCTGGCTGATCTTCCTGATCGGTGCTGCCATCGACCAGATCCTGAGAGCGATCTTTGACTTAATGGAAGAAAAAGAGAAAAACCGGAGGATGTATTAATCATGAAATCATCAGCAGTTATTCGAGTGATCATTTGGTCTGTAGTCGCGATCATTCTTGCCTGGGTCCTTTGCTGGGGTCTATGGCTGCACAGCGGCGGAAGCCTGCTTGGCAATAAGAAAACAGAGGCTTCGTCGGAGGCGAAATCTTCCGGCAACGTGATCTCATCTTCAGAAAGCTTTGAAGGACAGAAGATTAAAAAGGTAAAAGTCGAATGGGTCGCGGGATCCATTCAAGTCGAGAGCGGTAACGCGGTTTCTTTCGAGGTGAATGAGCCTGAAAACCTGAAAGATGAGCAGAGAATGTCCTACAAGATCGATGGCGATACCCTGATCATCCAGGAATACAGCCAGTCCTGGAACTTCTCCCTGGGATTTAACCTGAATACCATCAACAATTACGCTTCCAAGGATCTGAAACTCGTGATCCCGGCTGGCCTGGAAGAGCTGAAGATCGAGACCGTCTCCGCCGATGTGGATCTCAGAGCCGGCATCGTCGTAGAAGAGCTGGAGGTCGAGGCTGTCTCAGCGGATATCGATGTGGATGAGATCGATGCAAGAAAGATCGAATTCGAAACGGTCAGTGGAAACATGACTGTCAGTCTTGCAAAAGCTGCGAAAAAGATCCAGGCTAGCACAGTCAGCGGTGAGCTTACGATATATGTCTCGGAGGACATCGGTTTTACCGCTGAAACCGAATCTGTCTCCGGCGATACGAATGTCAACATGTCCGTCACGAACCGTGGTGATAAGATCATCCATGGCGACGGAGATATGGACATCGAACTTAATTCCGTTTCCGGTGACATGAACATCTATAAGAAATAATTTCAAGAAAAGATTTGACAAGCCAGAGCCCCTTTGCTATAATAAATACTCGCACGGGGCATTGGCGCAGTTGGGAGCGCGCTTGACTGGCAGTCAAGAGGTCAGGGGTTCAAGTCCCCTATGCTCCATACAGTGAAACCGGGTTCATATATGAGCCCGGTTTTTTGTATGTCCAGAAAAAAACACAAAAAACGATGAAATTACACATATCATCTTACCTAATATGCTTTACAAGATGGTTTGCTATCGAAAAACACAAAAAACAAAAAATACATTTTTACTGAAATTATGCATTGATTTTTTGGTCGAAATAAAGTAGAATATTGCATAAGTCTATAAGTATGAGTATAAGTGTTTCTATGCATTGATATAGCACGTCTGGCGCGGACAATTGTGTCCGACAGGAGGACTTTATATTTACGAAAGAAGAAAAGCTGCGAGCGCTACGTTTATATGACGAGTGCGGGTCCGTAGATGAAGCCATCAAAAAGCTTGGCTATCCTACGAGACGTTGTATGTACAATTGGATCGAGCAGCGTAAAGGGAGGAATTATCGTCATGAATCATTACCAGGACCCAGAAAAGAACCAATTCGTTCTGACAGCTGGGTCGTCTCCACCCGTTCTTCCAGGCAGGATGACCAGACCTACCTGATCAAGCAACTCAGGCAGATGCAGATGATGATCGATATATTCAGTGAGATCCTGCATTTGCGAGATGGGACAGACCGGGATACACTGGCCGGGCTGTCACCGGAAGAAGCCACAAAAGTCATAGACCGTTTGCGAGACCGTTATTCCCTGATGGAACTGACCGAAACCCTTGGGTTAAAGCGAAGTTCCTACCATTATCAAAAAGCCCTCAGTACGAAACAGTGACCAATAGCTGACCTTCAGACCTATCACCACCCCCACACACGACACAACAAAGCTTCATCACAGCAAACAACGAACAGTCAAAAACCCCGGTTTGAAGAGAAAAGCTTCCTTTATAAATATAGAGATTTCAAACATCTCGGAAGATCTAAAGAAAAACTCGCCAGAGCGAGAAAGGAAACACACCATGTTTAAGAGAGCAAAGAAATTCATCACCTGGATCGTGCTTGCCAGCATGCTGCTTACCAACAGCCTGCCGCAAGCCGCACTTGCAGATGAACTCTCCAAGGATTCTTTCAAGCAGGAAGAATTCCAACAGGAAGAGAAGCAGAAACCTTCTGTGGAAGAGAAGGAAGATGACCTCACGATAAAGGAAGAAGAAAAGATCGATGAGGAAGATCTGCAAGATGGAACCGGAGAAACTGACCCGGCCGATGAGACCGGCGAGGAAGAAACCCCACCTCCTGCAGATACTGGTGATGAGGGAGAGGAAGAAGGAGGAGAAGAAACTCCTGCTGGATATTCTGAGAACCAGAATGAAGAAGACAAAGAGCCTGAAGTGACGACTCCGGTCGAAAGCACTACCTCTGAAGATCAGACTGAGGAAGAACCTGCTGAAGAGGAAGAACCTGCTGAAGAGGAAGAGCCTGCTGAAGAGGAAGAGCCTGCTGAAGAGGAAGAGCCTGCTGAAGAGGAAGAGCCTGCTGAAGAGGAAGAGCCTGCTGAAGAGGAAGAGCCTGCTGAAGAGGAAGAACCTGCTGAAGAGGAAGAGCCCGCTGAAGAGGAAGAGCC
>JAFRZE010000022.1 GCA_017442735.1 Bacillota bacterium
AATGCGGTGAACAGTCTCTGGATGAAGGAGTTTACCGTCTGTGACTGGGATATGTTCCAGACAGGGCATCCCCAAGGTGCCTATCACGCGGCAGCAAGGGCGATTTCCGGAGGTCCGGTCTATGTTTCGGACCGGGTGGGAGAGCATGACTTCTCCCTGATTAGGACGTTGACAGATGCGGAAGGAAAGATCCTTCGGACACTCGAGACGGCGGTGCCGACGCCGGACTGCCTCTTTCGTGATCCCCGAAAAGACCATGAGCCATACAAAATCGTGAGCCGGAACGAAGCCGGCTATGTGGCCGGTGTCTTTGCTTTTGCCGACGTAAAATCAGAAACATCCATTTCAGCAGATGATCTTCCGGTAAAGGTGACGGAAAAGATGGCGGTTTACCGCTACAAAGCCGGCGACAGCCAGCTTTTAAACAGAGGAGAAGCACTCCGACAAAATCTTGAAGAAGGCGGATATGAACTGATTACGATGGCTCCCGTCCGGGAGGGTTTTGCGTTGATCGGCCTTACGGAGAAGATGAACAGCGGCGGAGGGACAGAGCATATTCGGTACACCGGTCGGGGAATATCTTTTGTCGTAAAAGATGAAGGGAAGCTATTGATCTATACCGAAAAAAAGCTGAAAAGTATCCGACATGACGGAGCACCGTTAGCTTTCGCAAAAGAAGCCACGGGCTTTCTGACGCTTCAGATTTCTCATGCCGGACAGCTGGAAATCGAATGGGAGGAGCAAAATGGCTAAGCGGAAAAAACGTTTCTATGTAGTAGTCTGCCTTTGCCTCTTGCTGACAGCAGCGTCGGCATTCTTTTCATGGAAGCTGACGATACTTGTCATTCTCATCAGTATTCCGTTGCTGTATCTCGCTAATAAGCCGTTAATTCCTACGCCTGCGCCGATCCTGTACCTGATCAATCAGCTTATCAAACCTCGAATCTGCCCTATGAACGCACCAGCTCCGATGGACGTGGAAGGCGGATTCCGGAAGAAAGCGTCGGAGGAATTTGAGGCGGATATCTATCTGTGCGCAGACGGAAAAGAAGACGGAGACGGTTCACGGGAGCATCCGTTTACCTGTTTCGAACAGGTGCAGGAGGCGGTGCGGAAAATGGAAAAGTCCGGACGCTCAGGAATCACGGTGGCTGTTATGGCTGGGCGTTATGAAACAAAGGGAATGGTATTCAAACAGGAAGACAGTGGAACGGAAGAATGCCCGGTCTGTTACCGCGCTTTTGGCGGTGAAGTGATCCTGGACGGAGGAATAGCGATTCCGTTATCCTCATGTACTGCAGTCCCGGAGCAGGAAGTTCGGAAGCGGTTTCCGCATGCTGCTGGAAGACGACTTTTGGAAGCGGATCTCTCTGCCGTGGGACTTACCCGACAAGATATCGGCGAGATCCACGCAGTCGGGACCTATCATACAGCTGATCAATATGACGGCGATTATATCGGGGATGCCCCGCCCGAGCTTTTTGAAAACGGAAACCGCATGACCCTGGCCCGCTATCCCAAGAGGGACAGCTTCTTGCAGACAGGAAAAGTTCTGTTTTCCCCGGGCGGAGGCAACGAATACGAACAGACAGGCACCTTTGCCCCGGAAGGGCAGAAGGAGCGAAATCCGGAAAGCGACAGATATGAGATCGACGAAGCGCTGGCCGATCGCATCAGCTCCTGGGCGGAGCCGGAAAAGGTCTGGATGTTCGGATATTGGATGTATGACTGGGCGGACGCGTCCTCCCCGATCGGTGCTTTTGACAGGGGAAAGCGCATGCTTTCCCCGAAGTTTATCAGCAAATGGGGAGCTCGGGAGGGAGCTCCGTATTACTTTTTCAATATCCCTGAAGAGCTAAGCGAGCCGGGAGAGTATTATCTGGACCGGGACAGTATGAAGCTGTATTTTATTCCGCTGGAAGACGCTGAGGATGGTATTGCCAATCTTTCGCTGGCGACAGAGCCGCTGATCCGCGTACAGGATGCGTTGCATCTTTGTTTTGATGGAATAACGGTTCAGAATACCCGCGGAGACGGAATCGATATAAAAGGAAATTCAATCGTTTTTCAGAACGGAACGGTCAGGAATATCGGCGGTCAGGGCATTCTGGTCGAAGGCGGTCATAACCACATCAGGAATTGCGAAATCTGCAGCATCGGGAAAGGCGGCGTGATCTTAAGGGGAGGCGACAGAAATACCCTGTCTCCGGCACAAAATAATGTTGAAAATAATCGGATCCATCATTGGTCTGAAATCTATAAAACCTATTGTCCGGCAGTGCTTCTGGAGGGCGTCGGCCAGGCCTGCCGCAAAAACGAAATGTTTGCTTGCCCGCACGAAGTGATTTGGGTCAATGGGAACAATCATCTGATCGAGGAAAACCGGATCCATGACGCGTGTCTTTTGACGAAAGATGGCGGCGCGATCTATACCGGCAAGCATTGGTCTTATTTCGGAACCGTGATCCGGAACAACCGGATCTGGAATCTCGGGAAGGAAGGCTATACTCCGTGCGCGATCTATCTGGATGACGCTGCCTCCGGACAGACAGTCTGCGGAAACCTCATGGTAAATATCCCCGGCATGGCGATCCAGTTGGGCGGCGGCAGAAATCTTACGGTGAAAGACAATATCATCGTCAACTGTGCGAATGCCCCGATCTCTTATGATGACCGGGCCAGAGAAGGGGCCTTATTTGACGGCTGGTTCCATTATTGTACGGAAAAAGGGGGATTGATGTGGCAGGAACTGTTCTCCCTGCCGTGGCGCTCGAAAGCCTGGCAGACGGCTTATCCGTCCATGAAAGAATATCTTGATGATTTCAGTCGTGTAGAAGAAGCCGGTTTTGTCCCCAACCCTGCCGGAAGCCTTGTCGAAGGAAATGTGATTGTCGATAAGCTGCCGTTCTCCACAAACAGCATTGCCCGGAGCGTCAGAAGGTTCAGTACGGTCAGAAAGAACCGCACGGTTTCCTTTCGTAAAGCGACGCAGCTGTTCCAGGGATTTGATCAGGGCGATTACCGTCTGCTCGGTGACAGGAAAGAAGCCAAGCGGGAGGAAGCCTTATGAGTCTGACGTTGCATTATAACAGACCGGCGGCGGACTCCGATTTTGGCTGGGAACAGGAATCGCTGCCTATCGGCAACGGCTGGTTCGGCGCCAATATCTTCGGTATCCCGAAAAGAGAACGGATCCAGCTGACGGAAAATACCCTTCAGAATCCGGGAGAAACGGAAAGGGATAATCTCGGCGGACTGACGAACTTTGCCGAGCTGTATCTGTATTTTGATCATCAAAGTATAAGGGCGTACGAGAGGGGATTACGCCTGGACGAGGCTGTGGCTTATACCGGCTTTGAAGCTGACGGCAACAGAATAAAGAGGGAATACTTTGCTTCCTATCCAGACAGAGTTCTCGTCATCCGGATAAAGGGAGATAAGGCTTTTGCCTGCCGGGCGGAACTGATCGCTCCGTTTTGCAAGCCTTTTTCGAAAACAGAAGGTGACGGCGGCGGACGGACAGGCAGCACAGAATATTATGACAATCTGGCTGTTCTGCAGGGAATAATGGAATATTACAATATCCGCTACGCGGCGGCGATGAGCGTTCACACAGACGGTGTGGTGCAGGCGGCTGCAGATGGCTTTCATATACAGGAAGCGAGGGAGATTATCTATTTCCTTTCTCTGGGGACGAATTACCGTCTGTGCCCGGAGGTTTTTCTGGAGGAGGATCCGAAAAAGAAACTGCAGGACATCAATCCGCTGCCGGAACTGCTGGAACGATTGGAAGCAGCGGAGAAGATGGGCTATGAAAAACTGTTCGAACGGCATCTGGCGGACTATCAAACTATGTTTGGGAGAGTGAAATTCACGTTGGGAGAGGAGCGAAAGGAGCCAACAGACCGGCTGCTTGCGCGTTACCGGCGCGGGGAAAGGATTCCCTATATGGAGATGCTGTATTTCCAATATGGCAGGTACCTTCTTATTTCTTCTTCCCGCAAAGGGACACTTCCGGCCAATCTCCAGGGAACCTGGAACTGCCATGAGCAGGCTCCGTGGGGGAGCGGCTACTGGCACAATATCAATGTTCAAATGAACTACTGGCTGGCTTTTTCAACGAATCTGGCAGAGTGCTTTGAAGCCTACGCAGACTTTCATGCTGCTTTTCTTCCGAAGGCAGAACAGCTGGCAGAGCAGTACTTAAAAAAGAACTATCCGGAGCAGGAGACCGAGGAAGCAGGCTGGACGATCGGAACCGGTGTTTATCCCTACAGTATGGAAGGCCCCTGTGCACACTCCGGTCCGGGGACCGGCGGCCTGACGACCAAGCTGTTTCAGGATTATTACGAGTTTACAAACGATCTGCTAATCCTGGAAAGAGTCACCTATCCCGTCCTCCGGGGAATGAGCGCTTTCCTGACGCAGACGGCGGAAAAAGGACCGGACGGAATATTCAGAGTCCGGCATTCCGCTTCCCCGGAACAGACAGTCAGAAATTCGAGAGGGAAAGGGAGCCATTATTATCATACGACCGGCTGCGCGTTTGATCAGCAGATGATTTATGAAAATGGGAGGGATTTCTGCAAAGCTGCTGAAACGTTGGAAATAACGGACGATCCGGTCTATTTGCGGCAAAAAGAACAGCTGGCATCTTACGAGCCGGTGCGGATCGGGACATCCGGACAGATCAAAGAATACGAGGAAGAACGTTTTTACGGGGAAATCGGAGAATACCGGCACCGTCATCTGTCTCAGCTGGTTGCGCTGTATCCGGGCTCGCAGATCACTAAGGAAACAGCGGAGTGGATGGAAGCGGCAAAATATACGCTGAAGGAACGGGGGACGCAGGCGACGGGCTGGGCGCTGGCACACAGGCTCTTATCCTGGGCCAGGACCGGAGAGGGAGAGACTGCTTACAGAGCGCTTCGTCGTCTGATCGGCAGGCGGACCATGCCGAATCTGTGGGACTTCCACCCGCCTTTTCAGATCGACGGGAACTTTGGCGGGACAGCCGGGATTGCGGAAATGCTGCTTCAGAGCCATGAGGGCTTTATCCGGATCCTGCCAGCACTTCCGAAGGTCTGGCACAACGGCAGTTTTACGGGACTTGTTGCCAGGGGAGCTTTTGAGGTCTCCGTCTCGTGGGAAAACGGCAAGACCGGAGAAATCTGTATTTTTTCCAAAACGGGCGGGCTTTGCCGGGTCTGTTATCCGGGCCTAGGTGAAGCGGAGCTTATCGGCGCAGAAAAGAATACAGAAAGCCGTGACAGGATCAGCTTCAGAACCGAACCGGGGCGAAGCTATCGGATCGAAAAGATCCCACTTATTCAGGAAAAGGCGAAACCGCAGCGGACGGTACGGCATAAAGGGATGAAGCGGATGCTTTCTGACGGATGGAAAAAGCTGAAGGCAGCCTGCTGGTACAGCTGCTGCGAGTTTGACAGGCTTTGGAAGAATTTTTGGCAGCGCCGGTATACACGAAACTGACAGTTTCAAAATGTACAGAAAAAGGGAAGGAGGATGATATGGGACAGTACTACTGGCATCCGGATATTTTGGAAGAATATGATGTTTTTCCACTTGTCACAGCCTGCGGAAAAGAAAGCAGAATGACCATTCGTCCCACGGGCGGAAGGCAGATTTTTGTCCCGGGAAAGGAATATCAGCTGGAAGTCTGCGCTTTTGAGCAGGGAGAACCGCTCTATTTCCCGCTCTCCGGCAGCTTTAAAAAGGAAACGATTCGAGCGAATCAGGAAGGCGGCTTCGAAGTAACCCATCTTTTTTCTTCGGAACAGGCGTATTACCTTCGCTTTTCGGATCCGGACGGCAATATCCTTTATGAATATCCCGTTTATGCCGTGAATGACGATTTGCAAAAGCGTTATCCTTTCTGGGGAGACCTTCATCTTCATACGACCTGTTCGGACGGTGCGCAGACCCCGGAAGTCATGACAGCCGATTGCCGGGCTCACGGATACGACTTCCTGGCGATCACCGATCACAGAAGGTATTATCCATCCCTGCGGGCAATAGATTTCTGCCGGAATCTTCCGACGGAGCTGTGCGTTTGCCCGGGGGAAGAGGTACAGCTTTCTGCCGCAAACGGGCGCATCAATGACGTACATATCATCAATTTTGGCGGAGAATACAGTATTAATGCGCTTTTTCCCGGAGAACAGAGGAGCGAAGTCGGAACAGATCCTGCCATACGATCCTTGTTCGGAAAATGTCCTGAGGCTTGCAGTCAGGAAGCCTATAATGCGCTCATGACGCGCCTGACAGAAGAGATCCGGGTTCCCGCAGGCGTGGATCCTTATCCGGCGGCAAGCTGCAAGTGGATTTTTGAGGAGATCCGGAAAGCGGGCGGTTTGGGGATACTGGCACATCCTTACTGGCTGAATAATGTCTTCCATATTCCTGCGGGACTTTTGGATTATTTGGTTGAGAACCGTATCTTTGATGCGATGGAGGTCCTTGGCGGA
>JAFRZE010000023.1 GCA_017442735.1 Bacillota bacterium
AGATAGCTTGTCAAGTGAATATCTTATCCAAAAATCACAGGAGATTCTGGGTGGCGAAACAAGAAAAAAAGCTAAACACCCCAAAAGCTTTCAAGAATCGCCTTTTACTGGTTTTTCTTCAGATATTTATCAGGTATTATGTGTGATTCATCTGCCGCTGATGGCATTTCAGAATAAAAAACAGGATTTCAGCCAAATAAAAAGACCCGTAACAAAAAACTCATTTTGCTACAGGTCCTGTTTATCAGATCAGGAACTGGTCCTTGACCGCCGGTTTCAGGGTCCACATCCGGATGAACGTATCGCCGGTGATCTTCGCGAAATGTTCTTCCTTCGTCGGGAAAACACGTGAAGTGAAGACAGCATCGCCGTCGTTCACAAAGATCTCGATACTGCTTCGGTCAACAAAGATCCGCAGATGGAACAGGGAACTTTCCAGCGGACGCATACGGCTGTCACCTTCCGAAAGATTGAAACGGGTCTTCATACCGCTGCGATCTACCAGGATCTCTCGTGTCTCTTCTTTATAATCGATCGTGATGCCGCCCTCACCGGCCTCATCCGCCAGCAGCGACAGATGTACATCACCCGGCCGGCAGTCGAGCTCCAGCTCTGCCGCCTCGGGCAGGCGGAAAGCGCCGGCTTCGTTTGTGGCTGTTTCCACTCTTTCATCCCGTAGTTTCTTCAGTTCCGGCAATGGCTGCTGGATCAAACGGCGGCCTCTCACCGTCAGTTCCCTGGGCAAGGTCAGGCAACCGGCCCAGTCTTCTTCGTCGGTCGGATAGGAAACATCCGGCAGGCCCATCCAGGCGATCAGGATCGCCTTGTCCGCATCCTGCAGGTTGTTCGCGCAGGCCGCGGCGTAGGAATCAAAGCCGAAATCCAGTACATGGAACTGGCCGTCCGGGGTAAAGGTCAGGGTATCCCAGTCCATGGATCCCAGAATATAGCCATTATGATTCTGACTGCCGCCACGTCCCGGCAGGCTCATATGCTGCGGGCAGAACAGGAAAACATCCTTTCCCCCGATATGCTCGATCGACGGGCATTCCCACATATCTCCGAAGTGTTCGAAACCCGGCACTTTCAGTTCACCGGCAAACGTCCATCCATGCTGCAGATCTTCCGAGGCATAGATGAGCGCGCAGCCGGTTTTTTCTTTTGTCTGCGCTCCGATAATCATATAGTAGGTATCGCTGCCGGGCAGGCAGATGATTTTCGGGTCGCGCTGATGCTCGGTATAATTCGGATTCGCGCCGAAGAGCGGAAGCGGATATTTCTCCGTCCACCCGTCATCGCCCAGCCTGGCGAGGCAGGTATAGGCGTGCCTCGTCCAGTCGGCGTCCCGGTGATTGCCCGTATAATATAGATACATCTTATCACCGATAGGAAACGCGGAGCCTGAATAGGCGCCTTTATTGTCATAGCCGTCCCCGTCGTCCGGGATGAGGCAGATGCCCAGGTTTTTCCAGGTCACGAGGTCCTTCGAAACGATGTGGTACCAGTACTTGAGCCCATGCACAGCGCCCCAGGGACACCACTGGTAGAACAGGTGCCAGCGGTTGTCGTGCCAGACGAAACCGTTCGGATCGTTCATGAGACCCGTGACCGCCTGGTTGTGAAAGAGCTGGCGGTACGACGACTGGCTGATCCGCTCAAACAGCGGATACACTTCCTGCGGATCCCGCAGATAGCGGTATCTCTCTTCTCTCGTCCATTCGCGCATGATTCTACCTCCGTTCGCGAAACACGCTGTTCAAATCATTTTGAGGAGTTCTTTGATCGTCGGCAGGCCCATGATATTCTCGGCATAGATGGATTCGAGCACGGTCCCTTCCTGATCCACGATGAACATGGCCGGAAGCTGCTGCTCGTTGCCTTCATATTTGCCATGGGAGAAGCCCGCAAGCTTGGCCGCGGCGCCTTTCGCCATAAGAGCTGCCATCTTGCCGCCGGCGAGAGCCTGCATGGACTCGGCCGGCTTGATCTCCAGTTCTTCGTACAGCTTCATCGACGGGTCGCAGATGATGTCGAACGGAAGCTGGATGTCCTTCAGTTCTTCCTGCAGGACGCTCTTTTCGCTCTGCAGCATGAAAACGATCTTCGCGCCTTTCTCGATGAAATCGTTATACTGTTTCGCCGCGAGGTGGATGTCGTACCGGCAGACAGTGCAGCCGATGTAGCGAAGACACCAGAGGATCGTCTTCGGCGCGGTGAAAAGATCCTGCATCATTCCTTCGCCCTTATACAGGGTATCGATCGCGAGATTCGGGAATTTGTCTCCCACTTGTACTTTTGCCATGTTAAGTTCCTCCTTTAATATTTCTGTTCCGGGATCAGACTTGCCGGGTCAAGATTATCATAGTCATACACATAGATCGTCACTCTGGTAAAATACTCTTTTCCTTTTTCCGTATACTCGTCAATAAACGAATACGGATCCGTGCTCAAATCAACACCTACCGTGTATTCGTAGTGATAACGAACGTCTCCCCGATCCGTGTACTCATACACATCGGTCACCCAGGTGGCGTCAATGGGAGGGTTCGTACCGGGATTCACTTCGTGGCGAGTAACCAGAAGTATCCGCCCATTCTCATCCAGCTCATTGGTGTACGTGACCGTTCCATCCAGTACTCCGGTGCCACCGTTCACTGTTTGGATCAGATTTCCGTATTCATCATATATATAGTCCACCCGGTTGGTGACCGTCCCATCGACCGTAAGGTTCTGGGTCCAGAGGATCTTCCCATCCTCGTCATATTCGGTTTCTGTGATCAGGTCGTTTTCACCCGAGCGGCTGTAGATGTGGCAGTAGATCTCGTTCCCGGCCTCATCATAGCGCCATTCCGTGGTCAGTCGGGTCACGCCGGTCTCGACGTTGTAGGTAGTCATCGCTTTATACAGCCCGTCCTCGCTGTATTCATAGGTCGCCTCGATCTGCAGTGTCTCCGTCCCATCGGCAAGCCGGGTATTCACTGTTTCTTTCGTGGGACGTCCCTGTGCGTCATATTCCATATAGTGGTGGGAGGACGGACCTATGGACTCGATCATGTTGCCGTTTTCATCATATGTTGTTTCCGCCACGTTGCCATATGCATCCGCGGAAAGGATCTCCCGGCCTTCCAGATCATATTCCACGTAGGAACCGTCCGAATTGTCCCTGCGGCTGCGTTTGCCCAATGCCCCATACTGGTAGGTAGTCCAGCTGTTGGCATATCCGTCGGGCATGTCCGCGTATTCGACCCTTGTTGTCCGACCAAGTACATCATAGGTGTAGCGTGTCGTTTCGACTCCAAGGGAATCAACCTCGATGACATATGTCTTTTTCGCTTTCTTTTCTTCCTCTTTGGTTTCCGCCGAAGACGAAGTCTTTTTGTCGTCTTTCTCTTCTTCCTCTTCTTCGTCCTCCTCGTCTTCGTCCTCATCTTCATCCTCGTCTCTGTCGCGTGAAGCGTGAGACGGTCTGTAGCTCTCAGAGGGTTTAGGGCTCCCTCCCGTCCGGATCAGGATGACGATGATCGTCGTGATAAGCGCGACGACAATAAAGCCTATCACCAGCAGTAAAATCAGGACGCCTTTGCGGATGCCTTTCTTCGGTGGCTGCTGCGGTTCCCACGGCTGTTGGGGTTGCGGTTGCTGGACAGCCGGAAGCGGCTGACCGCAGAAGTTACAAAAATTATTGAGATCCGGGTTCTGATTTCCGCATCGCGGACATATTTTCATGATTCGGTCTCCTTATCTTATATTGCCTTTATTATCACAAATTTCCCCACTCTTTGCAAGCGTTAACGCTATGTTTTCCTTCTTTACTGCCCGGCCTGGAATTCACTTTTTCACAGCCACGCGGCGGCACAGATCGATCTTTTTTCAAAATCACGCGAGCAACGAGAAAGACAGATTTGATATGTGGATGACATGAGAATATGGTATAATGAAAGCACTTAAATTCAAGGAGGACCATATGCGATATAGAAAACTTGGAAAGACCGGCCTGATGGTCAGTGAGATCGGCTTCGGCGGTGAATGGCTGGAGCGCCATGAATTCGAAGAATCCGTCGAACTCATGAAATACGCCCACTCGCTGGGCGTGAATATCATCGACTGCTGGATGCCCGATCCGAAATCACGCGATATCATTGGCGCAGCGATGGAAGGCTGCCGTGAAGAGTGGTTCGTCCAGGGCCACATCGGCTCCACCTACCAGAACGGCCAGTATGTGAGAAGCCGCGATCTCGCGGTCGTCAAACCAGCGATCGAAGACCTCCTCGCACGCATGAAGACCGACTACATCGATCTGGGCATGATCCATTATGTGGACAGCCAGGATCAATGGGACGAGTGCATGAATACCGAGTATATTCATTATGTCAAGGAGCTGAAAAAAACCGGAACGATCCGGCACATCGGCATTTCAACTCACAATCCGCGGATCGCGAAAATGGCGGCTGAAAGCGGTTTTATCGAAATGATCCTCTTTTCCATCAACCCCGCCTTTGATATGCGTCCCGCTACCGAGGATCTGGATTCCATGTTTGGCGACTACGATCAGAACCTTTCGGGCATCGATCCGGAACGGGCTGAGTTCTATCAGATCGCGGAGGAGAATGATGTCGGCATCACTGTGATGAAAGGTTTCTTTGGCGGCCGTCTGTTCGATTCGGAAAGATCTCCCTTCGGCGTGGCGTTTACGCCCCTCCAGTGCATTCACTATGCGCTCACCCGGCCGGGTGTGACTTCCATTCTGTGCGGGTTTGATACAAAGGAACAAGTGGCAGAGGCAGCATCCTATGAGAACGCCTCTCCCGAAGAAACCGACTACGCTTCTGTGATCGCCTCCGCGCCGCTGCACGCCTATTCCGGACAATGTACTTACTGCGGGCATTGTAAACCGTGTCCGATGGACATTGATATCGCCATGGTGAACAAGTTCTATGATCTGGCCGTTCTGCAGCCGGAAGTGCCGGAAAGTGTCCGACAGCATTATCTGGATCTCGGTGTGACCGCATCCGCCTGTATTGGCTGTCAAAGCTGCGAATCCCGCTGCCCGTTCGGCGTGGCGATCGCGGATCGGATGGCCAAAGCCGCGGCACTGTTCGAAGGATAATTCCTGTTTCGAGGACCTGTTATGAGTTTATACACCATCGGGGATCTGCACCTTCATTTTCTCGCGCCGCTCAAAGCGCAGAATCAGCTGAAAGACCGGGTGTGGAAAAACCACGAGAAAAAGTTTGAAAAATACTGCCGCGCGCTGATCCGCGAGGACGACACGCTACTGCTCGCGGGCGACCACAGCTGGGGACGGACCCTTCAGGAAGCCATGCCGGATCTTAAGTACATCTCGGAATTGCCCGGCCGCAAGATCCTGCTGCGGGGCAACCATGATATGTTCTGGGACGCCGCGAAGACGGATCAGCTGAACGAGCGATTCTCCGCAAGCCCCGGAAGCACCGAGGCTGACTCTCCCGGCACCGCCGCCTGGCAGGACGCCGACCTGGCTTCGCCACTGTATTTCCTTCAGAACAACTATTATCCCTACGAAGATTATGCCCTGGTGGGCACCAAAGGTTTTACCTTCGAAGGTCCTTTCTACCTGAACCGGAGCGGCCGGATCATCGGCTGGGACGAAGAAAAAGAAACTCACGCCCGAAAACTGATCGAGCGTGAGCTTGGAAGACTTCGTATTTCATTTGAAAAGGCCCGGGCGGACGGCTACCGGAAGTTTATCATGTTCCTTCATTACCCGCCCACCGATATTCTGGAAGAAGAAAGCGTTTTTACCCGTATGGCCGAAGAATTCGGCGCGGAGCAGGTCATTTATGCCCACTCCCACGGCGAATCCCGCTTTCATGACAGTATCCTGGGCGAGATGAACGGCGTCCGTTACCAGCTGGTTTCCGGCGACTTTCTCAAATGGCATCCGTACCAGGTACTGTAGATTCTATTATGCCTTGCGCCAGACTTCTTTTGTAAATTCATACATCGCGATCCCCGCGGCCATCGGCAGATTCAGACTGTCGATGTCATGGGAATGCTTGATGATGACTGGCCTGCAGAAATTCTTGAATTCATCCGGCAGGCCGGTCGCTTCATTTCCGAAGATCAGCGAATAGGGTTCTTTGATCCCGATCTCTGTCAGCGGCAGCGCCGCTTCGGAAAGCATAAAGGCATACCGTTCGTTTTCCGGGAAGCACCGGCAGTAATCTTCGATCGTGTCAAAATACTCTACCCGGACATGGAAAGCAGCGCCCATGGAAGCCCGGATCGTCCGGGGATCATAAAAGTCGACCGCGTTCCGGATGATCGCGATATTGGTAAGTCCAAACCCCGTCGCCGTCCGGAGGATCGTTCCCAGGTTGCCGGCATCCGAAGGATTGACCAGTACGATGTGCGAACATTTCTCCAGCGGAAGTTCCTTTTTCAGGAACTCACCGATCACATAGCAGTTGCCTTTGGGCGAAAGGATGTTGAACGCTTTGTCATTCGTTTCACAACGGATGCCGTGACGGTCGCAAAGTTCTTTCAGCCGCGCGATGCCTTCAGTCTCCTCCAGAGAGGAACTCAGTAGTACCCTGGTCACCCATTCCGGGTGACTTTTTATTAGTTCGAAAGTCAGCGTCGCTCCCAGGGCATAGGAGACGTCTGAGTCGTGTTTATATCGTTGGATCTTTCTCGTCATGTTGATTACTCCTTGCCTCTCAGGAACGATGAATGATCGTTCCGAGCGGCACATGCGTCATCAGGTGGCCGCTTACCAGGTCCTTGTCCTCCGGCGGATAGTAGACCCGGAATTTCGTCAGCTTTCCTTTCAGTTCCGTATACGTGTCCGTGATCGTCATCTCCCTGGCCCGTTTCAGCGACCAGTATCCGCCCTTCGCCTGCGCGAGGCGGACGAAATCATCGGTCATTTCATAGCCCTGCAGCGCTTTGTCCTTGTGCCGGGTGAGGAGCCAGCACAGAAGCAGTGTCAGTCCCATGATGACCACCACCGGGATCAGGGTCCAGAGAAAGCTGTCAAACCCATACTGGAAAGACAGCACCACCGAAAAAAGCAGCATAAACAGGCACATGCCTCCGACGACAATGATCGTGGTTTTGTAAGCGTTCATCTCGAAATCGCGATCGATCTCGGCGCGCCAGCAATAGTAACCATCATCATATTTCGTGACGCGCATCGGATAATCCCATGCATAGAATGGATGTTGCATTTTTTCCCCGCTTTCTACAAAAGGATCGAGATATACACCAGTCCGATCAGGACGATGATCAGCAGGACGAGCGTTAAGAGCACCTTGATATGCGTCTTATATTCCGCATACATGTTCGCGATGAACTCACGGATAAAGGCGTTGATCCAGAAATAACTCTTCGTCCGGGCTCCGATGCCTTCCGCGTGGATGCCCTGCTCGGACGCCAGGATCCCGGAACGGAACACATG
This sequence comes from Bacillota bacterium, assembly GCA_017442735.1. Lineage (GTDB taxonomy): Bacteria > Bacillota > Clostridia > Lachnospirales > Bianqueaceae > RUG760. The sequence continues at coordinate 7,439 of JAFRZE010000023.1, forward strand.
ATAATTCGTCGTCGAGAAAGCGATCTTTATCGCATCTTTCGAAGACGTACCCGCGGAGCTTCCCGCATTTCCCGCCAGAGACTCCTGCCTTTTTCTGATCAGGGCAGCGGAATTGCGCAGGTTCTCGTAGGTGTTCTTCGACTGATCCTCCACCAGGATCTGCTCTTCCGGGATCCCGACGGATACCAGATAGTTGCGAATCGCTTCTCCCTCGCTCATCACTTCATCCGATCCCTGTCCGCCGGAAGGCACAAAGACTAGCTTCTTTCCGGTCTTCTCCTCCTGCTGACGGGCAAAGCGGATCGCCTTGTCCGCGCGTCCCTTCAGCAGATTCGTAAGGGATCCGTCATCCTGGATCTGACAGCCGAGGATCAACATATAGTCCTGATCGAAGCTCGGCACATGTTTCGCCGCGCGCACCGCGTGGATGATGGAACTGATCAAAATGCATTCCAGATACGTCACGATGATGAAAATAGTCTCCTGAACAGCGATCAGCACATAGGTCAGGATGCCTTTTTCGTTGTGCACGTCGATCACAGTCTGATGATGCTGAAGGTAGTACTCAAGCACATCCGGAAACACGGTCATCACACAAAGCAGGATCCCTAACATCGCTCCCAGCATATTGCGCCACGTCCGGCCTTCCTTGCGCATCAACTGAATATTGCTCACCGTCACGAGCAGGAACGCGATGAAAGCCGCCGGGAAGACGAGAATAGCAAACGTGTTGGCGGAATTGATGATAGAACGCACCGCTTCCTCCAGTCCCATCGAACGGAATACATATGGGATCTGACTGAGCATGAGCGAAAAAAGAAAGATGATCAGGCCCAGGTTCCGCACATTTTTGTGCTGATAGAAATCCACACGGATATCCTTCCGGTAATCGTTGATCAGCCGCCAGAGCAGCAGCGCCAGGAAAAGGATGATCGCGACAGGGATGATCCGGCTGCCTGCATTGGTCCCAAAATACGTATCATACGTGATCACGCCCGTCGAATGGACAAAGAGAACGAGCATTTGTGTCAATTTGTCCCCCGAATAGACATCGACAAATGTCTTTCCCGAGTGAACCGACGCAAACGTCAGGTAATGGACGCCCTCTCCCGGCTCATCCTTCATCAGCCGGACGCAGTCGTGCTCGATCTCCACGCGTATTTCCGGACCGCCTTCCACTTCGATGGTAAAGGTTCTTCCGAGCAGATAGATGGATGCCGCACACGCAAGAATGAGAAAAATTCCTGCGAGAAGCAGGAATTTATTCGTTGGAAAGTGGGTTTTCAAATCTCCTCCTCGTAGACGATCGGGATCAGTGAAAGGATCCGGACATGCTGCTTCTTCAGCCCCTTCACCAGCGCGTCCCTGTCGATATTGTTCTCATTGGAAATGAAGACAAAGGCGTCATACAGCCCGTTCGTCTTGCCCCTGGTAATAAACTTGTCGATATTGATACCCATATGGGAAAGCAGCCCCGCGATATCGGCGATCACGCCGGGCTTATCATTGACTTTCAGATGCAGATACAGCGCCGTATTATCCTCGATGATCTCGCGGAACGGCTTCACGCCATTATATAAAATGAAGTTATTGCGGTAAAGCAGCGTATTCAGAAGATCGTCAAACATGACGCTGGCCGTGGGAGACTTGCCCGCGCCCTGGCCCGAGAAGGAAAGCTCGCCGCTCTTGCTGCCGATCACCGCGATGATATTGTTGTTCGCGTCGACGCCGCTCACGACATTATCCTCGATGGACACGACCGCCGGACCGATGATGTAGTACAGGTCTTCGCCCTTGATCTCCAGGCTCACTAAAGGCTTGATGGTATAGCCTTCCTCCTCCAGCATTTCGAAATCGAAATTGCTGATGCCGCGGATCGTGCGCGGTTTGACGGCGTTCAGATCAAAGATACGCTCCATGCACATGAGGGCCAGGATCTCCGCCTTGTACAGGGCGTCATAGCTGTCGATATCATCGCTCGGATCATTCTCCGCGTAGCCCAGCTTCTGCGCTTCCTTGAGCGCCTGCTTAAAGCTCTTGTGCTTCAGGAACATATTGGAGCAGATGAAGTTCGAGGTGCCGTTCAGGATACCGTAGATCTTGCGTATCTCCTGATAGTAAAAACTGTTCTCGACGACCTTCTCGATGGGGATGCCGCCGCCGACCGTCGCGTCGTAGCAAAGCACGGATTTATTCTTTCTGGACAGCTCCAGGAGCTCCTGTCCGTGCAGCGCCAGCACCTTCTTACTGGACATAACGACATTTTTCTTCAGCTCAATGGCGCGTTTGATCAGGGGATAGGTGTGCTCAGTACCAGAACCGCCCATGCATTCCATGATCAACTGGACGTTCTCATCCTCGATGATGCTTTCCGCGTTGTCTGTCAGCGGCAGGCCGGTGGTGTCGATCGCCCGTTTTTTCGTTACGTCACGTACAAAGATCCCACGGATCTGCAGATCGATCCCGTAAAATTCGCGGATACGCGGCTGATTTTTCAAAATGATCTGTACGAGTTCGCCGCCAATGGTCCCAAGTCCTAAAATGCCGATCCCTACTGTCTTCATAACTGATCTCCTAACTTTTTCCGAAAAATCGGATATTCTCTATCATATCACAAATATTACCGGATTGCATCTTTTTTTGCTCATATTCTGCCTTTTCGGTATTCCGACGGTGAAATGCCATAATAAGCCCGGAAACACTTCCCAAAGTAACTGGAACCGGAGAATCCGCAGCCCAGCGCGATATCCGTCACCGACCGGTCGGTTTCCAGCAGCATCCGGCGGGCCGTATCCAGCCGGTACTGCATCAGATGCTCAAAAGGCAGCAGATCGATCTGCCGCTTGAAGCACCGTTCGCACTCCTTCTTGCTGATATGCGCCGAAGCCGCGATGTCTTCCAGCGTGATCGGTTCGTCATAATGATCGATGATATACTGCAGCATCGTCATTAGCCGGACGCTGTCCGCGGGATGCTGCGCGTCCGTGGCCGGCGGCATTTCCCGAAGAAGCATGAGCCAAAGCCGGGTCATAGCTTCCCGGATCGTAAATTCCCAGCCTGCCTCTTCCTTCTGGGCCGCGTCGTAAGCCACATCCATCCAGCCTCTCGCCGTCTTCGCTTCTTCTGTCTCCACATCAAAATGCATAATGGAAGCGGCCTTATTCGTTGTCAGCGGGACCGTATATCGCTTGGCGATCGAGTCCTGCAGATTCTCATGGATCAGGGCCGGATGGAAAATATGTACCTGCAGAATACAGGCTTCCTTTCCTTCCGGTTGGGTCGAGTGCAGGATCCCGGTATTCACAAAACCGACATCCCCGGGTCTGAACACGATCTCCCTGCCCTGCAGATGATAGACAAGGCTTCCCTGACGGATATAGAAGCATTCCACTTCGTCGTGCCAGTGCCAGGGAAAGGTCCTGCCCGGCATGGTCGACGGATTGTACCGGCTGTGCCGATAGGGAAAATCTGTAGCGAGCGTAGCCGCTTTCTCATGGCGGGTCTCCTGATCGATCTGTGTTCTCTGAGTATTACTAGATGACGATATTTTACCAATTGTTGTCGATGTACTCATATTTCCTTGCTCCTCCGTATGTTATGATAATAGCGTGATAAGAGCCGCTTGTCAAGAGAAAACAAGAAGGCGCAAGCGACTGCATGGTCTTTTATTTGCTATGGCGAAAGGAGAGAATTATGCCAAAAGAAGTAGATGATGTCATGAAAAAGCAGGATGAGCTTTTGACTGAGCGTGAATTTAAGAAGAAAGAGGCCTTAAAAGCCAGGATCGCTGATGAAGAATGGAACGATGCTCTGCAGGGAGCGCTGAAACGTTCGGCAAGAAAGCATGACGAAGACTAACCACCTTTCGGACACGCACTGAAATACACACTAAACAGCAGCAAACATCAAAAGATGATTTGCTGCTGTTTTTTTGCCGCTTGACATTTTTGTCCGTTCGTGGGTATAATCACTTTATCAAGCAGTTGGGATGCCGAGCTTATGTCGGCATCCCTTTTTTGTCCCATTCCCTGAAAGGAGATCTATATGAAATTACTGCTGCGCCTTTCGAAAGAAGCGATCCGCTACAAGAATCTGTACATCATCGCGATCCTCTCGACCCTCTGCCTGACGCTCGTCAACCTCGCCGCGCCCCGGGCGCTGTCCCGCATGACCGGCCTTGTCAGCGCCGGTGTCGACGAATCGTCACTCAGCCAGATCTGGGTACTCACCGCGGTGCTGATCGGACTCTACCTTCTGCGTATCCTGTTCCGCTTCCTGAGCAATTATCTGGCCCATAAAGCCGCCTGGTACCTCGTGGGCGATCTGCGCACAAAGACCTATGACAAGCTTGAACACATGCACCTGGGCTATTTCCATGACAAACAGACCGGTGACCTGATGAGCCGTGTCGTCAACGACACCCGTGACTTTGAGCTTCTCTACGCCCATATGATCCCGGAAACCATCACGAACCTGGTCACCTTCGCCGGCGCTCTCACGATCCTGCTCACGATCAACTGGAAGCTGGCGCTCATCACCTGCGCGCCGATCCCGCTGATCATGATCTCCGGTGTTATCTTTTCGAAAAAAGTCCGTCCCTTCTTCCGCATTTCGCAGAAGAAAATGGGCGAATTGAACGGTAAGCTGCAGGACAATCTGTCGGGTATGCACGAGATCCAGTCCTTTGGCCGCGAAGAGTATGAGACGGGCCGTGTCAACGAGCGCAACTTCGAACATGTCAAGGCCATGCTCAAAGCGCTGAAGATCAGCGCGGTCTTCCATCCGGCCGTAGAATTCATCTCATCGCTGGGCACGATCCTGGTCGTAGCCTTCGGCGGCTACCTGGCGTACCGCGAAGGTCTTGAAGTTGAAGTGGTCGTCGCTTTTTTGCTGTATCTGGGCCTCTTCTACGCCCCGGTCACGGGTCTTGCGAACCTGCTGGAAAGCATGCAGCAGTCTCTGGCTGGCGCCGAGCGTGTCCTGGCCATCCTGGACGCGCCGGTCGAGATCAAAAACAAACCGGACGCGAAAGATCTCGTGGATATCAAAGGCGGTCTGGCTTTCGATCACGTGAGTTTCTCCTATGAGGAAGGCATTCCGGTCCTGAAGGACATTTCCTTCGACTGTCCGCCAGGTAAAATGCTGGCGCTGGTAGGACCTACCGGTGTGGGAAAAACTACCATGACGCAGCTGATCTCCCGCTTCTATGAACCAAACAGCGGCAGGATCCTGATCGACGGAATCGATATCAATGATGTCACGATCGAGAGTCTGCGCAGTGTGATCTCCCCTGTCCTCCAGGATACGTTCCTCTTTAACGGAACCATCGCCGAAAATATCGGCTATGCCGCGGCGAACGCTTCCATGGAAGAGATCGAGGAAGCCGCCAAGGCCGCGAATATCCATGATGATATTATGGCGATGCCGGACGGCTACGATACACAGGTCGGAGAACGCGGTCTTCGTCTGAGCGGCGGTCAGAAACAGCGTGTCGCCATCGCCCGCGCGATCCTTCGCAAATCGCCGATCATCATCCTGGATGAAGCGACGGCTTCCGTGGACGTGGAGACCGAACGTCAGATCCAGAAGGCGATCGCCGGTATTGCCGGCAGCCGGACGATCATCGCGATCGCTCACCGTCTTTCCACCATCCGCAACGCCGACCAGATCCTGGTGATCGAGAACGGCGTCGTGACCGAAAGCGGTACGCATGACGAGCTTCTTGCCCTGGACGGCAGCTACGCCCGTATGCACCGGATCCAGTCGACTTCCATCGGCGGGGTAGCATAAAATGCTCTTGCACTATAAGACAGGGAAGACTATAATAAAATCAGGCTTTCTATGGAAAGCGAAACATCATTCATGGAGGTATTGAAATGGCTAAGAAAGTTCTTTTGCTCTGCGGTGATTTTACGGAAGATTACGAGACCATGGTTCCTTTCCAGTCTCTCGGCGTACTGGGTTATCAGGTAGATGCTGTCTGCCCGGATAAAAAAGCCGGCGAGACTGTCGCTACTGCTGTCCATGATTTCCTGGGTGAACAGACTTATACTGAACTTCGCGGACACAACTTCGCGCTGACAGCTGATTTCGACGCGGTCAAAACAGAAGACTACGAAGGCCTGTTTATCACAGGCGGCCGTGCTCCTGAATATATCCGTCTGAATCCGCGCGTGATCGAGATCGTGAAAGAATTCTTCGCTTCCGGCAAACCTGTCGCTGCGATCTGCCATGGCCCGCAGGTTCTGGCGGCTGCCGGTGTTCTGGCGGGTTACAAAGCCACCGCATATCCCGCGGTAGGTCCGGATGTCACGCTGGCAGGCGGCACATATGTACCGGTAGGCGTGGATGAGGCAGTTGTTGACCGCAATCTGGTCACTTCTCCGGCATGGCCCGGCGACACCGCGATCGTTCGCGAATTCGCGAAACTCATGGGCGCCAAAATAGAAATTTAACTCTCTCTTTGATACTTTCGCCAGTGATAGCGCGCCTATGGCGCGTAATTCAAAAGCAGGCCGGCCCTTCGGGGTCGGCTTTTTTTCATGCTTGCTTTCTCTATTCATTTCGATTATGATAAGAGAAGTCATTATAACAGGAGTTGATCAATATGAAAAAATGTATGCTTTTATCTTTGCTCTTATGCGCGGCACTATTGCTGTCTTCCTGTACTTCACAGACCCCTATGCCGAAAAAACCCTCCGGAGACAAGTTCGCCGGAGGTGAATATGTGGAAGAATCCGTAAAGGAAGAAAGCTCTAAGCCGGTCGAAGAATCCAGCAAACCTGTCGAGGAATCCAGTGCGCCAGCCGAGGAGTCGTCTGCCGTAGAATCCAGCGCGCCGGTTGAAGAGTCGTCTGCCGCGGAGTCCAGTGCTCCGGTTGAGGAGTCCAGTAATCCCGCCGAGGAATCCAGCGCTCCGGTTGAGGAGTCCAGTAATCCCGCCGAGGAATCCAGCGCGCCGGTTGAGGAGTCCAGTAAGCCCGCCGAGGAATCCAGCAAACCTGCCGAGGAATCCAGCGCGCCGGCTGAAGAATCCAGCAAACCAGCTGAGGAATCCAGCAAACCCGCTGAGGAATCCAGTGCTCCGGTTGAGGAATCCAGCAAACCCGCTGAGGAATCCAGTGCGCCAGCAGAGGAATCGTCCGCCCCCGCAGCCAAAGATCCCGCCACATATACGATCGTCGACTGGCTTGGTACTACTGAAGCCGAAGCCGACTATATCATCGCTCAGACGATCGAGAATTATCTCTATGATTACGACATGGAGGCGGTTCTGGATCATATGTCGAATCCTTCCTACTACAACTCTCAGACGGTTGCCTGGTATATCGACGATACCGGCGAGATTTATTACAGTATCCCCAATTTCAACAATACAGCGTATCTTGATATTCCTTCCGGTATCCTCGTTACCGGAGCTCTCTACAATATATCCGATTATTTCGAATGGACAGGCCGCTGTGTCGGGCCCTGGGCGACGAAAAATGCTGAAACCGCGAACTTCTTCTATATATCTTTCAGCGGCTCCGGTGACTTCTATCTTGGATATGGATGGCAGTACAGCGAGTTCTTTGGTTTCGATCAGGGGCCCTTCTCCTTCAACCAGGCAGGCACACAGGTCAGTATCGACCTGGCGGAACATGGGACCTGCACCTTTGATTTCTTTGTGAATTACGAACACATTATCCTGGTCCAGCGTTCGGATACCGGTCTGGTGACCGGCGATCCGGCCGGCACGATCTACGTCTTTACCATGATGAGTCCTTATTAAGCGAAAAACGACCTCCTGCGCGAGGTCGTTTTTTATTGCTCTGTCTGTGATCAGGCTAACCTGGGGATGATCTTTTCACGAACCAGCTGTTTCTGTTCCTCATTCAACGGCGCGAAAGGCGGCAGACACTCGCCAAGGTCGAAGCCCTGCTGATTCAGGATCTCCTTGCAGCCAGGGATCACGCCGATCCTAAGCAGGACCGCGATGATCTCATTCACACTATTCTGGATCTCACGGGCCTCCGCCAGGCGTCCTTCCTTCATCAGCTGACGCATCCGTACGAAGCGGTCAGCCATGAAGTTGTAAGTAGATCCAATACCTCCGTCGGCGCCCATGGCCAGGCCGGAAAGGAACATTTCATCAAAACCGTTCAGAACCACCTTGTCCGGAAAGGCTTTTTTCAGTCTCTCCATAAGGAAGAAATCATTCGAAGTGAATTTCACGCCGATAAACCGGTCATCCGCGAGGATCTGTCCAAGCTGTCCTTCACCCATGGTCACACCGGAGGAGCCGGGGATGTAGTAGACCAGTACCGGAACGTCTGTCACGCCGGCCAAGCGGAAGTAGTAATCACGGATCTCATCAAAAGAAAACTTATAATAGAACGGCGCGACGGAAGAGATCGCGTCATAGCCGAGATCCGCGGCGGCTTTTGCCAGATATTCCGCGTCCCGCACGTTCAGCGAGCCGATCTGCGCGATCAGCTTCTTTCCGGGCGCGGTCTCTTTGACGATCTCCATCACTTCCCGGCGTTCTTCCTTCGACATCAGAAACGATTCACCGGTGCTGCCGCAGACATAGAAACCATCGGCGCCGAGATCCGTCTCATACCGGACCAGCCGTTCCAGGGACGTCCGATTGATGCGACCATCCTTTGTGAACGGTGTCAGCAGCGCGGGATAGATCCCGCCAAACATCTCCGCACAGGTTCCCATCACTTATCCCCAGAGATACGGAAGGAAGTTCCACACGTGATGATAAACTTCCTCGTAGGCGTGGACGGAATCGTCCTTCACGACGAAATGGAAGTTGCCCTCGGACAGATCATCGCTATATTCGAAGAAATCAGGGTGAGCTTTCATTGCCGCGACCTGAGGTACCAGGTTGTTATACGCGATATCCTTGTCTCCGGTTCCTATGAAAATCCGGAAATCATCCTTCGTCATGCCGCGCTTCTTTGCCGCGTCGGCCAGAAGCTCTGCCGTCTCTTCCGGATGTAAGCGGCCGCCCATCGGCTCGATCACCCAGCAGTCACCGGAAAGCGGAAGGAATGTGGAAACATAGTCCAGGTTCTCCAGATAGTTATACCAGGTCGTGGAACCTCCCATGGAGAATCCGCCGAACGCGCGGTGATCACGGGAAGCTTTGAGCCCTTCCGGTGTAATGTTCTCCGCGTACGTATGGAAGCGGCCTTCCACCGCGGGCACCAGACGCTCCACGAATTCCTTCTGGAACTCATGCACCTGTTTGTCCATCCAGACCGCGTCGATCCCGGTCATGGGATGTTCCGAGGGATTCACACTGTAATAGGTGGGAAAAACCGCGATGAACGGCTCCGCTTTCTTATCGAAAAATCCCTGATCGAACGCATTCTTGATTTGACTGCAGTCGACCCACGCGTCGGAATTGCCTCCGCCGCCGTGCATCAGATACAGCACATTGTAGGGTTTTGTCTCGTCATATCCGTAAGGAAGATAAACGAGCGCGTATTTCTTCCAGAGCTTGCCGTCCTCACGGGTGGCCATATACTCCACTTTCTCGATCGTTCCTCTGTAATTGATATCTTTCCAACGATGCAGATTCATTTTTCTCCTCCCTTACTCCTGTAGCAATTTTACGAACTGATTTACCGTGATTATACTCTCTCTCCCAGGATGCGGTCAATCGTTTTTGCCATAAATGACCTTTCGAAACCCTTGTCCGACGCTTTACTTTTTCGTCTATAAGTGCTATATTCGATATATGAAGTAGTATGATTTTCATGCAAACTGCACCAACCAAAATATGAATGGCAATCTTGAAAGGAGGCTATGGTTCATGAAGCAGTACGAGCTGTTTATTAACGGCGAATTTATCCCGAATGGCGACCGTAAAATGATCAATGTCATCAATCCGGCGACGGAAGAAGTGATCTCCCAGGTACCGCAGGCAACGGCGGAAGATGTCGAAGCCGCTGTCAATGCTGCCTATGAAGCACAGAAATCCTGGGCTAAACTGCCCGCGATCCAAAGAGCCGGTTATCTTCGCGAGCTGGCGAACCTGGTCGCGGAGAATATCGAACTCTTCGCGCAGACCACCGCTGAGGAAAACGGCAAACTGATCGGCCAGGCAAGAGACGAAGCCGGCTGGCTTCCCGAGTACATCAATTTCTATGCCAACCTGGCACGCCATATCAAAGGTGAGATCATCACCAGCGACCGTCCGAACGAGAATATTTACCTGTATAAGAGACCGATCGGCGTTGTCGCCGGTATCATGCCCTGGAACTTCCCGCTTTTCCTGATCGGAAGAAAAATGGCTCCCGCCCTGGTCACCGGTAATACCGTCGTCCTGAAACCTTCCAGCGATACCCCGAACGGCTGCTATGAATTTGCCAAACTCGTAGCAAAGAGCTCCCTGCCGAAGGGCGTCATCAATGTCATCACCGGTTCCGGCGCTGTCGTCGGCGAAGCCCTGGCCGCCAATCCGAAAGTCGGTATGGTCTCCATGACCGGTTCCACCGAAGCCGGCAGAAAGATCATGAAGACGGCGGCTGACCATATCGCCAAAGTTTCTCTGGAGCTCGGCGGCAAGGCGCCTGTCATCGTCATGGATGACTGCAAGCTGGATGAGACGGTCAACAACGTATTCGCTTCCCGTTTCATCTACAACGGCCAGGTTTGCAACTGCGCGGAGCGCATCTATGTCCAGGAAGGCATCGCTCCTAAGTTCATCGAAAAGATGACCGAAAAGATCAAGGCGGCGACCTATGGCGACCCCATCCAGAGCCCCGATTCCACCATCGGCCCGCAGATCAACAAGAACCAGCAGGATCATATCGACGATCTGGTACAGAAAGCGATCGCGGACGGAGCCACGCTTGTCTGCGGTGGTAAGAAGGCGACCGTGAACGGCAAGGGCTTCTACTATGAGCCGACGCTGCTGATCAACTGCAAACAGGATATGGCCGTCATGCGGGATGAGATCTTCGGTCCGGTCATGCCCATCATGACTTTCAAGACGCTGGATGAGGCGATCGAATACGCGAATGACAGTGTCTATGGCCTGACTTCCTCGATCCACACCACCAACACCGATACGATGATGCGCGCGATGAACGAGATCAAATTCGGTGAGACCTATGTCAACCGCGAACACTTCGAAGCCTTCCAGGGCTTCCACGCCGGTGTTCGTCAGTCCGGCAACGGCGGTGACGATGGTGAGCATGGCCTGGAGGAATTCATGGAGACCCAGGTCTGCTATGTGCAGTATGAAATGTGATCATCCTATGTAAACTTACTCTCTCCTCAAAAAAAGGCGACTCGGTGAAAACCGGGCCGTTCTTTTTTGTGAGAATTTGTTATTCGATTACGAGTCTGTCAGCGCTCTCCAGCATGAAATCGCTCCACTCGTTGCCGATACCCGGCTCATCCGGAATGCTCAGATATCCGTTCTTACAGTCATAATGCTTGACCGTCAGCGCGCGAAGGTCCGGGAACAGGGTATTGATATGCTGTTCATGGATCACAAAGTTGGGGATGCAAGCTTCCAGGATCGCCGAAGGAGGCGTCAGAAGGTGGGTCGAACAGGTGTGGATAAAAGAAGGACTTTTGTAATCTTCATATACTTCACCTCCTGTGTTTAAATCAGAACACATTTCTGGTGGTCTTTTCCGTCACCGGCAGTTCGATATCTTCCGGGTAGAAGCTGTAACCTCGAATGAAGGCTTTGTCGGCGTCATCTTTCAGGTAATTCACTACATAGATCTCTCCGTCCGCGAACTGGGTCCAGCCGGTATAGCCGATATCCGGCGAGGGATTGCGGTCATAGTCCAGCGGCATGATCCGGCATCGCTGGTTTTTCCGTTCGGTCTCCTTCAGCTGGTCTTCCCGCAGAAACGCCGCGAACATATTCTGGGCACCGCCGGAAATATAACGATAGGTCACCATGATCCTGCCGTCATTCAGATAGCCGGCCACCGGCCGATGACCGCAGTCCATGGGCGTCTCATAAACCGGCGTCCAGGTTTCACCGTGATCGAAGGATAGCGTTTTCAGAACATCCACGCCGATCCCGGAATTCTCTCGAAGGAAGCCGACCAGCGTCCCGTCCCGCATTTCCAGGATGGATATCTCACAAAGGTTATATCTGGGATCCGCTGCCACTGTCACCCGGTCCGACCAGGTCTTTCCATGGTCATCGGAATACCAGAGATACTGCCGCAGCTTGCCTCTGGAGCCATCGGCGCCTCCGTTTTTCCCTTTACCTATCTCCTCCGCATCTGTCGGTTGTGATTCAAAATGGGCCGCGATGAGGATTCGCCCGGTGGATAACTCCTGGATCTTGTCCGGCACGATCCCACAGAAAGGCAGGATCTCTGGCCCTTCAAAATGCTGTCCTTCGCTGTCGCCTCGCCAGATATACTGCTCCGCCTTTCTTCCTTTTTCCAGATAGGTGACCATCGTACAGATCACGAGCATCGTTCCATCCCGCAGCAGCGAAATGCGCGGACAGTCCAGAAAAGCTTTTCGGGTACCCGGCTCCGAAAGCGGTCGTTTCGGGCTCCATGTCCGGCCGCGGTCGAGGCTTTCCGTGATCATGACCCGCGCGTTCGTACGGTCGAGATGATGCTCGCACTCATTGAAGACACAGATCAGCTTGCCGCTTTTTGTCTGCACGATATCCGGAAATGCCTCGTAAATGGAATCATCCCGGCTGACATTGAATTTCTGTATCGCCATATCTTGTTTCCTTATCGCCCGATAAAGCTTACAGGCTCTCGATGAACGCGAATGTCTTCGCGATGGACTTTCTGGCTTCCGGCAGCATGTTCGGGAGCATCTGGAACGCGTGACAGACGCCCTTGGCGACGTCCAGCTCGGTCTTATGCCCCGCACGCATCAGCTTTTCATAAAGTACCCGGGAATCATCATAGAGCGTTTCGGCGTCTGATACGGAAATGAAGATCGGCGCGATCCCCGTATAATCCGCCATGATGGGCGAAGCGATGGGATCGAGCATGTCCTCTTCCGTTGTGTCCGCTCCGAAGACAGGTTCGGCAAGGCTTTTGGAAACGGCGTCTTTCAGCATGGTATCCGTCTTGATATTGTCAAAGTGTGAAGGGTAGTGGCCCGCCTGACGCACACAGGGCGAATAGGTCGCGACAGCCTTGGGCTGACCAAGTCCTTCCTGCCGGCAGAGTAGCGCCAGAGACAGCACCAGCGTTCCGCCCGCGCTTTCACCCATGAAGATCACGTCGGAAAGAGAAATACCCAGCTCCTCGAGGCCTTTACAGCCAGCGAGGACGTCTTCCGGCATGGCCGGCCATTTGTTTTCCGGTGCCAGTCGGTAGTCCACACTGATCACGTTGTATCCACACTTGTCCGCAATATACAGTGTGATCGCCCGACGCTCCTTCGCGCTGCCGGTCGTGAAACCGCCGCCGTGGATATAGAAGACCCAGCCTTTGTCATTGCCGGGTTTCGTCGTCCGCTCCGCGTGCTGGCCTCCGACCGTGATCTCTTCCAGTATCACGCCGGCCGGCGTTTTAGGCGGTTTCCTTTCGGCATTTCTCGCTCTTTCGGCCACGTAATCGTGCTCCGTTCCCGGTGGATCGCCTGGGATCTTCGCAAACAGTTTGTTCAGCATGATCGCTTGTAGACTTGGCATCGTTCGTCCTCCTGATATATGAAAATATTGTAGGATCAGAGTCTCCGGATTGGGAAGAACATATAGCCTTTCCCTGTCCGTGGATCGGAGAAATCGTGCACCGCGCCGGCCAGCGAAAGATGGTTTTCTTCCATATACCGAATCATCTCGGTAAAGGTTTCGGGGCCTTCGTTTTCTACCCGAAGAAACTCGTATCCCGGGACCACCCATTTTGTCCAGCCTTCCGGCGCTTCCGCACCATCACGGCACTCAGCTCCGGCCAGATAGAGTCCTCGGCTGAATCCCTCTCCCCATGGCTGGAAGGAGCGTGTCGGATCACTCATCGCTCCCCAGATACCGATCAGATTGCCCTGCTCGTCTCTCTTTGCAAGCGCCTCGATCTGATCAAAATGTTCATTTGCGTCCTGCCACAAAGCCTGAATAAATCCCGGCCCGTCCGCGGTCGAACCTTCTTTGCCGATGACCGTAAAGGATTCTTTGATCATTTTTTCGATTTTCATCTCTCAGCCCTCTTCCTCACAGGGATCCAGATAGCGCTTCGATAGTTCCTGTCTGTCGTATCGCCGGCGTCATACCATTCGACCGTTGTATTCCCACAGAGTTCATATTCCGGGTTTCCGGGCAGCCATTCCCTGTAGATCCGGGTATTCAGATCCTGGAATGTCTCCGGCAAAGGGCCGACGCAGCTGAACACCGCCCAGTCGGCTTTCGGCACTTCATATAGTACCATGTCTTCCGGGGCCTCGCCGCCTTTATACTCTCCGGCGATAATATACCGGAACCTGTCACCTTTGATATCATCGATGCAGACCGCGTATTCGCCGATGCGGTTGTCGATGATCGCTCTTTCTTCCGCGCATGCCGGCTCTTTCCCGGAAAAGATCCCGTCCGCGAACTTCTCAAAATAAACACCCCAGAACTTCGGGACCTCCTGATATGATGTCTCGGAATCAAACTCCTTCTGATAACCGATCACAGTAAATGGATCCATTGTCATGATCCTGCAGTCCATTTGACTACCTCCCTGAACGTTGATTTCGATTCTCAAGGGAAGAAATGTCCGGATCGCCGCTCCACCCTGTGCCTGCACGGGTGTTACGCCATGGAACCGGGAGAATGCTTTCGAGAAGCTTTCCGGCGTCTCATACCCGTACTTCAGTGCTATATCGATGACTTTTTCTTTCGTATCCTTCAGATCCAGCGCGGCCTTGTAAAGTCTGCGGCTGCGGATATATTCACCGATCCCGTATCCGGTCATCAGCGAAAACCCTTTCTGAAGGAAGAACGACGAAAGATACACCTGATCCGCGACATCCTGCGCACTGATGTCCTCTTCCAGGTGTTCTTCCATGAAGTCGATCGCGCTTCTGATACTGGTAAGCCACTCCATGAAAAATCTCCCTCCCTTGATGGATTCAGTATAGTCTCCTGGATAACGGTTTTCCTGTCATTTTCTGTCCGGTTTTGTCCGGTTCAGAGCGTCACGCCGTCCTTGAAGATGGCGATCTGCCGGCATCCGTTTATTTCATTCTTCGCGCTTTTTCCGTCCGCTGTTTCCATGATCAACCGGACGAGCTCCTCATCCGAGCCGACCTGGGCGTCGAAGTCGATCCAGCTTCGCTTCTTCTCCGCCAGCACGGTATTCGTCGCGATCTTGAGCGTCGGCACCGGCGCGCCGAGCGGCGTCCCCCGGCCGGTCGTAAACAGGATCAGGTGACAGCCGGCCGCGGTCAGATTCGTGGTAGAAACGATGTCGTTTCCCGGTCCCCAGAGAAGATTCAGCCCACTTTTCCTGACCGGCTCGCCAAGCGCCAGTACATCGGCGACTGGCGCGCTGCCGCCTTTCTGTACACAGCCCAGGGATTTCTCCTCCAGGGTCGTAATGCCGCCGGCTTTATTACCAGGCGAAGGATTCTCTCCTACCGGCTGGCCATGGGATATATAGTAAGCCTTAAAATCATTGATCAGACTGACTGCTTTTTGGAATATCGGCTCGCTGATGCAGCGATCCATCAGGATTTGCTCCGCGCCGAACATCTCCGGTACTTCGGTCAATACGCAGGAAGCGCCCATCTTTGTAAAATAATCTGTGATCCGGCCGACCATCGGGTTGGCGGTGATCCCGGAAAGTCCGTCACTGCCGCCGCATTTCAGACCTATGACAAGCCGGGATACCGGTACCTTTTCCCGCCTGTCCTCTTTCGCTTTCTCCTGTAGTTCGCATACCAGACGGATGCCTTCTTCGATCTCGTCTCCGACGTCCTGGGCATTCAGGAACCGAACGCGGGAAAGGTCAGCGACTACGGTCTCGTCGATGCTTTGTTCCAGCATCTTTTTTAGTTCGCTGATCTGATTGTTTTCACATCCAAGACCCAATACCAGTACGCCGCCGGCATTCGGATGGCGGATCAGTCCGCAGAGCGTTTTCTGCGTATAACTATGATCATCTCCCAGCTGTGAGCAGCCATAGGGATGCGGAAAGGCCAGCGCACCTGTCGCTTCGGCGATTTTTTCCGCGATCTGGTCGACGCAGCCCACGGTAGGGATGATCCAGATATCGTTACGGATGCCGATCCGTCCGTCCGGGCGGACATAAGCGTTGATAGTGGGAACGGCGGTCTCGGCCGGATGAAACTGATCGGCCGGATGATAGGTGTATTCCATATGCGGCGCGATCTGACTTTTCAGATTGTGAGTGTGCACATGCTCACCGGCCGTGATATCTCTCGTCGCGACGCCGATCGGGAATCCGTACTTGATGACTTCTTCGCCTTGCCGGATATCCCTGACAGCGTATTTGTGACCGTTTTCGAGATCGACCGCCACGTTGTCCAACGGGTGGATCCGCGTCATTGACGCATCTGGCTGGTTCATGTCATTGCCCATATGAAGGCCTCCTTGAGTTTTCCTGCAGCGATCATATCATATGCTGTTTTCACATCCTCCAGCATGTCTTCGAGCGAAGCGCCCCAGAGGCTGCTTTGGACGATCTCTTCCACGGAATGTTCGCGGATAAAGGCTATCTGTGCCGGATCGTCCTGCGGCTTATCGGTCTTGTAGAAGCGGATCAGTGCCGCCAGCGAGAAAGCGGCAGCTTTTGGGAAATATCCGTTCTTCTGCCGGCAGTCGATCGCTGTCGGCAGGACACGAACGCTGAACTTACTGATCGAATTGAGCGCGATGGATCTCAGCTGATGGTGGATGAAGGGGTTCGCGAACCGTTCCAGAACCGCTTCGGCGAAAGCAAGATCATCAGGATGGGCGGCAGTTTTCCCTTCCTCTACTGAGGAAGAAGTGTCTGACTGATACGCATGCAGCAGCGGAACAGCATAAGTGAAGAGATAGTGCTTCAGAAATGCGCTGACCGTTTCATCCTCCAGGCATTCGCCCACGGTTTCCAGTCCGTAAAGCAGGGCCGGGAAAACCATCGATGTATGGGCTCCGTTCAGGATCCGCACCTTGCGTTTTTTGATCGGGGCGATATCTTTGGTCCAGATGACATTCAGGCCTGCCGCCTTGAGCGGCAGCTCACTTTCAAAGTTTCCTTCGATCGCCCAGAGATGATAGGGTTCCGCCGTATCGATCAGCTGATCGTCCCATCCGATCTGCCGGCAGATGGCAGCCGCCTCTTCCTTTGGATAGCCGGTGACGATCCGGTCTACCAGCGTGTTCGCGAAGGTATTCTCTTTCTCGATCCAGCCCTTGAAGTCGTCTCCAAGCTCCCAGAGCTTGGCGTACTGCAGGACACAGTTCTTCAGTTCATCTGCATTATTGTCGATCAGTTCACATGGCAACAGGATAAAGCCCGGCAATCCGCTTTCAAAGCGCGCGTACAAAAGCTGTGTCAGCTTGCCCGGGAACGAGAGTGCCGGGCGATCGGTGAATTTACAGTTTTCATCAAAGACGATGCCCGCTTCTGTCGTGTTGGAAATGATAAACTTAAGATCCTTCTGTCGTGCCAGGCGGAGAAAAGCTTCAACGTCCTGGTAAGGGTCGATCGTCCGGCTGATGGAATGGATCTCTCTCATTCTTGAGACTGCCTGTCCGTTCTCGATCCCGCGCAGGATCAGGTTATAAACGCCGTGCTGCGTTGTGAGCTTTCGGAACGCACTGGGCTCCTGCTCCGCGGAGTCTTTTCGCTCCGGCCGGGGCTTCACGACGACAATGCTGCCGTCATACAGGCCTTTTCGGTTCAAAATGTCGATAAAATCATCGACGAAGCCCCTAAGGAAGTTCCCTTCGCCAAACTGAATGATCGTTTCTCTCATGGTTTGCCTCATTTACATGTCTTATCACAGCATGTTCCGGATGACCGGCAGCTCGGGCAGGGCGTCGAAGCCGTAGAAATCCCGCGCGTTCGAGAAGAGGAATGCCTCTTTTTCCGCCTCGGACAGTTCCGGTGACTTCAGGATAAAGTCGAAGCTCATTTTGTAGGTGATCTCCACCATCGTCCGCGGATAATCGCTGCCCCACATAAGCTTGTCCATACCGCAGATGTCTGCTGCCTCGCGGATCGCGCGAATGGCAGACGGGTAAGGATAGAATTCTTCGTTGAAGAGCCAGGTGATCCCACCGCTTTCCACAAAAACGTTCGGCAGGCGGGCCAGTCGGATCTGTTCCTGCCAGTCGGGCATGGTGACCATTCCAAAGTGGCCTATGGCGATCCGAAGATCCGGCAGCTGCTCGGCGATCTCCCGAAGCTCCCCCGTCTGCTCCGTACCGTCCGCGAGCTCGATCGCCACAAACTTGCCGGCATCCCGCGCGGCCTCGAAGACAGGAAAGAGTTTCAGAAGTCCCGGCGTTTTCAGCTTGCAGGCACAGATCTTGATCCCGTCAAAACCGTCCAGGGTATAGGGTTCACCTTCATCAAAGAAAGCGCAGATCTTCAGGCGGTCCGGGAACTTCGCCTTGGCCGCGCGGAAATACTCATCCTGCCGTCCGTCCATCACCTCGCCCATGATCACCGCGCCGTTCACGCCGGCGTAGTTCATGTTCGCGATTAGCATCTCAGGTGAATTCTCGCCGGTCAGCATATAGGGCGGCATCATCTGACGGATCTCGCCGCCAAAGTCTGACAGCCCGTCCCGCAGCGAGCGCACCGGCCGGTTTTCCCGTCGTCCCGTCTGGGCTTTCCACAGATGAACATGCGCGTCAATGATCATTCCACAAACTCCTTATTCCAGATGACCGCCGTCTTGAGCGGCGCGCCTTTGGCATAGATCTTATTCAGGTATGCTCCCATCGGGTCCCGGATAAATTCTTCTTTATCGATCAGCCGGACGATCTCGTCGAAATGACTCTCCGAGAGGATACGGATCGCCTCTTCCATATGAGCCTGGCGGAAGTTGATCGAAGCAAAGATCAGCTGATTCTTGAAACCAAACGGCATCGAGTCAAAACTTACATGCGGTCCCAGAGAAAAGCTGTCGTAAATACCGTTGTTGCCCAATGCACCTTCCGCGAAGGCGATCCGGTGCTCAGCCTCGCTTCCGCTGGTTCCCACGAACAGGCTGGCCGTGCCGCCCAGCCTCTTTCGGATCGCCTCCGAGATCTCCTTCTCGGAAATTCCGTCGGCGCAAAGATAGTCCGATGGGATATATTTCTTCGTAAACTGCACCTTTTCACTGCTCTCCCGGCTGCGGGCCACAAACAGGATCCGGGCATCCGGATGGTTCCGGCGGATCTGGTCACCGATAAAAAGACCGGTCGTACCAAGACCGTAGATCACTGTCCGCGCGAAGGTCGCTTCGACCGCGGCCGCCATCAGGTCAGGCTGGGAAGCTGGTGCCTTTTCCGGGACCTGTGCCTTCCCGTCAGCCTTCTCTTTCGCACTCGCTTTTGCGAGTAATACCCGGAAATTCTGAGCTGCGCCAAGATCACACAAACGTTCGTGCTGGAAGATCGCACAGGCGTACGGGTCGCAGAAAACAAGCCGTTTCGCGAGCTGAAGGGGGAGCTTCTTCATTCCTTCATACTGCTCCGGCAGATGAAGCAGCATATCCGGATGGAAATAATTCTTCTCCGAAAACAACCCGTCCGCTCCGTCACATCCATATTCAAAGTAGGTCTCGTCTTCCGTAAACCTGGTCGGATCATAACTGTCGCCGCCGCGGATCAGCACGATAGCAAAACGATTTTCAGAAGGTACCCAGACCACGCCTTCATGACCATTGATCAGCCGCTTTTCACCCTCCGGGAACTTTGGGCCAAGCTCTCTCCGCTGCCCCATCCGCATAAGTTCCAGATCTGTCCCGCAGAAACCGCAGAAGACCGGATAAGCCGGTATGCCTTCCCTGAGCTCCTCGCCCCGCAGGCGCTGCCTGGGCGGATTGATGAGATTGATCTCGCCGTAGCGAAGCGGGCTTTCGGGATCGTTCACAAAATAGGTTCCATTTGTTTTCATCGCACGTACCTACATGATATTGCTGACCGGGCCGATCGAGATATAGCCGTCACGGACCGCCATCAGGTCGGTCCCCTCTGAGGCCGCTTCCCAGTGCCGTTTATAATGTAAATGAAATTCACTGGAGCCGTCGTCCAGGGCCTCTTCCTCGTAGGTGTCCTCATAGAAATCATCCTGTGAAACGACGCAGTTTCGCAGAATACCCTTACATTCGGCCAGACTGCAGTCGGGGAAGTTGACATTCATGATCCGGTTCTTGCCGGGATCTGCCTTCATGCACTCTTCCATGATCTCTGTCAGATAACGATCCACGATATCCGCGTCTTTGAAGGAGCCCTGAGAGAACGCGATCGCCTTCACTCCCAGGAAAGTCGCTTCCAGTGCGGAACCTACCGTCGCCGAATACTGGATATCCGCGCAGATGTTATACCCCTGGTTGATGCCGGTCAGTACAAAATCCGGCTTTTCAGGCATCAGCTTCAAAACGCCGACCCGCACACAGTCCACCGGCGTTCCGCTGCACGCATATGCCTTTACTCCCTCCACGGGAAAAGGACAGGCTTTCAGGTTCACCGAGTGATGAAAGTTATAGCTGTGCGACGCGGCGCTGCGCTGTCCGTCCGGCGCGACGACCCACACCTCGCCAAATTCTTTAGCGGCCTCCGCCAGTTTCCGGATCCCGGCAGCCTCTATCCCATCGTCGTTCGTGATCAATATTCTCATGAGTAAATCCTCCGTTTCAGCTTGATTGTACCAAAGCCATGCTCTGCCCGCAATTACTTTCCATTCAGGATCTCGGCAGCCTCCTTCGTAAAGGGGCCGCTTTTCTCTATCATCTCACGGCAGAAATCTTCCACCTCCTGTTGATCCAGGTCCGGAAAACGCCCGACCTCGAAGGTACGATGGCTAAAGGCGTCACTCTCCGGCGCCGGATATCGATAGCCGGTCAGACGGCAGAACGCGAAATATCGTTTCTCGCCAAAAGCTTCGAAGGCGGCCCGCTTCAAAAGCTCGGGATCCTCCACGCGTAGGACCTGCTCCTCGGCGAGCCAGTACGCTTCATCGTATATATCGTCGGAAGTATAGCCTTCCGGAGCCTCACCCGCTTCCATGGCGCCCAGTTTCATCAGCGCCGCCTTCCGGCGAACGCCACTTGCGTTTCGCGCCAGATTGTTCAGAAGCAGTTTGTCCTTTTCCGGATCAAGATGACGGATCTCACCGGCTGAATAGGCATAATGCAGGGTCTCCGGATCATGAGATCCCCACAGATCCGGACAATATAGTTTGCTGTTCATCGGATTCCCCCTACGAACAAGCCGGCAGAAAACCTGCCGGCCTTGCTGTTTTAGATGTGGATCTCGTTCTTGTTGTCCTCGAACTTCTTATCCTCATCTTGTTCTTTGATTTCTTCTTTGTAATGTGATTTATGATTCATATTGTATCATCTATCACATGAAAATCAATAGATTCGCTATGCCGTTTCTATGCCATTTCCAGCATCTGCCGAAGGTTCAGAAGACTCTCGGCGCAGGCCGTCCGGCAGTTCCGGGTCATAACCGAGAGGGTTCGGCTTTCCCAGGAACAGTTCATTCAGCGGCAGCGCGAAGTCCGCGATCTCACACGATCCGCATGATTCCTCCTTATAAAATCAGGAACGGCAGAAGCCTTCGCCTCTGCCGTCCGGTTGATGAATGATGGATTACTTGAATTTGACAGCGGTGCCGTAGGCCACGACCTCGGCCGCTCCCTGCATCACGGCGGAAGAACCGTAACGTACGCCGACGACCGCGTCCGCGCCGAGCGCCTCGGCCTCGTCGACCATCCGCTTGGTAGCGATCGCTCTGGCTTCGTTCAGCATCTCCGTGTAGCTTTTGATCTCGCCGCCCACCAGGGTTTTCATTCCGGCCATAAAATCCTTGCCGAAGTTCTTCGACTGCACGACAGTGCCTTTGACCAGGCCCAGCGCCTCAAACTCGGTTCCCGGAATAGTCTCAATACTGACTAGCTTCATCTTCTTCTCCTCCTTCGATTTCTTTGAATCTCTGTACCAGCGCCGCGATGCACCCGCCGATCACGGCCAGCGCGAGCACGCCGATAATGATCAGTATGACGGTCGGCAGTCCGCCTGACATACCGCTGATGATGATCCCCGCCACATAGAATGCCGCGTAGAGCACCACGATCAAACAGACGACGATCGCCGCGATCAGTGCACCGAACTTCTTTTTTCTGTGCTGTTTGTCTGTGTCCATGAGACGAGTCGAGTGCTCTTTCTCGACTTCCTCCTTTCCGAAAATGAAAAAGCGGAGATCGCCGGGGCTAAATTATCCATTGATTGATAGATTGTGACAGAAGGAAGCCCCGGCATAGCCGCTGAAGATATTATAGCATCTGACCCATGAAATAATCAAGGTCAAACGGTGTAATGATCGGGACATCTTTTCTTTCTTCGATATCCTCGAAGACGGTCCCGTCTTCTCTTTGGTTCTCGAAGATCCGCACAGGCAGGTCTGTGTTGGTATCAAAGATGATATCCGCTTCATCGCGATCATTTGTGATCTCGCCTCTCGCCTGCGCGTTCAGTCGGATCAGGTCGTCCAGCATGGGTTTTCTCAAATGCGTCATCGCGTAGCCGATCGCTGTCACGCCGTGGAAGTTGCTCTCGAGATTGTTCCCGAAATACTCGTTGCGGCCCGGCTTGATGATATCGCACCAGATGAGTTTTCTCTTGAGGCAGTCCAGGATAGCCGGGATCACCACGGTGGAATCGGCTGAAAGATGAAACAGGTTTTTCACTGTCCTTGGCTCAAAGATCTCCCCGGATTCCGGTTTTTCGCGATACATCCAGCCGAAGCGCACGTTCGGCATGGTCTTGAAGGACTGTTCTGTATAGTTGTAGACCTGGAACACGACATATGGCGCGACCTCGGCCACTTTGTCGATGTCCACATCGAGAAACTCCGCGACGCCTTCTCCGCTTGCCGGTCCGCCGTTTACGATATCTCCCGAATGATAAGCTTCGATCCTCCCATCCCGCAGCTGCGTATAGGAAATGTGCGTCACATACTGCCAGTCCCTGTCATAGAACGCGGCGGACAGATCGATGTCCATCCGGGAACTATCATCTTTCGAATCATCCAGGTTCGTCCAGTGAACGAAGGCACGAATCGTCCTGATATCACCGTCGATCGGAACCTGGCTGCCCCTAAGCAGTAGCTTCGCGCCGGAAGACGCGCTTCGCTGACTGAAGGGAACGGGATAGTTTTTTATATCCTCCGAGATAAAGACCTTGCCCATGGGCGGCCTTTCCCTGAACTGCTTACGGAGCAGATCCCGGCAGACGCCGGCTGTCCGAACGCGCAGCATGGAAAGCGGATTCAGACTCTTCAGATCATTACGGATCCCCATGGCTTTTGCCAGCATACCTTTCGGGAAAAACACGCGGATCTCATTATCGTCCCGATAGTCGAAATGCGTCATGGCCTGCAGGAGCACCGGTACGGAGACCTTATCTCCCACCTGCTCAAACAGATCCAGGATCTCTTCCTGCTTTTCCTCTTCCTTGGTCCGCCGAAGCAGCACATCCAGCCGGCGAACGAATTCTCCCGGCCGGCTCATCAGCAGCTTCGCTGCCGCCAGCGTATCTCCGGAAAGGAGCAGCTGTTCGACCTGGCCGCCGAAAAATAGGGGTCTTTCATTATTCCGGATCTTCCGGAAACATTCCCGGATGGCAGCGTATTTTTCGTTCTGATATTCACCGGGATGGATCCTTTCTCCTGCCCGGATCCATTCTTCCCGGTAACGGAACATATCCTCCAGCGGGTTTCTGATCCCGGCCAGCAGATCCATGATCATCCGGCGTTCTCTGCGGGAAAGCCTGCAGATCCGCGGTGATTCCGCCAGCGAGATATCGCTGTCCGAGAGCGCCGCGATCAGCCGCAGTACATCCGTGGCGGTCTGAAAATACGGCTGCAGCAGTACGGCCAGTTCATCAGGCGTCCTGTTCCAAAATTCCTTCAGCAGAAACTGCGAGAAAAGGGCCAGAATCTCCTTCATGGGGATCTGGTCCGGCAGACAGTTTTCGATTCCCTGCTCCGCTATGATCGCTTTGAGATCATCTTTATCCTGTTCGGAAAGAGATGTTTTGCTGCCCAGCAGGTTTTTCGCGATCTCCCGGATATCCTCCTCTGTTCCGAGGCCCAGTTCCGTCTCAGCCGTCGTCTCATACAGCGGCAGGCGTTCCTTCTTTTCCGAAGCCGGCATCCAGTGTCCGTCCGTCACATAGTGGACGATCGCGTTAAAGAAAAGCTCCACTTCGTTCTTCTGTGCCACTTCTTCCGGAAAGCCTTTATACATCGGCTTATATTCTACATCCGCGCCTTTCAGCCATTTCAGCACAGGCAACAGTTCGAAATACAGCTCTTTCAGCTCTTCTTCGCTGTATTCCAGCAGGAGTCGCATGACGTCCGCGCTCAGGGAATAGCCCAGAGCCTCGATATTTTTCAGCATGCTGTATAAAAGGACCTGGGTATCCTTTTCGGCACCGCTGCCCGACTTCAGATTCAGTTTGTTCTTTCTTCTTACCAGTACTTCACTGATCCTCATTCCTCGCCTCCCGTCTTATCTTTTTGTTATCTCTTCTTATTGTACCATACAACACGATTTCTCTGCCACAGGAAATCGTAGTACCTCGCAGGCATCGCCGGTGCCCGCGAAGACCCAGCCGGCGGGCAGGCGGATCATCCCATGGATCTTTTCCGGTACTTCGACCGTCAGGTCGATCTTTTCGCCGCTTCGCTGCCAGCTGATCCGGATCAGGCCCGCGGGATGCTGATGTTCGGCCCGTACCGAATCAAGCTGCGGGATAAACTTCGGCGAGATCTCGATCTCACAGAAATCCCGTTCATATGGATTGATCTTCAGACCGGCCAGTTCGCGGTAGAACCAGCCGCTGATATCTCCGAAGAAATGATGGTTCTTTGACTGAGGGATCTCTCCTGCCTTCTGGAACGACTCGAAGAGTGCCGTGCAGTCCTCCTCCAGGATCCAGTGTCCGTAGGACGGGAACTCCGGTCCCACGATCATCCGGTAGGCAAGCTCCGCCTCTCCGAACGCTGCCAGTACATGGAACAGCGGCCGAATGCCGATGCAGCCGCAGTCGATCTTATCGCCCGCTTCATGGATCACCCGGACGAGCACATCGAACGCCGCGCGTTTTTCCTCCTCTTCAAACAGGCCGTAAGCGATGCCCATGGCCTGTCCGGTCTGTGTCCGGCCAAGCACGGTCGCTCCGTCCGGGAGCAGCAACTCTCTGCGGGCGGAAGCTTTCAGCTTTTCGAACAGGCCTTCCGCGAAAACGGCCTGCAGCGGCTTTCTGATCACACGGAACATAAGCGCTGCCAGACGCGCGATGTGCATGCTCTTCAGGGTATCCGTCACTTCCAGCGGCGTCGCGGGTTCTTCATGGCCCACATGCAGCCAGTCGCCGAGCCCGATATGCACCAGGCCCTTCTCGTCCCGCCTGCCGGAGAGATAATCCAGGTACCGCATCATGGCATGGGCGTTTTCGCGGATGATCTGTTCCTCTCCTCGGTAGAGCCAGATATAGTAGGGAAGATAGAAAAGCACCGCGTCCCAGGAAGGTCCGTTGCCCCAGGCGAAGCCCCACCCGGCCGTCGGCACGATACCGGGGATCGCGCCTTCATCATTCATCGCTTTGCGGATCGAAAGAAGCCATTCTTTCAGGCTATTCTCCACACGGAAATTGAGGAGCATCTGTTCCGCCGAGAGATTGGCGTCGCCGGTCCAGCCGTTCTTTTCCCGGTGCGGACAATCCGTCGGAAAATAGAAAAAGTTCGAAAGATCCGCGTTTCTGGCAGCCGCCTGCAGCGCGTTCACCACCGGGTCCGAACAGGAAAAGGATCCCGCCGAGCCAAATCCCGAGTGCATGATCTCAAATCTCAGCAGGTCTTTGGTGGCCTGTGCCTCCTCGATACCAAGGACCAGACAGTACCGGAAACCCATGTAAGAAAAGCGCGGGATAAAGATCTCCTCCTCGCCGCCTTTCAGGATGTAGATGTTTTTAAACAGATATTCCAGCGGCTCGAAGGTCATGCCGCGAAGATCGAGTCCTCCGTCCGGCGCCAGCACTTCGCCAAAGCGAAGGATCACTCTCTGTCCGCGCTGACCGCGGATCTTCAGCCGGACGTTGCCTGCGCTGTTCAGGCCGAAATCATAGATCCAGCCCTCTTTCGGTTCGTCCTCAGGTACCGGAAAGACGGGCAGGTTTTTTCGGGGATCGGGCCAGAGCGACACGCCTCCGCGGCGGATGCTGACCGGGGACAGTTCCCGCTCGGTCACGATCGGTTCCGCCGCGCAAAGGCGCATTTCTCCCCGCGGCATCTCAGCCGGGATCGCCGGACTCCACAGCGAATCGTCGAAGCCGCGTTCGGCCCATCCGGGGATCTCCAAACGCGCGTCATAGAATTCCCCGCACCGAAGATCATCAAAGAGAAGCGGAGAGGGATGGGTCCGGAAAGTCTCGTCGGCTTCGAAAGATTCCTTCGTTTCGGATCCTCCATCCGGATCCGCGTAGGTCAGCTCGCAGAAAAGCGCCAGCTTAGGTGCTGAACGGAACCGTGCCTGATCAGGCAGGTCCAGATCCCAGACTTTGCCGCCCACGTTGTTCAGAAAACCGTTTCCGAGAATGAATCCCAGCACATTTTCGCCCGGTGAAAGATAGGGTGTCAGATCATATACATCATAGTAAAGAACATCATCCGGGTTTGAAATATAAGGAGCCAGCGGACCTTTCGTGATCCGCTGACCATTCACAAAAATATCATAAAATCCCAGGCCGCAGACGGTCACTTCCGCTTTTTTAAGCCCCGCATTGACGAGAAAGCTTTTCCTCAGATACGGCGCCGGCACGTGATGTCCGAAGTCCGCGTATTCTTTTCCCGCCGCGATAAACAGATGAGAAAACATGAAAATGCCTCCAGGTTTTATTCCACCGGTCCTCAGTGATTCCACGGAAGATTGCTTTTCGGCGCGGCCTCGGCCTCTTTTTCCTTCTCTTCTTTTTTCAGGGATTTCTTCCGGTACTTCTTCTCCATCAGCTTGAAGAGCTTGGAGAGATAGCGCAGATACATCTTGTAAATCATTTCCGGATCGACGTCGAGGTCCTGCTCTTTTTTCTCTTTCTTGCCCTTCTTCTTCCGGATCTCGAATTCCAGGACAAAACGCATCAACCGCTCCCGTTCCTGGATCAGTTCTTCATAGGTACAGCCACTCAGACTGTTGATATAGCTTTCGGGATCGATCAATGTCATGACTTGTTCTCCTTTTTCTTTTTCCATTCATCCAACCCGTCAGAGATCTTCTTTCGAAGATCGTCTATCCGGACTTTCATCGCGTATTTCGGAAGATCCGACAGGGTCTTCTTCGTTGTATCGCTGGCATCTCCCAGTCTTTTCAGGATCGCTTCCAGCCCTTCCCGTCCGCCGGTCTTCAGCGCTTCCAGGGTATCGGCTCCTCCCGCGGAAAGCGCGCCGAACAGCTCGTCAATAAAGATCGGCCGTTCTTCCTGAGAAATATCTCTGATCCATTCGTCCATAGTCCGGTTCACGATCAGGCTCTCCGGATCGTGTTCCTCCGAAAGCGCCAGCTTTCCATGATCGATCCCCCAAGTGATCATTGCGTGCTGCAGAAAAGTGAAGGCCGATGACTGAATGATCCGGGTATCCGTGATCTGTGGCGCGAACAGCTTTCCGACGACACAGAAGCGCGGAACGACCTGCACCGTCTTCGGATCGATCCGTTCGATCAGCGAGACGTCCATCACTTCCGGACAGAATCCCGGTCCGTCCAGCAGATATAGCCGCTCGACCGCGTCCCACTTTTCATCATCCAGCAGGCAGGAGGCGTACAACGCCAGATTGCTGCCCTTGGACTGACCGCCGATATACCAGCGCCGCCCGGGATGGATCTTAGCTTTCGCGTATTCCAGTGCCATCTCCTGCGCTTCTGTCCGGGTGAAGCTGATCATGAAATCCTCTTTCCAGCCCACCAGCGAGCTGTCAGTCCCCCGGTAGGCCAGGAAGGAAAAGTCCTGATCGTCATGGAAACAGACCGCCGAGAACTGCAGCGGCGGCTCCGTGCGAAATACATCCCGGTAGTCACTCATCCGAAGATCCCCGAACCGTTTCGACCGAACCGCGGCAGCCAGAAGCTCTGGATATCCTTCATCCCCGCCGGTGATCATGACTCTGACCTGGTTTTCATCGATCATCTGCTGACAGTCCCGGACCTTATGATCCTCCGCACCGTCTGAAAAGACAGGCGATAGGTCAAAGTAGGAAAGCGCACAGAAGATCAGCGCGTCCGCGTCGAGAAATCCTGTCATCGAGATAGGAAAATCTCCCATCCACTGAACATAATCCACCAGCTTATCCATGGTTCGTCCTCTCCGCCCGGATCAGGTTCCGGACCGCGCAGATCGCAGTACGGATCGCGATGTCCGTATCATGGACCTGCGGATTATCCAGTCCGGCTTTCGCCCGTTCCTGATTCGCGCATACCAGGAAGCACGAACCTGCCCGTACGCCCAGACTCGCGGCCGCGATAAAAAGCGCCGCGGATTCCATCTCCGAAGCCAGCGTTCCCAGCCTCTTCCAGGCTTCCCACTTATTCAACAGTTCATAGCTGACCGGCATTCTCTCCGGTGCATGCTGACCGTAGAATGAATCCTTGCATTCCACAACGCCGACATAATGCGTGATCCCCAGTTCCCTGGCCGCCGAAACCAGCGCGCCGGTCACTTCATAGTCCGCTACCGCCGGGAATTCGATCGGTGCGTATTCCTTGCTCGTTCCTTCCATCCGGATCGCGCCGGTCGCGATCACCACATCACCGCCCTTGATATCCAGGCGCATGCCACCGCATGTACCGACCCGGATAAAGGTATCGGCGCCGGCCTGTACCAGCTCTTCCATCGCGATCGCCGCGGACGGTCCGCCGATGCCGGTGGAAGTGACGCTCACTTTCACACCGTCCAGCGTGCCGGTGTAGGTGATATATTCACGATTGTCCGCGACAAAGACCGGATCGTCGAAATACTGCGCGATCTTCGCGCAGCGCTTCGGGTCGCCCGGCAGGATCACATACCGTCCGACGTCGCCCTTCGCGATCTGAAGATGATAGAGTTTCTCCGTCCCTTCCGCCATCCTCGTTTCCTCCTTTTGTTCAGTTCCTCAGAAGCACCGTTCTTTCCGCGCTTTTTTGCATTTCTCGATATTTCCGCATCGATAGCACAGTTCGTTATCTAAAAGACCATCCTTCTCATAATAAGAAAGAATGTTCGCAATCGTCGTATCGGCGATATTCTCCAGTGCCTCTTCCGTCAGAAATGCCTGATGGGAGGTAACGATCACATTCGGCATGGAGATCAGGCGCGAAAGCAGCTCATCATCCAGAATGTGCCCGGATCGATCCTCAAAGAACACATCCGCCTCTTCTTCATATACATCCAGGCACGCCGCGCCAACCTTTCTTGCGCGAATCCCCGCGAGCAGCGCCTCCGCGTCGATCAGACCGCCGCGGGAAGTATTGAGGATCACTGCGCCCTTTTTCATCTTCTCAATGGCTTCGGCATTGATCAGATGCCGCGTTTCTTCGGTCAGCGGGCAATGCAGTGAAATAATATCGCTCTGGTCAAACAATTCGTCGAGGCTCACATATTCGATCCCGCTTCCCTCGGCCGGAAACCGGTCATAGGCAATCACGCGCATACCGAAACCACGGCAGATGTCGATAAAGATCCGGCCGATTTTACCGGTCCCAATGACGCCGACCGTCTTACCGTGAAGATCGAATCCCGTGAGTCCGCCAAGCGAAAAGTTGAAATCCCTGGTCCGGTTATAAGCCTTGTGGATCCGCCGGACCGACGTCAGCAACAGCGCCGCAGTATGTTCCGCGACTGCGTACGGTGAGTAGGCTGGGACATGAACGACATGGACTTTTCCATATGCATGCCGGATATCCACATTGTTGTACCCAGCGCAGCGTAATGCGATCAATCGGACACCGCCCTCATAAAGCTTATCGATCACAGCCTCATTTACTGTATCATTCACGAAAACACAGACCACATCATACCCTTTCGCAAGTTCGGCTGTATCCTCGGTCAGCTTGGTTTCCAGAAACTTGAATGTCAGGCCGGAATCCCTTCCTGCCTTCTCAAAGGACTCTTTATCATAGGCCTTCGTATCAAAAAAAGCAACTTTGATCAATGATAATACCTCCGGATTTCAGTTCCAACCGGATCAGTGTGTGATGACCCAGTCGATGTATTCGAATTCATCCATGCCGGGCGGCGGTTCGTCGTCCCGGTATTCCTTGCTGCGGCGAAGCTGCTCCCGGTGTTTCTTAAACTTTTTGATCCGTTTATCCATCCCGGCCATCAGGCCATCGGCCAGACTGGCGAATCCCTGCGCGTTCGCCCGGCAGGCCGTTCCGAGCAGCTGTTTCAGACAGATATGGAACAGGCCGTTCCGGCAGACGCCCTGCAGGCAGAAATTCCGGAAACGGACCAGCTCCGGCAGTTCACAGCCTTCCGGAAAAACTTCACCCATCAGCTGCCGGTAGATCGGTTTCTCGATCTCGTTCTCTTCTTCCAGTCGAAATCCTTCGGCAAAGATGATCTCACGGCTCGTTCGGTCGCATACGAACTGCCTGAACAGGATCCGTGCCTGCACTTTCTGCAGTTCTGTCAACGAGCAGGTCTCATCCAGTTCCTTCAGGGCAAATTCCGTCATGTCCCTGAGTTCATCCGTCCAGACGCGAATGGCCTCCTGCCTGTGAAGTGCTTCTCTCTTCGCGGCTTCTTCTTTTTCACGGGCTTTCCGCTTCTCTTCTATTTTCTTTTGTTCGTCCAGCCATGCGATCAGGATATCCATGCTTTCTTCCGGCATACAGAAACGTTCCCGGTTGTAGCGGATCTCTTCGCGCACTTCATCCAGATCGAACCACTGTACTTCGTCTATTTCCGACTTCTGCAGGACGAGATCCCGGATCCATACGTGCTCCTGATAGATATAGACAAAGGTCACTTCATTGTCCCGGAAGGGTTTCCCGTGAAAGACCATTTCATACTCGTTCAGGAATTTCCCTATGTAGGTAAGCTCCTCCGGTTCCGCGCTGATGCTCAGTTCCTCTTCCATCTCCCGAATGGCCGAAGGCACGGGTTCACATCCGGCCGGAATATGTCCGGCTGACGAAGTATCATAAAACCCGGGGAATGAGTCCTTTTCCTGACTGCGCTTCTGCAGCAGGATCTGCATCTTTTCTCCCCGGAAATTCCGTACGATCCATACATGGGCGGTCCGGTGCCGGATCCCTCTTTGATGCGCCTCTTCACGGCTCACTGTTTCGCCGGTCGGCTGTCCGTTTTCGTCAACGATATCCAGATATTCCATCAGATCTCTGCTTTCAGTTCATCTACTTTATCCAGTCGCTCCCACGGAAGATCCAGGTCCATCCTTCCGAAGTGTCCGTACGCGGCCGTCTGGCGGTAGATCGGCCGTCTCAGATCCAGCTTGTCGATGATCGCCGCCGGTCTGAAATCAAAGTGACGACTCACGATCTCCACCATCTTCTCATCCGGCACTTTTCCGGTCCCGAAGGTGTCCACCATGATCGAAACGGGACGGGCTACGCCGATGGCGTATGCCAGCTGGATCTGGCACCGTTCGCACAGTCCCGCCGCCACCAGGTTTTTCGCCGTGTACCGTGCCGCGTA
Source organism: Bacillota bacterium (assembly GCA_017442735.1). Lineage (GTDB taxonomy): Bacteria > Bacillota > Clostridia > Lachnospirales > Bianqueaceae > RUG760. Next base: position 39,278 of record JAFRZE010000023.1, read on the forward strand.
GCAGGCCGAACGGTCGACTTTCGTGGGATCTTTGCCGGAGAAAGCACCGCCGCCGTGACGCGCGGCGCCGCCATAGGTATCCACAATGATCTTCCGACCGGTCAGACCGGTATCTCCCTGCGGTCCGCCGATCACGAACCGCCCCGTCGGGTTGATAAAGAATTTCGTGTCGCTGTCCAGATACTCGGCCGGAATCACAGCGCGGATCACCTTTTCGAGGATATCGCGGCGCAATATCTCCTGGGAAACATCCGGGTCGTGCTGGGTGGAGAGGACGACGGTATCGATCCGCCTGACTTTTCCATCCACATATTCCACCGTGACCTGGCTCTTGCCGTCAGGACGAAGGTATGAAAGCTCGCCGCTTTTTCTCACTTCTGCCAGTCTGCGGCAGAGTTTGTGCGCCATGGTAATGGCCAACGGCATATATTCCGGCGTCTCACTGCAGGCATAGCCGAACATCAGGCCCTGATCGCCGGCGCCGGTCTTTTCGTAGAGGTCTTCGCGCGCTCCCTGCTGATACGCGTAGGATGCGTCCACGCCCATCGCGATATCTGGCGACTGCTCGTCAATGGAGGTGATCACCGCGCAGGTGTCCCCGTCGAACCCGTAATCCGAGCGGGTATAGCCGATCTCGTTGACGACGTTTCGGACGATCCGCGGGATGTCCGCGTAGGCTTCTGTCGTGATCTCGCCCATGACTGTGACCATACCGGTCGTGGCCGTCGTTTCGCACGCGACGCGGCTCTTGGGGTCCGCCGCGAGCAGCGCGTCGAGGATCGCGTCCGAGATCTGGTCGCAGATCTTATCCGGATGCCCTTCTGTTACCGATTCCGATGTAAATAAATATCTCAATTTGTTCAATCCTTTCACTTTCCATCGGCCTGCCCGAGGCAAAGCCGTTCTAGCCTTTCCATTCTACCATAATCCGTCCATGATTTCAGCAGAAAGTTTTTTATGCCACCTTTATGCCTGATTGGCCAAAAGTCTTGAAAACCCGAAGAAATGCTGTATGATATACATATCAGAATTAAATTTCCCGAAAGGATCATATATCATGCCAAGATTAGAACAGATCGTAGCCCATATCGCCAATCAGTCCGGCGCCCAGGATCAGGGCCAGGACGTACAGAAGATCAACGCATATTTAAACACCCTTACCGCCCGCTACCAGGACCTTTCAGCCAGAGAAGACGACGAAGATTTCTCTCCCAATGAGGAAGCCGAGCTGAAACTGGTCGAGTATCTCCAGAATAAAACACAGGAATTCTTAGAGAAAGAACGCGAGCTCAAAGAAGCTCTCGACGCTCAGCCCAGAAATCAGGAAGCGATCCGCAGCGCCATGCGCGGCGCCATGCAGGCTTCTAACGAACTGGACAATATGTATACCCAGCTGAAGGACGTATATCCCAATTCTCCCGCCGTCACCGGTTCCGCCGAGTTTGATGCCTTATGGCAGACCGAGACCTTTGAAGATGCCGCCGAGACCCTGACGGATATCGGCAATTACCGCCGCAGCCGTGTAGCGCAGGATATTGAAGAAGGTGCTCCGGAAGATCTGTTTCGCGGACGTCAGAGAGAATACCGCCGCGGCGAACGTCATCAGTACTTTTCCGCGCTCAATGATCCGTCCGATTATATCGACGAAAATGCCGAGCCGGAAGAATGTTCCATTATTTCCATGGAAGACCTGCAGGGCAAAAAGCGGACCGCCTACGGTGCACTGGATGTACCGACCTCTGTCACCCTGCTTTCCTCACAGCTTCAGGTGGCCGGCCGTCTTATGAAGACCAAAGTCAGCAGAGATCCGGATCTCTCGGATGAGGATAATGAAATCTATCAGAAGGTAGGAGATAAACTGAACGAATACAGCGCCGCCCTCAATAATCTCGTTCACGTAGATCCGAAAGAAGAGCCGGAGCGTTATGCGCAGAATCTGAAGAAGGTCTCCACGCTGCCCGCTTTTCTCGGTCAGAGAAATCTGCAGAATCACCAGACCAACTACAAACTGATCGCGAATGTCCTCGATGAGCCCATCAGCAACTCCAGCAGCCGGCTCCTGGACAACGCGCTCGACGGGACCTCGAACTTCTTACAGATGGATCTGAACGTCCGCCATCTGAATCCCGACTTTGATCCCATCAGAACTCCCGGCAAAGAGCCGGAAGCCGGATCAGCCGATGATCCGATCCTTTCCACCAAAGATGGTGATTATTTCTTTTCCGAGAACCCGAAGGAAGATCTCGCCAAGGGTCTTGCCGAGACGACTTTCCGTGTGCAGAACCCCAACGCGAATCCTTCCGAAGCGCAGCTGAAAAAGCGCGCGGCTCAGATCAAGGAAATGCCGATGTTCGTTCAGCTCTCCAAGAATCCGGCCCGGATGGAAAAGATCCTCCGCTCTAAAGACTTCACCCGCACCATGCAGTCCTTTGTTTCTCCGTTCAGCACCTGCACCACTGCCAGGAAAAAAGAAACGCTCGAGAAGCTGAAGATGCTGAAAGAGGCCGGCACGTTCGACTCCAAGCAGAATCGCTCCTCCAAATGGTGCAACCTGATGGACAGCCTGGACGCCATCGACACCAGCGATCCTGAAACCTATGACCGTCAGCTGCAGTCGATCTTCGACAAAACCGAGATCTATCAGAAAGGAAAGAAAGCCCTCGGCCGCGATGAAGGCGTCAACCGCCGGTTCGGTCAGAGTGTCAACATTCTCGGCGTCCTCGCGCAGGCCGGCGATGCCCCCAAGGATCGCTGCAACGTTCTCGTAGACCGGACCAACTACGTCCGTACCCGCTGGGGAAGAACGCAGCCCACGATCTCTCTTGCCGCGAGCACACTGCCTATGGTAGACAAGATCAACAAGGATTACAACGAGATCAAAGTCGCTGAGAAAGACCTCTACAAGCGTCATCAGCTGAAGAATAACCAGCTCTTCCCCGACTACGGTCTGCTCCAGGCTCTGCCCGACGAAACCATCAAAAAGCAGCCCGAAAGAAATCTGAACATCTGATCTTCCTGTCCCGTATAACAGACGAGGGACTGTAGCAAAAAAGATTTGCTACGTCCCTCTTTTTCCTTCTCCAGGTTGCAATTCACTGTGATGAAACGATTCTGTAAGCCTTTTGGGGCGTTTAGCTTTTATTCTTCTTCCGTCGTCCAAAATTGCCTGTGTTTTTTGGATAAGATATCGCCCTGACGAGCTATCTTATCTAAGAATTGGAAAAGCTAGTCTTTAAAAATCACTTCTTCGCCCAAACGAGTCGTCAGATCATTGAAATCTCTGGGCCAGATGCCAGTCAAGAGGCTCTTCTCGCCCAGGATTTAGAAAGGATAACTCCTCAAGTTGATCAGCCGCCCAATAATGCAAAAATGTACTGGGCGGCGAATCCTGAAAATGCACTAAACGCACCAAAGGCTTGGGGCAGATAAGGAAAAACATGAGAATATGCCCAATCTTTTCCCAAGTGAAATCGGAGAAGCTTTTTGCTACAGTCCCTTTTTCAGGATCGTGTCCAGCAGAGGATAGATCTCCTCTTCTGTTTCGTACGGATAGACTTTAAAATACGGATCGCCGGTCAGCATGGCGGAAAGCTGAGTCTTGGTCCGGTCATAGAAAAGATAGCAGGGAACGCCGATCTTCTCCGCGTAGGCCAGCTCATAACCGACGCCCAGCGACGGGCAGGTGCATTCGCCGATCAGCAGGTCGCTTTCCCGAAGCCAGCCCGTATCCTGCTGGTAGATCTCGACATCCTTGTTCCTGCCCTGTTCCAGAAGGTTCAGTTCCGGATGTCCGACATGTTCGGTCAGTACGATATCCGTCCGCTGGATATATTCGATCATTCGCTGATACAGTCCGGCGTCCACTCTTCCGCCCCGGATGGATCCGGCGAAATATACTTTCTGATTCATGTCTTCTCCTTTCATTCTTCCACAAAGGACCTGGCCCACTCGGTCAGGTCTTTTATTGTGTGGATCCGACAGGTACCGATCAGAGGTCCGGTTACGATGACTGCCTTTTCATGCTTGACTGACCACCAGCAGATGTCCTCTGTCCGGAGCGTGACCTCCCAGGAGGCTGTATCCAGCATTGTCGTCCAGTATTTGGCTCTGTAATCGTCCAGATCTGTTTTTCCGCTTTCATTGGCGGCAAACAGGACCAGCCTCTCATTTTCCGGTTCTTCCACCGCGTAGAAGCGATCGATCAGATCCCCGGAGGAATCACTGAAACAATGTGTCAGAGAAAAGACCAGTTCTTTGGTCTCCACATCAAAGCAGTCCACCCGTCCGTTCACGGTCAGGATCAGCAGATACCTGTCGGAATCAGAGAAGCAGATCTCCCGGATCTCTCCCTTGGCATAATGGATCTTTTCGGTAAGAGAATCCGCTTTCTGTTTCTTCAGATCATACAGCGATACTGCCCCTACATCGTAAACGACAGCCAGATACGGTTCCTGATTGGACAGGACCATATGGGTCACTGTGAACTCATCTACGTCCTCCGTGATCATCAGTTTATATCCTGTTTTCACGTTTTTCGCCACGAGCATCATTTTATCCGATACCACTGTCTGATAGAAAGCCGGTGTATACTCGGTAGCCGCGATCGTCTCCTCCAGCATCAAGGGATAGCCCCATCCGGCGATCCACCCGTTTTTCCCGACGGCAAAATGATCCAGAAAACTGTCGAACGCGTCATACTGCATGGCAATACCATCCTGGATCGACGCGCATTCTTCCACTTTCCTGCCGTCCAGATAACAGTCGGCAGCTGCCCATACAGTCTTCGCCCCCAGTGCGCCGAATGACGGTACCGACGCTCCGGTCGGTTCGGTATAGCAAATATACAGTAGCTGCCCGTTTTCCAGCACCGCCGCCAGGTACTTCTCATCATCATCCGGCGTCTCGTCTATTTCTTCCACTGTCCCGTCCAGTCCGTAGATCCTTCCATAGAGCAGGAAATGACTTTCATCAGTCGGAAGCGGCCTGAAGTCCTGCTTGTGCAGGGGAAACGTATACGGAGCAAGACTGACCGTCGCGTCTTCCATGACTATCCCGGTCTCTATTTCAACGGTTCTCACATGCGCCAGATTTTCATCCTGACCGTCCGGAAAGAAACACATGATCCTGTCCCCGGATGGGGTCGGCTCCGCAAAAGCGCAGTCGGTGTCGGATGACATGAAACTTTTTTCGTAATCCTTATCGCAAGCCAAAAACATAGCCAGCATGAATCCGGGCTGTATCCTTGACGCGGCAAGAACATAATCACTGTAAAGATCCTTTGACTGATTAAAACAGCGATATACCGCAGAGAGATTCTCAACCGGCAGGTCCATGAAGAGCGCGCTTACAGATTTATCGTCTGTGTGATAAGGGATCTGATAAAAGATCAGCTTCCCGTCTTCCGTGATCAGTTCCAGCTCCCCGGCTTCTTTGTCTGACCATATCGCGGAAACGACCGGGCTTTCCAGTGTCCAGAAATTGTAAAGGCTCCCGTCTTTTTTATCGATCAGATAGACGCTGTTACCCAGAATTACTACATACTGACTCTCACCGGAAACCAATGGTATGTAAGTTCTTTCCTTATATTTGTAATCACTTTTCATACCGGTGGATGAAGAGAGAGAACTGTACCAGCTGTTCTGGATCATTTCCTGAGCCGGATCCGGATAACAGATAAGCGAATACAGAAGTTTCCTGCAGATCATGGAAAAGTATACGGAGCTGTTGTCCGACGCGATCTCCATTCCCGGGATCATCTCCGGTGAAACGACCAGGTATTGGATCATGTTCAGCTGATATCCGTTTTCCCAGGTCCCCTGGAAGAGCAGCACACCCTGCCCGTCTTCCTGCAGTGTGGGAAGCGCGAAAGCCAGGATCGAATTGTCATCGGAAAAATCAGCGCTGTAATCAAAGATATGATCCTCCGCACTGATACAGATATGATATGGATCGTCCGGAAGGAGATAGCGGCAGACTGTTTCGCCGGTTTTGGTATCCAGAACTTCGATATACATATCCGCAGATGATCCAGGCCGCATGCTCGCTTTATCCTTTTCCCCCGGTCTCAGTTCATTGGTGACGTCTTCCAGGCTCATGTTCCAGTCCAGTACCGCGAATAACGACTGATCATCGGAGATGACCTGAAACTGATTGGGCAGACTGTATTCATACGTCCAGACGACAGACCCGTCGGTCATGGATAAAGCTGTCAGCTTTTCCGGATATTTGCAAAGTAGATATCCGTTTCCTACCGCGTACAACCGGGGCGTGCCTGTCGTATTCAGAGGGACGTTCCATATCGCCTCTGCGCTCGTCATATCCAGGGCCGCAATGTTTCCCACCTGGTCGGCGGTAAACGCGATCCTCCCGTCGGCCGAAGCGCACAGGCTCTCGATATCCGTCGGCTGCGAACCCATTGGTACACATCGGTATTTCCCAGGACTATAAGCTCCTAACGCGTCATTCAGGAGTTTTTCCACCCGGTGATCGTAAATGTCCGGATCTTTTCCTTCCACCGCAGCCAACGCGTCTCCCAGCGCACCGAACAAGTCATAGTTTTCCAGTTTGGAAATTCCGGCGTCCACCAACGCGGTGGAAAGATTCTTTTCCAGTTCCAGGTTCTTTTGAGAAATCTGCGCGTTTTTCACCAATACCACGCCGACAATGACGGCCATAACGGCAAGACCAGCCGCTGCCGCCATCAAAAGCCTTGTCGTCCTGGCTCGATGTTCGCGCTGCCACAGTGCGTCGAACGGACAGCCCAGGATAGCGGCGCAGAGCCGCAGACTCTCCTTCTTGAAGCTCTTCCTGTTGATCGTGTGGTCCGGGCTGGAGATATTCGCGGCCAGCGGCTCGACGTTCGCCAGGATATTGCCGTTTCTGTCCCGGATAAAACGCAGCATATCCGGAAAGGACTGTTCCGGACTTCCATCCGCCAGCACGGCCAGTATATGATTCCGGTCGTGGGTCTGCAGGAAATACTGGATCTCCGCCATACACCACTGAGATAGCTGCAGCTGCGGTGTACAAATCACGATCAGATACTGTGAATGATCCAGCGCGTACTTGATGCTTCCCGACAGGCTCGCGGAAGCGGGAAGTTCGTCTTCGTCGCGGAAGCAAAGGCCGAGTTTCTTCCCTCCGGTACGGCTTTGGTATTCCTTCGGTACGACAAAGTTCTCGATCCTCTTCTGTATTTTGATGGCTGCTTCCCGATCCAGCGGCAGATGCCGATAGCTGATAAAAGCAGCGTACGAGCGCTCATCCGTTTTAGGTGTATTCATAGCAGCTCCCTGTACAGTTTTCTTTCAGCCACTTTACGGACTTTCTCAAAGCTTCGATCGTCTTTGTTTCGAGCACACAACGGGCATTTCTCTTTTCCGCCAGTTTCAGTCTGTCCGCGAGATCGATCTCTCCGTCTCCCAGCGCCAGATGATTCTTTGGCGGGTTTTCTTTGCCGTCATGCATATGAAAATGGATCAGCCGGTCCTGATGTTCCAGGATGAACGGGACGTCTTTCTCTCTTACCGCTTTAGAGTGACCGATATCCCAGGTCAGCCCGAATACCGGACTTTCCAGCAGATACTTGATGGCCTTTTTCTCAAATCCGTGAAATCCATCGGTATTCTCCACCGTGATCCGTATCTCGCTGTCCCCGATCCAGTCCTCACAGAAAGAGCGAAAGACGGCAAAAGAGTTCATATAGGTATCAAAATCACGGTCATACATCTGAACTTTCCGGTCCGGCAAAGTGATATAGATCCCGTGATGCATGTGCATGTTGATCGTCAGCGGCTGTGTTTTGTCTCCGTATCGATCCCGCAGACATATCAGCTTTTTTGACACATCGATCGTCCGCCTGACCGTTTCCAGATAGGCTTTCGAGACAAGCGGATTGAAGTCCGCGATATTCAGATTCTCATCCAGATGGATGGTATAATAGATCCCGGTCTTTTCTGCCAGATGCAAAAATCTGTCCGTTTCCTCCAGCTGATCGATCTGATATTCCGGAAAATTCATATTCAATTCAATGAACCGAAGTCCCAGTTCCCCGCAAAGCGCCGCGTTTTCCTCCAGCGTCCGGTTTTCGATCAGTGTGGGCATACCAAATTGTATCATCTCATCCGCTCCTGTTTTCTGTATGTGTTTCATCATAACACAAATCCGCCGGCATTTCATTTCTTTCCAAAAAAAATCGCAGGGGCCCTGTTCACAGGTTCCCTGCGGCTTTATTGTCCCTATGGCCTCAGACGCTCTTGTTATCCACAACGACCGCGTTGTACGGCTCGATGCGCACTTCCTGCCAGACATGTTCGGTATAATAAGGCTCATTGGCCAGATACTCATCCAGTTCCGCCTTGTTCTCCACCTTCAGAACGAGGACCGATCCTTTCAGTTTTCCTTCCTCATCCAGCATGCCGCCGGCAATGATCACCTGGCCTTTCTCTTTCATGCGCGCGATGTTCGCCAGATGTCCCGGACGGACGCTCATCCTTTTCTCGAGCATATTCGGGCCGTCAAATCCCATGATCACAAACTGCATGACATATCCTCCTTCTATGAGTGTTTTTACTCTTTTTCACAATTGCGGCTTTCTTCCCGGATCTGCTCCGCGCCCCAGTCCCGAAGCGCCAGAAGCGCGGGAAGAAGGGTCTTTCCCTTACAGCTCAGGGTATATTCCACTCTCGGCGGAATACAGTCATACTGAATCCGCTCGATCATTTTATGCTCTTCCAGCTCGTCCAGTGTCTTGGAAAGCATGGCATCCGTCAGCTTCAGCGCTTTTCGGATCTCGGAAAACCGCATAGGCTTTTCGCTTTTCGCCAGTTGCCAGAGGATCGGGATCTTCCATTTCTGTCCGATCACCGATACCGCGTACATGATCGGGCAGATGTTGCCTCCTTCCCGGATCCTGGCTAAAATCTCCTGATACTTTTCTTCCCAAGTCATTTGAAAAATAAACCTCACTATGAAAAAAGATAGTACTTGTAAAAAGAATTGTTGTGTGATAGTATTGTAACCCTAAAGACTATTTTTTTCAAGATGTTTTTAGAAATCATTTTCAGGAGGAAAAACAATGATGAAAAAGTTCCTGGCTCTGCTGCTCGTAGCAGTCCTGTGTGTCACATTAAGCGGATGTGCTCAGAAGTCAGCGGAAAAGAGCCTTCTTGATACCATTAAGGAACGCGGCACCCTCATCGTCGGTACGGAAGGGACATGGAGCCCCTACACGTACCACGATACAGCGACAGATGAACTCGTCGGCTTTGAAGTCGAAGTTGCCAAGTACATCGCTGATTATATGGGCGTAAAAATCGAATTCGTCGAGACCGCGTGGAGCTCGATCTTCGCCGCACTGGACGCCGGTCAGATCGATACCGTAATCAACAGTGTTTCCTATAACGAGGAAAGAGCCCAGAAATACGACTTCTCTGAACCCTATAACTATACCCAGTACGCCATTATGACCCTTGCGGACAACGACGAGATCAATTCTCTCGCCGACGTGGCAGGTAAAGTTTCCGCCAACGATCCCACCAGTACGATCGGTATGTTCGCCGAGAAAAACGGTGTCATCTTTGACGAAGTTAAGGAAGCCGCTCAGGCGATCAGCGAAGTCAAGAATGGTCGTGCCGAAGTCACCTTCAGCACTACTGTCGGTTTTGCGGACTACTTCAAGAACCATCCGGAAGAAGCAGCTCTGTTCAAAGTGATCGTTGTCAGTGATCCCGAACCCAACGCCTATGTCCCCTGCCTGAAAGGCAACGAAGACTTCATCGCTATCGTCAATGAAGCCCTGGCACAGGCCAAAACGGACGGCACCCTGTCTGCCCTTGCCCTGAAATATTTTGATGTCGATACTACTACCGGAGAATAATTGAGTTTACAATGACTGAACGAATCCTCACCGAACTCGTAGAGTCCTTCTGGAAACTGTTCATGGTCGGCCTGAAAGTCACGATCCCGCTGACGCTGGCCGCCTTTTCCACCGGACTTCTCATCGCTTTTCTCGTCGCGCTCGTACAGATCGCCAAAGTGCCGGTCATGAAGCGCCTGGTCAGGGTCTATATCTGGATCATCCGATGCACTCCCATGATCGTACAGCTGTTTGTCGTGTACTTCGGCCTTCCTACGATCGGGATCAAGTTCAATTCCTTTACCAGCGCATGGATCGTCATGTCGCTCAGTATTGGCGCGTACTGCTCGGAAACCGTCCGCGCGGCGATCGAATCTGTGCCGGTCGGACAGCTCGAAGCCTGTTACTGCGACGGCCTTACCTTCTGGCAGGCGATGATCCACGTCATCGTGCCGCAGGCACTTCGGACCGCGTTTCCACCCCTTTCCAACTCGATCATCGGTCTTGTCAAGGATACTTCCCTGGCCTACAGTGTCGCGCTGGTCGAGATCCTGGCCACGGCCCAGCGTATCGCTGCCCGGACCTATGACTACTTCTGGCTCTATCTTGAAGCCGGTCTGATCTATCTGATCTTCTGTTCGATCCTGACCGTCCTCCAGCGAAAAGCGGAAGCCGCCCTGGAGAGGAGACGATAAGATGCTGAGCCTTCGAAACGTGTATAAAAAGTTCGGTGACAATGTCGTTCTGAACAATGTCAGCCTGGATGTCAATCAGGGTGACGTGGTCGCTATCCTCGGCCCCAGCGGCTCCGGCAAAACGACCCTGCTTCGCTGTGCCGGATACCTGACTAAAGCGGACAGCGGCACGCTCATCCTGAATGATCGTCAGTATGATATGAAAAAGATCTCTTCCAGGGATCTTCGGGAATATCGCCAGAAAGTCGGTTTTGTTTTTCAGAACTTCAATCTGTACGGAAATAAGACCGCCCTCGGAAATGTGACCTTAGGTCTTCGGGTATCTCAGAAGATGCCGAAAGCCCAGGCCGAGGAGATCGGCAGGAATCTGCTCGAACGGGTCGGCCTTGCGGACAGAATGGACTATTATCCTTCCAAGCTCTCCGGCGGTCAGCAGCAGCGTGTAGCGATTGCTCGCGCGCTCGCGACCAATCCGGAAGTTGTATTCTTTGATGAGCCTACTTCGGCGCTCGATCCGGAGCTGACCGGCGAGGTTCTGAACGTCATCAAACAACTGGCCGATGAAGGCTGGACGATGCTGGTAGTCACCCACGAAATGGAATTCGCGAAGAAGGTCGCGACCCGGGTCGTGTTCATGGAAGACGGCGAGATCGTGGAAGAGAATACCGCGAAAGAGTTCTTCGAGAACCCTCAGAAAGAACGGACGAAAGAGTTTATCTTCAAATCAACGACCTGGGCGTCCACGACGAAAAAGGATGATCCCGCGGTCGAAAGCACGGCACAGGAAACAATCGAATCATAATCGGAGGAAATGATCATGTATCTCAGAAATGTAGGTATCTTCGTCAAAGATCTGGAAGGAGCCAAGGCCTTCTTCGAAAGCTATTTCGGAGCCAAAGTTCTCAAGACCTATGACAATCCGGAGAAAAACTATTATTCTTACATCATGCATATGGACGGAGCCGGCTGGATCGAGCTGATGTGCAAGCCGGAGACCGTCGATCTTCCCAAGGATCCGAATCGTCTGGGCCTTGCTCACATTTGCATCTGCGCAGATACCCGCGAGCAGCTGAACACCATTATTGCCCGGTTCAAGGAAGACGGTTATCTCATTCAGTATGAGCCCTCTTCACCGGAAGGCCCCGGAGAAGTCCGCGCGGTCACCTTCGAGGATATCGTCATCGAAGTCAACTACGGTTATTGATATGCTGACGGAAAAGCTCGATCAGATCGACCGGATCTCGCTCGCCTCTCTTCCCACGCCCATCTATCCGCTGAAGAATGTTTCCCGGGAACTGGGCAAGTCCATCTGGATCAAACGGGATGACTTCACCGGTGTGGAAATGTCCGGAAACAAAGTCCGGAAGCTGGAATTTTCCATCGCTCAGGCTTTAAAGGAAGGCGCGGATGTACTGATCACGGCCGGAGGGATCCAGTCCAATCACGCGCGGGCGACCGCCGCGGCGGCTGCCAGGCTGGGACTTTGTTCCCATCTGGTACTGGAGATCTCCAAAGATCCGGATACCGAAGGCAATTATCTGCTGGATCAGATGTTCGGTGCGAAGATCACCCTGCTGGATGAAAACGGAGATGTTTCCGTTTCCGAAAAGATCGAAGAGATCGCCGAAGCGTACCGGCAGGAGGGCAAAAAGCCCTATATCATTCCCGTCGGCGCGTCGAACGGCATAGGCAACTTTGGCTATCTGAACGCTTTCAGGGAGATCATGGCTCAGGAAGAGAAGCTGGGCGTCACCTTTGACGCGATCGTCTGTGCCACCGGATCCGGCGGTACTTACAGCGGCCTGTATCTTGGAAACAAGCTGTTTGACCGGAAGAAAAAGATCGTTGGCGTCACGGTCTGCTACAACAAGGACCATTTTACCGAAGTCTGCGGGACGATCGTTAATGAAACGCTCTCTCTTCTGGGAGAAAGCCCGGATGAAGATAAGGATTTTACCTTTATCGACGGATATAAAGGCCTGGGATACGCAATCTCCAAACCCGATGAACTGAGATTTATCGCGGACATCGCCGCGAAAGAAGGGATCATCCTCGATCCCGTCTATACCGGCAAAGCTTTCTACGGACTATACAGTGAAGTAAAGAAGGGAACCTTTGATTCCTGCGAAAACATCCTGTTCATCCATACCGGAGGCCAGTACGGCCTCTTCCCCAAGCAGGGACAGATGGCCGAGGTGCTGTAAAACGACCGAAATTCAAAAGGACTGAAAAACGAATCCTTCGTTTCTTCAGTCCTTTATTTTATTCTTCCGCTTTCTCCCCTACAAACACACCGATGATCGGCGTATCCAGTTCATATCCCTCCACGATCTTCGCGAAATACCTGGGATATTCCTCGTAGGATTCCACGTTCACCGTCAGCCGGAACCCGGCATCGCTGATCGATTTCTGCCACTCCTGAAAAGTCATATAACAGAACCTCTCCTCGACCTCCCGCGGCCAGGAAGCCGGGCCCCAGGTCCACGTACAAAGAAATTCCCGGATGACATTATTGGGCATTCTAAGGGGATCCTCCTCCAGCCGGCGCACCAGTTCTTCCCGTGAATATACGTCAAATTCAGCCATGGGCCGCTCTTTGATAAAGCGCCGGAGCGCCGCAAAATCTTCCTTCGTCTTCAGAGACAGCGGCACGTCCGCCTGATAGGAAGAAGCCAGCCCGTCCCGGATGATCACATGTCCGCCCTCTTTCAGGATCGTATGCGTGATCTTCAATGCCTCGGTAATATGATAGATCGCGAACCGGTCACGCTCCGCGTACGATCCGATCTCATGCAGCACCGAAGAAAAAAGAACAACATCAAAGTCCATCTTCATCGGCACCTGGGCGATCTCCTGGAGCTTTACGCAGTACAGTTCATCATAGATGCCTTCCGGCGCGTCGTCGATGTTTTTCTGGACTATATCGATCCCGCAGATCACCGCCTCCGGCAGCACCTGCCGGATCGCCTGACCAACCACGCCCGAACCGATCCCCACATCCAGGATCCTTGGCTTTTCGATGCCGCGCGTCATCTGCAGCGCGTAGTACGGGATCAGGCTTTTCGTGGTCTTATCGAAGCTCTTCGTCATACGCTCGATATACTGCTGATAGTTACCGATCATCCCTTATCCTCTTCTCTTCTCAAGAAAGCCACCGTACTTCGCCGGTCTGGATATCGTACATCGCACCGGCGATCTTTACATCCTGCATTTCAGGATGCCCGCCAAACTCTTCTTCCAGCCGCTTCACTCCGTGAAGCACATTCAGCTCGCTTGCCCGGACGGGATCCTTTTCCTCCCCGATCGCTTCCTGAATATCTTCCGTAATAAACCGTATAAATCCGTCCGCTTCACCGCTGAGCGCCGCACCTACAGCGCCGCAGTTCGTGTGTCCCAGCATCACGATCAGCCGGACCTGGAGATGTGCCGCCGCGTATTCCACACTGCCTAACAGGTGATTGTCCAGCACATTGCCTGCCACCCGCATGACGAACAGCTCTCCGATGGAAGCCGAAAAGATCTGCTCGGGGATCACCCGTGAATCTGAGCAGCAGATCACGATCGCATAGGGATGCTGTCCGTTTTTCGTCGTTTCTTCCCTCAGCGTCCGCAGCTTGATATCTGCCGACGACAGATACCGCTGATTCCCATCTTCCAGACGTCTTTTTTCTCTCAGCTCTTCCATTTTTTCCTCAGTTCTTCTCTTCTAAAGCCTTATCATAGGCGGCTTTCGTCCACGGATCAAACAGGACCCAGACCACCGCCGCCAAGCAGCGAATTGTTTGCCGCGTTGACGATCGCTGTCACATTACTTATCTTCGTGATATCGCCCTTGATCGAGCGGATCACTGTTTGTCTCTGTTCCATCTTGTTATCCCTTCTAATAGATCGTCTGGATCTCTTCCGTGATCCCATACTCATGGATGAACTTCTGTAAATCCTGATCGCTCCCGATCAGCATGACCTCGGTGAAATGACCGGTCGTTTTATCCCGGAATCCCGCCGCCTTTTCTCCGGTACAAATGCTGCTTCGGATCACCGGTTCCAGATTATCCCGGTCATAGGTGCGCGTCTTTTCCTTCTTGTGAAATAGCGATATTTTCATCCTATTTTCATCTCCATTTCAATCTCGTGTTTGATCGGGATCCCATGATCTCCGATCAGCGGGATCTCCGGCTTGATCTTTCTGGACTCGTCCACCGCGTTCCGGTAGATCCTGACCATATCGAATCCGCGCTTCTGATAAAACCTCAGCGCGCGCAGATTGTCATTGGTCGTGATCAGCATCACTCTCGCGCATCCCGCGCGGCGCGCCTCCTCCACAGCTTCACCAAGCAGCCTGCTCCCGATCCCGCGGTTTTCCTTCAGGCTGTCCAGGGAGAGGATCTCCATCTCATCTCCACTGACCCGATAAGTGATCAACCCGACGATCTCACCTTCCTCACAAGCGATCCGGCCATCGGCGCTGCCCAGGTCGATGCGTTCACCGTGAACGACCATCTCCATGGTATACCATTGCTGCAGGATGAATTCATCCACATATGCTCTGTCAGCCTGATCGATCCGCTTGATTTCCATGTCAGATCACGACCTCCATCCCGTCGTACACCGAACCGTATTCATACGGATGCGGGAGGGCGAGCTGCCTGGCAAGCGACTCATAACGTCGCGGCGCGATATGGGTATGCAGGATCTTCTTCGCTTTCGTCTTATCAAAGACCGGGATACAGTCGTCCGCCGGGAAATGCGCCAGTTCGCAGACGATCAGATCCATCTCCTGTTCGAACGCTACAGGCGGAAAATCGATGCTCGGATGTTTGAGATCGCCCGTGAAGAGCACTTTCTTTCCTTCTGCCTCCACAAAGAAGGAATAGGAGCTCCAGCAATGCTGGCCTTTTACAGCCGTGATCCGGATATTCTCATCCTCATAGGTCACGCCTTCCCGAATCGTGGAGATCGTGATCCCTTCTCTCAGCCCGTAGCCCTCCGTGGCTTCATTCCAGGCCTTCAGCGGCGCGATCATGTTTTCATCGGGCAGGAGAATGAGTGGTGTTGCCTTCTTGTAATACCAGTTGCACAGATCCACGAAAGAGATCAGTCCGTTCGTATGATCCCCATGGGGATGCGTACAGATGACCAGACGCACATCTTCCACGCGAACGCCCAGTCTTCTGAGTTCCTCAATGGTCTGGGTACCCATGTCGATGATATAGTAAGCTCCGTTGACCTCCAGAAGATTCGAACTGCACCGGCGATGCGGTTCCGGAACTCCGTGACTCGTACCAATAAAAGTCAGTCTCATGATCTATACCTCCATTTGGGATATTCCATACAGTTCTTTCTTACTCTACCCATGTCACCGGGTTTCCCGTCCGGGGCAGCGGTGTCCGCACAGGCATGCCATCGATCCCGTATCCCAGGATCAGCCCGCCCGTGATCGTTTCATCATCAGACAGTCCATAGGCTTTCAGGTACTCACGGATCCCTGAATCCTCATCCAGCCAGTGCAGCTGATTGATCCAGCAGGAGCCAAGATCCAGCGCGTTAGCGGCGATCATCATGTTTTCAAGCGCGCATGCGCTGTCCGCCATGGCGTTCCCATATCCTTTTCGATTCGCTGTCACGATCAGGACCGGGGCGTTATAATAGAATACATACCCGCCTTTCTTGGATGCCATGATCGAATTACGAAGCGACTTATATGTGTCCGGACCAGGTTCCATCGCGGCGAAAGCTTTCTCTGCCAGTACTGCCAGATCCTCCAGGACCTTTTTGTTGGTGATCACAATCACATGTGTCGTCTGATTGTTTCCGCCGCTGGGAGCAGTTCGTCCGGCTTCCACCACTTGTTCGATCAGTTCCCTCGCAGGCATTTCACTGCTCATTCTGCGGGTGCTTCTTCTTGTCTGAATTGCCTGTAATGCGTCCATTTTTCTTCCTCGCTTTTCTTCTCGCCCGGGCGGTATCCCGGTTGCCGGCAAAACAACTCTGTTACATGTATACCTGATTATATCGATAAAACAAAGGTCACGCAAGTGATTCGCAAGATTCGTAGTAAAAAGCACAACACCTTGCCAAAGCTGTAGCAAGGTGTTCAGTAAAAAGAGGCTGACCTTGCTATAGCTTCACCCAAAAATAGCAAGGTATCAGATATAATGGTAGAAATCTTGCTAGTAGATTGGCAAGGCATACGTCAAAAATGGGGCGGCCTTGCTATAGCTTGCCCGAAGAATAGCAAGGTATCCGCTAAAACAGTAAAAATCTTGTTAGTTCCATTGATGACCCCTGCCGGATTCGAACCGAGCATCGCCAGCGTGAAAGGCTGGTGTCCTGACCGATTAGACGAAGGGGCCTTATGAGGCTGAACGTGCCAGCCTCAGATCATTTTGGTCACGATGATATCATCGATAGATACACCGAAGATAGATGCTAATACGACGAAATTATCGATGGACGGCATCGTGTCTCCTCTTTGCCACTTACAGACAGAACCTTTGGAAATGCCGCAGGTATCTACGATCTGACTGATCGTCACGCCTGCGTCTTTTCTTATTTTTCTGATATTCTGCCCCGTGGCGACCATGTCGATCACAGGCATTTTCTTTTTCTCCTCCTTTCTTTTTCAGAATCATATTTGCTTTTCCGAACGATCAAACTGTCCGGAGAATGCCATCGATTGGATTCGAACCAACACTGTTGGCGTTCTGAACGTCTTGTCTCCTTCCTCTGGACTACGATGGCAAAGTGGGCCGACCTGGACTCGAACCAGGAATGTCCGAAGACGGCGGATTTACAGTCCGCTGCGTTACCAATTCCGCTCACCGACCCGTGCTTTTTACCGGCATGCCGGCAAAGTACTCTCGATGGGATTCGAACCCATACTGGCACGGTCCTTAGCCGTGTGTCTCCTTCCTTTGGACTACGAGAGCCTGTGTTTCCGGCGGGATTCGAACTCGCACTTCTCAGGGTTTAAACCTGATGTCTCTTCCATTGGACTACGGAAACTGAAAAACGGACAGAAAAAGACCCGTCGCGGAACAGTCCGTAACGGGTCTCATCTGTTTGCAAATATGATTCTGAATCGGAGAAAGATCACTTCCGCCGCAGTATTCGCGATCCCATTCGGTTTTGTTCCACGCAAACCAAGCCCTTATACTCAAGATACAGGGCTTCCGTTAGTTCCGCGTATAAACCGATAACATGGAAATTGCG
The DNA here is from genome assembly GCA_017442735.1 of Bacillota bacterium. Taxonomy (GTDB): domain Bacteria; phylum Bacillota; class Clostridia; order Lachnospirales; family Bianqueaceae; genus RUG760. The sequence continues at coordinate 57,041 of JAFRZE010000023.1, forward strand.
AATCATGGCTTCTTTTTCCTTTCTTTTGGATTCTATGGCAATTATATGCGATTCTTTACGATTTCACAAGTGTCTTCCCAGGTAACCTATAAAACATGTATTGTCATCCCTCATGGCAAATGATATGATGGGAACAAAAGAAAACCAAAGGGGAGGTCAGATATAATGAAGGCTACCTTCAAACCTCATCATTTTCTTGATTTTTTGTATGAACTGGCGGAAAATGGCGGTGTCTTCGATACATTCAGCCCTTACGGACATATCATGGGCTACTACGGCAACCTGTTATCTGCCGGAAAGATCGATACGATCGTCTTCACTTCAGGGGCGGATGATCCCTGCGCACCGTGTCGGAAACTGAATGAGGGTATCTGCGCGGATCTGTTCCCGCCGGATGTTGCCGCCCGTTACGGTGTAGATCGAAAATATGACTACAATCTGAAACTGGATCTGACCTTCCATCACGCGCTCCCTGACGTTTTTCCCTTTGACCAGGAAAGGAGCATCGATGAAGTTTTCTCCATGCTTCAGGAAAAACTGACCCCAGAGATCATTCTGCTCAACTGGCCCCGGGAAAACAGAGTGAAACTGACTTACCGCGGTCTTGCAATGGCGATCTCAGCCAGAGCCAATCATAAAAAACAAGAGGAGGGATCCCGAATGAAAATCGCGATTCTGGGCGTATGGCATGTCCATGCGGCAGGTTACTGCAAAACAGCTATGGAAAACGGAGAAGTCGTCGGCTTTTATGAGCCGGATGACGCGCTCGCGGCGGAGTTTCAGAAGGAATGTCCGGTACCCCGCTTTGCCAGTCTGGATGAACTCCTGACATCCGATGCGGAAGGAGTCATCGTCTGTTCCGCCACTAATGAACACCCGGATACCATCATCCGGGCAGCGAAAGCCGGCAAAAGGATCTTTACGGAGAAGGTGCTGGCGCTCACTTCAGCGCAGTGCGAGGAGATCGAAACCGCATTTAAAGAGAACGGTACGTTCTTCACCATATCCTATCCGCAGAAATACTTCCGGGACAATCGTGCCGTGATCGAAGTTGCAAAGAGCGGAGAACTGGGAAAGATCAATTTCGTCCGTTTCCGGAACTGTCACAACGGAAGCAGCCGCGACTGGCTTCCCCCTCACTTCTATAACCAAGCGCAGTGCGGCGGCGGCGCGATGATCGATCTCGGTGCCCACGGCATGTATCTGATCCATCAGCTTCTGGGCCTGCCCTCTTCCGCCGTCTCTCAGTTTACCAGATCCTGCACGGATCCCGGCGCCAACGCGAAAAATACCGATGGCGTGGAAGACAACGCGGTCACCGTCATGCAATATGAAAACGGCGCGATCGCGGTAAACGAAACAGGATTCGTCACCAGCTACGCGCCGCCCATCTTCGAAGTCTATGGAGAAAAGGGCTGGGTAAAAAAAGAAGGGAAAGGAATCGGAGAAGTCACGAAATGCACCGAGACAACAAACGGAGAAATCGTTTCCGTCCCACTCGCGGCGTCCCTTCCGTCTCCTCTGGAACAGTTCCTCTCGGGAGAGCCCGCGGAAGGCTGCGGCATTACCGAGGCCAAAGCCCTGACCCGTATGATGGAACTGGCTTACGGTCAGTTCTAGAGATTTTCTGATTCGTTCCTATACAAGAGGCCTATCTTCCGGGCCTCTTGTATTTTTTATAGATCTTCTGGTAGACCATTGGCAGGACCGGTACCGCGATCAGCATCAGCGCGATCAGTGTATATCCCGCTGCTTCTACCTTGAAAAGTCCGAGAATGGCACACACCCAGAACACCAGCGAAAAACAGATCCACATGATCGCATTCGCACGGTTATACGCAGGGATATCCGCGATCTCCCGCTCTTTTACTGTGGTCCCCGACCAGAACCACATGGGTTTTTTCTTCTTCCAGGCCATGATCCCTATTCCCGCGAAGAACAGACCCATCACGATCATAATAGCGGAAAAGATATTGAACTCCATCTTATTTCTCCATAGAAAAATCAGATTTCATCTTCACTCAGATCCGGATCGCAGACAGATACCGTGATGGCCTCATTGGTCCGGATCTGCGGTTCTTCCTTGATCTTTTTCAGATAAGCATCAAAGAATTCCAGGTGGCAGCGGCAGAGATTCTCATGCATCACATCAGGATCCAGCTTGCCTACCACCGATTTCATCGGGATCATATGTTTCGCGTCGGCGAACCCCATATGCCTCATATCATTGAAAAGCACCCTGTATACCGGCTTTGTATGACGGACATAGACCCTTGTTGCCACCGACGCGTTGTCCTTGCAGCTGATCTGCATGAATGGTTTTGTCAGCACATCCTCCGAATAATCCCCAAACAGCGCTCCATCCATGTTGATGCCGCAGACAAATCTCTTGTCCCTCGCGCAGAGCGCGTACGCCGTGTCGCCGCCAAAGGAGTGCCCGGCCGCGCCGATCCCTTGATCAAAATCGATCAGATCCGTAAGATGCTGTTTCGCGTATTCCAGCGCTGCCTCCGTATCTTTCACCCATTCAGGAAGCCGCTTCATCATGAAAGTGCAGTACTTTCTCTGTACCTCATCAAACCGTTTCGCCAGTTCTTCGTCCGTACCGCTGGCCTTCGTCAGCTTATACATGGCCATGATCCCGCCCAGCATGGGCTGATACATCTTCTTCGAGATGTTTTTGTCAAAGAAAACCGCGGTTCCGTCATCGAACTCCGTGCACATGGCCTCCATGGAATGGGCCACACAGATCACCACATACCCATGCGAAGCCAGCTCGATACAGAGAAATGAATTCCCTTCCCGGTAAGAATTATGACCGGGGTTGAACATGATCAGCGGAAACTTCTTTCCTGGGATCTTCTCGGCATCCGCATAACAGGCAGAAAGGTTAGCTTCCGGGTCTTTTTTGAAATTCGGGGCTACCATAAAAGAATCCTTAAACCCTTTAATCATGTTGTCTGACAGCGCCACCGTCCTGGAAAGGCCTTCCACGCTTTCCTTCAGCACAGGATAATACACTCTCGCCGCCACGCTGCGCATGGTACCCGGCGCCAGGACTTCTTCTCTGTCATCTTTTACTGTATAGGTCAAAGTTCCGACCGCGTATTCTCCTGTGGGTACGGGCAGTTTTTTCTTACTCATGGCTTCTCTTCCTTGTAAAGTCTATCAGTGATCGATCAGGCAAAGCAAGGTCCCGCAGACACCAAAGACCCAATGTACGATCCACACACCGAAGAGATTCTTCTGCTTATTATAGAGGATACCTTCCAGTCCTGCCAGGACCGCCGCACCGATCATAAATACAAAGCCAAAATGAATGTGCATCGCGGCAAAGATCAGGGACGAAAGAATAAGGGCCCGCGCCTTTGGGTGCCTTCCCACGGTGATTCGGTTGAGGTTCCCCTGCACGACGCTGCGCGCGAGAAACTCCTGAATGCCCGCAGTGAAGATATACAGGATCTGCCGCAATTCGAACCGACGAATATCAAAAAACGGGGCGTCCGGTTCGAAACAGCCGGGATCGACCAGCCGGCACACCACCTTGAATCCACAAAGGACAACAAAGCAGCATCCCGCGACGATCAGCGCCGTCCGGACGGTTTTCTTCAGACTGTGGGTCCGTATACCCAGATCCCTCCAGGTGAGGCTCGTCCGCTTTACGATGAATACCAGCATAATAATGCCCAGGATCTCCACACTGTGGGTCAGGAAATCCGCGGGGAAAGGATGTCCCAGGAATTCCCAGAGCGCATAGAGCAGGATCGATCCGCAGAAACCGAAAAGGAACGTGCTGAACGTCTGCGAGGAATCATTGAATTTCTCGGTCATCTCCTCCGCTGTCGTCTCATCGCTCAGCGTGACGACCAGCTGAGCGACGTCCGAATCATACAGAAGAGAACTGGAAAGGACAAAGACATATTTCCTCCCGGACCGTGCCATATAGGGGACTTTTCTGACAGTCGTTTCATCCTTGTTTTCCAGCGCGGAGAAAATGGCTTCCCTGAAACTGTTGTTATATTCATTATCCGTCAAAAGCGAAAAGTATTCGCTCGTTTCACGGTAGCCCTCGTCCACCTCCAGCATCCGGGAGGCAGGTCCGTTGACATACAGGATATTTCCCTCGCTGTCAAGCACCAGGACCGCATCGTACATATCCCTGAGGACTCGTTCCGAAAATGCGTGTTGAACCTGTTCCATCTCTTCACCGCCTTCCCTTATTGTTTCATATTGTTATATGGTGATCTTCGTCTATCTATATAAGAGATCTTCGCAGAGGCTGGCAATCAGCTCATCTCTGTCCCAGCGTTTTTCGATTGTTTCTATTACCTTATAATCATCAGGACTCAGCTTAAAGCTTTTTGCCTGGTTCAGGAATTTGTGTATTGCAGTCTCAGGCTCTTCAACAAGGCTGATGCCGCGGCATGGTACTTCGTCGAGAAGTGCTGCCATAATTCTGCTGATGCAGGTAAAACCTTCCTGACTCAGGCGGCAGTCCAAAAGTGACGCTGCGTCAGATTTGTTCCACGTCTCCAGCGCTGTATAAGGCGGTATCACGCCGTTGTCCACTCCTTCTGTCAGAAACCACTGCTTTATTTCCCATGTCTCTGGCTCCAGGAACACACATGCATGTACCCTGCCCCAGCCGTATACATGTTTTGCAATCTCAAATATCAGGTCGTTGCCGCCGTCCCATTTCTGGATAATGGGCAGGCAAAACCAGGTAAATTCATTGCAATAAGCGAGGTCTGTGATGATTTGCTTAAAGCCCTTTAGATGATCTTCCGTTGCTTTATGATGCAGCACAAGACCTATTTTGACAAGTTCTTTGTCTTTTGCCATGGTAATCAGATGCATGCCGTAAGAATACGCATGTATCGGATTGATCCTGTCAACATTTTCTTCTACGATGTCACATAAAGCTCCGCCAAATTCAAGGACTCTCCGGGTCTTTGTAAGCTTCAGAAAGAGTTCGTCCGCAGTATCGATATGCCCTCCCAACATTGCATTCAAAGCATCTACAAGAAGGTCTGCCTCTTCATCGTTTAGTTTCCCCGGCTGCGTATGAAAGTAAATGATCCCGTCTTGTGCACCATCAGCGAAAAGAAAGCTGCTTTCATCATCTGGATCTTTCGGCAGACTAAAATCGCGAGGAAGCCTCCCTTCACTGAATAGGTTTTCTCTGATAATCGCTAGAATCGGCCTGTCGTACATTTTTTCTCCTGTACTTTTTATTATTCTTCCGCAAAGTTTGTATCCATCACGACCTGCAGTTTATAATCCGGGAACTCTTTCTGCACGTCGGCCAGGACTTCGCAGTATACGGCCTTGCGGTCCTTCGCGTCGAAACTGACCACGATATCGAACCTGATCGTCTTTTCTTCCTTTATAAGATAGAAGGCATGCATCTGCAGGACATGCTCGTGAGCGAAAACGATCTCGCGTACTTTCTTCTGCATCTCGATGACTTCCTCATCCTTCGTATTGATGGAGTATACACCCACCGCGGTCAGAAGGACATGGTGTTCCTGTAGCACCTTCACACTGATCTCGCGGATCAGCTGATCCAGCTGCGCTGCCGAATACGTATCCGGGACTTCGATATGGATGGACCCGTTCCAGGTGTCCGGTCCGTAATTGTTCAGAACCAGATCATACGCGCCATGGACGTCAGGGAAACTTATGACCGTTTCCTTGATCGCTTTGGCAAGCTCCGCATCATTGCGTTCCCCAAGGATCTGTGAGATCGTTTCCCGCAGCATCTCTATGCCGGATTTGATGATCACAACCGAAATGATAGCGCCGAGCCAGGCCTCCAGCGAGATATGGAAGATCATAAAGATCCCTGCCGCGACCAGCGTAGACAAAGAGATAATAGAATCCAGCGTCGCGTCTTCACCGGAGTTGATCAGTGAATCCGAATTCACTTTGACGCCTACGCTTTTGACATACCGTCCCAGCACGATCTTGACTACTACGGCAACGCCGACAATGATCAGCGAGACGGTGGTATAATCCGGCGTCTCCGGATGAATGATCTGCTTCACGGATTCAATAAAGGAAGTGATACCCGCATACAACACGATCACGGAAATGATCATGGCGCTCAGGTATTCGATCCGCCCGTATCCAAAGGGATGCTTTTTGTCCGGCTCTTTACCTGCCAGCTTCGTCCCGACGATCGTGATCAGCGAGCTTCCCGCGTCGGATATATTGTTGACCGCGTCCAGTACGATCGCGATGGAATTCGTCATCAATCCGATGACCGCTTTGAATCCGGCCAGGAAGACATTCGCGATGATTCCGATGATACTGGTCTTTACGATGGTTTTTTCCCGTGAATCTTTTTGAGTCGTCATTGCTGTCTTTCCCTTTCAGCATTTTTTGATATGAGTAGTTCCCGTTCTGTATGAACAATGAACCCCTGTTTCAGTATACACCACAGGAGTTCATTTGAAAAACGTTATTTTCTTTTTTTCTCAGCATTGATTTCCTTCTGTCAGACAGATCCGGTCCGCCTCCACGAAGCAGCTGTGATAATTGACTTTTACACCTGCTTCTCTGGCTCTTTCGAGCGCTCGACCGAATTGTGGTTGCGTCTGATCGTTCGGAAGGACAAGATGGATCCCATTCATCTGGATGACAAAATCAATACTGCAGAAATATCCTTCCTTTACTGCTTTGGCCAGTTCCTCCAGATGTTTGACTCCCCGCTCTGTAGGAGCGTCCGGAAAGTATCCGATCCCCGATTGCCTGTCATAGGAAAGAGTACACCCCTTGACTTCATGCAGAAAATGGTTTTCGCCTTTCTCTGCGTAGAAATCAAACCGTGAGTTTCCGTATGTATATTCCGGTTTTACCCGTTCATAAAGAGATTCCAGGTACAGCTTCATGAGCGCATTCGGCGCCAGAGAGTCTACATTGATCCACTCAAATCCCGGTCTGTATACGGAAATCAGATCATATTTCGTCGTTCTTTGGGGACTGTTCATCCTCTGCAGAGTCACTTTTGCCTCCGGAACAAGCAGTTCTCCCAGCCTGCCCGTGTTCTTCACATGAACCGTTTCCTGCCTGCCGCCGATCATCACTTCCGCTGTAAATCGGTTATTTCTCCTCAAAAATACTCCGGAGACCGTATGCTCGTAGATGATCTCCGGTTTTTCATTTGTGTTTACCTGTTGATTCATATTATCTGTGACCTTTTCCGATCCTCTCAGCCAGAAAGATATAAAGCCATCCTATGAATATCAGGAAAAGGAACAGAATCAGGATCCACCATACACAGCCCATATAGGGCAGCCTGTTTGTAAAGCCAAATGCTCCGGCGAGGCTTCCCCAGTTCAGGAAAAAGTAAGGGTATCTCTGTCCGCTCGCGAATTCCCATCCCCTGACATATCCGATGCCCGCGTAGATGGCGTAGAGCAACGGCGGAAGAAGTACGTAAATCACATTTTTCCTTTTGATCCGTACACCTGCCGCTACCACGAAGAAATCAGCGATAGCCGCTGCCGGAACGATCACATGTGTGAGTGTGTTCTGTAAGTTCCAGAGTCCCGGTCCTATGGCCGGTACAAGCACCGCGCAGAATACCACTCCAGTAAGCGTGATGGAAACAGTGCCTACCAGTTTCACAACATACCATACAGGACCAGCTGGCTTTTTCCGAAGCAACAGGAAGCAGCCGATCAGACAGATCAGTGCGATAGCGATATTCGACTGGATCGTAAAATACATGAATACCCGATTGCCGCCCATGAACGCATGCCTGCCGGCAGAGGCGCTCATGATCGTACCGATGGCGGCCGACAGGATCACGATCAACTTCAGAACAAAGCTGATCGTTTTTCTTATCTTCATTCGCTCTCCTTCGGACTCTTCACTTCCCGGACGAATTTCTCGAGATCATCCGCTCCCTTGATCAGTCTGGCGCCCGTGATCTCTCCTTTGCCGTTCAGATAGGGTTTCAGCTTGTCTGCCGATTTTCCCATCCCGCTTCCGCCGGAAGTCGCGAAAAGAATGATCTTCTTTCCGCTCCAGTCATAGCTGCTGACGAATGTATTGACGACATTCGGCGCACCGCCGTACCAGATCGGGAATCCGATCAGGACTGTATCATATTGATCGAACTGATCGACTTTCCCCTCTACGGGAACTTCCTTGTTCCCGAATTTTTCCTTATTACATCTCGCCAGCGGATTGGTCCAGCGAAGGTCCGCTTTCGTATAAGGTTTCTCCGGCTTGATCTCAAAGACATCGGCAGCCAGTTTGAAAGCTAACTTCGCCGCTACCTTGGCCGTCGTTCCTTCTGCCGAAAAGTAAGTTACCAGCATCCTGCTCATGTTTCAATCTCCTCTCCAAGATTACTCACTTGCTGCTCACATAATTCGTAATGACCCAGTCATACATTTTTAGATCCAGCTCTCTGCCGCAGTAAGCACAGCGTTTGCCTTCCATCAGCGACAGACTGGCGCCGCAGCCGCGGCATTTCAGGACCGACGCCCCGCAGACAGCCTGTGTTTTACAGGCAGCCGACTTGATCAGCGTCAGGTTGATTTTGTACCTGCGCATTTTCCTTTTCCTTTACCTGGACCTCGTTTCGTCTTTTCAGTTCCTGCTCTTTATTCTTCAGGTAGTTCAGGTTTTCTTCCCTGTTTTGTATCCTGACACCGATCGGAACATCCGGATGCATCCATTTCCCCTCCCAAATATTATTCCAGGTTCGTCACGAACCGTTCCGCCTGGATCGTAGCGACCCATTCATCATCTCTGAAAAAGACGTAGAATGTCTGGCCGTCTTTTGTCTGCATCGTATCCAGGCGATTGGCGCGGAACGATTTCGCGTCCGGCCTGGCCATCTCCCACCGCTTGATATCATAGGCATACTGAACGACTTTATCGACCACCCTGCAGTAGTCCCACTCCGGCAGGACCATCAGCATCGCCGGCGCGCACTGTTCCAGAAAAGCAGGCACGCGGATCGCCGTCAGCTTGATCCCTCTCTTCAGCCGCTCGACCTTGAATTCCGCCAGCCTGCCTTCCTTCATCGCTTCCCGCAGGATGAAGGGTGAATCCGTGATCATCTGCCGGGGATGCTTCTTCTCCGGCGCGCCGCCCCGGATCTTCGCGAGCTCTTCCCGGATCGCGGCCGCTACCTTGGTATCGCCGATATAATCGAATTCCTCCATCCTGAGCCGGATCGCCAGATCCGCGATCAGATAATAGTAAAGCGCCGTCTCCTGCGAGGGATAAACGCCGATCCCGTCCCGGTACAGATTCCCCATCCGCAGCGCGGCATCCGCGAACTTGCAAAGATGATCCCCGCACAGGAACTCATCCCGGCTCTCCCGGTAAACCTGAACGATCAGCCGGACGCCGATCTCTTCATTTTTCAGCACACCATTCCCCGCGATATACAGATCCGCGAGCTTATACATGGACTCATGGATCCCGGCCAGCGCGCCGATCATAAAGTACCTGGCCGCTTCCTCATACTGGGCTTTGCCGCGATTTGTCCGTCCGTAATAGTAGATATAGCCGAGCATGTTCGCGTACCAGCATTTATCCTCATCCTCTACGTCCGGATGATCCATCAGCTGAAGCAGCAGATCCCGGGACATCTTCCAGTTGTTTTTATACAGCCGGTCTCCCACATAGCAGCTATATGCCTTGATATAGATCGCTTCTGGATAATTCCTGCTGATCAGTTCCTCGATGATGTCCCGGTATTCCCGGACTTCCTTTGTGCTCAGCATTACCTGGAAATCTTCGTCATCCAGTTCTTCGATATTCTCCAGCTTGGACATGTCCGTATACCGCCAGCTGCGGGGTTCTTTCTTCTTTCCGCCCTGCTGTGCCAGCTGGAGATCTTCTATCATCAGTGCGTAGTCGATATATCCCCTGAGGTCATTGCGATCCTTCAGTTCTTCCGCGCAGCTGGTGATCAGGTTCACCATTATCCAGCCCAGCTCACCGGTCTCAGGCGCAAGCTTGAGGTGCCCAAGGGTCAGCTGTTCATCCGTGAACCGACTCCACCTTTCGTACAGTTCTTTGGGCGTCCAGTCTTTTTCTTTCAGGTTCTGAAGGGCTGCCAGCAGGTCCTCACAGCTTAGCCGACAGATCTCCTCTGTCCCTTCCGGTTCCTTGAAGATCTCTTCCACAGGGATCTCCAGGCGAAACGCCTTTTTCAATAAATCTATCTTTTTCATATTTCTTTCCTGAGCTTGATTTCCACCTGCATTCTCATTTTCCCGCATTCGGTACAGAACCGGCCAAGATTGACTGTTCCGCAGTCGCAGGTCCATTCGCGTTTACTTCCGCAGTTCGTGCAGAACTTACCGGTATTGATCGTACTGCACTTCATGCACTTCCACTTGGAATTGCCCCATGCCGCGGCTTCTTTCGCGTCCTTAAGGATCACCTGCTGCGCCAGGGCCTGTACCTCTTCGAGCTTTTTGGCCGCCTTTTCCGGATCCCTGAACTCCGCCATCTGACGGAGCATGTTCACCATTCCTTTACTTTCCTGTGTTAAGGCGAATTCTGTGATTTCTACTTTCACTATCTGAACATTGCGGTCTTTCCAGAAATCTGCCAGCCTTGTTTCGACCATCTTTTCCAACGCTGTCCGGGCTGATGTCAGGTCGTTCGGATCGATCTCCTCGGGCTTCAGATACCTCAGCGCGATCCCGGCCTGGCTCATCGCCATCGTCTGCATTGTATTACTTTCTATTCCGTAAGTCGGATCCAGTTCCATATAAGAGACCGTGCCTTCATAGACCACGTCCAGATCGGCGTCCATCCCGATGGAATCATCTTTCACATGAATAAAGCCGGGCAGATCCCCGTTGGTAAAACGGATCTTTTTCACATCCTGATACATCTGTGTTCCTCCTTCCTTTAGTTCCACTCCCACGCTTCATTCCCGCGTTTCTTCAGTGCCGGACAGGGACGCTTGTGATCCGACCACGCGCAGCGTTTGCAGCTATAGCATTTGACATAGGGTTTCCCTTCCAGAATGGCTTCCGAAAAGGCCGGGTCCGCGAGCAGCCCGCACGCCAGATCCACCGTATCGATCATCTCATTTTCCAAAAGGTAATATACCTGCTGCGGAGTCCGGATCCCATTGACCAGGGAAACCGGAACGATCCCTTTGAAATGCTCATGGAATCTCACGCCGAGAGAAGCGACCCGGTTGTAAGGAAGGCTTTCATCATGCGGAAGATCGCTCACATCCTGGATGCCGTTGGAGATCTGCAGATAATCACATCCTGCTTTGACATAATACTCGGCTATCCCGATACTTTCTTCCACCGTCGGATCACAGCCGGATGTCCGGATGGAAATGATAAAGTCCTCGCCGCAGGCTTTCCGGATCCCTTGTATGATCTCGCATCCCAGACGAGCGCGGTTCTCTGTGCTTCCGCCATATTCATCCGTGCGCTGATTTACCGCGGAAGCAAAATCATTGATCAGATAGCTGTGACAGCCATGCAGCTGTACGCCGTCATATCCTGCGGTCTTCGCGCGAACTGCCGCGTCGATAAAGCACTGTTCGATCCGGTGGATCTCCGGGACTGTCAGTTCCTTGGCCATCACTTCCCTGTCTCCCTTCTTCCAAAGCACGGCTGTCGGAGAAGTCAGCGGGCCGCAGTCCGGATGCGTGCCAAGGCCGCCGTAATGCAGCTGTGGGATGATCAGGACCCCATAGGGATGACAGGCTTCGACGATCTTTCTGTGTCCTTCGATCTGATCGTCATTCCATAGACCGATCTGTGAGGGGAACAGACGTCCTTCCGGAGAGACAGCCGTCGCTTCCACACAGACCAGACCGCATCCATGTTTCGCGCGAAGCGCATAATGCCTGACAAAAAAGTCTGTGACGATCCCATCTTCGCCCGCGTTGAATTTTACAGTCGGCGCCATGGTGATCCTGTTCTTGCAGATCCTCTTTCCGATTTTGATCGGCATGTTCGGAGTCGTCATTTTGTTTACCTCCACTCTTCCGTCACAAGGGGTTTTTCTCAGTCTACCACATCTATTAAGAAAACTCTACTTTTTTCCATATAGCCCATTCCCTTTCTTCACACAGAAAAAGGCTGCCGCACGAGCAAAATCGTGCGGCAGTCTTTTTTCCAAAGGAATACTTAGAAATTATTCGCTGAAATCAGCATACATGAAATACCAGTAGCCGTAGGGTGAATGCCACATACCGGTGATCTTCGCACTCTGCAGATAGAAGTCGGTATAGTAGGCAACCGGGACACAGCCAGCGGTTTCCATAAGGATATCCTCAGCCTGATGCAGGGCGGCGGAACGCTCGTTCACATCCATGGTGGAACGGGAAACGTCGATCGCGGCATCAAAGTCGGGGTTGTTGTACTTACCATCGTTGTTGCCGTTGGAGGAGTACAGCAGTTCGATCATGTTGGAAGGATCGCTGTAGTCGCCTACCCAGCCGTTACGAGCGGCCATGTAGTCACCGGCACGGCGCATGGGAGTGAAGGACGCCCATTCAACGATCTCAACACTCATGTCGATACCGATCTGCTTCCAGGCCTGCTGGAGATACTCGGCGACAACTTTGTGGTAACCGGAATCGTTGGTGGAATAGGTGATCTTGATATCCAGATTGTCTTCGCTTCCGGAATATCCGGCTTCCTGCATAAGAGCCTTGGCTTCAGCAAGATTGGCTTCGTAATCAGAGCTGATGTAGGGCTTGCCGCCATTGGCGTTCGCGTAGAAGTCACCGCCCGCGGGATCTGCCCAGCCGGGACCCATGAAGTTGTAGGCCGCGACATAGGTACCCTGCATGATCGTGCCGGCAACGTAATCACGGTCGATGGCAAGGCTCATGGCCTTACGGACACGCTCATCGTTGAAAGGCTCTTTGGTGCAGTTCAGGTTCAGGTAGTAGGTACCGATGATCGGATCGATATGGAACTCGGGATTGTTCATCAGGCTGGGGATCTCTTCCGTGGGAACGTCTTTGATGAAGAGAGCTTCGCCGGTCTGATAAGCGCTGTAGGAAGCATTGGAGTCTTCGATCAGGAGCCATTTGATTCCATCCAGTTTGATGGCGTCTTTGTTCCAGTAGTTGGGGTTCTTCATGGTAACGATGTGGCTTCCGGGAACCCACTCGGTGATCATGAAGGGGCCGTTGGAGACATAGGTGTCAGGACTGACAGCCCATGCATCGCCGTTCTTCTCGACCGTAGCCTTGTTGACAGGGCTCAGGGTAGCGAAAGCTGCCAGGCTCTCGAAGTACGGGCAGGCGGCGCTCAGCTTGACCACGAAGGTCTGATCGTCGGGAGCGGAAACGCCCAGCTCGGAGGGAGCCATCTCACCCGCGAAGACCGCGTCGAAGTTCTCGACAGGCCACAGAACAGTGTCAGCGTAGGGAGCCGCCGTTGCGGGATCCGCGACACGCTGCCAGCTGTAAACGAAGTCAGAAGCGGTGAAGGCAGAGCCGTCAGACCACTTCAGGCCTTTGCGTAGATGGAAGGTCCAGGTAAGACCGTCTTCAGAACTTTCCCAGGTCTCGGCGCAGCCGGGAGCGATCGCACCGTTCTGGTCGACTGTCAGCAGGCACTCGAAGGTGTGCAGCAGCATGTTGCCGCCGTCCACGGCGCTGTTCAGCGCGGGATCCAGCGTCTCGGGATCCGGGCCTACCTGCACGTTCAGGATCTTACCGCCGGATTTGGCTCCACCGGTGCAAGCGGTCATCAGCATGCAGCAGACAAGTGCCAGTGCAATCAGGATAAATGCTTTTTTCATGTTTTCCTCCTATAGGATATGTTTTATAATTTCCGTTCTTTCCTTTCGGATCGCTCGGATATTATCAACGGGACGTGGTCACTTCACCTGATCCAGATGATGGCAGGCGCAGAAATGACCGGGGCTGACCTCTTTCCACTCAGGCTCCTTCTCCGCGCACAGAGGCGTCGCGTAAGGACATCTCGTACGGAAGTGGCAGCCGGAAGGCGGGTTCACCGGACTGGGGATATCGCCCTCCAGGACGATACGCTTTGAAGCACGGCTGATCTTCGGGTCCGCGATGGGGATCGCGGAGATCAGGCTCTTGGTGTAGGGATGGCAGCAGTGGAACGTGATCTCATTGCTGTCCGCCATCTCCACCATCTTACCCAGGTACATGACGCCGATGCGGGAAGAAATATGCTTTACCACGCTCAGGTCATGGGCGATGAAGAGATAGGTCAGACCGAATTCATGCTGAAGATCTTCCAGCATGTTGATGACCTGTGCCTGGATGGAAACATCCAGCGCAGAGATCGGTTCGTCGCAGACGATGAATTCCGGATCGACGGCCAGGGCTCGGGCGATACCGACCCTCTGCCGCTGTCCGCCGGAAAACTCGTGCGGATAACGGTTCGCGTGTTCGGAGTTCAGTCCGACGCGCTCGAGCATCTTGATGATCTTGTCTCTGCGATCCTCGCGGGACGCGGCCAGATGATGGATATCGATGGCCTCGCCGACGATATCACCGACGGTCATACGGGGATTCAGGCTGGCATAGGGATCCTGGAAAACGATCTGCATCTTCCTTCGGTAAGGAAGCATGTTGGCTTTTACCTTTTTCCCGTCCAGTCCGGAGTCGAAGATCGTTTCTCCGTCATAGATGATGCGGCCGGCAGTGGGCTCATACAGCTGCAGGAGCGTACGGCCGGTCGTGGTCTTGCCGCAGCCGGACTCTCCGACCAGCCCGAGGGTGGTTCCCCGCGGGATCGCGAAGGAGACGTCATCGACGGCTTTGACATAGGCCTTCTTGAAGATGGAACTGCCGGCTACGGGGAAGTACTGTTTCAGATGCTGGACTTCAACCAGAATATCTTGGTTCGCCATCATTCTTCCCCCTTTCCGGCTTCTTCAAATTCCGCTTTCTGGGTCAGCCAGCAGGCGGAATAGTGAATGTCGCTGAATTCGTGATAAGGCGGCATTTCCTTCAGGCAGATCTTCATGCACTGCGGGCACCGGGGAGCAAAGGGGCATCCCGCGGGCGGGTTCAGCATATCGACCGGGGTTCCCTCGATAGCGACCAGTCGGGTGGATTCTTCCTCATACAGGTTCGGCACGCTCCGAAGGAGTCCTTTGGTGTATTCGTGCTTGGTATTGTAGAAGATATCATCCGTCGTGCCGCACTCGATGACTTTGCCGGCGTACATGACCGCGATCCGGTCACACATGGAAGAAACGATGCCCAGATCATGGGTGATCAGAATGACCGCCATGCCGAGCTTGTGTTTCAGTTCCATGATCAGTTCGAGGATCTGAGCCTGAATGGTCACGTCCAGCGCGGTCGTAGGCTCATCGGCGATGAGCAGTTTCGGCTCGCATGCCAGCGCTATGGCGATCATGACCCTCTGGCGCATGCCGCCCGAAAGCTCGTGCGGATACTGCTTAATACGCTTTTCCGGTTCGTTGATACCGACCAGACGCAGCAGCTCGACGGCGCGCTCTCTGGCTTCTTGCTTGTTTTTGTCGGTGTGAAGGAGGATGGCCTCCTCGATCTGATTGCCGACGGTATAGACCGGGTTCAGAGAAGTCATGGGATCCTGGAAGATCATAGAGACTTCCTTGCCGCGGATCTTACGAAGTTCTTTTTCGTCCAGCGACCCGATGTCATGTCCGTTGAAAATGACCTTGCCGCTGACGATGCGTCCCGGGTCCGCCGTAATGCCCATGATGGCTGAGGCGGTGACGCTCTTGCCGGAGCCGGACTCGCCGACTACGCCGAGAACTTCGCCCTCATCGAGAAAGAGGGAAACGTCGTTCAGGGCTTTGACTTCGCCGGCCGGTGTGAAGAAGCTTAAGTGAAGGTTCCGGATATCTACGAGATGTTCGCTCATTTCTGCCTCCTTACTTCTTCATCTTGGGATCGAAGGCGTCCCGAAGGCCGTCGCCGAACAGGTTGAAGCTGAGGATGATCAGACTGATCAGAACAGCAGGAGCAACGAGCAGATACGGATAGGTATTCATACCGTTGATGGCGGAGCTGGCCAAAGATCCAAGGCTGGGCAGCGGGGCCGCCACGCCAAGGCCGAGGAAGGAAAGATAGCTCTCTGTAAAGATGGAGGACGGGATCTGCAGGGTCGTGGTAACGATCAATGTACCGATGCAGTTCGTCAGCAGATGCTTGCGGACGATCCGTCCGTTGCCGGCGCCCAGCGCACGGGCGGCGGTCACGTATTCGCTTTCACGAAGGACCAGGACCTGGCTTCTTACGATACGGGCCATGCCGACCCAGTACAGAAGCGCGAACACGATAAAGATACTGACCAGGTTCGGGCCGACGGTATGGATCCAGTGGAAAGCAGGCTGTTCGGACAACTGCTCCAGCGGCCGCCGGATCGCGAAGGAGATCAGAACGATCAGCAGAACGTCCGGGATCGTGTAGATGATATCCACGATACGCATCATGATGATGTCCACCCATCCACCGAAGAAGGCAGCGATGGAACCGTACAGCGCACCGATAAACAGGATGATGGCAGCGGCGATCAGACCGACCGTCAGGGAGATCCGGCTGCCCACCATGATACGCACCGCATAATCACGTCCCAGCTTGTCGGTACCAAGAAAATGCGGGAATACCTTCTCGCCGGCATCGATCCGCGCCTGTTCCTCCTGGGAATAGGTCATGGGGCGCATGTTTTCCGCGCCTTTCTGCTGCTGTTCATAGGAATAGGGATAGAAACTCGGAACGATAAAGGAGAAGAACATGATGATCACGATCACCACAAGGCTGACCATGGCCACTTTGTTCCTGACCAGTCTCCGGAGACTGTCCTTCCAGAAGCCCACGGACTCGCGCATTACGACGAGTTCCTGTTTTTCTGCATCGGACGCGGGGAGGAAGTCCTCCGCTTTTAACTGAAATGACAAGGGAAATCTTTTCATTCTTTCGCTCTCCTCACTTCAGGTTGATCCGGGGATCAATGATCTTATATACGATGTCTACCACAAAGTTGATGAAGACCATCAGGGTCGCCAGGAAGATCGTGGTGCCCATGATCATCATATAGTCGCGGTTTGTAATGGAGCTGACGAACTCACCGCCCAGCCCGGGGATCGTGAAAACTTTCTCTACGATAAACGAACCGGTCAGGGTATAAGCCATCATGGGGCCGACATAGGTCACGACCGGAAGGATCGCGTTACGCAGGGCGTGTTTGAACAGGCTGACGGCCTCGGAAACGCCTTTCGCCCGAGCCGTACGCATATAGTCCTGACCCAGCGCGTCCAGCATGGACGATCGCATCAGACGGACGATGTAAGCGGTGGGATAGAAAGACAGCGCAAAGACCGGCATGATATAGTTCTTCCACGACATGAGACCGACGGTCGGCAGCCATCCCAGCTTAACACCGAACAGATACATGGACAGCGAACAGACAACGAAGCTCGGGACCGCGATACCGATCGTAGCGATCACGATGATGGTGCTGTCGGAAGCTTTGCCGCGGTTCAGAGCCGCGATACATCCTACCGGGATCCCGACGATCAGCGAAACAAGAACGGACAGACCGCCGACTTTCGCGGAGACCGGGAACTTCGTCAGGATGATATCGATGACTTCTCTTCCGCGCTGCTTCAGTGACGGGCCGAAGTCTCCGTGGAGAATGTTCTTCATGTAGGTCAGGTATTGAGTGAATAACGGCTGATCAAGGCCGAATTTCGCCTCCAGGGCTGCCTTGGCCTGCGGACTGATGGACTTTTCCGCCTCATACGGTCCGCCGGGGACGGCGTTCATAAGGAAAAAGGTCAGGGTCGCGACGATGAAAACTGTCAGTACCGCCATCACGAGCCGCTTGATGATATACTTGGTCACTTCAGAAAACTCCGTTTCTGGTAATATTTCAGCCCGGCTGTACCGGGCACTTTGCCGCTTTGCCGTGTTAACGCACCGGCCGTAAAAAAACTCTCCGCAGGAGACCTTTCATCTCCTGCGGAGAGATTGCTTACCAAGGTTCTTGCTGACACGTCTTTTTTACGTGACAACTATTTTATTACGACAGCGCGTTAAAGTCAAGCTTTTTGCATGTTTCCCCCGTATTTCTGTAGATATATCCAGTTTTTTCGGCGATTTTAGCTGTGTTTTGTAGAATATATATGTTAGATTTCGGTTTTGCCTGTACTTTCCTGCACTTTCCCGTCAAATATCCCGGTAAACTGGTAAATTGGGCTGCTTTCTGATATACTGATCTTCAGAAAAATCTTTGACAGAAGGTGGTGCTTTTCATGTCGCAGCGTCCTGACCTAATTTGTATCGGTATGGCTCTGGTAGATTTGATCATCAAGGGCTTTGATTCCGAACCCATTTCCGCTTCCGGATACCGGGCCGTCTCCAGCACCTTAAGTGTCGGCGGCGAGGCTGTCAACGAAGCGATGGCCGCGGCCAAGCTCGGCACAAAGACCGCGATCCTCTGCTCTCTGGGCGAAGACGCGGCCGGAGATATGATCGCCGCGGCACTTTCCGGGTCCGGAGCCGACTGCAGCCGGATTGTCCGCTCCTCCGATCATCCCACGCCGGTAACGACGATGTTCGTCAATGACGACGGTTCCCGCAAGTCCATTACCAACACGGCGCATCGCTACAATTTCCATCCGGAGAAACTGATCTCCCGCTTTTCGGACGCGCGGGCACTGATCCTGGGATCGCTGTTCCGCGCGCCTTTCGACGATCCAAAGATCATTCACGCGGTACTTTCCGCCGCGAAAGAAGCCGGCCAGATCGTGATCACGGATACGAAACTGCCGAACTTCCGCTTCCTGTCGCTGGACGATCTGAAGGAAAGCCTGCCGCTGATCGACTATATCACGCCCAACGAGGACGAAGCCCGGTATTTCTCCGGCAAGAATGAACCGGAAGAAATGGCGGATGTATTCCTTTCCTATGGGGTCCGGAATGTGATCATCAAGTTAGGCAGCAAAGGCTGCCTGTATAAAAACAGAGAGGAATCTTTCTTCCTCCCTGCCTGTAAGATTCAACCGGTAGACGCGACCGGCGCCGGTGATAATCTCGTGGCCGGCTTTGCCTGCGAGATTCTGCGTGGCGCTTCTCCCAAAGACGCGCTTCGCTTCGCGAACGCCTGCGGCGCGATCTGCACCACGGCCGTCGGCGCGGGTACCGCGCTCAAAAGCCGGGAGCAGGTACTGGATTTCCTGGCCGATCAGGCATCGTCCGGCTGATCAGTCGATATCGATATGACTTTCCAGCCAGCGGGCGACGCCGTCCTCATCGTTTGCAGCGATGATGGCTGTGGCGGCTTCTTTCAGTTCAGGGCAGGCGTTTTCGACAGCATAGGCTTCATCCGCGATCTGGAACATGTCCAGATCATTGATCGCGTCGCCAAAAACAATGAGCCTGTCGCAGCCAAGCTGCTTCTTCAGCTGCACGATCGCGCGTGACTTGGAAGCTTCCAGGGGCATGATCTCCAGCCACTGGTCACCGGAATAGATGTCGCGCTGATAAACGCAGTGATACCGGTCTTTATATTTTTCGTGGAAAGGTCCGAGCTTTTCCGGCGAATCGATGCAGGTGATATAAAAAATGTCACCTTCCAGGAGTGCCGCCAGACCACCGCCTGCGATCGGCCGGTCGCGGCTGTCGCCAGCCCGCGAAAGGACAAAATCCCTGGTAGGCTGGTTGATCTCATCCGCCAGGTACGAGAACTTTTCTTCCCCTTCCACAAATCCGTATACAATGGGCCGGATCCCTGCGGCAATCAGTTCCCGGATCAGCTTCGTCGCGTCCGGCTGATCGAAAAAGTTTTCCAGCAGCATCTCGCCGGTGGCGTTGTCCTTGATAAAGGCGCCGTTGTAGACGATGAGCGGGAACGCGGCCGTCATGCCGGCCGTAACTTTGTGCGCGGTGTTGTAGGATCGGGCCGTCGCGTAGGAAAAGAGCATGCCCTGCTCCACCAGGCGGTTGATCGTGCGGTTGGTGTAGGCGGATGTCTTCTGGTCCGAGCGCAGAAGCGTGCCGTCGAGATCGGATACGTAGAGGGTTTTCATAAATGTCGTCCGGTTGATTAAATTTGTGACTATCTATAGAAAATATAAGGCCTTGACCCGGAAAAATCAAGGCCAATCAAAGCTCGATGGAGCAATCGTGGATCATTTTGGCTTCAGTGCGCGCTGAAACGAACTTTTATCAAAACCGCGCGGCGGCATAGATCGGACTTTTTTCAAAATCACGCGGACGTGCTCCCTGGAACAGACATTTATCAAAACCACGCGTAATCATTTTTTGAAAATGCTCCGTAGATCCAGTATTTATCACATCCGCACGTAAAAACAAGGCGATATGGGCTCCAAATACGCGTATCTGCGATAAATCTCTAATCTACGGAGCAAGTGAAACGTTCGATTTTGAAAAACATGCCTCTCAGGGAGCTGATGCGTGCAGATTTGAAAAAAGTGGAATCTACGGAGCTGGCAGGCACAGGAACAGCCCCTCTACGGAGCTGGCGGGCACAGGAACAGCCCATCTGAGGAGCTGGCGGGTCGGGGAGAAGCCGTCCCGCACGGGGCGTCTGCCCCGGAGAAACTTAGAAGCAGGTGAAGGCGCCGTCGATGATGAAGTCGGAGCCGGTGGTGAAGGTGCTGGTGTCGCCGGCGAGGTAGACGCAGATGGATTCAAGCTCTTCGGGCTTGCCCAGGCGGCCCAGCGGCGCCATTTCGTTCCATTTCGCGATGAGCGGCTGCAGATGCGGGCTGCTGAGCGTCAGGTCTGTGCCGATATAGCCGGGGCTGATGCTGTTGACGCGCACACCGCGTTTCGCCCATTCGATGGCGAGGGATTTGGTCAGCTGGATAACGCCGGCTTTCGAAGCGTTGTAGGCACATTGTGGCTGCGGGACATTGACGATATGCGCCGACATGGACGCGGTGTTGATGATCGAACCGCCGCCGTGCGCCAGCATATATTTGCCGGCCTCGATATCCGTAAGAAATACCCCGTTCAGGTTGATGTTAAGAACTTTCAGCCACTGCTCGTAGGTCATTTCTTCGGCCGGCGCGTTGATGCAGATCCCCGCGTTCGCGTGGCAGAAGTCGAGCCGGCCAAGCTTTTCCACGACTTCCTGTACCATGGCCGCGACCTGGTCGGGGTCGGTACAGTCACACTTTATGGCAATGACTTTTCTTCCGGTAGCTTCCGCGATCTCTGCGGCTGTCTTCTCAGCGGTCTCGAAGTCCAGATCGACGATAGCAACATCCGCGCCTGCCTCAGCAAAACCGGTGGCGGTGCATTTCCCGATACCTCTCGCGCCTCCCGTGACAAATCCACACTTCCCGTCCAGTCTCATAGCTTCAATAATTCCCATGGCTTCCTCCTGCAATTATCCTTGGTGGTTTTTCTGATCATAGCTTATCGTCCGCTCAGATGATGATGCCTTCCAGATGATCCATTTCATGCTGGATGATCTGCGCGGTCCAGCCGGTGTAGGTCTGGCGGTGTTTTTTCCAGAGGGTGTCGGTATATTCAACGTCGATGGTGCGGTAGCGGGTGGTTTTGCGCGTGCCGTCCAGGGACAGGCACCCCTCTTCCGCCTCGAAGGGTCCGGCTTTTCGGGTAATGACCGGATTATACATGACGATGTTCACCATACCGATATTCACAATTATGACGCGCTTCTTCACACCGATCATGTTCGCGGCCATGCCGACGCAGCGCTCTCGGTTGGCAAGAAGTGTGTCGGACAGATCCCGGCCGACAGGAAGATCCTCACGGGTGGCCGGTTCCGATTTCTGACGCAGAAAAAGAATGTCTCGGACGATAGGCTTGATCATAGTTTTCTCTTTTACTAAAAAACCGGACGATGTCGTCCGGTTATTTTTTTATCCTTTCCAGAGGCTGTGAAGATTGC
The DNA here is from genome assembly GCA_017442735.1 of Bacillota bacterium. Lineage (GTDB taxonomy): Bacteria > Bacillota > Clostridia > Lachnospirales > Bianqueaceae > RUG760. The sequence continues at coordinate 78,925 of JAFRZE010000023.1, forward strand.
AGTAGGCGTAGACGGCCAGGACTTCATCACCGGGAAGGAGGGCAAAGTCGGCTTTCGGAGCCTCGCCGGGCTGAAGAGCTCTGCGCTGATTGCCGAATTTCGTCTGAAGGGAGATCCACTCAATATAGTGCTCGGGGATCATGGGATGTTCTACAGAACCGACGGTAACACTCACAATGTTGTCTTTTACTTCATAGACCGGAACATGTTTTTCCACAGCGGCATCGGTGGTGCCGGGGATGATCTCTTCCATGGGTTTTCCGCAGCACATGATGGGGCAGCCTTTTTTCTTAACGATAGCGACCATCTGACCGCAGACGGAGCAGCGATAGAATTTCATTTCCATGAGTAATTCCTCCTTATGATGTGGTTTTATACTATTTTACCTGAAATCAGATAGAAAATCCAGTGGGAAAGCCGTTAAACCAGGCTCGTTTTTCAAACGGCAGCTTTTTCGGGCCGGTGAGGACTTTCGCGGCGCCTTCTCTATCCTCACCGCCAAAGTCGGGGATGCCGACCGGCAGGACGCAGACCAGCTCATATTCTTCGGGTACTTTGAGGATCTTCGCGATCTGATCACCGATCCTGTCGTCATCAGTCACATGTCCTTCATACCAGCAGGACTGATAGCCAAGCGCGGTGATCGCAAGAAGCATATTCTCGATCGTGGCGGAATAATCCTGCGTGGCGAAGCACTTGTCGCGATAGGCAAAGATCCGTCTGGTCAGCACACAGATCATGGCCGGCGCGGTTTCTCCGACCGGCGGATCGATCACTGCCTTGATCTTCGTCAGCAGTTCTTCGTCGTCCACACAGATCAGACTGGTGGTCTGTTTGTTGCAGCCGGAAGGCGCCGCCAGCCCGGCCTCGAGGATCTTTTTCAGATCTTCCTCGGGCACTTTGTCCGTTTTATACTTTCCGCGATAGCTGTGCCGGTTCATGATCAGGTCCGGCAGGGAGCGGTCTTCCTTTAACGACTGAATATAGATCTGGCAGGGATTTGCCTCGTCCCATAGAAGCGGGAAGATCTCCAGCTCTTTGAATCCGACGCTCTGATAAAAGCGGTTGGTCCGGTCGTAGTCTTCATAAAAGCCCATGGCGACGGTCTTGACCTGCATGAATTCATATCCTGCCGCCACCGCGAAGGCTTTCGCGGCCTCGAACAATTCTCTTCCCAGCCCGTGACGGTGATATTCCTGTTTGACGCCCATGACCGCCAGCTCAACGGTGGCATTTCCGGTCTCCTTCAGACAGAGGAATCCGACAGCATCTTCCCCTTCCACCGCGGCGAAGAAGTCCCAGCTTTGGCTTTCGCGGATATAGTATTCCCGGGATTCTTCCACGCCGAACCAGTCCTGAAGCGCCTCCAGGACATCTCTGGCGATCTGTGCTTTCCTTGCGGGATCAATTATTTTCTGGATCATCTGATGATACCTCCGGTTAACTTGACTGTTCACGGAAATTGATATAGGCGCCGTACAGGTTCGCGTCATTCCGGAACCGGCAGGTCACGACCTCGGCACGGCGCACGAAGTATGGACAGATCTCGTAGAGCTTCGCGAGCTCTTCGCGGATGGTCCTGACCAGAGCGGGCTGAGAACTGATGCCGCCGCCGATCGCGAACCGGTCCGGATCATAGAGATTCTGAAAGTTAAAGATCTGGATGGCGATCTCGCGGGCATAGATCCGAAGGGCTTCGAGCGCTTCCTTTTCCCCGGAATTTACCCCGGCGAAAACGACCCGGCCGTTCACTTCGTTCTCCGGCAGGCCCTTCGCCTCCGCGTACAGACGGCACAGGCGCGGAACGCCGCACTGGTTGCCCCAGACGCCTTCAAAAGTAGGCTCGCCGCCCCGATCGGTGATGGTATAGGAGATCTCACCGGCCGAATAGTGGCTGCCTCGGTAAAGCTGATGATCATGAATGAGCGCGCCGCCGATCATCGTGCCGAAAAGCAGCACCATCCCATTCGGGACGTCCTTCAGGCTTCCCTCCGCCGCCTCCGCGATCCCCGCGCATTTGGCGTCATTCTCGAGAATGATGGGAACGGGACAGCGTGCGTACAGCGCGTCGCGGATATAAAAACCGTTGTTGTAGCGCAGCGCGCCGCCCATCTCGATGAGACCCTTCTCCACGTCGATGATTCCGGCAAGAGAGATGGCAATGCCTTCTACCGGACAAACCTCATCGTAGATCTTTCCGATGGCTTCCACGAGATCCTCGCGGCTGGTCCGGGGCGTGGGGACGCTCCCGACGCGAAGGCCGTTTTCCTCGCTGAAGTCCGTCGTTTCATCCATGACGGTATATTTGATGGCGGTTCCGCCGATATCGATCACAAGTAACGACATGCCATTCACCCGATCAGATCTGCCATGGTGGTTCCTTCTCCGGCGATCTTCGCGAAGTCGGAGAGGAAATCGTTCACGGCACCGTCGATGGCCAGATTCTTCACGAACGCGTCGATGACCGCCGGCGCGCAGGTGGCGGAGCCGATGCCGTAGGCGCAGAGAGTCAGGACCTGCTGGCTGTTCTTGAAGGAAGCGGCCAGGACTTCGCACGGAAGATCATGCATCGTCAGGATATCCTGGATCTGTTCGGTGACCGCGATCCCGTCGTACCCCATATTGTCGATGCGGTTCACATACGGGGCGACATAGGACGCGCCGGCTTTCGCCGCAAGGTATGCCTGCATGGGCGTATAGACGACCGTACCGCAGGTTTGGATCCCTTCTTCCTTCAGGATCCGGATCGCTTTAAAGCCTTCCGGCACGGATGGGATCTTCACGATGGTATTCTTCCCGAGCAGTCCCACGATAGCTCGGGCATCACCCACCATGCCTTCGGCATCGGTCGGGATGGCCTGGACAAAAAGCTCTTTCTCCTCGCCCAGGACAGCGCGGATCTCTTTCAGCACTTCGATGGGATCACCCTTCACCTTGGACAGGATGGATGGGTTGGTGGTAACGCCGTCGATCGGATATAGATCAACCAGACGACGGATCTCGCTGACATTCGCATCATCGATATAAAGTTTCATAGTTCCCTCCTGCTGATCATAATGTTTGTTCGGTACGGGCAATGATATCGTCCTGGGTCGCGCGGGATAAAACGTTGAAGAAGGCACTGTAGCCTGCCACGCGCACGATCAGATCCTTGTGTTTTTCAGGATGCGCCTGGGCATCCAGCAGAGTCTCGCGGGAGACGATGTTGTACTGCACATGATAGCCGTGCAGCCGGTTGAAATACGTGCGGATGAGCATCTCGAGCTTTTGCTTGTTCTCCTCGGTGGAAAGCATCTGAGGCGTCATCTTCTGGTTCAGCAGGACGCCGCCGGTGATCTTTTCCGTACGCAGCTTCGAAACGGATTTGAAGACCGCCGTGGGCCCGTGCGTGTCAGCATTATGTGCCGGGCTGCAGCCTTCAGCAAGCGGCTCGTGGGCGTGACGCCCGTCCGGTGTGGCCATGGTGCCCATACCCTGTCCGACGTTCGCGCTGATCGAGGAGGTGCCGGCGTAGCGGATCCCGCCGATAGGACCGCGGTGGAAACGGGTATTCGGATACTTTTTGATCTCGTCGATATAGGAATCGTAGGCTTCTACCACGAGCTGGTCCACATAATCGATATCGTTGCCGTATTTGGGTACGTCACGGATAAGCATCTTTTGGATCGCCTGGTTCTTTGGCGACTGGAAGTCGTCAAGGATCGCGTTCCAGAGTTCTTCCGGCGTGATCTTCTTTTCCTCAAAGACCAGCTTCTTGATGGCGGCGAGGGAATCGGCCATGTTCGCGATGCCCACCTGCAGACCGGAAATGAAATCATACACGGCGCCGCCTTCCTTGATAGTCTTGCCTCGGCCGATACAATCATCCGTGAGCGCGGAACAGAGGATATCGGGAACATCCCGTTCGGACGCCTTGTCGATCGCGTTCTCGACGATGACCGAATACCGCGTAACTTCGCGCACGGTCTGATCCCAGGCAGCCAGGAGTTCTTCGTAGCTCTTCATATCCCTGAAATAGCCGTAGCCTTTCGTAAACCGCTTACCGCTGGTGAGATCCACGCCGTCGTTCATGGCGCACAGGAGCATCCGCGGGAAGTTGATATAGCTCATACCGGTGCAGCGGTAGCCCCACTTGCCCGGCACGGCGGTCTCGACGCAGCCGATAGCGCTGTAGTTGTAGGCGTCTTCTTCCTTCACGCCCCAGCCGATAAACGACGGGATGATGATCTCATCGTTGTTCAGTGCGGGCATTCCGAAGCCCAGTTTCATGACTTCGATGCATTCGTCGAAGAATTCTTTGTTCAGATTCTTATGATAGCGGACGGTGAGGTTCGGCTGGGTGAGCCTGGTGCGGGCCACCGAGCGAAGGACCGCGAAGGACAGTTCGTTCACGGCGTCCTGATGATCCGTAGTCTGCCCACCTATGGTAACGTTCTGGTACATGGGTGAACCGGCGGACGACAGCGTGTGCGCCTGGGAACGGACCTTGTTGATCGTGAGGGTCTTGATCCAGAGACAGGTCAGAAGCTCCTGCGCCTCTTCCTCGGTGATGGCGCCGCTCCGGATATCCGCGATATAGTAGGGGTACATGTACTGGTCAAAACGGCCGTAGCTCAGCGAGTGGCCGTTGGACTCGATCTGCAGGATCAGCTGGACGAGCCAGACGCTCTGCACGGCTTCGCGGAAGGAACCGGCCGGCTCGTAGGGGACCTTGGCCAGGATGCGGCTCATCTCTTCGAGCTCCGCGCGACGGAAAGGATCTTCTTCCTTCGCGGCCATGTCCGCGGCAAGCTGGCTGTAACGAAGGGCGAACGTCCGCACCGCTTTCAGCACGATCATAACCGCTTTATAGAAGACGGCCTTGTCGATGGAATCCGGCTCGGTCAGATCCAGCTCCGCGCGGCATTTCTTCACCTGAGCCTCATAGCTTTTCAGGCCTTCCCGCAGGATGCGGTCGTAGTTGACAGCGAGATGCGCGTCGCCGGCGTTCAGCTTGCCTTCCATGCCGAAGATGCCGGTCTCCATGAACACGCTGACCTCTTCCGGGAGCAGCGCTTCGCCGCGGGCACGAAGGTTGTTGTTTTCCCAGAACGGCGCGATGCTTCGCAGCTGTTCTTTCGTTTCCTCCGTAATGTAAAAGACATCGCCGTCCCTCTTTTCAAACAGGTCAAGCTCGTCGATGATGAATTTCAGGGTATATTCGGGGAAGACAGGCGCGTTGCGGTTTTTGCCGGCCTGGTTGCCGGCGATCAGCGTCTTGTCTTCAATATAAATAGTCATGTTCTCAAGGATCTTTTCGAGCATGAGGGCACGCATCATGACACGCGGCTGGTTCATGTTCGCTTTGTAGACCTCGGTGACCAGAAGGGCACGTTCAGCCTCGACAAAGGGTTTTTCATCCAGGACTTCTTCTCGGAAGGCCTGCATTCGCTCTGTCAGACGGCCGAAGTGTTCGGTGTTTTCCATGGTTGTCTCCTGTATAGATATTCTGCGGGTCTATTGTAACTCTTTTCCGGTTGTTGCGTCAAGCTGATTTTTCATAAATAAGATATTTTCTTTCATTCGTAAGTTTTTATTTACTTTTCACTTCGAATGCGCTATACTCTTGATATGACTATGTATATAAGGAAGCGATAGAATGAGTGCCGATCGAAACGCCAGGGGCGTGGTTTTCAATATTCAGAAGTTCAGTGTGAATGACGGGCCGGGGATCCGGACCGTAGTTTTTCTCAAGGGGTGTCCGCTGCGCTGCCAGTGGTGCGCGAATCCGGAGAGTCAGTCGGTTCGGCCGCAGGTGCTCTGGGACAGTAAAAAGTGTTTGCACTGTGAGAATTGCGTGGCGGTTTGTCCATACAGCGCGGTCAGCGCACAGGGGGATCGGATCCGGGTGGATGCGCGGCTTTGCCAGGCGTGCGGCATGTGTGTGAACGGGTGTCCCGTGGAGGCGCTGACGCTTTCCGGAGAGGAAAAGAGTGTGCAGGAAGTGCTGGATGTGGTACTGCAGGATCTGCCCTTCTATGAGGAAAGCGGCGGTGGGATCACACTGTCCGGCGGCGAGATGCTGATGCAGCCGGAGTTTGCTTTTCAGCTTCTGACGGCTGCGAAGGAGGAAGGGCTTGCGACCTGTGTGGAGACCACGGGCATGGCTGCTCCGGAAGTTTTCGAGCGGGTGATCGGCCCGGTGGACGAGATCCTTTTTGATATGAAGCACTGGGACTCTTCGGCGCACCGGCGCGGAACCAGTGTGGGGAACGAAGTGATCCTCGGCAATCTGGCGCGAGCGACCCGGCTGGCGAAGAACGGAGTCGCGAACGGCAATGTTGTCGATGGCAGCGGCACTGCCGGCAGCGCTGGCGGCAAGACCGTTCTGGTTCGGATCCCGGTCATTCCCGGATACAATGATTCCCTCGAAGATGCCGCAGGCTTTGCCGAGAAAATGCACGAAGTCGGCGCTAGACGGTGCCAGCTGCTGCCTTTCCACCAGTTCGGCGAGAACAAATATGATCTTTTAGGCGCGGACTATGCTTACCGCGATGTGCCGGCACTGCATCGGGAAGAACTGGAGGAATACCGACAGGTGTTTCTTTCACATGGAATCGAAGCATTTTTCTAGGAAGGAGGAGAACCTGGTGAATATCGAAAATCTGCTTTCCGGCGATGTCCTGTCAGCTTCAGGCGCACGCAAGCTCGATCGGATCTTCATCCTCGCAAAGCTGGATGATGAGACCTCTGCCTATTGTCATCAGCTGTCTGAACAGATCGTAGACCAGCCGATTCCGGGATACTTTCTGTATCCTCACATTACACTGGCGACGCTGGATGTGCCGAACGTGGATCTTTTCGTCGCCAGAAGCGCGATGCTGTTTGAGAAAATGAAGGCATTTCCGATTTATTTCTCCGAAGCAGCTTTTTATCCGAACATTGCTTCTGTCTCGATCCTTCCCGAAAAGAAGGGAATGCTGATGAGCGCTTTTGAAAAGGCAACCGAGGTTCAGCCGGAATGCCTGACAAAATATTATGATGCCGGTCCGGAGGTCTATCTTCCGCATCTGACTCTGGTGCATAACGGGCATTTAAGCGAAGACGAACTGATAGAAAGCGGAAAGAAGATTCAAAAACTGTTTCGTCCGTTTGATGGTCAGGTGACAGAAATCGACTATTCTCTTCTGAAAGCAGAGAACCAGTTTGAGATCGTCAAACAGATAAAACTGGGAGGTTAAGATGTCTGCAAAACAGGAAGCCAGAGCGCAGGAGATCCTGCGGCTGCTGTCAGATCAAAAGAAAATGAACGTGGCGGCAATCGCCGAGATGCTTGATACTTCCCAGGTCACGATCCGCAAGGATCTGGACAGTCTGGAAGCCAAGGGCTTTATCCATCGTGTCCACGGCTATGCCGAGCTCGACACCAGCGATCACCTGACGAGCCGACTGGCCTATCATTATGATCAGAAGAAAAAGATCGCCGAGCGCGCCAGTGAGCTGGTAAGCGACGGCGATACGATCATGATCGAGAGCGGCAGCTGCTGTGCGATCCTGGCGGATCTGCTCGCCAAGAAGTGCCGGAGCCTGACGATCATCACGAACAGTGCCTTTATCGCGGAGTATATCCGCAACTGTAAGCAGGTGCAGGTGATCCTGCTGGGCGGTATTTATCAACATGAATCACAGTGCCTGGTGGGGCCGATGATCCGTGACGGCGCTGCGAATTATCACGTGAAACATTTCTTTATTGGTACGGATGGATGGAGTGAAAAGACTGGCTTTACAAACAAGGATGCGCTGCGTGCACAGGCGGTGCGGGATATGGCACATTCCACGGATGAAGTGGTGATTCTGACCGAGAGCGAGAAGTTCTCCCATCCGGGCACACTGCCGCTGAATATCAAAAATGCCTCCATCCGGCTGATCACGGATGACAATCTGCCGGAGGAAGCGCAAGATGTGCTGGAAGCACAGGGTGTACAGATAGGTTAGAAAGTCTGTCTGCTGGTTTTTGTCCGAACAAATAAGAATCCTTCGGACAAAATTACAAAAAGCTTACATATTGGGCGAAACTGTCCCTGTATGGATCATTCCTGGCCGACATAAATCAGCAGAGGATAATCGAAGTAGCGCATCCCGGTAAGCTCTACGTTGCCCTGCAGATCGACATAGATGTAGTCCAGGACGAATTCGGTCTCGCTTTCCATGACCAGGTAGCAATAGTTTGTGCCGGAGACGAGCTGGTTCGCCAGACAGTACATAGCCACGTGTTCGGAATTCACTGCGGCCTCACAGGATTTGAACACATCTTCCAGCTGTGTCAGTGTGTCCTTTTCTTCATCTGTCAGTCTAAGACCTGCTTCTTTGGCCTGCATGTTCACCGGATCGACGCTCCAGCTGCCCAGCATGTTCGAACCTTGCGGATCAAAAGCCATGACCGTGATATCGCCTTCCTCATTCCCTGCGGCGACATCGATGGGCACGATATTCAGGACTTCCACTTGTCCGTCCAGCGCTTCGTAAACAAAGACGACTGCCAGATAGGACTCCGCGCCAGGTGCGACCACCGTCGCTTTGCAGAGGTAAGCATAGTTCGTACCGGCAACGATCTGACGGCCAAGCAGCGCCAGAGGCTCATAGTCGACACCCATCAGAGTCTCGGAGGCTTTTTCCATGGGCTTAAAGGCTGCCGGATCCAGTTCATAACTGGGCATGCTGTAGTACATATCTTCGTTCATCCATCCGCCGGCCAGGTATTCTCCTTCACCCTCTTCCGGCTCTGCCCATTCCTCTTCCTGCGGCATCAGATCCCAGGTGGCATCCCGCAGCGAGAAGAACTCGATCGTCTTGACTTTCAGGGGCTTGATGGCTTCTTCGGCGTCGATGTCATCGTTTTCGTTTACCTGAAGGTCTCCTTCCATGATGACACTATATTCGAAGAATTCATAATCCAGGTAGAACTGCTTTTCAAGAAGATTCCAGCCGCCCACGGTCCAGCCGGCATCCAGCAGTTCTTCGCCGGTCTTCCCTACCCAGGCAGTATTCAGGTCACTCTGGGACGGGATCCGCTCGGTCAGGTTTTCGAGCTGCGAGATCGGGGTCGATCCAATGATCTCGGCCTCCTGCTGGTCATAGTTCTCATCGAAAATATCCAGGGCCCAGAGCGCGTCGCTTTGTTCCTGCGTAAGGTTCACGATTGCGCGGTAAATGACACCGTCAACGGTAAATGCGTAAACGAACAGGTTTTCGAAGTGCGCTTTCTCGTTCTCATAAAGACCTTCCACCTTCTGGATATCACTGATGGTCTTCCAGGTTTCCGGGCCGCCGGCTTCCGTCGTTTCGGCCTGTCCGGAGGTTTCTCCGCCGGTCGGTGTTTCTTCTTTCTTCGTGCAGCCGCTCAGCATGCCTATGATCAGCAGGACGGCCAGCACAAGTGCCAATGTTTTTTTCATGTTTATTTCTCCTTTGGATTTTCTATCACAAGCAATGGCGTATTTTACCATAAATTCATTTCCGTTGCAATCAGTAACTGTGCAGCTGCTGGATGACGCCCGTCTGAAGGTTCTTGCGCATGATCACGCCCCACTCTCGGGCATATTCATCACGCCAGCCCATGCTGTCTGAATAGATGCCTTTTTCTACGGTAAAGTAGACCCAGTCACCGAGGATATGGGTTCGTTTAATCTGCACGATCGAGCCGTCTGTCAGCTGGGAATCTATCTTTTCTGCTGTAATCAGGGATGTCAGGTCTGCCGGTGTGATCAAGGTTATCACCGTGCCGGAATCATCTGGCCGGATACAGACATTTGTCCAGTTGGAAGTGTAGATCTCTCCCTTTGCATGGACATCTTCAAAGCTGATCTGCGTGGGCTCTCCGCCGGGAACGGTTATACAGACCTGTTCCAGCTTGTAGTCTGAATTGTAGCGCTCGAAGAAAACGGTATGGACTCCGTTTGCTGAGACAACATAGATGTTGTCCTCTGAATCGGCTCCCTGGGAACCGTAAACATGCTCCGGACCGGGGCAGTTCATAAGGTCGCTCACAGCGATCCTCGCGATCTCGCCGCCCTGGAAAATCATCCCGGTGCCGGCCCGCGAACCATAGCAAATGTATAGATATCCATCCGTGATCTGCGCACTTTCGATCGAGGTGCCGCCCATGGTAGAAATTTCACTTTCAGACCACAGTGTCTGCGTCACCGTCCCCAGGCTGTAGTTGATCTTTCCGGCAACATCGTAGGCGCTTATACTGAGCATCGATCTGGAGGGAGTGGTATAGTAATAGATGATACCATTTTCCGCCAGGATGAAACTGCCGTCCACTGCCAGTACACTCTCCGTTCCGCTCGCCATATCGAGCAGCGAGACACCGCCCGAATAACTGCCGCTGCAGATCAGTACGCCGGACATGTCGTCCGCGCCGACGATACCATAAAGATCGGAGTATACCGTGCCGACTGTTCCGTCCAGCCCGAGTGACTTGACGCAGTCCTTGTTGTTCTGATCCTTGCTTTCATAATACAGGCAGTCATTCCAGATACCGATATTTCCAATACCGTCCGAAGTCAGCACGATTTCCGGCTCTGCATTCGGATCATCCGGATCTACTGCCATCAACGGGACGACAACTCCGCCGTTCGGATAATAATTGCCCCATGTACCTGTTTCCCAAAAAGTATCGGAAGAAAATCCCCAGAAATAGACTTTGCCGTGGTACTCCACATAGGGTGTTCCATTGCCTCGGCTTCCCGTAAAGGATGGCGTGTCTGCATGGGCAGGTTCTTCCTCTTCGGACGATTCTTCTTCGAAGAAGTCCCCCTGGCTACCTTCCGAAGCAGATTCTTCTGCAGCAGATTCCTCCGCAGCGGTGGCTTCGCTTTCCTCATCTTCTGCGGGTTTTGCTTCCGCAGTTGCTTCGGCTGCCTGAGCAGGTTTTGCGTATTCTTCTTCGTCCTCGTCTTCGTCGTCATCGCGCTGACGGGCATGCTGGACTTTGTCCCGGTCGGTGACGGAGACATCTTTTTCACATCCGGTCAACCCGGAAAGGATCAGCACCAGCGCCAGAACCAGCAGCAGGATCCGTCGGCACTCTTTTCTTATCATGGTTTCCTTAGTTTCCTTTGATTAGTTTTTCGGCTTTTTCTGCGATACAGGCGCCGGAAAGGCCTGCCTTTTCAAGAATCTCTTCATAGTCGCCGGACTCGGAATATTCGGTGAGACCCAGCCGCTTAACGGGTACCGGGCAGGTTTCGGAAAGCACTTCACAGACGGCACTGCCGAGGCCTCCGCTGATGGAATGTTCCTCAACGGTGATGATCTTTCCGCAGGTCTTCGCACAATCGATCAGCAGATCCCTGTCGATGGGGCTGATCGTGTGGATGTCGGCGACGCGGGCGGAAATGCCCTTCTTTTCCAACATCTTTGCGGCTTCCAGTGCTTTATGCACCATATAGCCGGTGGCCAGGATGGCGATGTCTGATCCTTCGCGAAGGATGATTCCCTTGCCCACCTGGAAATCCATGTTTTCCGGATAGATGACCGGAGCCGGTGCACGGGAAAGGCGCAGATAGACGGGGCCGGAGAGCTCGGCGGCGGCGAAGACCGCTTTTTCCGTCTCGACTGCATCGCAGACGGAGATGACCGTCATTCCGGGCAGCGAACGCACAGCAGACAGATCGCAGATCGAGTGATGGCTGGCGCCGTCAAAGGAGTCCGAGAGGCCGCTGTAGGTGCCGCACAGTTTGACGTCCAGATGATCATAGGCGATCAGGCTGATCACCGGATCGAGCGCCCGGCTGGTCAGGAAGGTCGCGAACGTGTTCACGTAAGGGATCATGCCGGAAAGCGCCAGGCCGGCAGCCATGGATGTCATGTTCAGCTCGGCGATGCCTACATTGAAGTAGCGGTCAGGGAAGGCCTGGCCGAAGAGGATGCTCTTGGAGGAGTTGCCGACGTCGGCCTCGAGGGCGACGACGCGCTCGTTGACTTCTCCCAGTTTTTTCAGCGCGGCGCCAAATGCGTCGCGGATCGCGATCTGTTTAGCCATTTGCGTCACCTCCCAGCTCGTTCAGGGCGGCCTGATAATCCACATCACTGATGGGCTTGCCGTGCCACGTGTTTTTGCCTTCCATGAAGGAAATTCCCTTGCCTTTGACGGTCTCGGCAATGATCACGGCCGGCTTGTCGTGGATCTGTTTTGCCTGATCGACGGCGTCTGAGAAAGCGGAAACGTCATGACCGTCACAGCTGAGAGTCTCCCAGCCGAAGGAGCGGAATTTGGCAGCCAGATCGCCAACGGGCATGATCTCGTCGTTCGTGCCGTCCAGCTGGACGCCGTTGTGGTCCACGATAGCGATCAGATTGCCGGGATTAAACTTGGCGGCAGCCATCGCGGCCTCCCAGCAACCGCCTTCCTGCAGTTCCCCGTCGCCCAGAAGGACGTATACGGTATGGTTTCTCTTCTGCAGCCTACCGGCCAGCGCCATCCCAAGTCCGGCGGACAGGCCCAGTCCCAGAGGGCCGGCGGACACGTCGATCCCGGGCGTTTTATGCGCGCACGGGTGTCCCTGCAGCCGGCTGCCGGCCTGACGGAGCGTCAGAAGTTCTTCTTTCGGGATAAAGCCCTTTTCCGCCAGATTCAGATACAGCATGGGGACCGCGTGGCCTTTGGAAAGCACAAAACGGTCCCGGTCCGGATCGTCCGGAGCGGGCAGATACATTTTTTCCTGATAGAGCGTCGTGATGATCTCTGTCGCGGAAAGTGAACCGCCGGGGTGTCCCGTCTGGATCCTGTGCAGAATCGTCACAAGATCTTTCCGAAGAGACAGACAGAGCTCTTCCAGCGCCTCCCTGCGTTCTTTGGTCAATGGCATAACAACTCCTCCTGTTGATACCTGTCATAGCCGTGGATGAGGTTGCATATTTGTATTCTTCATTATACAGCGATTGCAGCCCGAAAACAACAGGACACGTCGACTGTTGTTTATTTTACTCTTTCCATGGCTGCGGCAGCCTCACACGCGGCCTCGCTGGCGGACATTTTCCCAAACCGGGTACGTTCCGGTTCGAACGGTTCGATCATGAACAGGCCGTCCGGAGCTACCCGGTCAAGCCGCTGCAGGATCTGTCTGGAATCGATGACGCCCGTTGTCATGGGCAGACAGCGCTGCATATCCTTCTGGTCCTCAACGGCGACTCCTGCCGGCGCGTCATTCAGATGGACGCAGACAAGACGATTTGGCATCAGCTCTATCATCCGGACGTCTTTTTCTTTCCCTCCGGAAGTGTACCAGTGATAACAGTCGAAGGCGATCCCGGCGATCCCGCCGGCGGCGTCCGCGATACTTAAGACGCCTGCCATGCTGTGAACGAATTCCAGCGGCTGCCATGTCCGGATCTCATGCGGACCAAGGAACTCCAGTCCGTACCGGATCCCATAGGAAGCCAGCAATTCACTGACCGCCTTCACTCGTTTCACATGCCAGTCAAAGTTGACGTCGAACTCACGGAAACTGGTCGACCAGACATGATTGTAGGCATGACGGATCCCATACTTTTGACCGAGCTCCGCGAAACGGCGGAGCTTTTCCAGTCCTTTTTCAAAGCCTTCATCCTCCAGACCCCAGAAATAGAAGTCGGCCGGCATGGGAAGAAGTCCCCAGGCAAGGCCGGCTTCTTTGCGAAGGATATCGGCCTTCGCGAGGCGATCCGGATCTTCCAGCAGATCCATACCGGGACAGATCGCCTGAAAACCTTTCGCGGCTGCCAGAGGGATCAGTTCCTCTACCGGACATTTGATGCCCAGCATGGAAGCATCCAGTGTTTGCAGTAAACTCATTTTGTTTCCTCCATTCTTGTACTTATCAGCCGTCGGTAGTTTTCCGCGACTTTCATAGGACTTGGGTTCTTCACCTCATACAAAAATCTTCCGTTATACTCGACTTCTTCCAGCGCTGAAAGGATCTCTTCCCACGGATTTGATCCTTCGCCGGGAAGCCAGTGTTTTTCATCCACAAAATCATAGTCAGAGACATGAAGGCTCCGGATCCGGCTGCCGACGGTACGGATATAGTGGACATTGTCTTCCTTCAGACTGTGATTCGTATCGAAAACCACGCGAAGCTCCGGGATCGCGTCAAGGAACAGCCGCATCTCGTCCGAAGTCCGGCAAAGGCATGTCCGCGGCAGGTTCTCCAGACAAAGCGTAACGCCGAGACTCACGGCGGTACGGCAAAGCTGACCGATCGTATCGATCGCGCAGGAAAGGCGTTCTTTCCTTTCACTTTCTTCATAAGGTTCTCCCGAAGGATGCACGATGGCAAGACCGATCTTTGCCCGCGAGGCGGCTTCCAGCAGTTCTGTCTGGATCCTGAGAAAGTGCTTTCGAACGTTCGGATCTTTGGATGCCGGGTCGATCTCGGCAAACGGCCCGAAGGGCAGGTGGATCGAAGAGATCGTGACACCCGACTGCGCTGCCAGTTTTGTGATCTCCTTTGACCGATGCGGAAAGTCGATCATGGAATAATACGGATCGATCGATCCGGATGAAAGCTCGATATGAAAAATCCCGGCTTCGGCCAGCTCATCAAACGCGGCCGCGTTCATGGTTTCCGGGCGGACGGAAAGCGCCAGCGGCCATGTATTTCGATCAGACATTGTTCCCTCCTTGATCAGGTCATCCTATCCTGATTATACTACAGACTGTAAAATCTGCCTATTCCATTCACGGGTAAAATTGTGTATACTATTCCTGTTATTTTTTTAAGAAAGAGGCAAGTTCGTGCACAAAGATCACAATCAATTTACATATAGATTACTCATCGCGCTGCTGCTCGTTACGGCGCTGCTGCTCACCGGATGCGGGTCCGCTTCCCGGACTTTTTATTTTTCCGGCAGCGACGATCCCCTGGGGCTCCGGGAGATCCAGAAAATGCTTTATGAAGAGAAACTTTCCGCCGCGAAAGATCAGCCGGACGAGGAATCTTCGGAAGGAACGTCTGCGGAATCCGAAATAACAGAGGTCGTCCCGGAGCAGCCGGAAGAAACCGACCAAGAGAAAGAGATTTCCGAGCCCGAGGAAAGCCAGCCGCTATATGATGAGGCTTCCATGGAGCGCTACTATGCCCTGGCCGCAGGGATCCTGGACGAAGTCGGCTGGGATCTGAAAGCCGCCTATGACTGGTGCGCGGAGATCGATTATTTCAACGCGACACCGGACGATCCGGACCTCGGTATTTGCTGGTTCGCGGACTTTGGCTTCGATCAGAAACTGGGCAACTGCTATGTCTACGCAGCCACCTTTACAGTCATGGCCCGCCTTCTGGGCTATGAAGCCCGTCAGGTGGACGGTCATATCCTGGACTTTGAATACCTGCACCATTCCTGGGTCGAGATCATTGTCGATGGTGAGCTTTACATCTGCGACCCGGAGTTTGAATGGCAGAAAGGCATGGACGGATACATGAAAAAGTACGACGATGAAGGTATCTGGTCGCTGAACACGGAACTTATCACCTATATGGAAGATCTGCCCGGGGAGGGAAGCATCGAGGCCATCGTAGAGCGTGGCTGGCCGGCTGAACCTCCGTATGACGAGGTCGTGGATTATATCGAATACCTGCAGTATCTGGAACAGCAGGAACAGGGCGAAGACGCGGAAGACCCCAATACCGGCTGCGTCGATGACGATGTGCCGGTCCAGTAAATTGCATGAGAAAGGAGGAGGCGCTGATGTCACAGCATGAACCGGCGGAAGTCAAGACCGCCGCATCGGAATATCCGGACGCCAGACCCACCGCGGCCAGGTATCCGTATCTCAGCCTGATCCGCGTGATCAGCTGTATCGGCATCGTGGTTCTGCACACTTTTTATGTCTACGTCTCCTATTTCCCGGCGTCCGAAGCGCAGCAGACCTGGTCCCTTGCCGTCCGGAACGCCATGATGTGGGCGGTTCCGTGTTTTGTGATGGTGACCGGCGCTCTCCTGCTGGATCCGGCGCGCGAAGTGACCGTCAAAAAGCTTTTTTCCAAATATATTCTGCGGGCCGCACTGGCCATCGTGGTCTTCACTTTGGTCTTCTATGCTTTCGATCTGTGGCTCGGCGGCCGAGGGCCGCGTCTTTTGGATCTCGGCGCTGTCCTTCTGAAGATGTATACGAATGGAAGCTGGTCGCACATGTGGTATCTCTATATGCTGATCGGGCTTTATCTGCTGATGCCGGCGTTTCGTCTGATCTCCGCCGGTGCCGATGCGCGCACGCTCCGGTATCTGCTGCTCGTCGGGCTGATCTTTATGCTCGCTCTGCCGACGATCGATCAGGTCACCGGGGTCAAGACCGGCTTTTATATTTCGATTTATACTGTCTATCCGTTTTATCTGTTTCTCGGCTATGCGCTGCACAAGCGGACCATCCGGATCCCCCGGGCGATGGGCGCGCTGATGCTTTCCGCGGGTATTCTTGCCGCGGCGGCGCTGACCAAGCTGCAGTTGGCCTATGAGATCGACACGCTGAAAAAGCTGCTGCCCAATTATTCTTTTGTTATTAATGCCCTGATGGCTGCAGGGCTTTACAGTCTTCTGCAGCCGAAGGAAGCTGCGTCAGCAAAAGACGCGAAACTGCTCTCTTTCCTGGACAGACAGTCCTTCGGCATCTATCTTATTCATTATCTCGTGCTCAAATTCGCGGTCACGCAGATCGCCTGGAATCCGTATCAGTCGGACGGGGTCGTTCTGCTGATCGCGGTCTCAGCGGCTGTTTTTCTGATTTCTTTGGGTCTGACCTGGTGCCTGAGACTGATTCCGTTCGTAAAGAAATTCCTCTGATCAGTCGTGAATGACCAGGTTTTCAAAAGCCTCTTCCATGGCCCAGATACCGGCGCCGCGTCCGGGCGTCATGAAAGTACCGTAGCCTTCCTCATCGATCACGACCGGATCGGGGATCCCGCCGAGAACATCCCGGAAGATATGGCCCTGGAATTCTTTACCGATCAGCATACGTTTACTCAGCGTTTCGGTATTATCGCCCGCGTTGGACATGACGACAGCCAGGCCGGAGTACGGATGTTCCGTATCCCCGCCCCTGGTCCAGCCGATCAGATGCGGATCGTCCAGATAATCCTGCTGCGGTCCGTAGGCATAGAGACTCCTCAGCTTGATCAGTTTTCCCAGATTCAGGACCATCGGTCGCTCCTTGACCGGATTGCCGTAATAGTCTGAATAGAAAACGCAGGGAGATCCGTCTTTCCTAAGCAGGATCAGCGCGTAGGCCAGCGGCTTGAACCAGTCTTCCACGAAGGACTGCAGGCTCTGTCCGTACTGGGTGTCGTGATTGTCCACGAAAGTCACCGCGCTCTTCGGACGCTCGTTCACCAGCGTTCCTTCCAGGATACGAGAAAGGTCATAGTTCTCCTTCTGCTGCGACGCTTCGAAAAAGTGGTAGTGAAGCGCGACGTCGAACAGCATCATCTGATTATCCACCGTATCCAGGTAGTTCAGAAGACGCTCGATCTCGCCGCTCCAGTACTCCCCGACGGCGGGAAGCACCGGATAACCGTTTTCACGGATATCCTTCAGAAGCTCCCGGTAAAACGGGAAACTGATATGTTTGACCGCGTCCAGACGAAGTCCGTCGATGCCGGTCTCATCCAGATACCACTTGAGCCAGCTCTTGATCTCCCTTCGGACGGCCGGATTGTCCATATCCACGTTCATACCCATGAGATAATCAAAGTTTCCAAATTCCGGGTCGATCTGATCGGCCCAGTTTTTATTTGCGAACCGATACACCTGTCCGCAGGTCTTCTTAGACTCATCCCAGTCCGTACCGGAAAAATGCCGGTGATCCCAGATAAAACTGCTGTATTTTCCGTTTCTTCCGGGGAACGTAAACTTTGACCATGCTTTGATCGTCTGTTTGGGCCCGATCTCTTCCAACCGGTTATTCGGATCATCCGGGACCACATCGATCTCTTCCACAACATCACCGCCCATGCGGTGGTTCAATACTATATCTCCAAAGACCCGGATCTCCGCCTCGTGGAAAGCCCGGATCGCATCTATATATTCATCTTTCGTTCCGTATTTCGTCCGGATGGTCCCTTTCTGATCGAACTCACCCAGATCATACATATCATAAACGCCGTAACCGACGTCTTCCTGAGAAATTCCTTTATATGCCGGCGGAAGCCAAACGTCCGTGATCCCCAGGTCGGAGAGATTCCCGGCCTTGGCGGCACAACGCTTCCACCATAATCCGTCATTCGGCAAATACCATTCAAAGTACTGCATCATCGTTCTGTTCTTACTCAAATAATCCCTCCTCCTAATATAAAGATGTAGTGGTCATACACCCCGACAACCAGCTGGGGGTATAGCCATCTTGTTGCTTAAGCTGTTAGAATGTAGTGGCATTGGTTTGGACGGATGCCTCCTTGGACTTCGCGTCCGCACGAAAG
>JAFRZE010000024.1 GCA_017442735.1 Bacillota bacterium
ATTGCTTTTTAGCGGCAGTAAGAAACGGGAGGAAAGAACCATGAAGAAGGAAAGAAAGTGGATCTGGTATGGAATATGGGGCCTGCTGGCTCTGGCAGGCGGCGGCGGAACGCTGTTTTGCTGGATGCCGAGAGTGCCGCTTCTTTTTGCAGGCGGCATCGCGATGCTGTTTCTTTCGGTATTCGGAACAGCTTTTCTGTCAGAACGGTCAAGAGGAAAAGCGGGAATGAAAGCGCTTCGCGGCGGTCTTATTCTATCGGCGCTTTACCTGCTTGCCCTCACCGGGCTGACGCTGCTGTGTGATCATGTCCTGTTTCCGGGAAAGCATGTATATGCTTCTCTGGCAGTGACGCTGCTGACATTCATACTGCTTTTTGTCCTGTTGCTGCGTATTCCCGGAAGCTATGATCCCAAGCTGTCCTGGCTGAAGCGCGGAACAGCGCTGCTTCTGCTTGCTGTTGGTTTTGTCTTAAGCGGGTTTACGCAGAACTGGTGGTGGAGCGTGGAGCAGGCGGAGCAGGCAATCCGTTCTTTTACTCCCTGGCAGGGAGACGTCAGCCGTTTCTATCCGGAACAAACGGAATTGGATCAGAGAGTGTTCCTGCCCGGGAAATACGATCTGATCGTATCTCCCGACGGAGATGACAGCAATCTGGGAACGGAAGAAGCGCCTTTAAAAACGCTGGTCGGAGCGAAGGAAAGGCTGAAGAATGTGACGGCGGATCCTTCCGAGATAATCACGGTCTGGTTTGAAGAAGGCCGTTATTTGATCAGTGAGATGGTTTTGTTTGATGCGGATGACCGGCCGAATGTCTGCTACTGCGCCAAACCGGGAGAAAACGTTGTTTTTACGGCATCCGCCGCCATCACAAACTGGAAGGAGGGGGAAATCAACGGCTGCTCCGCTTTTGTTGCCGAGCTGGAATCTGACTGGCAGTTCCGAACGCTGTTTAAGGACGGAAAGAGGCTTCCGGTCAGTACCTGGCCAAAATCCGGAACGTTCGCTGTGAAAGATGCAAAAACAGAGGACAGCTTTCACCCCGACAGTGACGGATGGAAGGTCTTCGGTGCTTTTTATGCGGAACCAAAGAATCTCTTGGCGTTCTCAGAACCGGATGATATCTGGATCAGGATCTCTCATAAATGGGTGGACGATCTGATGCCGCTCCTTAATGCTGATCCTGCAACCGGGCGGGTCGAGCTGGCCCGGGGAGCAGCCAGAGATATCGTAAAAGGAGATCCCTTTGTCTTTGAAAATGTCCGGGAGACAGTCTCAGAACCCGGAGACTGGTACCTGGACAGGAAGGAGGGCAGGCTGTACTATATTCCCGCTGTAGGAGAAACGACGGACACATTAGTTCTGGAAGCCCCGCTGGTCGGTGAAATGATCTTAGTCGATGGCGCTGAAGGTCTGACTTTTCAGGGAATCGTTTTTGCCGACAGTGACTGGGATTTCTTTGACGGCGAAGGGCCGGGATATGAGGAATCGCATCCACTATATAAGAATATGCGCTACAGGTCCGGAGCCTATCAGGCAAATCTCGGATCGCCGGCGGCAATCTGCGTGAAAAATGCTTCTCGTATTTCTTTCCGGGACTGCCGGCTGCAAAATCTTTCCTACAGCGCCATTCGTTTTGATGAAATGGTGACGGACAGTACTGTGGAAGCCTGCCTCATTACCGAGGTGGGCGGGTCCGCGGTAATCATTGACGGAGCGGATGATCCGGAACGGGCAAGCGTGAATATCACAATGACGGATTGTGAAATCGACGGATACGGACGGATCTTCAATCAGTCTCCGGGAATTCATCTTACCTATGCCGAAAACTGCCGGATCTCGAATAATGAAATACACGAAGGAGATTACACCGGGATTTCAGCCGGCTGGAAATGGGGATATGATGAGCAGGTAACGAGAGACATCATCATAGAGAATAATCTGATCTACAATATTGGTATAGACGGATTGCTCAGCGATCTTGGCGGGATCTATCTGCTGGGACCGCAGCCGGGAACCGTATTGCGAGGCAATATCATTTTTAATATCGCCTGCTACGATTATGGCGCAACCGGGATCTATCTGGATGCCGGTTCTTCAGAACTCCTGATAGAAAACAATCTGGTCTTCGACTGCGCCACGCAGTGCTTTACGACTTCCTTCGGCCGCAACAACACGGTAAGAAATAACGTTTTTGCCTTAGGAAACCGCTGGGGTGTCGGAATCAGCGAAGCATCGGACAGAACAGGAGAGAATTCTCTGCTTTTTGAGAACAATATCGTTTTCACGGATAAGGTTCCGATTGGGGAAGAGACGGTTCCGTACACCTGGCTTAAAGAGAGTGGCAATCTGCTCTGGGACCGGCACTTTCAGACGGTATACTGCGGGAAAACGGTGCGCATCTGGCAGCGATCCGGCGTGGAGGCTATGAAGAAAAACGGATATTTCCTGGAAGACGTTATTGCCGACCCTATCTTTACGGATGCCGAAGGCCGGAATTTCAGCCTGAAAGAGAATTCGCCGGCAGAAAAAACCGGATTTGTGCCATGGAATCTGACCGCGGGGCCGACGGTGAAGCAGGAGAAGGCGGGAAGATAGGTATGAAGCACTATTATCTGGCGATTGATCTGGGCGCATCCTCAGGAAGACATGTCGTGGGCTGGGAAGAAAACGGGAAGATTCAAACGGAAGAGGTTTACCGCTTCCCGAACGGAATGCAGCAGGCAGAAGGACATCTGATCTGGGACGTGGATACGCTCCTGACAAAGGTCAAGGAAGGCATCCGAAGAGCACAGGCCCGCTTCGGGAATATTTACAGTCTTTCGGTAGATGGCTGGGGCGTAGACTATGCGCTTCTGCGAGGAGAGGATACGGTTTTCCCGGTTTATGCCTATCGCGACAGCCGTACAGAGGCGGTCATCCCGCAGGTGCATGAAAAAATCCCGTTTTCGGAACTGTATCAGCGGACAGGGATCCAGTTCGAACCGTTTAACACGATCTATCAACTGGTAGCAGATAAGCAGGCAGGCAGATTGAAAGAAGCAACGGATTTTCTGATGCTCCCGGAGTATATCCTGTTCCGCTTGTGCGGGGAAAAGACACATGAATATACCGAAGCGAAAACCACAGGACTGATTGATTTCAGGACAGGAGAATATGATCCCTGGATTCTTAAAAAGCTTTATCTTCCCAAGAGATTGTTCGGATCACTCCGCCAGCCCGGAGAGCTGATCGGAAGTTATGAAGGGATCAAAGTCATGCTCTGTGCGAGTCATGATACGGCTTCTGCCGTGGAAGGGATTCCTATGGAGGGCAATCATCCGTATATTTCCAGCGGAACATGGTCGTTGATCGGTGTGAAAACCGATCATCCGATCGTTTTTGCGGCAGAAGACGCTCAAAACTGGTCCAATGAAGGCGGTGTCGGCTATAACCGCTATCAAAAGACCGTGATGGGGATGTGGATGGTGAACCGCCTGCGCGACGAGCTTTGTCCCGGATTATCGTTTCAGGAGCTTGTGAAAGAGGCGGAAACCAGCCGCTTTACGGAAACGGTCGACGTCAATTCTCCGTCATTCTTCTCACCGCAGAGTATGAAGAAGGCGCTGGAGGAAGCGCTCGGCAAAAAACCTCGGACGTTAGGAGATTATTTTGCCTGTGCATACAGGAGCATTGCACTTTCGTACTCTGAGGCGATCCGGGAACTGGAAAAGAATACGAAAACAGGCTATGACCGGCTTTACATTGTCGGCGGCGGCGCGAAGAACTTTTTCCTGAACCAGCTTACGGAGGAGCTGACAGGGAAAAAGGTGCTGGCTTATCCGATCGAAGCCAGCGCTTTGGGAAATCTGAAAATCCAAATGCAGGCTGATGACCAGAAGAGTTAAGTGATTGGAGGAAAGAGCATGAAAGACATCTTAAGCGCTCCCTTTATGGTGGAAATGATCCGAACGACGACCAATATGTATGCCCATGGCTGGGATGAAAGGAACGGCGGGAACATCAGCATGCTGTTGGACGAAGCTGAGGTGAAAGAGTATCTGGATATCGACACCGTGCTCCGCTCCATCTCCACGGGCTTTTCCGCGCCTGAACTGGAAGGCAGGTATTTCCTCGTCACCGGTACAGGCAAGTATTTCAAAAACGTGCAGTATGCGCCTGACGTGAACCTGGGGTTGGTCCGCTTGAGCCATGGCGGCAGGACGGCCAAAGTTCTGTGGGGCTTTTCCGACGGCGGCCGATTTACAAGCGAGTTTCCCGCTCACATGATGAGTCACGTTGTGCGGTTAAGGGTTGATCCCGCAAACCGTGTCATAATGCACTGCCACCCGACGAATCTGCTGGCTATGACCTATGTTTATGACCTGAATGAACGGGCTTTTACCCGCACGCTCTGGCAGATGTGTACCGAGTGTATCGTGGTCTTCCCGGACGGGGTGAACGTGCTGCCCTGGATGCTCTGCGGAACCAATGAAATCGGCGAAGCCACGGCGGAAAAAATGAAAACCTCCCGGCTGGTGGTCTGGGCACAGCACGGCATCTACGGTGCGGGGAAGGACCTGGACGAGACCTTCGGCCTCATTGAGACCGCTGAGAAAGCCGCTGAGATCTACATGAAGATCGCCCACCTGCCGCGGGTCAATACGATCACGGATGAACAGATGCACCTTTTGGAAAAGAGATTCGACGTGAAAGCACGAGATGGATATTTGGACTAAGACGAAAACGAAAGACCAGCGCGGAGGAGCAAATCTGCCGCGCTGGTTTTGTCATTCGGTAAAAATGTATCGGACTCCGGGTAACTTCACATTTACGCCATTTATGAAACAGGCTTCCGCGTTCTAACACCAAGGTTGCAATAATACAGGGTGTCAACCTTGATTCTGTACTTTTTTAAAGGGTTGCAGCAGACTGTTTTTGTACTTTTTTAAAGGGGTTGGAAAGCAGAATGGCCTTTTTCTACCTGGCGAACCTCACCATCACTTCTCCAACACCGTCCGCTCCATCAGCCTTCCCGGCCTTAATAAACCGGTTTCTCCATTCATTCAGGCACAGCAGGATCAGCCTGGCTTCGCCGGATTCCGGGCGGATCTTCGCGCGCCGGCGCGGATTCATCCGTTCGCAAACGTCAATGAGTTTGAGAAGAATCGCGGCAATTTCAGTCTGCTGCTCTTCCTCAAAAGCCGCCCAGATCTGATATATCCCGTTGATCACAGTCTTCAGATCGTACTGATTCATCCTGACGGTCATTTCCGGCCTCCTTCCTGGCCGGACTGGCTGCCATGTTTTTTCACCAAATCCCACAGCATCTTTACATGCTGTGGCGTCTTTCTAAGGATCTGGTTGTAAGTGTCAGAAGCCAGGAAGTCCAGCAGGTACGGCTTCGGGACCACATACTTTGAGAGGAGCTGCAGCGCTTTCAGTTTACCGGTGCGGATCCATCCGCCCACGGTCCGGCGGTTGTAACCGGTAAAATCGACCACGTCCGCTACGTCCATAACGTCGGGATAGCGCAGTAGTTTCTCGGAGTAATAGCTGCGGATCACAGCCGGATCCTTCGGCAGATTCGGCAGGATGCGGATCGTTCCGGGGGCCTTTTTGATCTCTCCGCGGGAGTACCAGTAATCCGGCGGAATGTATTTCAGCGGATTGACCTTGCGGTCATTGATGAAGGCGATCACGTCCTCCTTGCGGATGGTATAGCGGCGAGTCTGCTTACCGGAATCCGCATGTGGGATTAGGTTGTATTTTAGCAGATAAAGCGCGGTTTTCTTGCTGATGTGGCAGGCTTTACAAAGCTGTTCCTTGTTCATGATCTCCGGAAAGCTCTTCAGTTCATTTAAGTCGATTCTCATGGAAATGCTCCTTGTTTTTTATTGTCCGAAGGAAGCGTTTCCGATGTGTCACATTGCCTGCCCGGCTTTCCCGAGTTCTTGCGTGAGTTCTTGCATTTTTGCAAGAAAAACGGTGTTTTTCGCAAGAACTCGCTCTATTCGAGTTCAGGCGTTTATGTTCATTCCCGAGGTCGCTTGAGGTCATACTGTCCGAAAACCTGACAGGGCCTCATTTTTGAGGCGGACGGAGTGACCTCGAAAAACCTCTATCCGCCGTAAACGACCGATCGCCGGTAAGACTCGAAATCAGTTTGCGGGCAACCGCACGGGGGTTCGAATCCCTCCCGCTGCGCTTTGAAAGCAGGTAAAACGTAAGTTTTGCCTCTTTTTTTTGCTTTTTTGACTCTGGTTTTCTAGTCTCTTCGTTATTCAATCTCA
>JAFRZE010000025.1 GCA_017442735.1 Bacillota bacterium
CATTATCAGAAGCAGGCCTTAATGCTGATGACTATCGCAGGAGGCCCCTATGTAACAGAACAGGTCCTGACCCGTGAAGAGCGGGAGCAGGGACTGGACAATATGATCCTCATCGGATTGAAGACACTTTGTGAAGCTTAGAAAGGAAACGATCATGGCAAAGTTATTGAACCTGGCGACCCTCGCTGCAGCAGCTGCGGGAGCTGCCTACTATCTTGAGAAAAAAGGGATCCTGAAGGTCACCAATAAAGTGGACGAGAACGGTTCCCGTGAGTTCAGCGTGAAGTTTGAAGCTCCGGAGAAGCCCATCGTTGACACCGTAAAGGAAGACCTGAAGACAGCTGCGGACGCAGTTACCGAGAAGACCAATGAATTCGTAAACGCCGCGAAAGGCAAATTCGAGGAACTGACCGAGCAGGCCGAAGAACTCGAAGAGAAGGCGGAAGACATCGTGGAAGGTGTCAAGGCGGAAGCGGAAGAGACAAAGGAAGATATCACCAAGGATATCGACGATCTTCTCAAAGAGCTGGACGACAGCGATCTCGGCCTCTGATAACAGAATCCGATCATGTGACGAGCGGGTGCCCGGATGGCACCCGCTCTTTTGGTTGCAGAAGAAGTGTGAATATGACTGAAAGTGAAGTCTGGTGCAACGTAAAAAACAGAATGGGCTGGAAAGAAAAAAGCGGGACAATTCCCACTTTCTTTCCAGCCTTTTGCATGTGAAAAACCAATATTTGGGTTGTTTAAACCTCGCATAGAATCAACTCCCGGATGCGATCAATATCACATCATATTGTGATAATTGGAATCCCTGACATTTTGCCGTTAAAGCAGTTGCAAAAAACAGTATCATCGGATATAATCCCTGTTAACGCTTTAAATGGACAAAGAGCAATTATCTGGTGCACTATGAAACGGATCTTTACCCCAAAAACAGAATATATCCTCTCTATGCTTGTGTTCGGAACACTGGCGCCCTTTGTACGGGGGATCGGTGTCACTTCGGGAGAAGTGGCATTGTACCGTGCGGTCCTTGCTTCCTGTCTGATCGGATCGTATCTGCTGATCACTCGTACGAAGATACCGTTCCGCAGCGCCAGGAAGGATATCGCTTTGCTGATCCTCTCTGGTATGGCCATGGGCTTCAACTGGGTCTTTCTGTTTCAGGCCTACAAATATACTTCGGTATCCATAGCTACCCTGAGTTATTATTTCGCGCCGGTCATCGTGACCATCGCGTCGCCGATCATCTTTCACGAAAAACTGACGAAGAAGCAGATCCTGTGCTTTATCGGTTCCACCATAGGTCTCATACTGATCACCGAGATCCAGGGAGGAAAGGGCGGATCGGACTGGATCGGTATCCTGTTCGGACTGGGAGCGGCCTGCCTTTATGCTACCGTTATCCTACTCAACAAGTTTATCCGCTCGGTGGAGGGGATCCAGAGGACGTTCCTTCAGTTCATAGCTGCTGTCGCCGCCGTGCTTCCCTATGTCGCGCTGACGGACGGTTTTCATCTGGGAAGTCTCGACATGAAAGGGTGGATCCTTCTTCTGGCCGTCGGACTGTTCCATACCGGTATAACGTATTGTCTGTACTTCAGCTCGCTCAAGGATCTGCCCGGACAGCAGGCGGCCGTCCTCGGATATCTGGATCCGCTGGTTGCTGTATTCATCTCGGTTGCCTTCCTGGAAGAGAGGCTGACCCCGCTTCAGGGGATCGGGGCGCTGCTTATTCTCGGCTTCTCACTGTGGAATGAGCTTGGAAGCAAAAACTGAATTTCTTAGACGAAAAAATGTCTGGGGTCCGCACATTCGTGC
>JAFRZE010000026.1 GCA_017442735.1 Bacillota bacterium
ATAGGATGGATGTGAAGCCCCTATCTCTTATTTCCTGAAACCCGGGGACATGATTCTGCCCGCAGGAGAAGGCGAGGGCTGCCGCACCGTTTACCGGTGCAGCAGCCCCTTGATTTCTTACTTTTCTGCAATCGCCTCGATCTCACAGAGCACTCCTTTGGGAAGTGCCTTTACTGCGACGCAGCTTCGTGCAGGTTTTGATGTGAAGTATTTTGCATAGACTTCATTGAAAGCTGCAAAGTCTCCCATGTCTGCCAGGAAGCACGTCGTTTTTACGACATGATCAATGGAGCTGCCGGCAGCATCCAGGATCGCCCGGACGTTTTTGCAGCTCTGTTCGGCCTGTGCGGCGATTCCCTCGGGGACGGAACCGTCCGCCGGATCCACCGGGATCTGCCCGGAGGTGATGATCAGACCGAGCACCTCAAAGGCCTGAGAATAGGGGCCGATGGCGCCGGGTGCTTTTTTTGTATCGATGACTCTCATATCTGTATAACTCCTTCCGTTGTGAAGAACATAATTCTGAACGGTTCCGATCACGCGTTTTTCGCGAGGATGGCGTCGCGCATGCGCTCCAGGCCGGTCTGAATGATCGAACGGGGCATCGCCAGATTCAGACGGATGAACCGGTTCGCGTTTCCGACAAACAGCGCGTCGCCGCCCTCGAGAAGAACGCCGGCCTTGTATGCGAAGAAGGAAGGGAGATCATCCTCTCTGTCAAAGAAGGCGGACAGATCGACCCATGCCAGATACGTCGCCTCGGGGATCTCCATGACCGCTTCCGGCAGATTTTCCTCCAGGAAGCTCTTGAGGAAGTGGAAATTCCCGTCAAGATAGGTCTTCATCTCCTCGTGCCATCTTCCGCCGACATCATAGGCCGCCTTCTGGCCGACCAGGGAGAGGGGATTGACAAAGCCGCCGATCTTGTCCGCCGCCTTGAACTCGTCGCGGGTCGCCTCGTCGCGGATAATGATATTGGAGAACTGCAGCCCCGCCATGTTGAAGGTCTTGCTGGCGGACATGCAGGTGATCAGCTTCTTATAGTCCGTCATCACCTTGGCCATCGGGATGTGCTTCTTTCCGGCGCGGATCAGGTCGCAGTGGATCTCATCAGAAATGATCCAGAGGTTGTATTTTTCCACGATCTCTGCCACTGCCGAGAGTTCTTCGGTTGTCCACATGCGTCCGGTGGGGTTGTGCGGGTTGCAGAAGATGACCAGCTTCGCCTTGGGATCCGCGCAGCATTTCTCAAAATTCTCCAGATCCATGGTGAAATGCCCGGCGTCATCTCTCTTCAGCGGAGAAGAAAGGAATTCCACATGGTTGTACTCACAGGCATGAGCGAAATACCCATAGGAAGGGGTGTTGATGATGACCTTCTCGTCCTTCTGGCAGAGCGTCTCCACCAACTGGAAGAGCGCGGGGATGATGCCGGGGGAGAACGTCAGCTCATCCTTCGGGACATCCCAGTCATAGTGATCGCGGCACCATTTTGCGAAGGACTGATAGTAATCATCGTCATATACGCCGGTGTAGCCGAAGATTCTCCGGTCGATCCGGGCCTTCATGGCGTCGCAGATCTCGGGTGCGACAGCGAACTCCATATCCGCCACCCACATACGGACGAATTCATCATCTGCATAGGGGAATTTTTTCTCGGGACCGGCGTGAAAGATGTAGCCGCGGAACCCGTCGGTGTTCAGTGCATTGGTATGGGTACGGTCGATGATCTCGTCAAAGTTATACATGTGGAACCTCCTTTATGTGCTGCCGCCTGCTGTGACTTCGGGACTGGCGGCCTATTCTCGTCTTTTACTATCAGTCCTCTGCCTTCAGGGCAGCCTCTACGATCTCCTGGCGCTTGGCATCAAGTTCTTCTTTGCTCACGGAACCGGTCTTCAGTGCGATGCCGGAGAAGATCAGCGGGATGATGATGACGGCCGCGGCAACGATCGCATCCTTTACGGTGAGATCCTTGAACAGTGTGATAGCTACAATGGCTGCGCAGAATCCGCCGAGGACGCTGCAGGCATTGAACAGCCACACCGGGATCTTGATGGAGCGCTTCGCGAACTGCTCCGGATATTTCTTCGGGATCGTCATGCAGGCGACATTCAGATAGCAGTTGATCAGCATGGTCGGGATCATCAGCATGCTGATGGCATTGCCGACACTCATGCCCGTCAGGATCGGAACCAGCGCTACGATATAGGTGAGCAGGAAGCAGAAATAGGGGTATCCGTCACTGCTTTTCTTGCGGAAAGCGGAGGGGAACCATCCGTCATCCGCTATGTGGGAGAGTGGCTCGCGGATCATCGCAAGAACCGCCAGGAACGAGGAGATGATGGCGCAGATGCCGCCGCCGATGACAAA
Source organism: Bacillota bacterium (assembly GCA_017442735.1). Taxonomy (GTDB): domain Bacteria; phylum Bacillota; class Clostridia; order Lachnospirales; family Bianqueaceae; genus RUG760. Next base: position 2,374 of record JAFRZE010000026.1, read on the forward strand.
GAAGGCAAACAGCCCGTGGGGCATGATGGCCTGTGCGGTGACACTCAGGTTCTCTCCGGCAATCTGCTCATAGGGGAGAACACCGGAAGCGACATAGGACATCAGGCCGTAAACCACCGATACCACAACGCAGGTCACCAGAATTCCCATCGGAATCGTGCGCTTGGGGTTCTTTGTGATCGGCACCACGCCGACCGGCCCCATGGTGGTTCCCTGGCAGGCCCAGCCCATGATGGCGATGGCGCTGATCATGCCGCCGAATCCGCCGTGGAAGAAGCCGCCGTCAAAGGTCGCATTGAAGAAATTCGCTGCATTTACACTGGGAATACCCATGACAACAAACAGGATGAGGGCTATGACCAGAAGGCCGGTGGCCACATTCTGAAAAAGCGTCACAATCCGGTTTCCCCGGATCGAAAGCAGGAAAAACAAAGTGAGAACCACCGCGCTGATCAGCGTACTGTGATCATTGACCACCGGGAACAGATTGCCCAGATAACTGGTAAGCGCCAGCGCATAGCCGGTAAAACCGAATGCCCAGATCACATTTGTCCACCCGCCGTAACCGGTGAGCAGGGGCGGAAGCAGCATGCCTTTCATGCTGTAATCGCCGCCGTTGATGACGAAGATGCCGGACATGCCGAGATTGTACCAGTAGGCCAGCAGCATGTAGAAGACGCAGATGATGGTGATCGGAAGGATGGATCGTCCCGTTCTCTCGATCGCCGAGCCAAGTGTGACAAAGATACCGGAGCCGACAGCGCCGCCAACGCCCAGGCCGACAATATTCCACAGCCCGATCTTTTTGATGTTTTCGTTATTCATGGTTTCCTCCATTTTACTTGCTTTGATTTGATGGGGGGATACAGATCAGGCTGCGCAGCACATCTCTTATGGTTGCATTATAGTTGAGATTTTTTCGAAGATCAAAGCGGGGCAAGTTTCGGGAGACGAAACCATCAGACAAGAAAAGTTTCACCAAACGAGAAAACAAGGGTGACATTTGCAGCTTTTTTAAGTATAATTATTACAAGCGATGAAAAATCGCGAAAAAGTCTATTTTCAGGAATCTACTGCGGAGGTTGTGAATGTCAGAACTGAGTATGGAAATCGGAAAAAAGATCCGCTATTTCAGGACGGGAAAAAATAAGACCCTGGAGGAACTGGCGGCCGCCGTCTGCAAGAGCAAAGCGACGCTTTCCAAGTACGAAAAAGGGGATATCGTGATCGATATAGAAACCCTGTATGAGATCGCGGATGCTCTCCAGATCCACATCGATCAGCTTCTCGTGAACCGGGACAAAAAGGAAACC
>JAFRZE010000027.1 GCA_017442735.1 Bacillota bacterium
CCGATAATCCGTCGTCGCCTTGTTTGTATATACCTCGTAGACCAAGGGCACCTGCGTTGTAAGTCCCAGCTGGTTGGCAAACATCATGCCGCTCACATAGCCGCAGCAGCTGCCATTCTCATAAAGGAACTTTTTCCGAATCACCTCATCCGGGGACAGCGAAGATACAAATCGAAACATTGTTTTTGCGGGAAGATAATATATCCCCGTGTCAAAACGTCTGATTATTCCATCTTCCGTCAGTCTTTTCATCTGCAATCGCAAAGAAGATGGCTTTATGTCAGGAATACTGATTTCCGAGAGAAATATAGGTTCATTAGAACGATAGTTATCCTTAAGATAATTGAGTATCCGCTCTCGTTGTGACATCTCGCAAGCCTCCCTTCTGTAACATTTATGAAATATCATTTTTTCATTTGTTACATTACTCCATTTGCAGGCGATTGTCAAGTCCGAAAAATGGTTTCATTCTGAAAGATTGTGTTTCTTTTTTCTGTTCGCAAAGCTCCCTTCCAGCCACGCTGCATACTCCTCCAGCCTTATCTTTCCTTCGCAGCATTCGTCCCGGCGAAAGACGGCCTCATTCTTCCAGCGTTTAAAGTCCGCTTCTTTGATCTGTCGGACCTTCACCCGCGCCGCATAGCGCTTGTAGTATTTCTGATACAGCGGAATGGCGGCGTTTTCTTCCATCTTTTTCTTGTAATTGTCAATGGCCCCCAGTTCCTTGCAGGTTTTTCCTGTCTCCGGATCGATCCGGTCGCAGAAATTGGTATTATAATTACCTTTCATGATGAAGTACCTGCCACAGCGTTTGCACTTGCGAAAGCGGATATTCTCCTCCAGCATCTTGGTGAATTCCAGCTGCAGCATGTCTGAAACACTGCAGATCCGATAGGCGACAGTCACATAATGAGTCCTCGCCAGATAGACTTGGGCCTGTTCCGGTGAAATGCCGTATTTTTCCGCAAATTCCGTGAAGTCTGCCTTGTCTCGCCTGATAGCCTTCACGAATCTTTCCTGATCCTGCTCCTTCGTCGTGCCGTAGGGCATTTTTTCACCGCTCATGAACCAATGATCCAATTCGAATAATTCTGTTCTCTCTGTCCATGTCGGATAATGGTGGATCAGGCGATAGAGAGCGAAACGCTCACTCGGCAGCAATTCGCCCAGCAGTTCCGGAAAAAACTCTTCGTCATAACAAAACTCCAGCAGATCCCGGTATTCTTTCTGAAGCTCCATCAGATATTGTCCGTAAAGATCTGCTTCCTTAAAGTTCAATGTTTCAGAACGATAAAAGATCGGCGGACAGATCGCACTGTACAGGGAGGCATAGGCAAGCTCTTGAATACTGTTAAAGGTGCCGTAAAATTCATGATAATCCTCTGTAAGCAGTTGCTCTTTATTCAGGATTTTGGTCACCGTAGGTGCCTCTTCGGGAACGCCGCGACGCTCCCTGTCCCGTTCACCAATCATCTGAATATAACGGAGAGCCGCATGACCTCTCATGGTATTTTCATATGGGGTATCAAAATCGGCATAAACAAAGTCCAGGATCCCTTCTCCCAAACGTATATTGACAATCTTTCCGCTGAACAGATTGATCAGCGGCTGAATGGGAATTTCCGGATGGTCTTTGAAAAACATCTCATACATTCCCATTCCTTCCGCCGGATAGATTTCATATTTATCCGATAAAATCTTCCACCACTTATCATTTTCTTCAATATGTTCCTGCCTGTATTCCTCCGTTTCTTCGTCATCCCCAAGATACTGTTTCAGCACCGGCCTTCCTGTTTCTTTCGATATCACTTCCGACTCTTTTACAAGCATGTCATGGACCGAAAAGTACTCCTCATAAATATCCGTCTTGATTGAAAGAAGGTGGTCATCCCTGTCATAGAGCACCTTGTTGGTGAAATAATTTAATTTCAGTGTTTTTCTGTCTTTCCGAAACGCCTGATAGCGTTCGTAATCCGTAAGTTGGTACTCCGAATAATCCTCTATTATCTCCGACATGGCTTACTCCTTTTTGGAAAATGCAGTTTTGGCATTATTTGGCAAATCTTCCTGTTCAAATAAACATTGTACAAAACCATTGATTTTCTGTCAAGCCGCTTTATAATTTACGCAGAAGGCCGAACATTTGTTCGCTGTCAATTTGTGAACTAGAAAAAGCCTTCTATACCTTGACAACTGAATAGCTGGATGCGGCCGAAGATACGACATTGCCATGACGCGGAATAACCGCCGAGCGATGCGACGCCGGGGTGAGACTCCCGGGCAGGGAACGAAGCTGCAGGCAGCGCAAAAAAGAACAGACAAAAAAACGGGGGAAGTCTGCCCAAAAAAGCCCCCGAATTACGAAGGAAAGGAGGTAAACACAATGGATGAAATCGAATTGATCGACGCCGAAACACTGTACTACGAAGCTCTCAGCCAGCAAAAAATGCTGATTGAAGGACTGCTCTCCCGCGGCCTGGCCATCCTCTCCGGCGACGCGAAGATCGGAAAAAGCTGGATGGTCCTCTGGTTCTGCCTGCAGATCAGCAAAGGCGAGCCGATCTGGGGAATCCCGACATCCAAATGCGACGTGGTCTATCTGGCTCTGGAAGACAGTAAGGCCCGTATCCAGCAGCGGATGCAGGAACTGACCGACGATCCGCCTGACAACCTGCACTACGGTTTTTCCTGCGGGAAGCTCGGAGCGGAGCTGGAAAGCCAGATCCGAACCGTGATCAGCAAGTACCCGGCTCTCGGGATCCTGTTCATCGACACGCTGCAGATGGTCCGCGAAGGCAGCTCCGCCAAGACGAATCTTTATGCACAGGATTATAAGGATCTGTCTGCTCTCAAGCAGCTTGCGGATGAGCACGGGATCTGCATCTTTCTGGTGCACCACAACCGGAAGGAAAAGGACAGCGGCAACGTCTTCAACGATATGTCCGGCTCCATGGGGATCTCCGGTGTAGCGGATACCTGCATGGTCCTGCAGAAGGATAACCGCTTTGGGAACACTGCGACGCTGAGCATCACCGGTCGGGACGTTGAAGAACGCCAGCTGAAGCTGGTCATGGATAAGAACGTGTGGCAGGTAACGGAAGAAATCACCTCCGAAAAGCTGCGCAGGCAGGCGATCCCGGAATTCATGTTCCGGGTCGCCGAGATGCTGCTGAGGGAGCAGTCATTTGGCGGAAGCATGACAGAGCTTCTTCAGCATCTGGGCATCGCGGATCTGAAACCAAACGTGGCCAGCCGCTATCTGACCCAGTATTACGGCGAGGTCCTGGAGCCGCTGCGCATGGGCTTTTCGATAAGCCGTAAGTCTGCGGGGCGTCTGGTAGGACTCTGGATGGATGTCGATCCTGACGATTATGACGGTCCGGAGAGGAGCGAGATCTATGCGTCATTGTTCCCGGAAAGAGCCAAGCATGACGGTCAGCTCTCGCTCCCCGCGGCAGCGTCATTACCGTCACAACCGTCATTAGGCAAAGAGCCGGAACAGGCCTGACGACGGTTTTCGGGACATCACACCGGCGGATGATGTTCCTTCCCGGCTGGATTCAGGAAGTGGCTTTACACGAGATCAGAATCCTTGAGTGTAGCGAGCATGGGGTTTGTAAAGCCATCCGGCTTTCAAACCGCCACGTCCTTCAGGACGCAAGGGGACATCCCCTGGGACCCCGTCCGCGAAAGCGGGCATCAAACACATCACACAAAAAAGGAAGGAGAAATGCATGACGATGCGAAAACGTACAGAGGAAATCAACGTCAGAGTCTATCCGACCGAGAAGATGCTTCTCGCCAGGAAGGCCCGGAAATGCGGCATGAACCTGTCCGAGTATCTGCGAACGGTCGGCAAAGGTGCCACGGTGCACGAAGCACCGAAGGAGGAACTGAGGGAGATCTGGCAAATCGTCAACATGGTCCGAGCCCTTTTCGAGGGGGATCCGGAGATGGCCCCGCTTTATGAAGACTTGTGCCATGCCGGCGATCTGCTGATGACGGTCTATTACGGAAAGGAGGAAGACGATGGCGGTAACAAAGATCTGGGCGATCCACGACAGCCTGAGCCGGGTAACTGACTACTGCAGCAATCCGGAAAAGACCCGAATGACCGATCTGGAGCAGGTGCTGATGTATGCGAGCGACGCCGAGAAAACGAAGGAGGCCGGCGAGGAATCCTTCGCCGTGACGGGCATCAACTGCAGGCCGGAAACGGCGGCGCAGGAAATGGCGGCCGTTCAGAGGCGCTTCGGGAAGGAAGGCGGGAACGTTGCCTACCATGCCTACCAGTCTTTCAAGCCCGGCGAGGTGACGGCGGAGCAATGCCACCAGATCGGAGTAGAGCTGGCCCGCAGGCTGTGGGGCAACGAATATCAGGTTCTGGTTGCCACCCATTTCAACACGGGGACCTACCACAACCATTTTGTTATCTCGTCCGTCAACATGTGGACCGGGAAAAAGCTGGAGGCAAAGTTCGGCGTTTACTACCGGATGCGGGATGAATCCGACCGTCTCTGCCGGGAACGGGGACTGTCCGTCGTGGAGGATCCGCAGCGGCACAAGACGCCCCGCGCCATCTATTTCGCGGAAAAGAACGGCGAGCCGACGAACTGGAACCTGATGCGGGAAGTTCTGGACGAGGCCCTGGCCATCGCCAGCAATTACAGCGAGCTGCGGCAGATCCTGAAAAAGAAAGGCTACTTCCTGGATTACGACCCGAGGCACAAGTACGTGACCATCCGGTCCTTCAACAGTCAGAAGTCCACACGTACCCACCGCCTGGGCGATGAATACACGAAGGAAGCGATGGCGGAACGGATGGAACGGAACGAGGACGTTCCGGAGGCGCGAAGGGCATTCTACGCGCTGACAGAGCACAACGCGTACTGGTACCGCCGGGAGCATGAGCCGAAGCCGGAGTATTTCCGCTTCCGCGCTTTCTATCGGGAGGCGATGCATGTTTCCACTATCGAGCTGCTGTTCCGCTGCCTGGCCATCATCCTCGGGATCGCGCCGATCGAGAAAGAAGTATATCGCAAGCCGCTCTCTCCCGAGTGCCGGGAAGCCTGCCGCAGGCTGGACCGATACACGGCAGAGATCACACTGAGCGCGCAGGAGAAGTTCAAAGATCAGGCGGACGTGGAACGCTTCATTAGTGCCACCGAAGCCGAGATCTCCGAGCTGACGCAGGCTCGCGAGAAGGTCCGCAACAAAGAAAGGAACTGCAAGGATCCGGAGAGGATGAAAGAGTTGAAGACTCAGTGCACGCACCTGACGCAGGGGCTGGAGCGGCTGCGGAAGCGCAGAAAGACCGCTAAATGGATTTTAGAGGACTACGTCAAAGCCCGCGAGCTGATCGAGTGCGAGTACAAAAGCCGGGTACTGAACGATCCGTATCTGACGGAAAAAGAAAAACAGACCCTGCGGGGTGAAACGATCCCGCAGAAGAACTACGAACGATGAAAGGAGAAACAATGAAAGAAAGAAGCAAGATCGATCTGGGAATTACCGCCTACGATGAAATGTTCATGACGGACGCGGAGCGGACCCAGATTCGAAAACCTGTCGTGGAGGAGATCCCGATCAAGGATCTGCATCCGTTTCGTAATCACCCGTTTCTGGTC
>JAFRZE010000028.1 GCA_017442735.1 Bacillota bacterium
ATTCTAAAGAGAAAAGGCTGGTTGCCTGACCATCCTTCGTCATGTTTTCATAAATTACTGGAAATATGCCTGAAAATCATAGGAAAAAGAAAAGCCGTGCTCTGCCTTTCGGCATAAACACGACTTTGTCTTCAGTCTGAAGGCATGACTTCTGGTCATGCCTTTCTTCTTTTCATCTGCCTCTTCAGTTCCGTAGGTCAAAGACTTTTCAACACCGCGCGTGACAGCGGCATGATGAGCCTTTTTATCAAAATCGCGCGGCGGCCCAGATCGGCCATTTTTCAAAACCACGCGTTCGTGCTCCCTGTAAGCCGAATTTATCAAAATCGCACGCAGCCTCCGCGGTATATAAAAGAGATTTATCACAACCGCGCGTAAGAAAGGCCGTGAAAAGCCTGAAAATACGCGTCGATTTGATAAATCCCTATTCTACGGAGCAATCGAAACGTGCGCTTTTGAAAAACATGCCTTTTACGGAGCAGGTCCGCGTGATTTTGAAAAACATGTCTTGCACGGAGCAGATACAACTAATATATCAACTCAAGGATCGCCCGGACGGTTTCCCGGATCTGCTCTTCCGGGGAGATCATCGCCCTGCCGTCTCCTTTTTGCTCTCCGTAGGAGCCGAACTGCGCATGGTTACCGCCCTGAATAACGATCTCCTCCACGGTTCCCGGCAGGTTTTCCAGGCACTCTTCATATTTCTCTCTGTCCAGCACCTGGTCCTTGGAACCATAGATCAACAGGACGCCCAGTTTCTCATCCAGCGGGTGGGTCGAATAGGCAGCCAGCAGGATGACGCCGTCCAGCTGATCCGCGTGCCCAGATGCGTAGATCGCCGCGACTGCGCCTCCCAGGGAATGTCCGCCAATATACCAATGCTCATAAGAGTATTCTTCCATGGCCCGGGCCGTCAAAGAACCAGCCGTAGTCCGCCTTCGATACCTGGACCGATGCATCGCTTTGAAGCGCCTTTTGGGCAGTCTCGTCCGCATGATAGAAAATACCTGTGTAGATCAGGAAAGCGGCAACAAGTAGAAGGGGGATCCCCAGAGGGATCAGAAGCTTTAACCGCGCTCGTGATTTCGTCTGCATCTCTAATCTACCGTTGTGATCTTCAGGTTGCGGAAGTATCCATCTGTGCCAATATCCACATACAGCCCGACATTGCCTCTTGCCGACGGACCGTGTTTCATTCCATCGACCTCCAGTACAAGGACGTCATCTACATAGAATGATCCGTGATCCTCTTCGATGACCGCCTTGATGTGGCTCCACTCGCTGAGGGCGATAGTGTCTACCTGGTTTTCGTAATCCGTAATCCCGAATTCCCTGAAGTAGGCAAACGTATATCCGGGATAGGAAAAATACTGACATCCGTGGGACTTCCTTACCGGATCCGTACAGTCTTTTCCATTGGTCGGACGGATGTAGAAGCTTTCAAACTCTCTTCCATCCTCCGCCGCTCGGAACACGATCCCGATAAAACCTCTCGAGTAATCCGGCGCGTCGGGAAGAAGCCGTCCGCAGACATCGACCTCGATCGTCCCGTTGTGAAAGTCGCTGCCTTCGATGCCGGCATAGGTGTTGATATCCGGTTCCAGACTGCCCACTTTCCATACGCGAACGGTCTCTTCATCCTGGAATTCCATCGCTGTATATGGCATAACTGAATAGGAGTACTGTTTCATTCTTCATCCCTCCTGATAGTTTTGATCGTATCACATAGCTGCCGAATGATCTCGCCGCTGTCACCGTCCAGGCAGATCGACTGCGCTTCGATCTGGCGGGGACAACATGCTTCGTTGTAATTCAGGCAGGCGTAAACGGCTTGGGGATTGTCAAAAGTCATCTTCCAAAAAGGATACTTGATGATCACCGGCGTATTGGCGCCAACACCGATCTCCAGAAACAGGACATGTTGGCCTTCATATTGATCCAGAAAATGCGCGTAGGCGTCGGAAGCTCTGTGCCAGCCTTCGTCCTCCACGAAAGAATCATCCGAACGAAGGTTCATGGTCATGTCGGAACCGTCATCGAGACATTTCGGGATCAGGGCGGAAGGGATCTCCATCCGGATTCGGCCGTCCAGCGGAAGCTCGAACTGTCCGGACGCGTTTCTGACGAACCCTTGGGCTTCCATCGCCTGCATGACCCAGCTTTCATTCTCATATGTCTTTCGGTTGGCAGGGTTTTTGCTCTGAAAGAGGCCGTAGTCACCTTGTGTATAGAACAGGTGGCTTTTGCCAAAACCGGCTTTCTGGAAACAGTGGTCCACATTGGTCGTGATCACGAAATACTCTTTATCCCGGACCAGTGACAGCAGCTTTTCATAGACCAGCTTCGGAGGATCAAGATAGCGATTGACATAGATATATCTGGCCCAGTATGCCCAGAAGATCTCCTTCGAAGGATAAGGATAAAAGCCACCGGAATACATGTCCGGAATACGGTAACTCTGAATGAAATCGAAAAACCATTGCTCAAAACGTTCGCCGCTGTAGATGAACCCGGCGGCTGTTGACAAGCCGGTCCCGGCGCCAATGACGATCGCGTCCGCCGTTTCGATCTCTTTCCTCAAGCGCTCCAGGTTCTCCAGCCGACTGCCGCTCCCAAAGGAAAGGCCGGATCGGAATCGTCGGACACCGTTGACCCCGTTCTCGATCGTCTCCAGATACCCGTTCCGAAGATCAGTATAATCGTTGTTCATAGTACGCCTTGTCCTCATCTTTAAACACGTTGAATACGACTTTCATATCGCTTTCATGAGCATCCAGCCAGTCCCGCACGGTCTCTGTCGCGATCTCGGCCGCCCGCTTTTGCGGGAACATGAAAACGCCAGTCGAAATACAACAGAACGCTACGCTCTTCAGTCCGTTCTCCGCTGCCACGTCCAGACAGGAAGTATAACACGATGCCAGAAGTCGTTCGTGTTCCTCTGTCAGGCCGCCTGAAACGATCGGCCCGACGGTATGTAGGATAAATCGACAAGGCAGGCTATACCCCGAGGTAATAACAGCTCGTCCGGTGGGTTCCTCGTATCGTTTCCCATAGACAGCAGCCTGCCGGCACATATAATCATTGCAGCAAAGACGCAGACGGATACCTGCCTTGGATCCGATGATATTGTCGATGCAGTTATGCAGCGGCTGATAGCACCCGGTCATGCCACTGTTGGCAGCGTTCACGATGGCATCCACTCTCAGCGTCGTGATATCGCCTTGCCAGAGGAAGATGCGGTCATCAACCCTGCAAGGCGTCAGTTCATCCAGATCCGTGATCTTTCCCTTAAGGTTTTCTTCCGTAAGGTACTCATCCTGTATCTTCAAAAAGTCTTCACTGATCCGCTTCGGCGGGCGGACGTTCATCAAGGCCCTAAAGAGGTTCTTCTGATCCTGATCCCCTCCGGGGATCCGGTAATTTCTGTACTGCGGTTCTTCATCCAGCAGCTGCCGGATCAACCAGACCCGTTGCTCATCATGCGTCATCCGTCCACCTCCCCAGCCTTTACGTCATCTGTTTTACAGTTATATTTTCACATACTTCACTCAAATATACAAGTACGCATGATTTTATAACCTGGTTACAAAAAGGTGACCGGGTAGTAAAAAAGTGCGTACTTTCTATAACGCATTCAGGATAGTAAAATGAAAACAATAAAATAAATATCATATATGGAGGTCATTATGGAACTGCTTGAATTAATGAAGACTCGTCGTTCGATACGAAAATACCTGCCGCAGCGCGTAGAAAAAGAAAAACTGCTGAAGATCCAGGAAGCCGGCCTGTTCGCGCCAAATCCGGGCGGAAGGCAGGGCACCAAGATCATTATCGTAGATGATCCGGAGCTTATCGACCGGATCGGTGTGGTGAACGCGAACTGCGAGAATCGCAACTGGGACATCGGCGTTTCCAGCGACCAGCCCTCGATCATCGATGATAAATCGATCAAAAGCGGTTTCTACAGCGCCCCTGCACTCGGGATCATTTGTGTGGACAGAAAGAGAAAGCATGCCGTCAACAATATCGGCGCGGCTTTTGTTTGTGCCCAGAACATGGTACTGGAAGCTTTTGACATGGGCGTTTCCAGCTGTATCGTAGGCCGTGCGGAAGCGACTTTCAGTTTTCCCGAAATGCAGGCGATCCTGGATGAATGGGGCCTGGATCCGGAATATATGCCGATGGTGTTCGTCTGCCTGGGATACATCAACGGAGATTATCCGAAAATCAAAGCTAGAAATGATGGCCGCGCACTGTTCATCTCAAAGGAAGATTAAGCAGATAGACGAATCGTTCATATTCTGATATAATGCACTCAGATATGAATGCAGCATTCTATTCTGAATCCTATATCCCGGAGGTGTCTGATGAAAACAAAAAGCGAACTGCCCAATTGCCCGGTTGCGACCACCGTCCAGTTGATCGGCAGTAAATGGAAACTGCTGATTCTTCGCAACCTCATGGCCAGGCCATGGCGTTTCAATGAGCTCCGAAGAGATCTGGACGGGATCAGCCAGAAAGTGTTGACCGACAGTCTCCGGTCCATGGAGGAGGACGGGCTGATCACCCGGACCGTCTATCCCGAAGTCCCGCCGCGCGTAGAATACGCGCTCAGCGAGCTTGGCGAGTCCATGCGGCCGATTATCAAGTCCATGGAAAGTTTTGGTTTGGATTATCAGTCCCTCGCGGAAAGATAAACTACAGACAAATGCGAAAAGAGGAGCACATCATTGTGACTCCTCTTTCTCTTATCATCTGTCTTTTTCCGGCATTAATAGCCTGTCCGCGATCTCAGCGGCGGCGCCGACGAAGTCATTGCATTTTCCGTGCTTCTTCCCAAGGAGTTCGAAGCACTTGATGGATCCGAAGCGACGGGTAAATTCCTGTTCAAACTCATCGATCTTCCCCACGCCCATTTCTCTCAGTACTTTCTCCGCGGAGAGGACCGCGCCGCACTTTCCGCCTTCGGAGCGAGGAAACGGAGCACTCGTCATATGCTTGTTGACATCGGCGAAGGCCTGGTAGACCGATCCGGCGCAGCTGACACCTCTTCTGTGACTTGCTCTGGCAATATTTTCGTGATCCATTTTCTGCTCCTTTTTTGTCATATCAGAAACCCGTCAGTCGAAATAACTCAGCTGCTTTTCCAGCTGTGCCTGATGCACGGACAAAGGCTGCACGCCTGCCGGATGCGCGTATTCGATCGCGAAGCAGCCGGTGTAGCCGTCCCGGATCATCCGGGCGTAGATCTCATCCAGCGGAATAACGCCTTCGCCCCACAGGCAGCAGTTCATGATCTCGCCGGTCGATGTGAACTCGCTCCAGAGGGTCCTGCCGCCTTTGGTAAGAGCCACATCCTTCAGGTGCACATGGACGATCCGGTCTTTCAGAAGTTCATAACCGGGCAGCGGCTCTTCACCGGCCGGCAGCATGTTCGCCGTATCGAAGACCATTCCCAGTCCCGGGACCTGATCGAGGACCAGCTTGCAGTCTTCCGCGGAGGAAAGCGCGAATTCATCGTGCGGCGTCGTTTCAAAGACCACGGGAAGGTTTCTTTTACTGCCTTCCTCTACGGCCAGAGAAAACCGTTCCACCAGGATCTTGCGTACCGCTTCCTTGCCCATCCTTGCCGCTTTTTGGAACTCCGTGGGAATCTCAAACGGAACGATCATAAACATCTCCGCTCCCAATGCCTGGGCGATCCCCATCTCTCTTTGGATGGCGTCCAGACACTTCTTTTCGTCTTGCAGGAAGGAGATATTCGCGATCTTGCACATCACCCTGACGCCGGTAGCTGTCATAGCCGTACGGTATTCCGGGATCTCTTTTTCCTTCACCCATAACAGATCCACGAAAGGAATGCCGGCATCCGCCGCCAGCTGCAGGGTGTCCCGGATCGTCATCTTTCTGGCAGCCCGGTCCACCGCCAGAGAAAACGTCATGAGCGTAAGGCGGCCTCGGTCGATGGCCTCTTTTGCTTTTTCTTCTTTTTCCGGAGCAGGATCCGGTTCGGCAACGGCCTTACGGACGGTAGTGATACCTACCTGAAGGTCCTCCATCCGGTCACCTGTCGTCTTATCCTGGTCGATAATAATGTCTCCGCTGACTTCCGGCAGTTCCAGATACTTGGTCACGAGCCGGCTGGTCTTCACTTCGCCCGCACCGATCGCGGTAAAGGCGGCTGCTGGCAGTTTGAACATATTCTTCCCGCTGCGGCAATAGCCCGGCGCGAAATCCTTGCAGTGCAGGCTGATGATCCGGTCTTTATAGCGATCGAAGATCTCTTCTTCATCTCCGGCGTAGGCCGCCCAGCCAAAGTCCAGCTGTAAATAGACCTTTTCGCCGACTTTCTCGAAAAACGTATCCAGCGGATAATGGATCTTACCGCCGCTGAAGATCGGCGTCAGTTCCAGGTTGTGATTATGATAGACGATCTTCGCTTCGGTCCCGTCCAGTTGATCCGCGAGAGCCTTCAGGTAACGGGCCCAGCCTTTCGCTCCTCGGTCGTCCTTAAACATGCCGCTGAAAACGAACAGGCGGATGTCAGTCATTTCCGTGACGCGGCGAATCTTTTCCGCGATATTCTTCGCGGGGAGCCGGAGCGGGCCGATCCCGGCGCCCGTGTGTGCCGAATGCATCGTGAGGCCGCATTCTTTCAGGACGGGCGCCGCCTTTTCCAGCAGCTCGAATGTCCACATGTTCGCGGGGAACTTGCCCTGTTTTTCCTGGAGCACGACCATCGGTTCGATGAGATCATAGCCCATTTCGCTCACTTTCCGGAGCGTTCCTTCAAAATCCTCTTTCAACTGCGGCCCCAGGCCGTAGGTATTGACGCCGATCATCGGTTTACCGTTCATGAATGCCTCCGTTTATACCATGCTCAGGATCTGGCGCAGATTGCTGAGGCTGATCTGCGAGGCCAGCCTGGGTTCTTCCATCCCTTCAAATTCGACCAGCATATCCCCGTCGAAGCCGGAATTCTTGACCAGCGCGAGCAGCTCCTTGATAGGCAGGTCGCCGTGGCCAACGATCGCGCCGCGCAGGAAATTTTTATATTTCGTAGTGAGCCAGCTGCCGTTGCCCAGCACGCTGGGATCGCCGATCGCATAACCGTCCTTGTATTTCGCGCCGATCACATACGGATCCCTGCGGATATAGAAGTCTTTCACGTGGATCTCTCTGGCGTAGGGAATCAGTTCGGTCGCGCAGATCAGCGGGTCTTCGTCTACGCATACGGTGTTGCCGATGTCCAGGGTCACGCCGTAGTTTTCACGGCCGACCGCCCGGACCAGCTTGCCTACACGATCGCCGCCGTTCATCATCGTCCCATGGTTCTCCACGGTCACGATCATATCGTACTGCTTCGCGTAATCCGCCAGCAACCTGGCGCTGTCCACGCACTGGTCGAACATCCGGTCAAACGCATCGATCCCGACATCGTCCTTCCCCATCATCACCATAACAAGGTCAATCCGGATCAGCGGTGCGCCAAGCCGGTGCGCCAGATCGATCTCGCTGTAGAGGAATTCCAGCATTTCTTTGTATTTATCACCCTTCAGGCGACCGATATCCGACCCGCAGCTGTAGGCGCCGATCGGCACTTCATATCTGGCCGCGTAATCGACCAGCTTTTTCTCCAGGTCCGGGTCGTAAGGCGCCCAGGCGAAGGGGCCAAACTTGATGTCGTGCAGAGGCACGACGAAATTCGCTATTTCCACGCTCTCGCACCCCAGGCTCTGCATAAAAGCGAACCCCTCTTCGATCGTCATATCGCCTTTGCGGAACGCATTCCACAGACTATAAATACTCAGTCCCGTACGCATAGTGTGCTCTCCTTTTACTGCTTCGTTGTTCCCTTAAGTATATCATATTTCTTCCACTTGAAAAACTGTTTACCCGGCCCATTGAAAGCCAGAAAAAGTGGGATGAAAAATGCATATATGAAAAATCGTAGTCCTTTTGAACCAGGGAAGCGCTAAACGCTCGTATATTTCTTTCTCAGCGCGGGCAGATCTTCTTTGTTGATCCATTCTTCCGAATAGCCGCAGTTCCCGCAGACATACCGGTCTACCTTAACAGCCGAGAAGATGGTGAACCCGACCGGGATATTGTTGCCGCTGCCATAGGCACCGGAAAAACCTTTGATATAAATGATATCGAATCCCCCGCATTTGGGGCAGCGATGTGTATTTTTCATGGCAAACTCCTTTCCTGTCGCTTTTTTATGTATACGATCAGTATATCCCTTCGTTTGCTTCATTGCCCAGCGCCTCGTCTAGATGGCGTTTTTGTCAGTCTATTCGGATCTCCGGGCCAAACAAATCTTTCTCGAAGGTCGGGATCCTGCCTTCTTCCATGTGTTGATAATCCTCTAAACCTTCCTGGCCGAGCTTCTCAAAGATGAAATCTTTCCATTCCTGCCGGGTCATGGGATTCGTGATGCTGTGTTTTTTCACGATCTCCAGGATGCTCCCTTTGCCTTCTTCGCGGAGCTTCGCTTCGGTGCGGGCGATATACAGCATCCCTCTTCCATAAGGCACATGCTGAGCTCTAAGGTCCTGCCACTGGATTTTCGGGATCTCACGGTTTGGCATTTCCCGGTACGGGTTTTCCAGGTAATCCTCCACGATCTTTCGGTGGATCTTACGGGACGTCTCTTCCGCGCTCGCGAATCCGCCCCAGTAAGGGATCATCGTACAATAATACTCTGTTGCGCCTTCGCAGAACCACGTCCCGTCGCCGGTCGTCTGGTCCTCCATAGCCGGCCAGGTATGTGTCATTTCATGGATGAACACATCGATCCACTTTTCTTCGTCCCCCGCGAAATCTTCCGGCGTATCCAGTGCGCTGTAGGTGGAGATAAACGCGTATGGACAGGCAGAACCAGCGCCGCTCGGCGTAAACGGGTCCCTTCTCAGGAACACGCGGAACTCGGCGGAAGAATCTTCAAAATAATTTTTCTCGTAGCGAAAGATCGGGAGGATCTTTTCCGCGATCCCTCGGATATCAAAGGGAGGATCCAGGAACCAGTAGACGCCCAGGCCGTCCTTTTCGAAGGCCTGCATCCTGCCTACCGCGAACATCGTGTCCGCCAGGTCTTTTCTGGTATAGTTCCCGCGAAAACCGATCCCTCCGCAGAAGGATTCCCCAAGGGAAAAGATCGCGCGACTGCCTTCGGGCAGCCCGGAAAGATCCCATGAAAGGACAGTTTCCATCTTTTCTTTTTCATCTTCGGAATAAGGCAGGATCAGCGAGAACAGACCAGTCCCGTTCAGACCGTTTGGCTCCGCTCGGAAGTCAAAGCACGGGCTCCGGCGGTAACCTTCCGGCAGGATACGCGGAAAGATCCGGTAGCGGACATGGATCGCTCCTTCCGCAGTCCGCTCAGGGAAGACGCCCCGGAATGTCATGTTGTCATCCAGCGTGGGGATAGGGCGGATCTCATAAGGAAGCTGCCCGACCGCGTCTTCCATCTGAAGCTCGTCCCATTCCGGGAACGGGCAGCGGCCGCCGAAAGCGATATCGGGAAAACAAAAGGCAGGCGCCGCCTCAGCTGGCTCATACCACTCTTCCACCTGCATCGCGTTCACTGTTTCCATCTGCTGGAACTCGCCCCACTCGGGCGTCAGGACGATCTTAAGCTTTTTCATCATATACTTCTTTCAGCTGCCTCAAGGCCTTTTCCAGTTTTTCCCGAGGCGTCGCCAGATTCCATCGATAAAAGCCGCGGCCGGCCTCTCCGTATTCGATACCGGGATCGGCATAGATCCCCGCCTGTTCAAAAAACGCTTCCAGGGACGGATCGTCCAGGCCAAGGTTTCGGCAGTCCAGCCATCCGATAAACGTGCCTTCTACCGGAAGAAGCCGGATCTTCGGCATCTGTTCCCGCAGCGTTTCTCTGACCAGTCGGGCGTTTTCTGCCGTGTGAGTATTCACCTCACGGATCCAGTCTGCGCCTTCCGGCGTATAGGCTGCCAGAAGTTCCTGGTAAAAGAAAGGATCGATACTTCCAAAGTGATCCCGGTCCCGCTGGATCCGAAGCTTCTCGCGTAGCGTCTCGTCCGGGACGATCAGGTTCGCCTGGTTCACGCCGGTCAGGTTGAAGGCTTTGCCCAGGGATGTACAGGTGATGCCCATCGGATCCACCGCAATATAGGGCATTACTTCGAAGCCCGGCTGCGCTGTTTCCGCGAAGATCTCATCGGAAAAGACCGTGACCTTATGCTTCCCGGCCAAAGCGGCGATCCGCCTAAGGTCTTCTTCACGAAATACTTTCCCTGTGGGATTATGGGGATTGACCAGCACCATCAGAGTGCAGGCCGGATCAGAAAGTTTCCTTTCCAGATCCGTCCAGTTGATCTGATACCCATCGTCTTCCAGAAGGAGTGAATGATAAATCGGTTCCCGCTCGTTACACAGGACGGCGCGGTCGAACCGGTAATAGGACGGACTCATCAGGAGCACTTTTTCTCCTGGTTTCGTGAGCGCGCGAAGACAGATGGACAGCGCGAAGGTCGTTCCCTGGACAGGAAGGATCCATTCCGGCGCCACTTCCATCCCACGGACGTGTTCTATCCACCAGCAGATGGCGTCAAGATAGGCCTCATCCGCCAGAGTAAAGCCATAGATACCTTCTCGGGCGAAGGCTTCCAGTTTTTCCCGGATGCAAGGCGCCGTGGGAAAATCCATCTCCGCGCCGAAGAGGACGATCGGATCCGCGATCCCTTTTTCTCTTAGCTTTTCCGCCATCCGGCCTTTCATATTGCCGGTACCTGCTCTCGAGACTTCGTTCTCGAAGTCATAGGCCCGACCCGTTTCTTCAATTTGCATTTTTCTATTTTCCTATTCGGATCCTGTATCCTGCGGCTGCCATACATACAGCCCTTCGCCTGCCGCGATCGCCCGTACGAGCTTAAGCAGTTCCTCGTCCGGATGATACAGCGTCAGATATGTCTCATCCGGCGCAGATGTGATCAGGCAATCATCTATCCGGATCGAAACATAACGCGAAAGCACCGCCTCTTCCGTCTCTTCCGGGGAAGGTTCAGACACGTCATCCATAATGATTTTCCTGTAACAGTTCAGCTTGAGGATCAATCTGACATGCTTTTGTTTGATGGCGGTCCTGCGAGGTTCTGACAAAAAGTATTCTTCCACCGTGAAATACCGGCCGGGGCTGCCTGCCGGGACCTGCATCGGCAGGATATCGATGATCCAGTACTATTCCTGCAGCAGCTCTTCATTCGTTTTCCGCATCTTTTTTCCTCTTTAGATGATTTGAAACTGATCTTCACTGACAAGCAGCGAGTATTCGATCTTTTCGATCGAGCCCGTAAAAGGCTCGAAACTTTTTCGGATCACTTCGCCTTTCTCCTTCAGCGCCTCTTCCCCCATGTGTCCTGTGTGTAACAGGGTCAGATGCGGAATGTAGCCTTCCGGTCCGGCATCATAGTATTTCGCCAGGCATTCCGGATGGATCCGGGTCGCCTTTTCAAAAAGACTCATGAGCGGCTCTTCTTTCTTTGGAAGGATCGAAATGGATCGGATATTCGGGTAGAATCCGGCCTCCTCAAAAAGGACAGGTATTTTCTCCATGCCTTGGAACAGCGGTCGGCTTTTCGAAACAAACTCATCGACATCCAGAACATCCAGCGTCGCCAGGGTGATATGCGGTTTGAGCTGCCAACCGGGCAGCGGCTCCGGCAAGACCAGCTCACACAGCTTCCGGCAGTACGCAGCCGTCTCTTCATCCAGCGCCGCGATGATAAACAGGCGATGGACCGTATGGCAGCAGTCCAGTAGTTCTTCTATTTTCATCTTCTTCTCCAGACTGTCTTTGTTCTTCTCATCATATCACAAAAACATGGCAAATACCAGAATGATGACTCGTCCCACATAATGACCGCTTCGAAAACTGGTGATAATTTACTTGTATCTGAAGTAAAAATCTCTTTTTCTTTTCTATTCTTTGGCTGGACAAGTAATTTGTGGAGATAATCATTTCAATATACAGAGCATTATCTCCATAAATAAGACAAAGAAGAGAAGCCAAAGAGATATTTGTTACACTATACAATAAAATATCTCCGGTTTTAGAGAGCAAAGAGATAATCGCTCCCGTTTCAGGCTCATTATCTCCCATCGATAAACGGAAAGACTCCCGGAATCTCCAGACGTAGAGGTTCCGGGAGTCTTCTTCGTCATTCAGAGAGAACCTTACATGCGGACCCTCCTGTGATTCTATCCGGTCAGTACGAGATCTTCTGCACGAGCTCGTAGGCCTGCTTGATGACGGTCTTCAGACTTCCCACCTGGTCGCAGTCTCCCACAAAGTAGATCTTCTTCTTTGAAAGCAGCTTCTTCCCGTTTTCCTTTGCCTGCGGAAGGAAGCGCTGATCCGAGGTATAACCCACGGACATGATCACCGTGTCCGCCGGCACCTGTTTCACCCCGTCCGGCGTCTTGATGGAAACGGTCGTCTCGTCCATGGACTCAACGGTCGATTTCAGGTACGTAGGCACCTGGTGATAGCGAAGCAGTTCCCGAAGCATGCTGGAGTTCGCCATACAGATCCCGCGTGCGCCGACCAGGTACTCCGTCATCTCCACGACCGACGGGTGTTTCCCCTGCAGGGTCAGGTCGTAGGCGATCTCGCAGCCGGTCAGGCCGCCGCCTATAATGACCACCTGATCGCCGGCTTCCACTTTTCCGTCCAGATAGTCGACCGCGGTCACAGCGCGTTCCCCGCCGGGGATCGAAAGGCTTCTCGCCTTGGCACCGATCGCGACCACGATGATATTCGCGTCCAGGGAAGCAAGATCTTCGATCTCGGTATTCAGATGGACTTTGGCGCTGGACTTTTTGATCTCCCTGTCATACCAGGCAAGCAGTTCCTTGTCCTTTTCCTTGAAGGACATGGCCGCCGCAGCATTGAACACACCGCCCAGACGGTCTGTTTTTTCATACAGGTCCACAGTATGGCCACGAAGCGAAGCCTGGATCGCGACTTCCATACCACCGAGGCCGCCGCCTATGACCGCGACCTTCTTCGGCCGTTTAGCTTTTTCTTTCGAATACTTCGTTTCATTGTTCGTCCAAGGATTGAGCACGCAGCGACCCATCTCGATATGCATCGGGTCGATATCGGTCCCCTTCCCGTTCAGCCCATTGAAAGGCAGACACGCACCGTGGCACGCGATACACGGACGGATATCATCCAGCCGTCCTTCCTTGATCTTCGTGATATATTCGGGATCGCAGAGCAGCTGGCGTCCGACGCCCATAGCGTCGATCCGTCCGGCCGCGATCGACTCGGCCGCGGCATCCGGCTGCAGACGTCCCGCGCAGACGACCGGCTTGGAAGTGAAGTTCTTGATATGCTCCACGTAGGAAAGGTTCAGGTTCAGCGGCGCGTACACCGGCGGATGCGCCCAGAACCATGCGTCATATGTCCCATTATCACAGTTGAACATGTCGTAGCCGGCCTCTTCCAGGATCTTGATAGCTTTCTCCGACTCTTCCATGGTCCGGCCGACTTCCTCGAACTCTTCTCCGGGTACGGCGCCTTCGTTAAATCCACGGGTCATGGAGCAAACCGAATACCGCAGCGATACCGGGAAGTCCTCGCCGCAGACTTTCTTGACTTCCTTCACGACCTCACAGGCGAAGCGCAGCCGGTTCTCCAGGCTGCCGCCGTACGGGTCGTCCCGATGATTGGTATAGGGCATGGCAAACTGGTCGAGGAGATACCCTTCGTGCACCGCGTGGATCTCCACCCCGTCGACGCCCGCTTCCTTGCAGAGCTTAGCCGTCTGGCCGAAGGCATAGACAAACTGGCTGATCATCTCGGAGGTGAAAAGGTCCATCTTCACGTCCGGATCCCACACGTTCGGCTCATCCGGGTCCGGCGCGGAATACCACCACTTGGACATGATCATCTTCGAAGAAGCTTTTTTCAAAAGCCCGTCCTTTACGAATGGTTTCAGCATGGGCGGGAGCAGCATCGACCGCCCTGAGCCGGCGCTCAGCTGGAAGAAGATCTTTGCGCCGCTTTCATGGATCTCGTTTACGATCGGTTTCACCGGTTCGAATACTTCCGGATGTTTGTAGGCCCATTTTTCTCCGATGATGCTGATCAGCGGGATCAGGCCCGGAATAAACAATCCGACGTGGTTGTCCTTCCGATCACGGTATAGTTCTTCGATTCCCTTGACGAATCCGGTCTTCGCCTCCCACTGGATCATGTTCGTGCCTTCCATGGGCAGCATCACGATCCGGTTCTTTATTTCGACATTTCCGATTTTCCACGGGGTAAACAGCGGTTCAAAGTTTGCAGTCATGACAAGTTCCTCCTGCGTTTTGTTGTTTTTCCAGGGACAAGGCGAAAAGGGACAGCGCCAGCATAAAGGACAGCATACTGAGTTCTTTCATCCACATGGATGCCGGAACCGGAGCCTGCCTACCGATCAGGACAGGCAGGTCATCCAGCAAAAGATGCTTCAAAAGCGGGATAAGAAAAAGGATCACCAGGACCCACTTCGTCCGGATGATATAGAAAACCGTCAGCGCCCATAGTCCGACGATCCCGATATACAAAACGATCGCAGACGTGTGGTGCAGCAGACTCTCCCCGCGCGGATCCATGATTAACTTGAAGATAAATCCCAGAACGCCAATGAATACGGCGAACACGGAAAGCCACGCGTTATTTCGGCCGAAGAACACGGCTACGAGGATCATCAGGACGGCGCTCAGTGCCGGCAGGAACACCAGCGCGAGCACCACGGTCAGGTCCGTCAGCTGCGCCGCGTATCCCAGGATCTGCATCGGCACGCAGAAGGCGAAGGCGATCATACTGACGATGGCCGGCAGACGTCGTCGATCGAGCCAAAAGGCATGAATGTTGATCTTCATTCTGAATCACCCGGTCTGGATTTCTTTCCGATGTTCCGGATCAATTTGTTGACAAAGAATACGGCGGCGACCATGACAAGACAAATGACGACTTTATCCACGGTTTCGTTGCCGAAGATCGTTTGCTGTTTGGCGGGCTCTTCCGTAGTCTCTTTAGACGCCTCCTGGAGTTCCGGATACAAAGTCAGCGGCTCGTCGATCTCGATAAAAGTGACATATTTCGCGTATATGCCGGTCGTTACCATATTCCGGAACTCTTCGGCTTTCTTGGCAGAGGATAGGATCTGGATATCCAGTCTGCCTTCCATTTCGTTGTAACTGATCGCGTAGACACCGGTCTCTTCACCCATATACGCAGTCAGTGACTGCTGGTATTCCAGCAACTTGCCGCGTGGGATGTCGGATCCTTCCACAAACGTGATCGAGTCTTTGTCTCTGACCTGTGACAGGATCCGTTCCTTGATGGCTTCCTGGTCTTCAGTCGCCAGGATCATAAAGACCAGGTGGTCCATCGTTCCGTCCACGGAATAGACACCTGTGATGTATTCCGGGTATTCTTCCTCCCATGACTGATACAGCTCGAAGCCGTTTTGGAATGGTGGTTCTCCGCTTTCGCCGTCTGCCAGAGCAATCGTTGGTGCCAGAAGGCAGGCGGACAGGATCAAGCCAAGAAGGAGCGATCGTTTTCTTTTATTGATGTTCAAGGTCGTTGCCTCCCGTTTATTTTGCGAACTCGGCGCCTTTCTTTTCCATTTCGGCCCGCACGATCCGTCCGTCGTTCGTACTCAAGGCCGCGGCGATGCCGGCTGCTTCTCCCAGCGAACGGCACGTCGGGATGATCCGGACAGAGGACTGTGCGACAAACTCGGCGCCGAGGTTCCGCCCGGCGACCAGCAGATTATCCACACCTTTGACGATCAGGCTGCGGAAGGGGATCTCATAGTATTTGCGTGGCTCGTTCTCATCGCGCGAAAGGGCGTGGTTGCGCAGGCTCCGCCCGTGCACATCGACAGGGTAATTGGACTGGGCGATCGCGTCGTCAAACTTGCGCCACGCGAAGGCGTCTTCGGTCGTGAAGACGTATTCCGTGACCGCGCGCCGACCTTCGCGGATGCCGACCATCGCGGAGATCTGGGCGATATAGGCATGCTCGAATCCCGGCAGGTATTTCCGGTAGAATCGCAAATGCCGCAGGATGCGCAGTTTCCCCTGCACCTGGACGAAGCTTTGTTTCTCAGCGTTGGTGATATCATCGATATCAAAGAATTCCGGGCAGTTAAAGGCCAGCACGTCGCGACGCCCGGGAACGGTGAAGAACTGCCAGTACAGGACATCCTCCTCTTCCAGGTCTCCTGCCTCGACCGCCTTCAGGAATATCGGCTTCAGCGCCCGCTTGCGTTCTCCTGAAGTGACGGCATCAGAGAAATTCTCAGGACGCGGTGGTGTCTGAGCCACGCCATTTTGTGACGTGTCACTGCTGGTCGCGGGCTGGGCACCGGAAGCGGAGCTAAGGCCGGCCCGGTTCCGCATTTCCGCCAGGTAGCGCCAGAAGGCTTCCACATCTACTCCGCCGATCATATAGCGGAGGGAACATGGCTGGTTTTTATGTGTTTCTTCATCTCCATGGAGGGTCGGCAGACTGGCAAAATCGCAGACGATCGCGTCTCCGGTGGCGTCAATATAGCGTTTCGTGGCATGGACGATCCCGTTGCCGCTGATATTGCAGACGCGGATGCCGGTGATGTGCTTCTTTCTCCTGGCCGGCTCAGCGGCTCCGCCTGTATGCCCCTGCAGTTCCTCCAGATCCACGCCGGTCACCATCGTGTGATAAAGCATCGTCACGCCGCGTTCGTGCAGCATTTCTTCCAGCACGATCGAAAGCATCATCGGATCGAAATAGCCTCGTTTGTTTCCGTCCGAGGCGTCCAGCTGATACAGACGCTCGATGATCTCATTTCCGATATACGAACACTGCGGCCGGTCCTTGATCCCGTTGGACATGAGCGGTGTGACCAGGCCCAGCGAACCGCTGCCGCCGGCGCTGCCAAACTGCTCGACGACCAGCACCTTCGCGCCGAGGTCTGCGGCCGCGATGGCAGCTGCGGCGCCTGCTGTTCCGGCCCCGAGGACGACGACATCGTATGTATACTCGTACTTGATCTCAGCCATGACGATCCCCTTTCAAGCGATGATTTGAGCACTATTTGTTAACTATTATATTCTATTATCACTGATATATCCATGAAAATCTGTTGCCCATGGCCCGCAAACTACCTTGCCGCAGAGGGGCACAGCCCGATTTGCGGCGTGGAACAAGCCCGCCGGGACGGGGATACAGCCAGCTCCGCCAGCTGAAGAAATGTTAAAAAAGTGCCTCCGGGGAGGCGGGAGATGCCTGGAAGTCTTGGATTTCAGTCAGAATCATGTTATAATCAAAGGCAGCACTGATCTGAGGAGGTTTCGCTATGAGTGAAGAGACCAAACAGCAGGAAGTACGGTTTGACGAGAAGCCGCTCATCCCGACTTATTTCAAACTGTCCCTGCCGCTCGTATTCAGTTCTATCATTTCCGTCATCTACAACCTGGTAGATACATACTTTATCGCCCAGACCGGCAACGCGCTGCTGGTTGCCGGCGTTTCGTTGTGCTCGCCGATCTTTATGATCCTGATGGCTTTCGGCAATATCTTCGCGCAGGGCGGCAGCTCGCTGATCTCCCGCTTGCTTGGTCAGAAACGGGCTGATGACGTCAAGCGCGTCAGCGCTTACTGTTTCTGGATCTCGATCGTCGTCGGAGCTGTGATCGGAGGCCTGCTGCTGCTCATCCGTGACCCCTTCCTGTTCCTTCTCGGCGCGAGCCAGGACACGCTGCCTTACGCCAGAGAGTACGGCGTCGTCCTGATGATCGGCTCGCCGTTCATCGTGCTGACCTTCGTTCACACGAACCTGACTCGCTGCGCAGGCAGATCCACCGAAGCGATGACCGGCACCATCCTTGGCGCGGTCATCAATGTGATCCTCGACCCGATCCTCATCCCCAGCATGGGCGCCATGGGCGCCGCCATCGCGTCGGTGATCGGCTATATCTTCACTGATGTGTTCATGCTGATCGTCGTGCTGCGCAAGTGTCCTTCATTCTCCGTCAAACCGCAGTTCACCATCCAGGGAAGCTTCTTCAAGGAGATCGTGCTGATCGGTATCACGGCGGCGATCACCAATATTGCTTCCAGTCTGTGCATCATCCTCGTTAACCAGAAGCTACTGGTCTTCGGCGACGACAAGATCGCTGCGATGGGTATCGTGTTCAAGATCACGATGATCGTGAATATGATTCTGGTGGGATTCTCCTTCGGCGGCATCCCGCTCTTCGGTTTTCTGGCCGGCGCCGGCGAACGTGAGAAGGTCCGCAAGCTGATCCGGTTCTGCCTGCTGTTCACTTGCAGCATCGCGCTCGTGATGTCCGCGATCGTCTTTGTCCTCGCGAGACCGCTCATCGGATTGATCACGCCGGACGAAGCGCTGATCAAGATCGGTATCCCCATGCTGCACTGGCAAGTGTTCGGCATGGTGTTCGCAGGCGTGGTGATGCTGATGACCTGCCTGTGTCAGGCGACAGGAAAAGCCCTGCCGGCATTGGTACTGTCCCTCAGCCGACAGGGCGTGGTGTTCGTGGTCGTGCTGCTGATCACGGCAGCGATCTTTGGCTACACCGGCATCCTGATAGCACAGCCGCTGGCCGACGTGATCAGCGCCGTGATGGGCCTGTGCATCCTGGCCCGCCTGAATTCGGTATAAACTTCCTGCTCGATTCTCCGCCGCTGGCTGACCATGCCGGCGGCTTTTTTTATTGCTCTTTTCCATCCTGGTCACGATAGATCACATCTTACCGACATGAGCTAAAAAGCTTTCTACACTCCGAATTAACCGAGGAGCTTCCATTGTTTGGGGCGAATTCTTCTTTTTTCTCGTCTGCCGCCCAGAACTTTTTTGTTTTTTCGGGCGGCGGATCAATTTGACGAGCTATCTTATCCAAAAATCGTAGGCAATTCTGGGCGGTGGAGCGATTTCAAAAGATAAACGCCCCAAACGACCTGTCGCTACCGGTTGACCATGCCGGCGGCGATTTTTATTGCTTAATTTTCAGGTACCACGCATCAAACTGACGCGCGTCCCATGTGGCAGGATAAGTCTCGAAAAGCTTTGCCAGGCTCTCCTCGCCGCGTGCTTTCAGAATCACTGTTTCCTTCTGTGTATACCAGCGGTAAGCGACCGGCCAGAGGGATTCGATTGAGCAATCGCCGCTTTTCGCGACAAGATTTGCCAAGTGGAGGGCGGTCACGATCCCACCGGTGATCCCCAGGCCGCCTTCATTCGTCATGACCGCGCTGTCACCCAGCGCCGCAAAACCTCCGGCCACAAAAGCCGCGGGCGGGTTGCCGCAGGGCATCACGCCGGCTCCCTCCGCCAGGACTGTTCCCTCGGCCATCTGCGGGAAAGCCGCGATCCCCTTCATACCGATCTTCCGTGCGGTCTCGCCGCCATCCGGCTCGAATACCTCCACACAGCATCCCAGGTCCACGACATCCGCGCTCAGGCGCGACATCCATGTATAACCTCGAACCCCTTCCATCTGGCAATGGCCCATATACTGGAAAGGAAAATGCATCTCCCCGGGTGTTATGCTGCCTTTTGTCCGTCGTACCGATTTGAACGAAGAAAACTGCGGGACATCCGTTTTTGCCGCGATCGCCTCCGGCAGAAGCTGTCTTCGCAGGACAGCGCCAATGCCGGTCGCGTCGATCACCAAGTCCGCTTCATATTCTTTCTCTATTCCATTTTCGAGCACGGAAAATCCTGTAATTTCGATATCTTCCAGCCGAGGCCCCAAAACACCTGCCAGCCGGACGACTTTGCTTGAAAAATGCAGAGGGACGCCAAGTTCTTTCACCTTTTCGAGCTGCCAGCGGGTCAGTCCACCGCGGTCGATCAGGTACAGATCTCCGGAACTCTTCCGACTCTGAAAAACGCCCGGACTATCCGGATCGGGCGTGGCTTTGACCAGTTCTCCGCTAACATCCCTACCAACCGCTTCCGGGACAGGCAGTCCCAGTGCCTTTACCGCAGAGAGTTCGATACAGTCCGCCCAGGAATACCTGGCGATCACGCCCGCTTCATCCAGCATGTCAAATATGTGTACATCCCATCCCGCCTGCGCGAAGGTCTGGGCGGCAAAAAGCCCCACATGCCCGGCTCCGGCGATCAACACTCTTTTCATTCGCGTCCTCCTTTCTTTTCCTGGATAAGTATATCACAGACCTGTTGTTTATGATATAATTCTTAATGGTTTAGATATATGACTTTGCGGCCATCGCCGCGAAAGAGAGGATCATATGCAAAATCATATTCCCAGCTCAGATAGTGTTCAGACAGGTCAGGACACGATTTCCGAGATTCAAACTTCCGTCGGACTATACGCCGGACATGCGTTGGTACGCAGTTATATTCCAGAAGGATGGAAAGTGCAGACCAACGCCCCGGAGCAGGAAGCGAATCTTTTGTGCCCGCTGACGGTGCAGGTCATGTACCGCTCCCCGGGAGACGATGCTTCGATCATTTTTACGGGAACACGAGCTTTCAAGCATCTTGAACCCACACCTCAAAACGCACAGCAGCAGGGACAGATGCTGGACAGAGTGATCCGGCTTTCATATCAAAGCGCGGAAATGATCTGTGGCTCCGTCCTGCGGCAGGATCCGTCTGCGGCGGAAAACCTTCAGATACTATCGACGGAAAACGAGCCAGATGCCTGGGCCATCGACCTCGGGCAGAAACGGGCTGCCGAATCGGTCAAAGCCGGAATGCTTGAACCCGGATCCGAATGGTTCAAAATAACTGCTTCTTTTACAGACAGAAACGGGCAGCGTTGGCGCAAACAGGTCGAAACGCTCGTGACCTACGCATACCAACCTGTTTCACAAACAGAACAGATGCTGTATCAGATGGCGCTGCAGTCCCAGGCAAGAAAAATGAATCTGGCTTCCTCGCTAGCTTCCAACGGAAGATTTGCCGGCTTAGTGGCCGGACTGGCCGAACCTCAGATCCCGGCGCCTCAACCCAAATTGATATGGACCGTGCAGTACATCCTTGAAACATGTGCTGCGGAGGCACAGTTTCCGGAAGTCGTGAAAAACCATGAAATGATCCGCAACAGCATCGAGGTCCTGCCTTTGTTTGAACAGGAACGGGACCGGCTCTGGAAGATCCTTTTTCAGCAGCAGCAACAGGACGATGCAATAGTCAATCAGGCTTTAACCCAGATGAATCAGCAGCAGATGGCTTCCTGGGACAGAAAACAGCAGATCATCCAGAATACTTCGAACTACGAAAACGCGGTGATGCATCAGATGTTAGAAAGCAACGCCGCGACAAGTCAGAAAGTCAATAACCTGACGTCTGAAGCGATCCGCGACGTGAACTCTTATTATACGAATTCGTTCGGTTATGGCGTACCGCCGGTCGTGGAAGCCGATATCGGATGGGATCATGTCTATCAAAATACACAGTTCCCGGATCAATTTGCGGCCTCCACCGGCGCTGCCCCTGTCAACTTTGGCGCTGATTTTGAAGAGCTGAAACGAACGGACGGGAGCGAAAAGCCTTAAAATTCCTTGGCGGTACTTATCTCTTCCCGTAGACCGGCATATTCAGCTGGTCAAGAAGCGCATCGAGCTTTGCGATTTCTTCCTGCGACAACAGAACATCTCTCGAATTCAGGTTCTCCAGGAGCCTTTCTTCCTTGCGGCTGCCGGGACTCGGGATGATATACGGCTTTTTGGAGAGCATCCAGGCCAGGGATAATTGTCCCGTCGAAGCGCCTTTCTCTTCCGCCATGCGGCCCAGTAGCTCGAACAGCTCGCGGCCCGCCTCAAAGCCTTCCTTCGTGTACTGCGGCATATGGCTACGGAAGTCCACGCCTTCCTTGAAACTGTCCGTCGCGGAATACTTTCCGCTGAGGAATCCGTTCCCAAGCGGAGAGAACGCGACAAGGCTCACGCCCAGTTCCTCGAGTACAGGGAACAGCTTTTCATATTCACGCGCAATCATCGAATACCGATTCTGGATCGCTGTGACCGGCGTCACCGCGTTCGCTCTTCTCAAATATTCTTCGCCCGTCTCGGAGATTCCCCAGGCCCGGATCTTTCCTTCTTTGATCAGCTCGCCCATTGTCTTGGCCACGACTTCCGGCTCGACTTTCGGGTCGATCCGGTGCTGATAATAAAGGTCAATATAATCCGTTCCCAGTTTCTTCAGGCTTCCTTCCACCGACGCACGGATCTTAGCCGGCGAAGAATCCAACACGGACCCGTTGGGTGTAAACGTAATTCCCATCTTGGTCGCGATGACGACCTTGTCTCGGACATCCCTCAGCGCTTCGCCAACCAGCGCCTCGTTATAGCTGATACTGCCGTCAGCATTGATTCCTGTATAACATTCGGCCGTATCAAAGAAAGTATAGCCCATGTCATAGGCTTTCCTGATCATCCGGACGGCAACATCTTTCTCGGTAGGGTCTCCATAGGCATGAGAAAAACCCATACACCCAAGGCCTACCGCGGAGATCTCCATAGAGGTCTTTCCAAGTGTTCTTTTTTTCATCTTCTTATCCTCCTGTGACTATGTTAAATTTGAAATCGCGTAATCCGTTACGATCTTCTTCGAACTGGCGGCATCCGCTCCGTGGATCGCCAGTCCCTGTCCGACGCTTGCCCCTTTGCAGTGTTTCTTCAGGGCGGCCGGTGCTCCCGCGAGGCCGGATCCTTCATGCGTCATGACGGGAAAGACTTTTTTGCCCGTGAAATCCAGCCGATCCAGTTGAGTGAAGATCGCCATGGGATAGGTCCCCCACCAGCAGGGACCGGCCACGACGATCTGATCGTACGCTTCGATGCTATCCAGGTACCGTTTCAGCGGCGGACGTTCGTTTCTCTGCAGTTCCTTTTTTGCTTCATCGGTACATGTTATGTAATCTGAACTGTACGCGTGTACCGTGTCGACTTCAAACAAGTCGGCGCCGGTGACATCACGGAAGTATTCCGCGACGATCTGTGTATTGCCTTTTTTCAGGTCACGGATCGAACCGTTGACATAATTCATCCCTTTTCTCGAATAATAGATCACCAGTGTTTTGCCCATTCTCTTTCTCCTTTTTCTGTTTCTTGTCTTTATTCTACAAAAGACTTGCTAATGAATCAATTTTCGTTTATGATGTCTATAATAAGTAATACTTATCAATTCGACGGAGGGCGCCATGTTTCTCAGGCAGATCCAATATTTTCAGGCGGTAGTCGAACACAATAATTTCACGGAAGCCGCCGAATCCTGTCATATTTCCCAGTCGGCGATCTCGCAGCAGGTCAAAGCACTCGAGGACGAACTGGGCGTCCTGCTGCTGGAGCGGAAAGGACGCGGATTCCTGCTGACTCCTGCCGGCAGCCATTTTTACCAGAAGAGCCTCATCCTCCTTTCTGATCTGGAACAACTGAAACGTGAAACCGCCCGGATCGCCCGAGGGGAGGCCGCAGAGCTTAAATTAGGTTATCTGACTACGTACAGTGGAGGAGAATTCCAGGAAGCGATTGCATCTTTCGCAGAAAAGTACCCGGCCGTCGAACTGACGATCCTGCAGGGTACCCATGAAGACCTGTATACCTGGCTGATCTCAGGCCGGATCGACCTGGCGTTCAGCGACCAGCGGCGTGTTTTCTATGATGATTACAACAACCTGGTCCTGGCCGAAGCCACTTCCTATATCGAGATCTCGACCCGTCATCCGTTCGCAAAGCTGCCGTCGATCGAAGTCTCTGACCTGAAGAACACGACATGTATCCTGATCGCCGGTCCCGACCAGGAAAAAACCGAAGCGGCCTTTTACCTTGCCAACATGGGATTTTCCGGCGGGTTCATCTTTGCTCGTTCCCTTCCGGAAGCGCGTCTGATGGTCGCGTCCGGCCGCGGCTTCCTGCCCATCGAAGGGATCCGCGATGATATCTATTTTGACCGGTCCATCGCGCGCGTCCCGTTGATGCGAAGGGGCGAAAAAGTGACAAGAAAATACTGCGCCTTCTGGAGCCTCGACAACTCCGGATATTATATCGAGGAGTTTGCCGGTCTTCTGAAAGCGCAGTTCGAATAAGGCCTTGCCTTTTCTTATTTCTCGAATTCTGCCACGACTTCGGTAAGGAGCTCGCGGATCTTCAGGTGTTGCGGGCAGATGCGTTCACATTTGCCGCACTTGATGCAGTCGGACGCTTTGCCGCCGTCCCGGGTGAGAATGTTCCTGTAGTAATAATCCTCGTTCCAGTTGTGGAAAACGGTTTTCATGTTGTAGCAGGCGAACAACTCCGGGATCTTGATCTTCATGGGACAGTCGTTGTCCAGCACGCAGTAATGACAGCCTGTGCAGGGGATCATGCCCATCGAATTGAAGATGCCGCGGACCTTTTCGATTGCCGCGTGCTCTTCCCCGGAAAGCGGGACGAAGTCCTTCATAAACCCGACGTTTTCCGAAAGCTGGTCCATATTGCTCATGCCCGAGAGGACCACACAGATATTCGGGAAGCTGGCGGCGAAACGGATCGCATAGGAAGCGTTCGAACGTTTGATTTCCTCATCCTTCTGCAGCTCGTCGAACACCTTCTGCGCCTCTTCCGGAAGCGTGACCAGGCTGCCGCCCTTGACAGGCTCCATGACCAGCACCGGTTTCCCGTACTTCTCGCAGACTTCGTAGACTTTTCCGCTCTCTACGGACAAGTCGTCGTAGTCGACGTAGTTGAACTGGATCTGGACGACCTCGATCTCCGGATGTTCAGAAAGGATCTTCTCCAGGACGTCGGCCTTGTCGTGGAAGCTGATGCCAAAATGCCGGATCTTGCCCTCTGCCTTCAGTTCCATGGCTGCTTCATAGGCACGGGTCTGTTTGAACTTTTTGTAGATCGCTCCGTCCTGCGCGTGCATAAGATAGAAATCGAAATAGTCTACGCCGCAGGCTTCCAGCTGCTGTTCAAACAGCGGACGGATCTCTTCTTCTTTCCGGAAGAAATGGGTGGAAAGCTTGTTGGTGAGGACAAAGCTCTCTCTGGGATACCGTTTGACGACCGCCTCGCGGATCGCAGGTTCCGACTTGGTGCCGAGATATCCGTGGGCTGTGTCGAAATAGTTGAATCCGGCCTGCATGAACGCATCGACCATTTTCTCCATTTCCACGAGGTCGACATTCTCACCCGCCATAGGCAGACGCATGCATCCGAGGCCGAAATTGCCTTTGATCTCCGGGAAAAACTTGTTTTGCTGTACCATTTCTTTTCCTCCTCATATGATTCTGCCTTCATTATATCAACCTGACGCCCGTCATCAATTCGAATTCCACATACATTCCATAAGTATAACTTATCAAAGGAGGTCCATATATATGATCCAGACTACCATTACTTCCGTAAAAATATACCGCAGCGGCGCGTACATCATCCGCCGCGGCCAGGCTGATCTTGTCGAAGGCGAGAACCTGCTGAAGATCGGCGGCCTGAGCCGTACTGCCGATACCGATACCGCTCGCCTGTTCTTCCCTGAAGGTATTCGCCTGCTTGACCTTCGGTTCAACTTCGACGCTGCCGCCGAAGAGGACAAACCTTCCGACCGGATCCAGGAAAAACTCGATACCATAAAGAAAAAGATCGAGATCAAACAAAAACAGGCTGACCTCTGGGAGGAGAACGGTACATTCTCCGGTCGCGCACAGCAGCCGATGGCCGAAATCGAGGCTTATATACTGAAGCTGCCGGAGCGCCTTGAGCAGCTTTATCTGGAGATCACCGAACTCGAGAAAGAACAGAAAGCTCTTGAAAAGGAACTTTCCGAAGCCGCGCGGACCGAGTCGCTGCCCGTGATCGAGGCCGTCGTGGCCGCACCGGCTGCCGGTCCCTGCGCGTTTGAAGTCCGCGCCTTCGAGCATCAGGCCGGCTGGAAGAGCGTCTACGAGATCCATACTGACGCCAAAGGTCCGATCAACCTTCGTATGCGGGCTCAGCTGCACCAGAATACCGGCGAGGACTGGGAGAATGTTGCCGTATCGCTTTTGACCGGCCGCCCGTCCGGCGGAAGCCTGCCCACCCTGCCCGCGATCTACCTGAACATCCGCGAGGAACAGGCCGCAAACAGCATGTTTATGGGCGGAGCCATGCGGATGGCCAGCGCCGAGATGGCGATGCCTCAGATGGCCATGGCCAAAGCAGCCCCGATGTCCGACACGATCAAGCTTTCCCGCGTCGAGACCGAAGAAGCGACCGTCTCCAGCGAGGAGACCATGGACGCTTACCTCCTCCCCGCCGCCAAGACGATCCCATCCGGATCTTCCGGCACCATGGCCGACCTGCAGCAGTTCGAGCTGCCCTGCGAATATCGTCTGGCCTCCGTGCCTAAACTGGATCGCTCCGCCTACCTCATCGCTACGATCCAGACCAAAGACATTCCGTCTGTCGTCCGCGGCACCGCGTCGATCTACCTCTCCGGGATATACACCGGCACGACCACGCTGCAGCCGGAACTGACGGAAGAAAGTGCCGACATCACGCTCGATCAGGATGAAAGCATCCGCCTCTCCCGGATCGAGAAATCCAAGAAGACATCCAGCGCACTGCTCAAAGCAACTAAGAGCACGGACTACGTCTATGAGATCACCGCGACCAACACCAAGGACACACCGGTCACTCTGAACATTCAGGACCAGATCCCCGTTTCCCAGGACAAGACGATCACGGTCGACCTGCTCTCCTCCGACAAGGCGGAACTGGAAGAAGAGACCGGCTTCCTGACCTGGAAACTCTCCCTAGCCCCGCGCGAAGCGAAGACCATTTCCTTCAATTACCGCGTCTCCTGGCCGAAGGACAAAAAGCTGAGTCCCTCCTCCCAGAAAGTCGCTTCCACTTCTTCCTCCGGACGCTTCTGCCCGACCTGCGGCGCGAAAGTGGCCCCCGGCCTGAAATTCTGCTCCGAGTGCGGCTCGCCGATGACCAGAAACATCTGATCATTTTCAGCTTATGCCTTATTTATGCCTTTCACTGGATCCATATTGAAAGCAACCACTTGATATACTACAATCAGGGCATCATCTTTCACACGAGGTTTTATCATGTCTGATATACAGGAATTCAGCGAACTGATCGCAAAAATCACTGATCTTGCTTCTGAAAGCGAAACATACCGCAACCTTCAGGCCAACCTGAAGGCACTTAACGAAAAGATCATGCCCCTGATGAACCCCGGCCCGAACGGCTGGGCGCTGCTCACGAACGAACAGCGCAACGAGTTGCTGGAAGGCTATACCCAGGTCGGTACTTCCATCCAGGAATATCTGCGGGAAGTCCAGCAGCAGGGACCGGATCATCCCAACGCGAAAACGAATCAGAACGTTTCCGAAATGGTGAATGCCCTGGCCGGGTTTGTCCGGGAAGATACACAGATGCTTCGTCAATATGATCCAAGCGAAGAACCCAAGTCCCTGCCCACGCTCTATGAAGAAGCCCGCACTGTCACCCTCCAGCCCAACGGCAAACAGCTTCAGAGGATGGGCGGCCAGCTCTCCTCCCGGATCCCCGTGACCATCGAGCTGAACGGGAAGAAAGTGTCCGGCGTTTTCACCAGGAAAGAGACCTATGACCCGGCAGGCACCTTCAATCGAATCATGCAGAACGCCATCCCGCTGATCCCCGCGAGAAACCGGGAAGAGGGCGCCGCTCTCCTTAACGGACTTCTTAATTCCGATAAGCAGTTTAAAGATCCGGGACCGGATGTCGCACTCGATGAGCTGGGCACGAACAAGGGCAAAGTGCTTGCCTTTATGCATAATGTCCTCTCCGTCGATCAAGACGGTGCGTACAGCATCAATAAAGACAACCTTGCCAAAGCGATCGGCTATCTGTCAGGTAAAACCGCAGGGCAGGTCAAAAATATCCTTGGAAGTAAAGCGCTTGAACAGCTCTCCCATAAGCTGATCAACGGAGAAATCGTCGTCAACGGCAACGCCAAGCTGCCCGAAAACGCGAATATCGGCATCCGCAACGTCGCCATGTACCGCACCGCGCAGCTGTTTGGCGTACCGGAAGTCGTATGCCGGTCCGTCCCCATGAAGATCAAGGTCGGCGACCAGGTCGTCGAAGGTACCTTCATGGAAAAAGCCGACGGTATCGATGTCAAGAATGTCAACAAAACACCCTATGCCATCGACCGCCGACCCATGGATAAATGCAAAGGTGAAGGCCTCCGGAAGGCAGCCGACCTGCAGGTGCTGGATTTTATCTGCGGCAATATCGACCGGCACGGCGCCAACATGTTCTACCAGGTGACGCTGAACGGCAAATACCGCGGCGTACAGGGGATCGACAATGACACTTCCTTCGGCCGGCTGATCCCTACCAAGCGGCAGAACCGACTGCTGCCCGTGCATCAGCTGCAGCTGGTCAGCGCGGAGATGGCCGATAAGATCATGAACACTTCCGACGATCAGCTTCGTATGACCCTGCATGGCCTGATCGAACCCGAATGCATCGACGCCGCCATACAGCGTCTGCATATGGTCCAGAACCAGATCGGGCTCTCAAAAAACATCTCGAACGGAACCGTATTAAAGGCTGACAAGAACCTGCCCATCATACCGATCGAGAAGGGAAACTGGGGCAGCCCCAGCGTCAATAAATTGCTGACACACTTCCCCTTCGCCGGCACTTTCAGAATTGTTTACTCCAATATGAACAACATGGCCATGCGGCAGAATTCGATCCTGAAAGACCATCCGAAATTCGGCACGGAAGTCGGCAGCGAGAACCGGGCCACCGAAGGCGGCGCCTTCGCGCAGTATGATAAGTCCAACCAGATGATTGCCCTGATGAAAGGCGTCACCGGCGTCCGCGGCACATCCCCGAACTTCGAGGCCATGCGGCAGGCTGTCCAGGACTATCGCGACTATGAGGCCAAGCTGATCATGCGCATGAAGGCAGCGAAGGAAAAAGTCAAGAACGGCAGCACCGAAATCGAGGACATCCGCGACCAGCGCATCAACGCCCGCGATATGCAGGAAATGCGAAAGAAACTCGAACGTATCAAGGAGACGTCCGGCCAGTACAGAGACAACAAGTTGCAGGAAGTCGGCAGCATCGATCGCGCGAACAAGTATCAGCGCAACCGTATCGAAACAGCGGATCTGATCTATGAATTCGCCAACAAGTCCCTGGAACTGTCCGCGGAAGAGAAGAAAACCCTCAACGCGAACCAGCGCCGCACGACAGAAGACGTTATTCGTCAGCAGAGCAAGGCCGCCGAGCAGAAAAAAGACCCGGAGGCAAAAAACCAGCCCGAGCCGGAAGGACCAAAGGCTAAGCAACAAAACATGATATCGCCGGACCACTGACTGGGCCCACAGACAAAAATACCGATCTGCTATGAATCATTTTGTAGCAGATCGGTATTTCATATTATGGCCTTTGTCTCGCCGCGCGAATAGCAAGGTCCTTAACTTTTTTCGAACTATCTTGCTACTCATCAGCTTGACGCTAGCAAGGTCCTTTCAAAAACGCTGCTGACCTTGCTATCACGGTAGCAAGGTTCCTTATTTTATGAGAACTATCTTGCTATTCATCAGCCTGACGCTAGCAAGGTTCTTTCAAAAACGCTGCTGACCTTGCTATCACGGTAGCAAGGTTCCTTTTTTTATGAGGACTATCTTGCTACTCATCAGCCTGACGCTAGCAAGGTTCTTCGTTTTTTCAACAATTTCTTGCTATCGGGGTAAGAAGATCTACCGTTTATTTCCGCTATCGGCAATGTTTTTAGTTTTTCTTGTATAA
This sequence comes from Bacillota bacterium, assembly GCA_017442735.1. Classification (GTDB taxonomy): domain Bacteria; phylum Bacillota; class Clostridia; order Lachnospirales; family Bianqueaceae; genus RUG760. The sequence goes on from JAFRZE010000028.1 coordinate 29,807, forward strand.
GAAAATTTGAATTATTGCCGATACTGTGATACAATCTTCTTGTCCTTCATAGTGTATCTCTATAATAAAGGAGCTTATCTGCCATGCAATATATCTCTGTAAGTGAAGCTGCATTGAAATGGGGCATTTCCGACCGAAGTGTGAGAAATTACTGTGAACAAGGCAGGGTCGAAGGTGCTTTTCTTACCGGTAAGACCTGGAACATTCCTGTGGAAGCACAAAAACCAAGCCGCAAGAAGAAGCACGATACGCAGATAAGAACACTTCTCGATATCCTCAGAGACGAAAAGGCTGCTGGAATACATGGTGGTATATACCATAAGATCCAGATCGAACTTACCTATAATTCCAATCATATTGAAGGGAGCAAACTGACCCACGACCAGACAAGGTATATTTTTGAAACCAATACGATCGGAATGGCAGGAGAAGCCGTTAAAATTGATGACATCGTAGAAACAGCCAACCATTTTCGGTGTATAGATATGATCATCGATCAGGCGGCCTATGCTCCGAGCGAAGCCCTGATCAAAAGACTGCATGCTGTCCTGAAAAATGGGACGACAGATGCCCGTCTTGAATGGTTTGCTGTAGGCGATTACAAGAAAATCCCTAACGAAGTCGGCGGCTCTGCCACGACGGCACCGGAAGATGTCCAAAAACAAATGAAGATACTTCTTCGATCATATAATACAAAAAAAGAGAAGACCTTCTCAGATCTTCTCGATTTTCATTATCAATTCGAACGGATCCATCCATTCCAGGATGGTAACGGAAGAATCGGACGTCTGGTCCTGTTCAAGGAATGCCTGCGCTACAATATCGTTCCATTTATCATCGATGATGATTTGAAATTGTTTTATTATCGAGGATTAAGCGAATGGAAACATGAACGAGGTTACCTGCGCGACACCTGTCTTGCTGCCCAGGATAAATTCAAAAAATACCTGGACTATTTCAGAATACCCTACTCTGAGTGAGGAACAACAACTGTGCGATATGCCTTCCGTCCACTTTTCCCATCTTCAGTCCTTCCAGGCAATAATGGCAATAGCAGACCACCGTCTCTGTGGGATACTGTTTACAGTGATCTTCCATGAAACGCACTTGTTCTTCCAGCGTATGCGGGATGAACAAACCTTCCGCCCCTTCTACATAATGCTTAGGCGCCAACCTGGGATTTCTCGGCGGCTGCGGACGATAGAGCGATGCCCCGCAGAAATCTGTCTTTTCTCTGTTTGCGCCGATCTCCACATAATCGATCCCCATCTTTTTCAGCAGGCTGCGAACCGCATCCTGCTCTTCTTTTCTGTCTCGGGAGCGCCAGCAGTCCTGGACGGTCACCCGCATTCCGCGATAGTCCGGGAACGGGAAGCGGTCATCTGAATCGATCAGCTCCCAAAGAGAACGAACATGGACCTCCGGATGCATCTCTTCGATAATGTTGTTGCAGTTATGGCACAAAGAGAAGACTTCGTCCCCTTCTTGGAAATCACCGGAGTCTGGCAGAGCCCGCCACTTCTCCCGAAGCTCGCCATCCGGAAATCTCTCTTCAAAATCTTTCAGCTTATATTTCGGGATACAGCATCGGACGATCCGCATTCCGAATCTTTCCCGCACATAGTCCTGGATCCTGTAACTCAGTTCAGGAAACTGCGATGAAAACACACAGCTCGCGATATAATACTTTTCCATTGTTTTTCACTCCTGATCGTATTCTCCGTACTCGCATCCGATATGGGTGGCTTCGATCTCGTCGATCAGTTCCAGCGCGCCATTCTTTTTCTCATACAGCTTCACGCTGCCCCATCCGGTGCCGCCATTCCAGAGACGATTGTGCTTCTTGCTGCCGTCCGGCGCCTCGTAGTTTACCAGCAGCATCTCCTTCTTTCGGCAGAAAACCTCGGTCTCCATGACCGCATGGATGTTCTCCTGCCGCACGTGCCAGATGACCAGGTCCTCTTTTTCCTCGAAGGAAAACTCTGTCTTTACCATCAGATGAATCTTGGAAAAGTTGAAATCGTATTCCTTTCCTTCATAGTAGAACACGCCCAGCAGCCTGCGGTCCAGCGGGACAAAATAGATCTTCGGCCGCCCGCCGCCGATATCAAATACGCTGTTTTCAAGCTGCTTCCCTGTCTTTTGGCTGATCAGGCAGTTGGAGGAAAGCCATACCCAGGGGCTCGTAAAATCCCGGCCCCAGTTTTTGTCGGCGTAGCCATAGCTTTTCTCCGGCGTAACGGAATACTCTCTGCCGTTCAGTGTGATCGTGCCCTGATACGCGCTTTTCATTCCTTCTGCGTGCCAGTACATCGCAAACGCTTCCGCGTCCCGAAGCGGCTTGCTCGCGCCGTATCCTACGTTGAATGCGATCTGTTTATCGATCGTAAGATCCCAGGATAGACTGCCAAAGTCACACATCCATTCCGGATGAGCAGCCGCCTCTTCCGGCGTGATCGTGATGCTGCCCTTCAGCATGGTCTCCGAGGCCAGACAATCATCCGCTTCGACCCGATACGGGGCGTCGCCGTGAAGGTTTACATCCTTCCAAGCAAAGAACCTATGCAGCTGGCAATGGTCTTCTCCCCAGGTGCCTGCCTTGACCATCAGATAAGACGGCTTCTTCCCCGCTTCCCTGTTCGCCGGCAGCTGACCCAGGACCGGCTCCTCCTCTGCCAGCGCGGGGTTGCAGACAAAAAACTCGATAAAGAATGCTTTATCCTCACCTGTCTCCACATCCTGCGCTGTAAAGGAATGCCACCACCAGTCATATCCATGATGGGCCAGCGGCCCGTGCAGCATGCACGCGTTTCGGCTTATATCATGATGATTGAACATACTAAGCCTCCTTATCCTCTGCCCGATACATCAGTCTTAACCGCTGTGCTTCATTCCCCGCAAACCCAAACTTCTCGTAAAAGGGGATCTTGTCCGGCATTGCACATAGTTCTACCGCGATCTGTGTTCCCGGCACGCCATGTTCATTGATATATGAAAGCAGTTCACTGATCAGTCGGCGTCCCAGTCCCTGGCCCTGATACTCAGGCCGGACGATCACATCTTTGATGTAGTAACAAAGGCCCTGATCGCCGATCACTCTGGCCATCGCCACGATCTCGTTCTCTTTGAAAACGGATACCCTAAAGAGTGTATTCTCCATGGCAAGCCTGGTCTGTTCCAGTGACGGAGGATTTCCCCATACCGACTTCCACAGAAAAACGAATTCCTCCGCGGTAAGTTCATTATATCTGACTATATAATCACTCATGATGTGTTCCTTAATACCCCAGCGCTCGGTCCACGGTATGGATCGGCGGCCGTCCATCCAGGACGCGGGTCAGGTTCTCGATCACCACATCGATCACGCGCTCATAGTTGACCCCGGCGCGGTAACCGCCGGAAATGTGCGGCGTCAGATACGCGCGCGGCGCGGTCCACAGCGGATGATCCGCCGGCAGCGGTTCCGGATCCATGACATCCAGACAGGCCGCCTTCAGATGCCCGCTTTCCAGTACCCGGACCAGATCCTCCGTCACCACGGAATTGCCACGGCCGACATTCAAAAGGATCGCTGTCTTCTTCATCAACCGGAGGCGTCGCTCATCAAACATTCCTTCCACCGAACCGGTCCCGGGAAGGCTCAGCGCGACCACATCCATCTCCGGGAGCAGCGCGTCCATTTGATCCGGTGTCACCAGCTGCTGTACGAAGTCCGGCTGATCGTGGATCGTACGCCTCACGCCATAACAGATCGCCCCAAGGGCAGCGGCTTTCCGAAGGTACGACGTGCCGATGGCGCCCATCCCTACCGACAGGATCTTCGACCCTTCAAAGCGGTCGATGTCGTGCAGCAGGATCCAGCCCTTCTCATCCTGCATGTGGACATACTCCGGCATCCGCTTCATGGCCATCAAGGTGGTCGTCAGCATATGCTCCGCGATCGAGTCGCCGTACGCGCCGTACGCATTGGCCAGAACGACCTCTTCCGGCAGGAAGGAAAACCCGTTCGCGCCGGCACTGAAAGTTTGCACCATCCGCAGCTTCGGCATGCGGCTCACCATCTCCGGCGAGATGAAATTGCCTACATAAATCTCGCACCTCGCCAGATCCTCTTCCCTGATATCTCCGATATCCTCCGCAAAAACGACCTCCGCCCCGGGAAGCGCCCGGAACCGCCGGATGCTCTCCTCGGTGTGGTCGCTGGTCACAATGATCGTGGTACTCATGACGTTTCCTCTTCTTGATAGAAATGTTTTGCTTGATCAGGTCTGATCCGGATAATCCCAGAAATGACCTTTGTGAAAGTTCTCGTTGCCGAGCGGCTTGGCTGTTAACCGGAACATAACGCAGCCATCGGGACAGACGACTGACTTTGTATACTTACTGTCTCCGCCGACGTTCTCTAGATCCCCTCCACTCCTTACGGCTTCCATCAGAGGAAAGAGCATCATCATGGTTTTTGAGCAAATTCCGAATCCGTCCTTATTGACCGGGCATCCGTAAGTACAGGTGTATTTGTCTCCGACCTCTTCCCCGTTCCGGCAGTATCTTTCAGTGTGATCGCCGTATACAAAAGACGTCACTTCCACGGTGAACTCGTATTCCTCGTCATACCATTTCTTCATTTATCTTTTCCTCCAGCAACATGAATTTCATTCGCTCTTGACCCGGCATCCGCCAAATGCATGGATCGAACGTGTTCCGGCCTTTACTCTGCCACCCTGCAGGCTTCCTTTGGGGATAAACAGCTCATCCCCTGCGTGAAGAACAAACTCTTTCCCGTCGATCGTTACGATATACTCGCCTTCCACGCATAGCATGTACTCATCATAATCATGCATATGCTCCTTTGAGACCCTGTCGGCCTTATATATCCAGAATGCCATCTGGCTTCCATCGTTCGCCGTATAATAGTAGCCTTCTATGTCCGGTGTGTTTTGCTGCGACGCGGGGATCTTGTTTTCCTGTCTGAACATAAAATCCGGGAATGTCATTATGCCTCCTCATAAAGCTTTGAAAGTAATGCTTTACAGCCTTTTTCGATATCGTTCCATGTTGTCTCAAAGTCTTCCGTCCACCATGGATCAGCTACATCATGCGGATCGTCCGTATAGTCCATCAGCAGTTGAAGCTTCCCTTCCGGATCCGAACCGACGATCCTCTTCATATTTCTGAGATTGTTATGGTCCATCCCGATCAGAAGATCATACCGGTCATAATCTTCTTTCTTCATCAATACCGCTGTTTTTCCATCACAGGAGATCCCATGTTTGGCTAACTCTCTTCTTGCCGGCGGATAAACGGGATTTCCCCTGCCGTTCCATATCTCTTCCGTACTGGTAGCCGCGGAAGCAATGGTAAACGATTTCTCCAGGCCCGCTTTCTTCACCAGATCCTTCATATAGAATTCTGCCATGGGCGAACGTCAGATATTGCCGTGGCAAACAAATAATATCTTTATCATGTTGTTCTTGCTCCCAATGTCTTCCATACTATCGTATCATAAATGGAATAGAAGTCAATTGCATCTGATATGTCTATTAAACTTGTATAGAAAAAACTCATCTGATATACTTTCTGTAGTAAACAATAAACCGTATAAGAACGTGCAACCAAACAAAGAACGAACCAGGAACCCTCTACGAACTCCTGGTTTTTTCTTCCTATTCCTTCGTTATCCTCGTGACATCCTCCTAAGTTTTGGTATATAATGAACCCATCAATCTGATCCTATCAGAGGAGTATTCAGTTATGGCTATCGATTTTGAAGAAATGAGACAAAAGATACTGGCTTCGGAAGACAGGGAACACTGTCCTCGAGTGCCAGTACCTCCTTTTAAGGCCGATCAGAATTATATCTTCATCAGTTACTGTAGCAGAAACTATAAAAGTGTATATTGCGACCTCAGCCGTCTCTACGAGAAAGGGGTCCGTTTCTGGTATGACAAACGACTGGTTGCCGGCGAAGTCTGGAGCGATAACGTGAAGGAAAGACTCATGGATCCTCACTGTGTCGGCGCGATATTCTATATCAGTCCGGATTCTCTCTTAAGCTCTGCCGTAGCCCAGGAAATGGAATGGATAACGGAAGGTGTCGAGGGAACACAGCCAATTGGATATTTCTCTGTCAATCTTGGCAACAAGGATGTCTTCCAGATGCTGTTGGAACTCGCCATGCAGTTCGGCGGTTATGACGGTCTGAAGAAGACAGGCCTTGGCGCTGAAAGGGCTGCCATGATCCAGACAAACTTCGGCGGAGGCCGCACCTACGTAGGCAAGGCAGATGATCCCGCCGACGATACACATATCGCCGCCTTGATCGAGCAGATCGCCTCCCGATTTGGCGTCATCGATTTGGGTTTTGAAGAGAAACCGGAATTCAACGCCGGCAATTATCAGGGGCACACGAAGAACGGCAAACGTGAAGGACGTGGCACGTTCCGTTACGCAGATGGTTCGGTTTACGAAGGCGAATGGAAAGATAATGTGCGTTGCGGGCTGGGCCGTCTGACCGTCAGTAAAGATGAATGGTATGAGGGCGAATGGGCGAATGATGCTCAAGATGGAAATGGTAAATATGTTTACGGCCCCAAGAATGATACAGATTATTATGAAGGTGAATGGAAAGACGGCAAGTACAACGGGCAGGGTAAGAAAGTCCTGAAGAATGGTCGTGTTTATGAGGGCACCTTCGAAGATGGAGAGATCGTCCAAGGACATCTTGCCGGATCAGATATTGAGGTCGAAGGCACCTGGAAAAAAGGAAAAGAATTTACTGGAACCGGATGGTATAAATTCAAAGATGGAAAACTCTACGAAGGCGCCTGGAAAGATGGTCAGTTAGCTGGAAAGGGAAAAATGACTTACACTAATGGCAGAATCTACGAAGGTGATTTTGCAGGAAGTAAGTGGAATGGTAAAGGCCGCTTTACTGTAAATAATGATCAGTTTCTCTATTATGAAGGCGAAGTCGCCAACGATGAATTCAATGGTTTCGGAAAATACTTCTATGGGCCTCAAAACACAAAAGACTATTACGAGGGTGAGTGGAAGGACAGCAAATGGAACGGTCAGGGCAAGGAAGTCATGAAAGACGGCCGTGTTTTTGAGGGCTTATTTGAAAATCAGTATATTATTTCCGGACATGTTACCGGTCCTAATTTAGATATCAAAGGGACGTGGCAGCAAGGCGAAAAAGTGACTGGTACTGGATGGCAGCGATATTCAGACGGCAAGTATTACGAAGGTTCCTGGAAGGACGGAAAGTGGAGCGGAAAAGGTAAACTGACATACGCTAGCGGAAGAATATACGAAGGTGATTTTGTCGAGGACAAATGGAATGGCAAAGGTCGTTACACTGTAAACAGCGATCAATACCTATACTACGAAGGAGAAGTCGCTGAAAATGACTTCAACGGTTTTGGAAAGTATGTTTATGGACCAAATAACACAATAGACTACTACGAAGGTGAATGGAAGAATGGTAAGTATAACGGCCATGGGCGAAAGGTTTTTAAAGACGGCCGTGTATGTGAAGGTCGATTTGAAGACGATCATTTTGTCTCTGGATGCCTGAAAGGTCCAAATATTGAAATAGAGGGAACATGGATAAAAGATAGAAACGTGACCGGAACCGGCTGGCAACGATATTCAGATGGCAAATACTACGAAGGGCCTTGGAAGGACGGAAAATGGAGTGGAAAAGGTAAACTGACGTACGCCAATGGAAGAATTTACGAAGGTGATTTTGTCGAGGACAAATGGAATGGCAAGGGCCGCTACACCGTAAACAGCGATCAATACCTGTACTACGAGGGAGAAGTCGCTGATAATGATTTCAACGGTTTTGGCAAATATATCTATGGACCCAAAAACGAGTTAGACTATTATGAAGGAGAATGGAAAAACGGCAAGTACAACGGCAAAGGCCGGAAAGTGGTTAAAGACGGCCGCGTATTTGAGGGCGAATTTGAAAATGGCAGTCTTATTTCCGGACATTTGATCAGCCCGACCATAGATGTTTCTGGTCAATGGGAAAAGGGTAAATTCAAAGGTACAGGCTGGGAAAAGACCTCCAAAGGAAACCTCTATGAAGGAACCTGGTCGAATGGTAAATGGGATGGCCAAGGCAAATTATCCGGAGAAAATATTCTGCAGGAAGGTATTTTTAAGGCCGACAATTTCTGGTCCGGCACAGGCTGGGAAAAAACCTCCAATGGAAATCTCTTTGAAGGTTCCTGGAAAGAAGGAAAATGGAGCGGGGAGGGAAAACTAACTTATGCGAGCGGAGCAATTTATGAAGGGAATTTCGCAGATGGAAAATTAAATGGCAAGGGTCGTTATACCGTTAATTCTGATCAATATCTGTATTACGAAGGTGATTTGGAAAACAATGATTTCAATGGTTTCGGAAAATACTACTATGGACCGAAGAATAACAAAGAATATTATGAAGGTGAATGGAAAGACGGTAAGTGGAACGGTAAAGGCAAACTTGTCTATCGGAAAGGTTCTGTTTATGAAGGAGATTTCAAAGATGGAAAGCTTTGCGGTCACGGTCGGTATACAGTGAATTCGAATTCTTTCTATGAAGGTGACTTTGCCGATAATACGTACAATGGTACTGGCAAGTTTACTTATGGGCCAAAAGCAGCCGAAGTTTATTATGAAGGTGAGTGGAAAGATGGCAAAAAGAACGGTCATGGTAAACTAGTCAACAAAGACGGCACCTGGTTTGAAGGCGAATATGTCAAAGGAGAAAAAGAGGGCCGCGGTATTTTCCACGGCCTGAGCGGTCTTGTCACAAAAGGAGAATGGAAAGACGGTAAGCTCGAAAACGGTACCGTCCGAGTGACGATCGATGGCAGGGATTTTGCGTATACGATTCGTCAGGGCAAATATTTAAATGCTTCTCTCCCACGCGGAATCAGGTACGAGTAGACTAAAAACTCTTATCGATCGACGTAGAAATTCCGAGAGTCCTCTACAAAAGGAGAACCCTCGGTTTTCTTTATACTTAAGCTACAGCGCGCACGCACGTTCCTCCAGATAGAACGACGGTACCAGATCCGAGCAGAAGGAGTGCTTATCAATATATTCCTTTATCGTTTCATTCATCATGATCCTTAGATTTATATTCTCCGGTATCTTTTGCTTCTTTCTTTTTGTTGGGAATGATCCTTTCCGTCGGCTTGAGATTGCCCCACGTTTTACGAAGCCGATTATAAAAGGCTTTCTGCGCTTTTTTGCTCTGTTTTTCGATCTCAACAAACTTTTTCATTTTCGGTCCCTCATATCTATCAGAGACTTCTTGCTCTGCCATACTCATCAAAATTCTTTTTCAGTGCCTGCTCCGTCGGAATGATGCTAATCAGCATAAGCCCTATCTCAAGCATTTCCACAACAGCTCCGATCGTCCCGACCAGTTCATCACTTTTTCCAAGAACAAGGAGCATGCAGACACACGAGGCGGGCAAAAGGATGATACCACAGATCATCCATAGCTTTCCTATATATCTGTGTGCGAAAGCCCATGTTTCCTTATTTTGCATGGATCTCCTCGTTCTGTATCCAAAGGCACCGTTTATGTTACGGGGTATCTTTTTCAAAAACAGGAAGCCAAAGCCAATAAACGTACATGGGATCAGCAGCACCATGACAAGCATAAATACCCAAAATCCCATCTCTCATCTACTCCTTCATAATTTGATACTGATATTTTAACAGTAATAACCTTATGTCGGTATTCCTGGCGTAAAGAAGGTCGGATTTTCAGTCTATCTGGTCACAGGTCTCAGCACTCATCAATCAAAGGCAATAAATTACAGAGCCAGTCCGATTACCGGAATCTTCGCTTCCTTAAAAAGGTCATTCCATTGATCAGCCTGATCGGCATCACACAGAACGGTGATCTGAACAGCCGAACCTACATCGATCCCAAATTCATTGTAATAATCAAATCTGTCTTCGAATGTTACAGAATTAATGGAGTTGACAGGCATATCCAGTAAGGCATCAAACACAGGCTTAAGAATGACAGGTTGGCACGGGAAAAGGCGTCCCCATTCCGTTTCAGTCATGTTCCTGAAATCTCTGCCGGAATCTGGGTTTCTGCACATAAGGTATCTTCCGGCGCCAAAGGTTGCATATGCGTTCGCATAATTAGTGCCGAAGACGAAGAAAGTCGGTCCGGTCAGTGGAAATTCATTTAACAGCTCCGCAAGTGTTTTTGACGAAGTATTCATTGTTCATTTCCCCTGCCTTTACAGAACGTAATTCGCGATCAACGCACTGAGCTGGCGGATGTCCACATTGGCCTTGAAATCGAATGACAGTTTTGCTCCATTACTGAAAGCAAGGATCAACTCACTGTCGATATCAAGAACGCCCGCTGTCTCCACCCCGAAGTATTGAACTTTTGAGTAGGGATAAGAGAAATACGAAGTCTTCTTCCCGGTAATACCCTGGACGTTAACCACAAAGATCCGCTTGGTCGTAAATATGACCTGGTCACGTACCGTCTGGAACGCGGCAACGACACTTTCTCCCTGTACCAAAAGGCCGAACACTTCGGATCGAACCTCCCGGATATTGATCGCCTTCAGGTTCATAAAGTTTGAATCCATCAAAATTCCTGTTGAAATGGTTGGCATAGTTGATTCCTCCGATATTTTTTAGTTTTCGTAGATATACTGATCTTTCCCCAACGGCGTATAGTCCAGAATCGTTTCATGCTCCGATCTCCCGCACTGTTTACACCGGTAGAAATTATGCGCTTCGATCGTCTCTGCCTGAACGCGGATCGTTTCCACTTCACCCCCGCAATATCGGCACCGGTTGCGCAGCACCCGAACATGACCGGTATCTAGCAGCGTCTTGGCCGCGAGGCTGCGCATCTCTTCGCTCTTTGCGTACAGCGCCACGTTCTTTCTGCCCTCCGGCGACAGTTTCTTCAAAACCGTTTCCGTCTCAAACGGATATTCTTTCAGACATCGGATGATCAATTCTTCCGATCCCGAAACGGAAAGGATCTGCCGGCTGATCCGTTCCCCGTCCTCCGGGTACTTTTCCATCAGCCTCACCAGGTCGTTCTCATCCCTGATCTCGCGAAGACAGTTTCGCAACAAGACCTCGTCGGGCCGCACCTGGTTTTTGACCTTCTCATACAGCTTCACCAGCGTTTCCTTGCCCGCCTTGATGGCTGCCGGCAGGCCCCACGCTTTATTATTCAGCGCGACCTTCTGAAGTGTCTTCTCCGAGAGGAACCCGAGCACGCTCTCCATCACTTCAGGATTGCTCTTTCGCCGATCCTTGGTCAGAGCCAGAACCTGCTCTTCTGTTAGTTTAGAAAGCGCCGCTCTCAGGATATCCTGCTCCGGATGATTGCCCGCTTTATTGACATTCTCATTTGAATGATCCAGAAACGCGAGTACAAAATCATAGTCCATGCTCTCCGGATCATACAGCAAAGCGTCCTCTTTGATCGCGGCCAGGATCTCTCTGTCCAGCCTTTCGTCCGAGAGCTGCAGCTGTTCCCGAAAATCCGCAGCCGTTCCATACTTGTGCTCGTGAACTTGCCTGATGGTCAGTTTCGTCAAATCCTCCCCGGCTGAATCCGGCCACGATTCCAAGAGCCTGCCTATAGCGGTCTCCCGGGTCTTCCCGGAAGCGCTTGTGACAAGGTCGATAAGGCTTTGCTTCTCGCGCAGACGCGGCAAAACAGCAAGACGCAGTTCCTCGCCTACGCGCAGCATCGTATCTACCAGAACATACTCGTTCCTTATTTTTTCCATCAAGATGTACTTTTCCAGTTCACCCGAACCGGGTTTGGAGTAATCGATCCCTTGAAAAATAATCCGTGAAAGATCGCTATCCTGGATGACCGGACTTTCCGCACAGCACCTAAGCGTTTCGCTATTTCCCTTATACATCCTGACGAGCATGGAAATAGCCCGGGGATCGGCGATCCGGCTGATCGCCGCTCTCCGGATCATCGGCTGATTGACCAGCGAAAAATAGAAAAGTTTTCGGTTATCGTTTTCTGACGCCAGCTTTTTCAGCAGCTTTGCTTCTTTGGCCGGCGTATCATACGAACGATCGTTCACAGCCTTTTCCTGTATACGTTTCGCAGCCTCGATCGTATCATAGGCCGCATATGTCGGTCCAAACAGTCCCATATGATACTTCCTCCCAAATCCTCCAGTCGAAGCATAGAACACCGTCAATACGCATGCATCATTTTGGACTATCCAAATGACAAAAATTGCATCATTTTGGACCTCCGATCACGCATCACGCAATCAGACGGATCACTTGACCCGATAGAATGGTCCGAAAGTCGTGTCCTGTTTATAAGTTTTGTCACGGAAGTGAACCGTAAAGCGGGAATACTGATTCATCTCATTCCCGTCATAAACGCTGCTGATCGCGGTAAAACCATACTGGCCCCTTGCTTTCACAGGAAGCGCGATCGCCAAAGCGCAAAGAGACTGGATGCTTGAGTCTGTGTCATCTGAGAAATCTTTCAGACATGCCTGGACCACCTCTTCCCTCTTTACGTCGATCCCCTCCACACCGTTCAGTTTCTCATCAAACAACAGCTTCACACAAAGGATCCTTAGGTCAGGATGAACATCCGCACGACGAGCCAGATCTGTCAGCAGCGGTATATTTTCACTTTCCTGATATTGCAGATAATTGGGGATCGCTTTCTTAGCCATTTGCAGCGTATTATCCCCACTTGGCCCTAAATTGTGTCTCTGATCGTTTGCTTCATACACCCACTGATACGCACCGGGAAGCTCCTCGATCGGCAATAGCTTTTTTTGTACAAGATCGGAAAAGACATACGCACGGATATCGTTTCGCTGTCCTTCTCTGAAAACACGAAGCAGATCCTCCGCTCTTTCTTTCAGAAGGGAATAATCGATCGCATAAAGAGAAAAAGCCGGATCCGAAATGCGGATGACCGCATCTACATATTTACTGCGCTGCGCATCATTCGGAGGTTCCTGTTTCATTGCCTCTCTGACCTGCCGGAACAGGATCTCCAGATATTTGGCCTTCGTTTCCCGGCTCGCCAGGTCCAAAAGCAGATCCGTATGGCCTTTCAGCATTGAAACCAACGCATACCGTACGCCAGGCGAAGAGGTTTTCAGCAGTATCTCCGGAACCGCGTTCGGATCGGAATCCACAAGCTTTGATGCTAGAATGCCTACATTATCTCTGGTTTCGGTCACTTCCGGACCATAGGACAGAAGGGTCTCCTTTATTATAGAAGGATCCTCCAGCTTTCTCGCTGCTTTGTCAGCCGCACTGTACCGCCCTTCCCTGACAATACGGGCGAGCAGGCGCTGATCCGTGATCTTCTCCGTCGCCACGCGACATGCTCCTGGATACTCCGAGTTCAATACAATCTCCGCAAGTATGTTTTCATCCTGGATAAGCTTTGTAACCTTCTCCGGGATAAGATTGTATTTGAGTTTGATCTCTTCCGGCATCCCCTCCAGTAATACGATCGGCAAAAGCTTCCGGTCGTCGTTGATCCTTTCAGCGGCGGCGATCCTCACTTCTTCCCTCGGTGCGGTAACAGCGATCTCATACAGCTGATCCTGATCCTGGATCTTCTGAACTGCTGCGATCGCTTTTTTCTCCTTTTCGTATTTGTCCGTCATCCATATGGGTGAAAACAATCCCATGATCAGATCCTCCTTATTCTTTCGTGACCATCGTACAGATGATCGTGATCAGATAGGCAATGCCAATAATCAGTAAAAAGCCCAGCAGCGCGCCGCCAAGGAGGCTGGAAAGGAAATTGCCGGCAGCGCCGTTGCCTTCTCCCACTTTGACCCCGTTGACGAAATACTCGTATTGCTTACTTCTATCGATCTTCGTTGATAAAGCGGAAATGATACCCACGACGATACCCGCGCCGATCCCGAGCCCCATCAGCGAACCTTTCCCATTACCCGATGCCAAAAGCGCCCCTACCGCACCGAGGATCATTCCTGCAGCCAGAATAATGGAAAAAGGATTGAACCAGGCGATCAGCATCGCGACCGCCAGCACGGCCATGATGATCAGCGCGACGATCTCTTTCTTGCGGATCGAATCATACCGTTCCCGTGATAACCGATTCCGCAAGTATGCGGTGTAGGGATCCAATATATCTTTCGTCACCCGGTGACGCAGCGCAACAAAGGCGATCCCGATCAGCCCGAATCCGCCGAACGATGCCATCATCACACCAAGGACCAGTTTCCACATCTGTCCCTGTACGACGTTGGAACCGACCGTCTCCGCGCTGGCCGCCAGCGGAATCCCCCCGGCCAGAAGAACAACGCATATGCTGCACAGAATAATAATGGCTTTTCTTTTCTCATCCTGCGAACTCATATGATCCACCTCCCGACATTCGTCAAAAAACTATTCAATTTCTTTGCCCATGTGTGACAAAGTGATCTTCTTATATGCATTGGATTTTGCATCATCCGGATGCGGTTCAAGCCCGATGATCGTAATATCCCCTTTCTCCGGCCCATAAACCCAAAAGATCCTTCCTGCTTTTGGCTTGTTGTTCTCCAAATACGATTCCCATACTTTCATCCCATATCTAGCTGTGAGCGGATCGATCTCATGAGACTGCAGTCCGGGATGACGAGGATTCTGAGACAGAAGAACCATGGCTTTACCAAGTAATTTGTAGAGTTTCTCTTCATCCGAATTTGCGCTGTCCGATGCTATCTTTTCTTTCAGATCTTCCCACAAAGCTTCCATTTCAGGAACACCTAAGTGTATTTCGCAAGTCATTCCTCTGTAAACTCCGACAAATCAACTGCATCCGAAACGTTTCCGGCTTTTAGATTCTGGACAGCTGTGTCCATCATAGCCAGCGTATTCGCTGATACCTGGAACGGTGCAGTTAGTTCTCTTGGCTCCAATAAGATACGTCCATCATTATACTCAGAAACATGATAGTACTCAAACACAACACTGCGAAGTGTGAGTCTCCGCTTTGCATCCAGTTTTGCATCATATTCCCTGACTGTAGTCAGCATAATTGATTCCTCCATTCGTGGGATATTCTCCATGTGGGATTTCCCACCACTATAATAGCACGCTTATCTTTTATCGTCAAGTCCTTGAGTATTTATAACCAATCTGTGGCCATTTCCGTGTCTATGTTTTGGATTTGCTATTTTTCCCATGCACTTTGATGTCCATGTTATAGATTTGGCTGTTTTTTCGATAAAGCCCTCCTCGCAAAACAGGCTTAGTTTCCACCTGTGCGAGAACCTCCTCGCACCAGGCTCTAAAGTTCCACCGGTGCCCGTATCAACCAGACGATCATCCTCGCATATAAGCCTATGTCTCCACTAATGCGCGAATTTTTTCTGGATTTTGCGCGCATCAGTGGCAAAAGTCAACATTTTGCGAGGAGCCAGCGGCTATAAGGCAAAAAAGAGACATAGCAATTGCTACATCTCTTTCTTTTTTTACTCTTCTTCACTGCTTGCGTTAGGATCATATTCCAGAATATCCCCGGGCTGGCAGTGCAGCGCCTCGCAAATGGCTTCCAGCGTTGAGAAGCGGATCGCGCTGATCTTTCCGGTCTTCATTTTAGAAAGGTTCACGTTTGATACACCGACCTGATCTGACAGGTCCTTCAGGCTGATCTTCCGATCCGCCATCACGCGGTCCAGCCGCAGAATGATCTTTCCCATCTCGCACCTCACAGAGTTTCATCCGATTCTTTCTGAAGCGCTTCCCCATAGCGGAACACGTACGACAGGAAGAAAATGATCAGCGCGACGAAGACAAACCCGATATTGAAGCTGTAATCATAACTGATTTCCGAGACCAGAGCCGGATTCACGATCTTTTCAAGCTGATACATGCGCAGCTCGAAAACGGCATTGAGCATTCCGCCGATCTCGCTAATCGCGCCGGTGACCAGCACGGTCCATCCCAACTTGCGGATCTTATCCGCTATGCCGCTCGCGAAAGGCTGTCCTTCCTTCATCGGCGCCAGGATCTCACGAAGAACACGCAGGCAGAACCAAACCGCCCCCGCCATCAAGATCATACCGATCAACATCACGACGATGCTCGACTTGACATTCGCCATGTTCAGATACGAGGACATCTCTCCGGACAGTTCCAGATCCAGGACGTCGATCGTCAGCTTATCCGCTTTTGCGATGATCTTATCTCCGAAGATCAGACTCAGCGGAATAAAGATAGCCGCCACGGCCATGCCGGCAATGGCAAATCCCTGCAGGATCTTTAAGATGCGATCGATCACTGTTGCGCTTTTAATGAGTTTCTTGTTTTCCATGATACTTTCTCCTCTTATTTCATTAATTTTTTAACGTTTATCGTTAAGTCTGAGGTTACTATATCATGGCCGTTATCATTTGTCAAGTATAAATTATCGTTTTTCGATAAATATTTTACGAGAATCACGGATAGCTAAAAATCTTGCCCTTCCAGTCTACCCAGGTCACGGTAACGGTATTCCGGCCATACTGATCCTCGTCCTCCCGCTCATCTTCCCAGACCTTGAACCCGTATTTCTCCTGAGCAGCAGGCGGCAGACTGGTCGCCAGTGAAATGATGCACCTTGTTTCATCCTGCCTTTTGAACCGGTTCCCGTACTCAGGAATATTCGCGATGAATGTCTTTACCGCCTCGTCCCGCAGCTCGTCAATACCTTCCCTGCCGTCCAGTTCTTCGTTGAACAGCTCCTTAATGGCATTACTGGCTAGAGCGCTCCCATATGAAGCATCCTTTATGAAAGGCATCAGCAAATCCGGGCTTCCTTTCTCCCGGATCATCGAGAATGCCAGATCCAGCGCGCTTTCCCAAGTCCAACGGTCCTGCTCTCCGGCTTCGTGGTACCTCTCTTCCGCCTCTTTGCAAAGCTCCGGAAGCTGCGAAGCCGGAACCAGCGGCGCCAGCTTGCAGAACGCGGTTTTCTGAACATCCGTCCGTTCCGCTTCTTTCAGTATCTGCCAAAAGTCGTCCACATGATCCAGCAGATCGATCAGGCGAATGGTATCATTTCCGTCTTTTCTGTCGGCGATGATCACCCGGATCAGTTTCGCTCGCTGTATATCCGACAAAGGCCGTTCACTGGTACTCTCCCGCAGCCTGAAAACTGCCCTCTCCCGGATATTCTGTACAGGCTCACTCTCCAGAACATCAATGAGCGCGTCTGTATCTTTCAGCCTGTAAACCGCTTCCTGCCGTTCTTCATTGGAAGATGCGCCACAGGCGATCTGCCGCAGCGCCAGTGCATCATCAAGTTTTGAAATAGCGGCAGCTCTCGCGTCCCTGGTGGGAGCTTCTAAGGCGATCTTCAGCCGCGCGGCCGGATCGGACACGACATAAGCACAGTGAACCGCGCATTCCCGGTTACTCATCGCCACTCTCAGGGCCTGTTCAGGCGCGCGCACTCGCCTTGCAGCATCATCCGCCGTCCATTTGTCAGCGCTTTCCAGGGCGATCCTGGCAAGTACTTCCTGATCCTCGATGCGGTTAACCGCACTTCGTCTGGCTCTCTCGTGTGCTGCGGTCATAGCCATCTTACCCAGCAGGGCCTGGTCCTCGATCATCCCCGCGGCCGCTTCTGAGACCTTCCAATCCTTGGAACGAAGTGCGATATCGTACACCAGATCTTTATTCTTGATACGCTTGACCGCAGCCTCTCCCACGCTCCCCGGGGAACTCAGCGCAAGTTTTGCAAGCAGTGCCTCATCCGTTATACATTCTACCGCTGTGGTTTTTACGCTGCCATGATAAGCGGTCGTGGCGATCTCATAAAGCTTGTTCTGATTGGAGATCTTCCGGACACCCGCATTGATCTTTCTTAGCTTGGCAGAGTCATTTGTCTCTTTCATCCAGAACGGTTTAAACAGTCCCATTTGAATCCCTCCGTTTTTTATTCCTTAAACCTTGGATAAGCCATTTGTGCCTGCACAATACTGTTTAATATCAATCCGGCATATGTATTCGCCTTTTTGAAGCCGAAAAAACCACTATAGAAACATAATTTGACATCATCACTAACCTCCGTCAATGATCCATCGGCTTCCCTTCTATAATCGTAAAACCGAAGAAATGCATACGGATGAAATAATCTGCCTTTTTCAACGCAAACGAAACGATATTCGGAAAAATACCAGGTATGATTGATAGGCGTCCCGGTATAGACCCGGTCAACATATATGATCAAAGACTCTGAACAGCATTTGCGGTCACGTCGAGCATATTCAGGGATCGAAAAATGATTTCTGATTCTTTCTTCCATGCCGGCCCTCCTTTTATTCCAGTACCAATTCATAGCCATAGAGATCCTGATCATACATGCGGCACTCTCCCTTGTTTTGGAAGCCAAAAGAGTCATATAGCTTAAGTGCCTTCGGATTATATTTGTTGACGATGATATGGACTCCTCGGAAACCACGATCCTTCAGTTCCTCAAACAAAAACCGAAGCATCGCTTTTGCGATTCCTTTTCCCTGCATGTCCGGGGACACGGATATCCTGGCAAATTCCGCCACCGGTTTCAAATCCGGATCCCAGAAAGGCAGTGCGTCCACATCTTCATCTTCCTCGATTGAAACCGAACCGATGATTTTGCCTTCCGCCTTGACCACATATAAGGCTTCTCTCTCCAGATCATAATCGATGGTTTCGTTTGAGGGATACTCATCTGTCCAAGGACATCCTTCCCGTCCGATCTGAGACCGGTATAACGCCAGCAACTCTTGTCTGTCGCTTTCTGTCCCTAATTGAATTACATATTCCAAATCTTTATGCCCCCAGCTTTTCCTATTCCTTTATCCTCTGTCACCCGGATAGAATTCCCTATACGCATCATACCCTGTGAAGACCGCCTGCTCCGGATCATAGCTGAGCACGCCCCAGAATGGCTTCAGCGATTTCACCGGACTGTTCCCGGTTGCCCGGATTTTCAAATACTCATCGATCGTCTCCTGCTTGGCTGCGATCAGGATCCATTCGATCCTTTCTTCTTCCGCCAGATCCAGATTCCGTTCATGATAATGGATCAACCCATGCTTTTCGATCAGCTTATACGCGTCATCTCTCACGGATTCAAAGATCTCATGATCCAGCGGCGGCGAAAGCGCCAGTCTTTTGCAGCCTCCGGCCACACACTCACAGAACGCCGTTATCATCCCAAGGATGAATGCATATTGATCCATTATCAGTTCCTTTCCCGTTCCACTTATAGATATTTTGCTTTCCTATGTCACTTGCGTCTAAATAAACCTGTTTGTCATTATTTGTCCGCAATACACTCCCTTGGTGCGTCTGAAAAGAATCGTTTTTCATATTCAGACGCTGCAATTTTCTAAAAAACCACGGACGTCTTTTGTCCAAAGACGTTTGTCGTTTTGGCTACGACATTTCCCCCTATCGGACGTGTTGCAAGGAGAATACCCTGGTAAATCCCTTGCTTTCGTGCGTCTGAATCTGAAATAGATTGATTCTCAGACGTAGTCATCAAAGGATTTTCGTCTAAAACTGGTTTATCTCATATTTCAGACGCACTTGCTTTTCTATCTGTGAATATACATCCTTGTCATATCCGGTTCGTCATCTCCCTGAACCATACACAGGAACTCCCAGCCGTATCTTTCATAAAAACCGGTATGATCTGTCACCAGATATGCCGGTGAGATCCCTTTCGATCTCAGGTCCTCCACCGTCATGTCCAGCAGCGTTCCTGCGATACCTTGGCCCCGATAGCCTTCTTCCGTATATACCGCGCAGACATTAGGCGTCAGGTCTTTTCTGTCATGGAAGTCGTTTTCGATCACTCCCATGCCACCAACGATCTTCTCTCCGTCAAGGCAGAGGTACCAGCCAAGTTCTGTTTCTCCGCTTAAGTAAGCGTCCATACATTCCAGATATGCTTCCCTGGGCACGCCCCATTTGCTGTGAAACCAATCCGCAGCCGTGTCTTTCAAATTCGGCTGATCCCGCAACGTTATATATTGTAAATCCATTTTATCCTGTTTCATTACAGCGAAAGCTTCATCCCACTCAGTTCGGCCATTTTCTTAAAGTGCTCGATCCCTTTCAGTTCGCGGTTATCCACTACATGAAAGTTTTTTGCCTGTGCGACCGGCAGAAGATCACAGAACAGAATATTTCCTCCGGCCATCAGCGCGTCCAGATTGCCCTCTTCTGTCGCAAGTCCTTTACTCAGGTCATCTCCCGGCTGTTGCGCGGTGATACGAATCTCCGGCATCAGGATCCGCATGATCGCGATCTCCTTCAGGATCTTCAGCCTTTCTCCCGGCTTCGCTGGTACACCGTCTGCTCCCATAGCCAGGGGTGTCCCTTTTGCCGGCATATAGGGAACGATCGGCGCCCACGAAATATCCAGCTCCTGCATAAGCGCAATGTCTTCCAGCAGCATGTCCTCCGTCTGACCCGGATAGTCCACGATATTGCCGGATGCCAGATTCAGACCGCTCTTTTTGACATTTTCGATCGCCTTCATCCGTTTTTCAAAATTGGTCGAAGGGTTCAGCCGATCAAACACTTCTTTCTGTCCCATCTCATACTTGATAACGTATTCGGTGGCACCGGCCGCTTTCAACTCGTCATACTGATCGGCATCAAACTCTCCGCAAGCCAGAGAGATCTCCTGAAAACCAAGGCCATGGATCCCCTCGACCGCTTTCAAAAGATGCTCATATCCATATCCGGGATCTTCGCCGGAAATAAGAAAGATCCTGGAAAAACCGCTCTCTCTGGCTATCCTGGCGCTGTCCAGAATATCTTCCACCGACAGCCGAAATCTGGTGATTTTCTGGCCGGCACGCATGCCGCAATACAGACACTGATTGCGGCATATATTGGAATACCCCAGCAGCGCCATGCCATAAAGGGTATTGTCTTTTTCCCGATATACTTCCCGCGCTGCGGGCAGGATCTCTTCTCTGAACTGTTTTTCAGGCATCCGCAGGATCTCGCGGATCTCTTCCTTTGTCATATTCTCCACCTCTGTTCCTTCGTAATATCTAAAATGACAAACTCCTGTGAATAGTATACATCACAGGAGTTCATTTGAGAATTCTTATTTCGATGTTTGATTCGACCAACCTATCATAGACAGAGCGGGACCTTCTACCCTTCTTTTCCTGAGATACTATTCTTCACTTCGACAACCATTTCAACAGGAACATTGATCAGTTTGGCAATCTCTTCTTCCTCTAATCCCTGTTTAGTCATATTAAAAATAATATTCCGCCGTATTTCTTGAATTGCCTCCACTCTAGCCTTCGCCGCTGCAAGCTCCTTCTCTTCCTCGATCTTCATCTTCCAGGTATACATCTCTCTCCTCCACTTGGCGTCCTTCGACGCCCTCTTTACCGCACCATGTACATCGTTGGTAAATTTGTCCGTCGGAACATTCCTCAGAAGATACTCCAGAAAATGTCCCAGCCCACCCTGCAATTGAACCGTCTTTTCCGTCGCGCATACAAACAGAGTTTCCGCTTCTGTCTGTAAGTTGATCTCCGGGTGCTCCCGACACATCGTTTCAAAACGATATACCCGTTCATTTTTCTCAAAAGGATCAAACGGACAAATAAAAATCACATACGAACGACATAGAGCCTTGGATGATTCTCCCTTGTCCAGCAGATCAGAGTCTACCATACTTTGGTAAAACCGCACTCTCTTCCCGTGATCCTTCTTGTTAGTCGTCTGCATCTCAATGTTGCAGACAATATCCTTCATCTTCGCATACACATCGAGCCGAACGCCCCTGACAAAGCCACTTTGGCTTTATCAAAACAGTTTCAAAAACCCAAACAGCCAGTTCAAGTCTGCGAAAAAATTTTTTACTTCCGGGGACTCGCCGCACTGATGGACTGGGAATTGCAAAAACCGCGGCCCACCTTCCCTTTTGGGGCGTTTAGCGTTTTTTCTCGTTCTGCCGCCCAAAATCCTTTGTGATTTCTGGGGTATTTATCAACTTGACGTGCTATCTTATCCAGAGATTGGAAAGGATTGTCTTTGAAGAAAGCTTCTCGCCCAATCGGACTCTTCATTTCGTTGAAACCCTGGGTGAGATAGAAGCACGGAGACTCTTCTTGCCCAGCCTTTGGAGAAGATAGCTCGTCAATGTTGATGCGCCGCCCAATAATGCAAAAAAGTGCTGGGCGGTGAAGCTTAAAAATGCACTATTCGCCCCAAAGAATTGAGGCGGCCTCAAAGGTTGGGCTGGATAAGAAAAAACACGAAAATAAGCCCAAAACTCTTTTCAAATAATAAACGAAAAGGTCAGCTCATTCAATGTCGACATGAATCATTAATCCTCCGCACTGAAGCATCTGGAGTATCATGGCTGCCAGTTCTTTATGATACTTCTGATATGATTCCAGTTCGGCTTTCAGTTCCGCTGTTTTCCTTTCTGCCGCATCCTCATAATCCAGGTAGTAGCGCAAAACATACGGCTCGGCATGGATAATGCTGTTGATTTCATTTTTAAGTTCGTCGATCTTCTCTTCTATATCCTGAACATCGATTCTCGTCTCATCCGAACCGAGTTCTTTTAAAGCTCTTTGAATCAGTACTTCCAGTTCGGAGAGTTCCTTTACATCGTTATGATGATAGGCGGTAAGAATCCGCTCCCAAAGCTCTTTCAGCTCATCGGAGCTGTCCGTTTCCGGATAAATGTCCGGATGGATCCATTTGGCCAAACGCCTGTACAGGGTCTTTGCCTGCTGGACTTCATTCGGCGTCGGCGGATCAGCCTCGTTGGCTGCCTCATTCTCTTTCAGCATCTGATCCAGATTGGCATAATAGACACGCATTTCCTTTTCCAGATAATCTTCCATCGCCGCCGAATCGACGATACCCCCGTGATTCAGTGCATTCTGGTAATAGGCAATGATCTTCTGGCATTTGATGCACTCGGTCTTTTCCTCATAGACATCTGAGATCAGCTTCCCGAACAGCTGCTGATAGGCTGTCCAGATCCGTCCGATCTCCTTTTCGAGCTGATCCCGCTCCAGAAGGAGCGCCTCATATTCCTCATATAGTGAATCTGCGTTTTTGATAAGATCCATCACCTGATTTCCTCATATATCATTCGCATTAACTGTATTTTATTTCATTATACCTCTGCTGGAATAATAAGTATAGTGCTAAGAAGTTTTCGAATGTTCTCATCTGTCGGTTCTGTATCGTATGGCCATTCCACCAGTCTGACCGAATGCTCCTGACAAAGCAGCTTTTTCTTCAGATCCAGTTCCTGCCTCTGATTATATCCTTCCTCACCACCAAAAAAATCAATGGAGCGGTAGTGTTGGACACCCTGATATTCGATCCCTGTCTGCAGCGATGGGATATACAGATCCAGACTTTGTCTTCCAAGCCATTCCGACCGGTACTGATACAATGTATCCGGAAAGTGCTTTCGGATCACATGAAACAAAGTCAGTTCCTGTTTCCATTTGGGTTTAATAACACCTTCCGCTGTTAACCTCGTCCGTATTTTTGTCCGTTCAAGACGCCAGTTTGTCTGAATCCTGTCTTTTTCCTCATAGAGCGCAATATCCTGGTACCACCACTGGAATATCGGCATGATTTCTCTTGTCAGACATAGAAAGAATTCCAGTTCTGAGGAAAAATAGCCGCACTCAAGAATATGTTCGATATTCCGCCGCACATAAACCGTCTTTACCGGATTATAACAAAAGGGAAGACTCCCCTGATACTTTGCGATCCGGTCCGGCAGATAGGGAGAACGCAGGACGATATCGTCTTCCCAAAGATGTGTCTGATACCACTGAAAAGAATAATCATAAAGGGAATATCCGCCGAACAGTTCCTGAGAAGTGTTGGCATACAACAGATGAAACATCAACATGACGTCATCTATCGCTCTTTTATCAAATACAGCGAGGAAGTGTACTGTTTCTTCATCCGGAAAAAGATTCCGGATCGGATAAAATGCTTCTGCTCTTTTACAGACTTCCGAAACAACGAAAAACTGCGAAACATAACTCTCCGGGAAAAGGAATAGTGCCTTGTGATCTGTATCAAAACCGTCAAATTGATCCAGAAAAGCTTTCACATACCTGTTCTGAGAAACAGGCTCCGCTTCTTCGATCAAAGATTTCGTAGCATATCTATATGGGAGATCTGACAGGGAAAGCTGGACCAGGAAACGGTCATATTGTTTTTCAATATATTCTTCCCGGACATCTTCGAATCCATCCTGGTACGATTCATGTTCAGACAGCAGATCCTCCAGGGAAGAAAAGACTGTCATTTCATGATACTTGTCATATCTTTTCCAGAGCTTATTTAATCGATCATAGCCATAATCATTTGGCGGTTTCTGATGAATGGGCGGGTACATGCAACACTCCTCCTGAGGTTATGCTGCTATCTTAGCACATAATCTGTCCATGATCCCGGACTCAGAGACTCATTTCAATCAAAAAGTTACTGTTCAGAGGTCCGCCAAAACAACCCTCTCATAACCATATCTTACACGAATTATGCACCCCAAAAACCGCAGAAAATAGCCATTTCTTCGGTTTTTTCTCTTGCTTTTTGTATGGTTATGTGATATAATTATCACATAACCATACAGGAGGAATCAAGATGGCAATCATCAAGCAATTCGACAAGCGTTCCGGCATTACATATGTCTATGATTCTAAATCTTTTTATGATAAAGAGAAAAAGTGCTCCCGCGCGAAGCGCGTCC
>JAFRZE010000029.1 GCA_017442735.1 Bacillota bacterium
AAGCTTTCAAGAATCGCCTTTTACTGGTTTTTCTTCAGATATTTATCAGGTATTATGCGTGACTCATCTGCCGCTGATGGCATTCCAGAATAGAAAACAGGATTTCAGCCAAATAAAAAGACCCGTAACAAAAACTCATTTTGCTACAGGTCCTTTTCAAAAACTATCTTGCTCTTTCAGGAGTTATAAGACGCCTTTGTTTTCCGGCTCGGTGAGCGCAGGCGCGGAGTATTTCGCGACACGTTCATCGTTGATCACGCCTTCATAGTTCATGCCGAAAGCAAAGTCATATTTGTGTCCGACGGAGTCAGTGTAGCACTCCATGTCTCTCGGGGTATCCTCGAACTGACGCTCGACATCATCCATGTCTTTGGGCATCTGCATGGGAAGAAGGGCACTGGGTTCGTCCACGCCGGCCACGATCCTTGCCAGAGCTTCGGAGGAACCGGAGAAGGTAACGAGAATGCCGTCTACCACGGGCTCAAACTCATGGAAGCACAGAGGCTTGCCGGTGAACATGGCGACTACGGAAGGAACGCCGAGTTCTTTGGCGACGGCGGCCGCATCCAGGATCTGATCCAGCTGTTCTTCGTTGGTGGTCAGGGCAGCCTGGCCGAAATAGGAACGGTTTTCCTTGGTGCCATCCGGCAGGGTATCACCGGCGATTGAGACCTTTCTGACGAACGGACCGTCAGCCACATAGGGACGATACTGTCTGGTCAGCGGACGGAAAGCGGTGTCTTCCGCCTGTTCCTTCTGCGCGTCACTGGTGACAGCTTCGTTGGCGTTGAATCCCTGGGCGGATTTACGGCTGTCCTGCGGGCTGGAGTTGCCGGGATCCTTTGCCGGGATCAGGACCAGGTCGATTCCCTTGAGCTCGTCCGCGGTCAGACGGGTGACCTCGGCTCCGTCTACCTTATCGGTGACGACATCGAAATATTTCTCGGCGATCGCCAGGCTGATCGGATAGGAAACCGTGGCTTCAACCATCTTGCCAGGCTGGAAGGCGGTCACAAGATAGTGCGGAGCTTCATACAGAGCCGGGATATAAACCTTCAGACGTCTGTCGGCTTTCTTTACGGCGCCGTTCTTGTTTTTCAGCATGACGACAGCTTTGACCTGCGCGTCAAGCGCGGCTTTCTGCTTGTCGGGAGAATTGACGTCTGCGAAAGCAGCGGCTTCATCGAGGTAAGGATTCTCAAAAAGACCGGTCAGGAAATATCCCTGCAGGAGTCTCTGCGCGGACTGAGCGAAGGCTTTGTCCATGACTTCCTTGCCGACTTTTTCACAGCCAAAACGATAAGCGTCCATCAGAACATCGGGATTGGAGCAGCCGCCCATCTGGTCGACACCGGCCATGATGGCGATGAAAGCTCTCTCACCGGGTTCGACTTCGGGATCTTCGATATGAGCGCCCCATCCGCAGGAACGTTTGCCTTCTTTCATGCCTTCATTCAGGACCATCCAGTCGGTACAGACAACACCATTGAAGCCGTAGCGGCCGCGCAGCAGTCCGTTGATCTTGTAGTTGGAGAATCCGGAACCGACGATCTCACCCAGAGAACCGTCGTCTGTGTAGGCGGCGGAATAGCTGGACATGATCGCCTGAGCGGAACCGGTCTTGCCTTTCAGCTTGAAAGCACCGTCGACGAACGGAATCATCAGGGCTTCGAAATTGTTGTTCGGATAGACGGCATATTTTCCGCCGTCCACATGGGCTTCACGGCCGCCTTCACAGGAACCTTCACCGGTCCAGTGCTTGGCCATCGCGGTCATGGAGTCCTTGCCCCATCCGAGGTCATTGCCTTCCTCGTCGTAGGTGCTCTGAAGGCCGTCGCAGAATGCGCGGACCATGTCTCTGGACAGCGCGGGGTCTTCGCCGAAGGTTCCGTTGTTTCTGAACCAGCGGGGATCGGAGGAGATATCGACCTGAGGCGCCAGGAAGCAGGCGACGCCGAGATCTCTTAATTCTTTTGACTGACATTTGGCGGACTCGAAAGCGATCTCCGGATCAAAGGTCGCCGCAAGGCCGAGGTTTCCGGGCCAGTCAGAGACGCCCTGACCGTTTCGGGGGTCGGAGGAGAAGTAGCAGGGAATACCGAATTCCTTGCCTTCTACATAACGCTGCATGTTGTTGGACCAGGCGATCTGGATATCATCCGGGATACCGCCGCCGCCCGCCGAGTTCAGAACGCTGCGCAGGTGCTTGTCAAGGAAAGTCTTCTGTTCTTCGTTGACTTCAGCTGTGACTTTAAACTGGTGCGCGGAGAAACACATCAGGCCGGCTACCTGTTCAATGGACAGTCTCTTCGCAAGATCATCGGCTCTTTCTTCTGCCGGAAGCCGCCAGTCTTCATAGGGGAGAAGCTCGCCCGTTCCCAGGAAATCTTTAAAGGCGAATCCGTCTTTCTCCAGGATTTTGATCCCGGAATCCGGACTGTAGCCTAGGGTTTTGCCTCCCTCATTCTCAATGAGGTTGAACTGATACGGTGTTTTGGTTTCTTTCCACATACGGTTTACCTCCAGGGCTGTTTTCAAAACATCCGGCTCGCTCCGGATGTCAATTTTATTATATTATAACAAGCACCGCAGTCTATGGCAAGCAGGGACTTATGGATCGATGGGCATAAGAAAAAGGGGTCAGACCCCTTTTTCATTTTCTATTGATGCCTTAATGAAACCTAAAAACAGCGGATGCGGTTTGTTGGGACGGCTCTTGAATTCCGGATGGAACTGGACGCCGATAAAGAAATCTTCGTCTGTCAGTTCGATCGTCTCGACGAGATGTCCGTCAGGGGAAAGACCGGAAAGGCAAAGTCCGGCATTTGCAAGCGCTTCACGATAGGTATTGTTGACTTCATAGCGGTGGCGGTGACGTTCACTGATGTGTTCGCTGCCGTACAGGGAAAGGATCTTTGTGCCCGACTGCAATTCACAAGGATATTTGCCGAGACGGAGCGTACCGCCCTTGTCGATCGAATCATACTGACCCGGCATAAAGTCGATGACCGGGTAGAGCGTGAGCTCATCGAACTCGCGGGAGTTGGCGCCGGAAAGGGATGCCATGTGACGGGCATATTCGATCACGGCGATCTGCAGTCCCAGGCAGATCCCGAAGTAAGGCACATGGTGCTCTCTTGCGTAGCGGCAGGTCGAGATCATGCCTTCGATCCCGCGGCTGCCGAAGCCGCCGGGCACGATGATCCCGTCCATCCCGGAGAGAATCTTAGATGCGTTCTCATCTGTAATGGTCTCGGAATCGATCCACCGGATGGATACATGGGCGTCGAGCGCGTAACCTGCGTGGCGCAGGGCTTCCGCTACGGAAAGGTAAGCGTCGTGCAGCTGCACATATTTGCCGACGAGGCCGATGGTCACCTTCCGGCGTTCGCAGCGGATCTTGTCGATCAGGGCTTCCCAGTCGGACAGGTCCGGCTTGGGAGCCTGGATACCAAGTTCCCGGCAGACGATCTCGGACATGCCGGATTTCTCCAGCATGAGCGGCGCCTCATAGAGGATCGGAAGAGTCTGGTTCTCGATGACGCAGTCCGGTTTGACATTGCAGAAATGCGCGATCTTCTGGAAGATGGTCGGGTCTGTGATAGGCTCATCCACCCGAAGGACGATCAGGTTCGGGCTGATCCCCATGCCCTGCAGTTCCTTCACAGAATGCTGAGTCGGTTTGGATTTGTGTTCCCCGGAAGCCTTCAGGTAGGGGACAAGGGTGACATGCACATACAGAGCATTTTCACGGCCGACCTCCAGGCCGACCTGACGGATCGCCTCGATGAACGGCTGGGATTCGATATCGCCGATCGTACCGCCGATCTCGGTGATGACGACATCCGCGTCCGTTGTCTGGCCGACATTATAAATGAAGCTCTTGATCTCATCCGTGATGTGCGGGATGGTCTGGACCGTGCTCCCGAGATACCCGCCCTGACGTTCGCGTCCGATGACGTTGGAATAGACTTTACCGGTCGTAAGGTTGGAATAGCGGTTCAGATCCTCGTCGATAAAACGCTCATAGTGACCAAGGTCCAGATCGGTCTCGGCGCCGTCCTCAGTGACATATACCTCGCCGTGCTGGTAGGGACTCATGGTACCGGGATCGACGTTGATGTAAGGATCGAGTTTCTGGGCCGCGACCTTCAGTCCGCGGGCTTTCAGAAGACGTCCCAGAGAAGCTGCCGTGATCCCTTTGCCCAGACCGGAGACGACGCCGCCGGTCACGAAGATATACTTTTTCATTGCTCATTCTCCTTCTGAAGATATGCGTGAACTTCCAGTGCCGCGGCCCGTCCGTCAGCCAGCGCGCGAACGACGAGCGACTGGCCGGTACGCATATCGCCGGCACTGAAATATTTATCTTTGATCTGATGGGACTGGTTTTCGGGCATGAGCGTCCCGCGCCTTCCAAGCGGCAGGCCGAGCGCCTTTGGAAGAGTTTCCTCACAGCCGACGAAGCCGGCGGCGATCAGAAGAAGTTCACAGGGAACCGTCTCTTCCGTTCCCGGTACCGGCACCATGCGGCCGTTTTCATCCCGCATCAGCCGGACGATCCCGATTGCGGATAACATACCGTCCGGCCCGGGAATGGCTTTGGTCACGGTCGTCTGATACCGGCGCGGATCCTGGCCGAATACCGATTCTGCTTCTACCTGACCGTAATCCGTTTTCAGTACGCGCGGCCACTCGGGCCATGGATTGGAAGGAAGTCTTTCTTCCGGCGGAGCGGGCATCATCTCCAGCTGAAGGATGCTGCGGCACCCCTGACGGAGGGCCGTCCCGATACAGTCATTGCCCGTATCGCCACCGCCCACGACGACCACAGCTTTTCCTTCCGCGCTGATCCCGGAAGGGCGGCCGTCCAGTAAAGCTTTTGTCTGCTCGGTCAGATAGTCGACCGCGTAGACGATCCCGGGCGTATCCGCGTTTTCCATGGACAGGGAACGGGGCTTTTTCGCGCCGCCGCAAAGCACGACGGCGTCAAATCCGGAAAGCAGGGAAGGATCGGCCTCCTTTCCGAGGCGGAAGGTGATCCCTTCTTTTTCCATCAGGCGGATCCTCCGCTCGATCAGTTCTTTGGGCAACTTCATGGCCGGGATCCCGTACATGAGAAGTCCGCCGGGACGGTCGGCTCTTTCAAATACGGTGACACGGTATCCAAGTTGGTTCAAAAGATCAGCCGCCGCAAGGCCCGAAGGCCCGGAACCTACGACAGCGACTGCCTTACCGGTATGAGTGGCCGGGATCCTTGGCTCGATCCAGCCTTCGGAGAAACCTTTTTCGATCAGATAGAGTTCGTTATTCCGGTTCGTTACGCCATCTTCGGACAGGTTGCAGGCTTTCTCACAGAGCGCCGGACAGACATGACCGGTAAACTCCGGGAACGGCGCGGTCTGCAGTAGCCTCGCCAGTGCCTGCTTTTCCAGCCCGCGGCAGAGAAGATCGTTCCACTCGGGGATCCGGTTGTGCAGAGGACATCCGTAATCGGACTGGCAGAAGGGCACGGCACAGTTCATACAGCGCTCGGCCTGCTGACGGCGTTTTTCCTCGCAGAGAGGCTCATGGAGATCCAGAAAGTCGAGAAGGCGGTTTTCAGCCGGACGAAACGGATCTTCAATTCTTGCATGATCCAGAAAGCCGGTCGGTTTTCCCATGATCAGTTCCTCCTTTCCTTCTGGAGCAGAGCCAGATATTCTTTCGAGATCACACGGCGGAAGAAGGGCAGCTGGTTTTTCAGATCTCCCAGGACCTGGGTCGCTTTTTTCGAATCCGTCCACCGGATATGCGCTTCCAGAAGAGCGGCCAGTTCCGGAACATCTTCCGCCCCGGCGGGCCGTACATCCAGCGGTGAAAAGCTCAGCTTTTCCTTCAGTTCGTTCTGCGGGTCATAGACCCAGCAGATGCCGCCGGACATTCCGGCCGCGAAGTTATCACCCACGGATCCCAGGATCATGACTTTACCTCCGGTCATGTATTCCAGTCCGTGATCACCTACGCCTTCCACGACAGCTGTCGCGCCGGAGGAGCGAACGGCGAACCGTTCCCCGGCCCGGCCGGCGATATAGCATTCTCCGGCCGTCGCGCCGTACAGGGCAACATTGCCGATCAAAACATCATCGCTTTGCCAGACAGCGTCCACCGGCGGCCGGACGGCGATCGTTCCGCCGGAAAGGCCTTTGCCCAGATAGTCATTCGCTTCGCCAAAGAGCGTGATGGTCTGGCCTTTCTGCAGGAAGGCGCCGAAGGACTGGCCGCCGGCTCCCTGCGCCTGGATGTGGCGCGGACCGGAAAGCATAGTGCCAAAGGCTCGATCGGTCGCGGACAGAAGGACATGATCCTGCACCGCGCGGACATCCTTGCGCTCAGACAGGTGGAAATCGTGTTTCGCTTCTTTTCTAAAATGGATATTTCTGGAAAAACCGATCAGGTCGGACAGATCGATCGGCGCGTTATCTTTGACTTTTAAAAGATCGCTTCGGCCGACCATCTCATCGACGGTCCTGGCGCCGAGTTTCGCGAGGATCTCCCGCAGCTGCTCCGCGATAAACAGCATCAGCCGCTCGACATATTCCGGCTTGCCGATAAACCTTGCGCGCAGCCTGGGATCCTGGGTGGCGATGCCGAAGGGACAGGTGCCCAGATGGCAGACACGCATCATCCGGCAGCCCATAGCGACGAGGGGAAGAGTGGCAAATCCGAATTGTTCGGCGCCGAGAAGCATTGCGACAGCCACATCGTGGCCGCTCATCAGCTTGCCGTCGGTTTCCAGCGTGACACACTGTCTTAGACGGTTGCGGCAGAGCACCTGGTGGGCTTCCGCCAGACCGATCTCCCAGGGAAGGCCAGCGTGATGGACACTGCTGAGAGGAGCCGCTCCGGTCCCGCCTTCACCGCCGGAGATCAGGATCCCGCCGGCGCCGGCCTTGGCCACACCGCTGGCGATCGTCCCGACACCGGTCGAGGCGACGAGTTTGACCGTGACCTTGGCATCTTCGTTCGCGCACTGCAGGTCATAGATCAGCTGGGCGAGGTCTTCGATCGAATAAATATCATGGTGCGGTGGCGGGGAGATCAGGGAGATCCCGGGCGTGGAGCAACGGGTCTTCGCGACCGACTCGGTCACTTTCGCTCCCGGAAGATGTCCGCCTTCTCCGGGCTTGGCGCCCTGTGCCATCTTGATCTGGATCTCTTTGGCGGAAAGAAGGTATTCCCTGGTCACGCCAAAACGTCCGGATGCGACCTGCTTGATCGCGGAATTGCGGTCTGTACCGAACCGTTCGGGAAGTTCGCCTCCCTCACCGCTGTTGGAGCGGGCACCGAGGGCGTTCATGGCTTTCGCGAGCGTTTCGTGAGCTTCCTGGGAGATGGAGCCGTAGGACATCGCGCCGGTCCGGAACCGCCGCACGATCGTTTCTGCCGGTTCGACTTCCTCCAGCGGGATCGGAGTACAGCAGTCAAAGCGAAGATCGAGCATCGAACGGATCGTCCGGGGACCTTCGCTGGCCAGCAGAGAGGTATAGGTATCGAACATGGCCCGGTCGTTGTTCCAGACAGCCTGCTGGAGGGTATGGATCGTCTGCGGACGGTACAGATGCTGCTCGGAATCTGCTGAGGAACGCAGCCGGTGAAGCCCTGTCGCCGGAAGGTACGCAAGGGAAGTCCCCGGCCATCCGCTCGGGATGTTTGCAAATCCTTTGGCGTGATGGAAGCGAAGATCCTGCTCGATCCGGGCAAGATCGCATCCGCCCAGTGCCGAAGGGGTGTTGGAGAAGTATTCGTCGACGAGCGGCTTGTCCAGGCCTACGGCTTCGAACAGCTGCGCGCTCTGGTAGGACTGGAGCGTGGAGACGCCCATCTTGGACGCGATCTTCTGGATCCCGTCCACCAGCGCCTGATCATAGGAACGGATCGCCTCATCAACGGTAGACTTAAGCTCGCCGGTCTCACAAAGTTGGCGGATGACCTGGTGCGCCAGGTACGGGACGACCGCCCGGGCACCGAATGCCACAAGCATGGCCATGTGGTGGACGTCCCTCGGCTCGCCGCTTTCCAGGATGACAGACACGGCGGTGCGCTGCTTGATATGGATCAGGTGCTGTTCCAGCGCGGATACCGCCAGAAGGGAAGGAATGGCCAGGTGGTCACGGTCGAGTCCCCGGTCGGAAAGGATGAGGATATTGATCTTATCCCGGCAGGCCTCATCGCAGCGCCGGAAGAAATCGTCCAGCGCGTCAGCAAGGTTCCGGGAGGAAGGAAAGAGCAGGGAAATAGTCCGGGTCCTGAAATCCGGATGGGAAAGCACACGGATCTTTGCAAGGTCCGCTTCTGTCATAATGGGCGAGGCAAGCTCCAGCACGGTACAGTTTTCCGGTCCGCCGGAAAGCAGGTTGCCGTCATCCGCGATGTAGATCGTCTGGTCGGTCTTGATCTCCTCCCGAAGCGCATCCATCGGCGGATTGGTCACCTGCGCGAACCGCTGCTTGAAATAGTCAAAAAGCGAGGGGTGGGTCCGGGACAGGACAGCCAGCGGTTCATCCGCGCCCATCGAAACGATCGGCTCTGTCCTTTTTTCCGCCATGGGCCGAAGGATGTCTTCCAGATCTTCATAGGTATAGTGGAAAGCCTTTGCTTCTGCGGAGAGATAGGCCTCGTCCGGCTGATCCTCGCAGGAAGAGGTCAAAGGCAGATCATCCAGACGTACGATGTGCCTGGTCCATTCAGAGTAGGGAGCGGCAGAGGCGAAGGCTTTTTTCAGGTCTTCGCTTTCCAGCAGCTCGCCGGTCTGAAGATCCGCCATCAGGATCTCGCCGGAACTCAGTTTCCAGCGGCGGCGGATATGGGCGCTTTCTTCTTCCAGCACGCCGGCCTCGGAGGAGAGGATCAGGCGCTGATCGTCCGTCAGGGCGCAGCGAAGCGGCCTGAGGCCGTTTCGGTCCAGGCTGGCACAGACTTTTCTTCCGTCGCTGTAAAGAATGGCGGCAGGTCCGTCCCAGGGCTCCATCATAGTGGAATAGTAGCGGTACATGTCCGTCCATGGCGCGCTCTGCCGGCTCTTCTGCCAGGGCTCCGGCAGAAGGATCATCGCGGCGAGCGGCAGCGGTATGCCGTTCATATATAGAAATTCCAGTGTATTGTCCAGCATCTGAGAGTCGCTGCCGTCTTCCAGTACGACGGGCAGGACTTTGGCCATGTCATCGCCCAGGACGGCGGAGCGCATGGTCTCCTCCCGGGCTTTCATACGGTCATGGTTACCGCGGATCGTATTGATCTCCCCGTTGTGCAGGAGCATCCGCTGCGGATGGGCTTTGCTCCAGCTGGGGAAGGTGTTCGTGGAAAAACGCGAGTGGACCATGGCCATGGCCGAGGTATAGCGGACATCCTGCAGGTCGTCGTAGAAGGAACGAAGCTGACTGACCAGCATCATGCCCTTATAGACGATCGTCAGGGAAGAAAGAGAGCAGATATACGTATCGGTATCCTGCTTCTCGAAGGTCCGGCGGAGGATATACAGCCGTCGTTCGAAATCATCGATCCCCTCGCAGTCTTGGGGCCGCTTCAGGAAGCACTGCAGGATCCGCGGCATGGTCCGGCGCGCGCCGGCGCCGAGCTGCGCCGGATGGCACGGGACTTTGCGCCAGCCGAGGACCGGGATCTTCGCCGAATCCGCGAGTTGTCCGAAGATCCGGCAGACATTGTCGGCGCCGACTTCGTCCTCGGGAAGGAAAAACATCCCGACGCCATAGTCGCCCGGCTGACCCAGCCGGATCCCTTCTTCTTCCGCCCAGACCAAAAAAAGGGCGTGAGGAAGATTGGTCATGATCCCCACGCCGTCACCGGTCGTTCCGAGCGCATCTGATCCGGCTCTGTGAGCGAGCCGTTCCACGATCTTCAGTGCCTGCTCTACGGTGCGGTGTGTCGGCCGGCCGCTCAGGTCGGCGATCGCACCGACACCGCAGGCGTCGTGCTCCATTTCGTTATGATATAACGGATACTGTCGGTCTTTCATCAATCGTTACCCCTTTGCCGATCTATCCAGAATCTCCTGAGCGATCTCGATCAGTTTTTTATGTCTGTTCATTGCGCTGTTACGCATACGTTGGTAGGCTTCATCCTCCGGCAGGTGAAGTTCCTGCATCAGGATCTGCTTGGCATCATTGATCAGGGCCCTTTCCTCGTACGTCCGCTTGGGACCGCTCATACGGTGCAGTTGTTCCAGCATTTCACACGCTCCGAGGATCTCCTGTCTGGTACATGGAACTTCCAGCCGGAAGATATGCGGGAACGAAACGCGCTCCTGCAGAGCGGATCTTCCGATCAGCAGGACGTGCGCGCCTTCCCCGATATCCCAGCAAAGATCATCGATCCCGCTGTCCGGCAGTATCCCGACCAGGACAAGGACGGCGTCCTGTACCCGGTTGAATGTTCGTTTGACTTCACCGGCTGAATAACAGACCTGGTAAACTTCCAGGCCGGCGGATGACAGCAGCCCCTTGACGGATGTTCGGGACTCTTCTGTCCCTCCTGCAATGATAAACCAGGCCACTGTCATCACCTCCTTCCCGCTTGTCGCTTATGCTGCTGCCCAGATCAATACATGACCAGATATCTGGAGATCTCCCAGGAGCTGACATGGGTGCGGTAGGCGTCCCACTCTTTCTCCTTGCCCTCCACATACTGGGACAGCACATGTTCTCCAAGCGCGTCGCAGATGACTTTGTCCGCTTTCAGGCACTCGATGGCTTCCTTGAGCGTACCGGGCAGGGACTCGATGCCTTTGGCTTCGCGGGTAGCTTCGTCCATGGCGAAGATGTTCTCGGTGATCTCATCCGGCGGCGTCAGTCGTTTCTCGATTCCGTCGAGACCGGCCATCAGGCAGATCGCCAGGCTCAGGTACGGGTTGCAGGACGGATCCGGGCATCTTAATTCTACACGGGTCGCGCTGCCTCTGGCGGCCGGGATACGGATGAGAGCCGAACGGTTGCTGGCGCTCCAGGCCAGGTAGCAGGGAGCTTCATAGCCGGGGACGAGACGTTTGTAGCTGTTGATCAGCGGGTTGGTGATGGCGGCCATGCCCTTGATATGGGCAAGGATGCCGGCGATAAAGGAATAAGCTTCTTTGCTGAGGCCTCTCTTATCGGACGGATCCGCGAAAATGTTTTTTCCGTCCTTGAACAGGCTCATGTTGGTATGCATGCCGGAACCGTTGATCCCGAAGACCGGCTTGGGCATGAAGGTCGCGTGCAGGCCGTTCTTCTGAGCCAGGGTCTTGACTGCCAGCTTGAAGGTCATGATATTGTCGGCGGTCGTCAGGGCATCGGTATATTTGAAGTCGATCTCATGCTGACCGGCGGCGACTTCGTGATGGGAGGCTTCGATCTCGAATCCCATCTGTTCCAAAGTCATACAGACCTCACGTCTGGTGCTCTCGCCGTGATCCAGCGGGCCCAGGTCGAAGTAACCGGCTTCGTCCGCGGTCGTGGTAGTGGGAAGGCCGTTCTCATCGGTCTGGAACAGGAAGAATTCGCATTCCGGACCTACATTGAAGGAATACCCCAGGTCTTCCGCGTGTTTCAGAGCCTTTTTCAGTACACCTCTGGGATCGCCCAGGAACGGGGTGCCGTCCGGATTGTGGACATCACAGATCATACGGGCGACTTTTCCGTGCTGCGGACGCCAGGGCAGGATCGTGAAGGTATCCAGATCCGGCCACAGGTACTGGTCAGACTCGTTGATGCGAACAAAACCTTCGATTGAGCTGCCGTCGATCATGATCTCGTTGTTTACGGCTTTTTCGATCTGGCTCGCGGTGATGGCGACGTTCTTCAGCTGGCCGAAGATATCGGTGAACTGCATACGGATAAACTCGACGTCATCTTCTTTGACGAGGCGGATGATCTCTTCCTTGGTGTACTTACTCATGACTTTTCTCCTCTGGATATGAAAAATAAATAAAAAAGAGGCAAGGGGACCCTGGAATTCCAGGCCCCCTTGCCTTGCATGTCGGTATATTATCACGTGTTCTTTTTTGTGTCAAGTTTTTTCTTTTATTTTTCTTCGAGCTGCTTCATGTAGCGCCAGAGCGTACTGCGGCTGATCCCGAGCATCTTCGCTGCCGCGGACTGGTTCTGGCCGCATTTTTTCAGGGTCTGCGTGACCGCCTGCAGTGTAATTTCTTCCAGTGTCATGGACGCGTTATCCGGCAGGATCTGCGGCTGATAGTCCGGGTGGAGGGAGCGCTCCCTGGAGAGCATCTCGGACACATCGGAGCTTCGGATATAGGAAGCGTCGGTCAGAACGGCCAGTTCTCCCAGGATCTGCTTGAACTGCATATAGTTGCCGGGCCAGTCATACCGCTGCATCATCCGGGATGCGTCCAGCTCGGGCCCGATGATCTGTTTGCCCAGTTCCATATTCAGGCTGGAAAGGTACAAACTGGCCAGAGACGGGATCTCGTCCTGCCTGGAGCGAAGCGTGGGCAGCGACAGGATCTGGCAGCCGATCCTGTCCTGGATCAGCGCGGCCACCCGGTTCAGGGGCTTGCCTTCGGTAAAACTGCAGGAGAAGAGAAGCTGCATCCTGTTTGCCAGGTTCGTTTCGGCGAGCGCCGCGAGCAGCTGGATCTGGCGCTTTTCCGGAATGGATTCCAGGTGCTGGAAATAGATGGTGCCATGCTGATTGGAAAGGGGAGAGGAGGCGTGTTCAAACAGGAAATCCCAGCTTCGTTCATTCATCAGATCGCAGTCGATGGAGATCATTGGCTGGAAAGGCTGGTTACTGTACAGGTAGAGTGCCCGGGCGATCTGGACTTTGCCGGTGCCAGGCTCTCCCAGGATCATGACCGACTGGCCGGTAGAGGCGATCGCTCTGACCTTCTGTTCCAGTTCACCCATCGCGCCGCTTAAGCTGAAGAAGCTCTGCTGGAAAAGGTGGGCGCATTCGACGTTGCTGACGACACGGATCCCGTGGTTCTTGGCTACGGCGGGGATCAGATAGGACTGACAGCGGAAAACGGTCATATCCTGCGCGTCACCGGAGAGTTTCCTGGCGCTGATCTGGTAAAGGCGGGAGGAATGGTTGATAAAAAACTGGGAGACCCTGCCGTACGTGACCTGAGAAATGTGTGGACGAAGCAGATCCAGCATGGAATCCAGCGGCCTGGCTCCCGTATAGTAATCCAGGTCTCCGTCCGGAGAAAGCACGATCAGCTGTTCGCCGGAATCCTGGCCGAAAGCCTTCAGATACTGATTCTCCTGCCGGATCCGGCTGTAACTTCGGGTCAGATAAAGGACCTGCTCAAAGGCCTGCTGGATCCCGTCGGGACCGGAGGTGACCAGGAACGCGTCGATGCCCATCTCACGGGCGGTCGTATGGGTAATATTGTCACAGATCAGACCGTGGAAACCGGAAGCGACCAGCTTTTCCAGCAGCGGACCCACCTCTTCCCGGCTCTCGATAGTAAAGATATCCATGTGGTTCTGCAGCAGGTCGCAGAGGATATGGGCCGGCTTGGTGATGGCCGGGAAGCCGGTGATCGCCAGCTTCATCGTATAGTTTTCCGCCATCTTGAGCGTCCGGAGGATATCGTAGACGGAGATCTGGATCGAGATCACGGGGATCTCAGCGAACGAACGGATGAGGTCCGCCGTTCCGCCTCGGGAAATGATGACATCGTAATTTGCGAGGTCCATCTCCTTGACGATCTGAAGGCCTTCCTCCAGGTCGCCGGTATAGACATCCAGGCTGAGCTGCGGGTAGTAGGGCGCCTCTTTGAGCATCGCCAGGCGTATGCCGTCATACGGGGCGATCCCCAGCACGCGGATCTTCTTCTGGTTCATCTGTTTTTCTTCCTTTCATTCGTGCCAAAAGGCAATGAGCATTTCCTTTGGGACAATTGTATCAAAATGAAACAGATTCTGACAAGAGATTTTGAAGAATTTTGGAAAATGTTTCAAAATAAAACAAATGAACGGGGTTTTTTCCTTGTTGCCATCGTCCGTTTGATTCATAATAGAGCATAAGAAACTCGTGATTTTTTGGTGACACACTCATAAACTCTCGTAAAGGAGGTAGAGTATGATCCGGTTAGTTATTATTGCAGATGATTTTACAGGCGCCCTTGATACCGGCGTCAAATTATCCGAATCCGGAATACGGACTCTGGTGACGACGAAGCTCGCCGAGGACGTATCCTCTTATGATACCGACGTTCTGGTAGTCGATACCGAATCCCGCCATCTGAGTCCGGAAGAGGCCTATGAGGCCGTCTTCTCGGTAGTGAAGGTATTCGCGGATCAGCCGGACGTTCTGGTTTTCAAGAAGACCGACTCAGGCCTTCGCGGCAATATCGGCGCGGAGCTGACGGCGGCCATGCGCGGCCTTGGGGAAGACAAGCTGGCCTTCGTGCCCGGCTATCCCGCGATCGGCCGGATCACCCGCGGCGGCGTCCACTATATCGACGGGAAGCCGGTCGCTGAGAGCGTTTTCGGCATCGACCTTCTGAATCCCGTGCGTTTCTCCCGGGTCGACGAGATCATCACCGATCAGTCGGACGAGGTCGTGGTATCCAGGAGCATCAAGGATCTTTCAGCGTCTAACTGGGGGATCAGCGTGTATGATGCCGAGACGGAAGACGACATGCATAAGATCATCCTTTCGCTGAAAAAGCAGGGGATCAGGCTGATGGCCGGATGCGCCGGTGCCGGCGCGTACCTGCCCGAGATCCTGACTGTCCCGGAAGCGGAACGTCCCGTTCCACAGCTGGAAGAGCCGCTGTTCGCTGTCTGCGGCAGCATCAATCCCGTGACGGTCGGCCAGGTCGACTGGGCCAGGACCCACGGATTCAATCACTTCCGCCTTCGCCCGAAGCAGAAACTCGATGTGACCTTCTGGGAGACCCCGGAGGGACTGCAGATGCTCGAAACCTTCAAGTCGCTGATCCGGGAAAAGAAGCCGGTCGTGGTCGACGCGATGGACAACGGCGAAAACCAGGAAACCGTTCGGGTAGGCAAGGCGATGGGCCTGACGGTGGATGAGATACGCCGCCGGATCTCCCGTACGCTGGCAGCCC
Organism: Bacillota bacterium; assembly: GCA_017442735.1. Classification (GTDB taxonomy): domain Bacteria; phylum Bacillota; class Clostridia; order Lachnospirales; family Bianqueaceae; genus RUG760. Next base: position 15,077 of record JAFRZE010000029.1, read on the forward strand.
TGTTCGCGGAACTGTTCGCGGCGGACAACGCGGGGACGCTGATGATCATCGGCGGCGATACGCTGCAGGAATGCATGACGAAGATCGGCATCCATGAGATGGAGCCTGTCTCGGAAATGTCCCAGGGCGTCGTTCTGGCCCGGTTCTCCCGCGGCGGAAAAGAAAAGTATATCTTAACCAAATCCGGCGGATTCGGAGAGGAGAGCTTGCTTACGGATCTGGCCGAACAAATTAAAAAAGTGGAGGGAAAATGATGGAATATCCTGTACTCCCGGGGCTGACCCCGGACGGAAAAGTTTACTTCAATCAGGACATGGGCACTTTAGAGGCGTTCCTGCCGACCGGAGGTTATCCGACCGCGCACGCGCCGGCCATGCTCGAGCTGCCGAACGGCGACCTTCTTTGCTGCTGGTTTGCCGGCACCTATGAAGGAAGCGCGGATATCCGCATCATCTGCTCTATCCTTCCGAAGGACGGCCCCGCCTGGCTGCCTCCGGTAGATATCTCCGGCGACCCGGAAAGAAGCGAACAGAATCCTTCCCTTTTCTACGGTCCCGATAACGCGGTCTGGGCGATGTACACCGCTCAGCTCGACCGCCAGGCCGGAAAAGACAACATGCAGTATACCGCGGTGGTCCGCTGCCAGAAGAGTTATGACGGCGGCCGTACCTGGGGTCCCTATACCACGATCTTCCCGGAAGAGGGCACCTTCTGCCGCCAGCCGATCCAGGTCCTTTCCAACGGCCGCTGGATCTTCGCGAATTGGCTGTGTACCGACTCCGTCGACGGCCTGTCCGGCGACCCAACCGCATTCCGCATCTCCGACGACCAGGGCAAGACCTGGAAGATGGTCATGATGCCGAAGAGCAACGGCCATGTCCACGCGAACGTCATCGAACTGGAGAACGGCCACCTGGTCGCCTTCATGCGCAACCGTGAAGCATACCGAATCCACCGGAGCGAATCCTTCGACTGGGGCGAGACCTGGTCCGTGCCGGTCCCTACACCGCTTCCGAACAATAACTCCAGTATCAGCGCCGTCAAGCTGCAGAGCGGACGGATCGCGATCGCCTACAACCCCACCTGTACGCCGGATCCCGTTCCCGGCAAGGCTGCCTGGCCGGGACTTCGCTGCCCGGTCGCGATCGCCCTTTCCGAGGACGAAGGCATCACCTTCCCGATGATCCGCTATCTGGAGAGAGGCGAAGGCTATGAAGGCGAAGAAAACAAGACCAACAACAAGCAGTATGAGTACCCCTTCCTGATGCAAACAAGAGACGGCCGCCTCCATCTGGCCTATGCCGCCTACACCCGCAAAGGCGTGAAATATGTCTCCTGCACCGAGGAAGATGTCATGGGCAAGAAACGTGAGAGAGTCGGCCTGTACAATCCGACCGCCGCGCAGACCAAGTAAGGAGAAAGATCATGCTGACGAAATACAACCTGAAAATGCCCCATGCCGTATACGGCGGCGAGAACGCGATCGACGAGATCGCAACGATCATCAAAGCCAGAGGATCGAAGAAGGTCGCCCTCTTTACGGATAAGGGGATCGAGAAAGTCGGACTCTTCCAGATCGTGGAAGAAGTCGTAAAAAGCACCGGCGCCGAGTATTACGTACTCGACGAACTGCCGCCCGAGCCTTCCTACATGGCCGTGCAGGCGCTGGTCGACCAGTTCAAGGCAAGCGGCGCGGACCTGATCGTCGCCTGCGGCGGCGGATCTGTCATGGATGCCTCCAAGCTCGCCAGCGTGCTCGTCACCGATGAGTACGGCGTGAAAGAGCTGCTGGACACCCCGGGACGCGCACAGAAATGCGTTCCGATCGTTCTGATCCCCACCACAGCCGGTACCGGCGCGGAAGTCACGCCGAACGCGATCGTGGCTGTCCCCGAGAAAGAACTGAAAGTCGGTATCGTCAATGAAAACATGATCGCGGATTACGTGATCCTGGATGCCCGCATGATCAAGAACCTGCCCCGGTCCATCGCGGCAGCGACCGGTGTCGACGCACTGGCCCACTGCATCGAATGCTATACCAGCAACAAGGCAAATCCCTTCAGCGACATGTACGCGCTGGAAGGCCTGGACCTGATCTTCGCGAATATCGAAGCGGCCTGCGACAGCCCCGACGCCATGGAAGCCAAGAATGCCATGCAGATGGCGGCCTACTACGGCGGCCTGGCGATCACCGCTTCCGGTACCACCGCGGTGCACGCCCTGTCCTATCCGCTGGGCGGCAAGTATCATATCGCTCACGGTGTTTCCAACGCGATCCTGCTGGCTCCCGTCATGCGGTTCAACAGCGAGGATCCGGCCGTCAAGGAGCGTCTCGCGAAAGCGTACGACCGTGTCTGCCATGAAGCCGTGAAGGCACAGACGGTGGAAGAGAAGAGCGAGTGGATCATCACTCGGCTGGAAGCCATCGTGAAACACCTGGACATCCCCACCAGTCTGAAACCTTTCGGCGTTCCGGAAGAGGATCTGGAAGGCCTGGTCGAGGCGGGCATGCAGGTGCAACGGCTGCTGGTCAACAACATGAGAAAAGTCACTCCGGACGACGCCCGGATGCTGTACAAACAAGTCCTTTAATCACCCCGAGGGGTAGAACCAGAGGTAAACCATGAAAAAAGTCGAGATCAAAGGCATCATCCCGCCGATCATCACCCCGATGTACGAGGATGAAAGCATCAACGTCGAAGAACTGAAAAACCAGGTCGAACGCCAGATCGAAGGCGGCGTCCACGCGCTGTTCTGCTTCGGAACGAACGGCGAAGGCTACATCCTGAACGGAAAAGAAAAAGAGCTCGTCCTGAAGACCGTGATCGAGCAGACGAACGGTCGTGTCCCGGTCTATGCCGGCACCGGCTGCATTTCCACCAAAGAGACCATCGAGCAGAGCAAGATGGCCGAAGCCCTCGGGGCGGACGTTTTGTCCATCATCACCCCCAGCTTCGCGGCGGCCAGCCAGGAAGAGATCTATACCCACTACTGCAGAGTCGCGGAAGCGGTCGACCTTCCGATCGTGCTCTACAATATCCCCGCCCGTACCGGCAACGCGATCGCGCCCGCTACCGTCGGACGACTGGCAAAGATCGAGAACATCGTCGGCGCCAAGGATTCCTCCGGAAACTTCACCAACATCCTCGGCTATATCGACGCCGGGAAATCACGCCCGAGCGGAGACTTCGCGGTCCTTTCCGGCAACGACCAGCTGATCATCTGGACGCTGCTCGCCGGCGGCACCGGCGGCATCGCGGGATGCGCGAACGTCTATCCGCATCTGCTCGCTTCGATCTATGACCTCTTCATGGAAGGAAAGATCGAAGAAGCCAAAGAAGCCAACGCGGGCATCCAGTCCCTTCGCGGATGCTTCAAATACGGCAACCCCAACACCATCATCAAGACGGCAGTCGAACTTTTGGGTTATCCGGTAGGAAAATGCCGCGCTCCGTTCAACTATGTGCCTGAGGAAGGCATTGAGGCTCTGAAAAAAGTCCTGGCCGAGAATAAGGCCAAGGGTCTGTGCTAAAAGGAGGAAGTCATGAGTTACAAACCGATCGTTGGTATCACCATGGGCGATCCGGCCGGCAACGGCCCCGAGATCACCGTCAAGGCACTGGCTCATACCGACATCTATGACCGCTGCCGTCCGATCGTGATCGGCGACGTCAAGATGATCGAGCAGGCTAAGGAATTTGTCGGGATGCCCGGCATGGTCATCCACCAGTGCGAGAAGGTCGCCGACGCGATGTTCACACCCGGGATCATCGATGTACTTCATCTGGACCTGGTGGAAGACGTTAACAAGTTCGAAATCGGCAAGGTCAGTATTGAAGGCGGCAACGCGGCGTTCCAGTGCGTGAAGAAAGTCATCGAGCTGGCGCTGGCGGGCGAGGTCGATGCGACCTGCACCAACGCACTGAACAAGGAAGCCATGAACAAAGCCCTGGAGTTCTACAAAGGTGAGAAGTCCGACGGCTATACCCACTTCGACGGTCACACCGAGATCTACGCGACCTATACCAACACGAAGAAATATACCATGATGCTCGCGCATCACGATCTGAGAGTCGTACATGTTTCCACGCACGTATCTCTCAGGGAAGCCTGCGACAGGGTCAAAAAGGCGAGAGTCCTGGAAGTCATCAAGATCGCTTATGACGCCTGTCGTGACATGGGCATCGAGAATCCGAAGATCGCTGTTGCCGGCCTGAACCCGCACTGCGGTGAGAATGGCCTGTTCGGAACGGAAGAGATCGAGGAGATCAGCCCGGCCATCGCCGCGGCGAAGGAAGAGGGCATCAATGCGATCGGCCCGATCCCGCCGGACAGCGTTTTCTCCGAAGCGCTCGGCGGCTGGTACGATATCGTAGTCTGCATGTATCACGATCAGGGACATATCCCGCTGAAGACGGTCGGATTCGTCTTTGACAGAGAGAAACAGACCTGGAAAGCGGTCGAAGGCGTGAACGTCACCCTGGGACTTCCGATCATCCGCACCAGCGTGGACCACGGAACCGGGTTTGCCCTGGCCGGAAAGGGAACCAGCAATGAGCTGTCCCTCGTCAACGCGATCGATTACGCCATCCAGATGCAGAAAGGACGTAACCGCTGATGTATATCCCGCCGAAGAAGAAACCGCTTTGCCCGCCCGAAAAAGGCCCGCGCTACGAAGATGTTCCCTTTGCCGAAGTTGTCCTGGACAACGGCCAGCCCTATACCCTGAAGATGGATATTTACCAGAATGAGAACCAGACCGAGCCCGGTCCGTGCATCATCTACATCTTCGGCGGCGGCTGGAGCTGGGGAGAATACAAGCAGGTGACGCAGAAAGCGGTCTACTGCCGCGACCTGGTCCGTCTGACGGAAGAGGGCTATACGATCGTCTGCCCGGATTACCGCCTGATCTCCCAGAGCATCTTCCCGGCCTGTGTATATGACGTGAAAGGCTGTGTCCGCTTTCTGAAAGCACATGGCAAGGACTACCTGATCGATCCGGAAAGGATCGGCGCCCTGGGCAACTCCGCGGGCGGACACCTGGCCGCGATGATCTCCATCGGCGCAGACCAGCCGGCGATCGAAGGCGACGTCGGCGGCAACCTGGAGTATTCCAGCCGCGTCAAGGCAGCCGCGCTCTTCTACGCTCCGATCGATCTTTGGGACAGCACCCTTTCCGCGGCCGCGCAGGTCGACGGACCCGCCAGGGACCTGACCGGTACCGAGGTGGAAGACCTTTCGAACGACAACGCGAACTCCCTGATGGCACTCGCCTGCGGATTCGTCGGTCCCGGAAGGAACATCAAATCCCTCGGAAAGCTCATCGAGAGCGGCGATACGTCCGATCCGGACTGGAAGTTCGCGCAGCTTCTGAAAGATCTGAGCCCCATTTCTTACTGCAGCGAGGACAATCCGCCGGTCTGCCTGTTCCACGGCGCGCACGACCCGCTGGTCGATCCGGCTCAGACCGTGAAAATGTATCAGGCGCTTTGCAAGGCCGGCGCGGATGCCACGATGATCTGCTACAGCTACGGCGGGCACGGCCCGTCCCTGGGCGAACAGGTCGACCGTTTCGCCTATGAATTCTTGAAAGACAGGATCTGATCCACACGTGATTAAGGCGGCCGGAAAGCCCCTTAACATAAAAAATCTATTTTATTAGAAGGAGAGAACGAAATGACAATTCAAATGATTATTGCTCTGATCATCGTAATCGGTATGATCGTGGCGATCATGACAGACAAGTTCTCGTTTGGTGCACCTCCGGTCGTCGCGGCGATCCTGATGGTGATCTGCGGTGTCGCTCCCATCGAGACTGCCTTTAAGGGCTTCGTGGATACGAATGTTATTATGATCGCGGGCTTTATGACCGTTATGGCTGCGCTGCAGAAGACCAGCCTGATGGACAAAATCAAAGCTGTGCTGGCCAAGCTGGCGACAAAAGGCGGATTCGCCGGTTATGCCATCCTGATCATCGTGGTCATGCTGGCGACCAGCGTCTTCGGCGGCGGCAATACCGGTTACTACGTCATGGTTCTGACGATCGTCTCCACCATCCCGTACGCGAAGAAGCTCCCCAACTCCAAGCTGATGCTTCCCATGGGCTTCGCAACCGGCCGTGCGCTGATCCCTGTCTCTGTAGCGTTCTTCATGGGTATGGCTGCCTCCCTGCTGGAAGGTACCGGCGCGGAAAGCGAAGTCACCCTGGCTCGCTTTGGTATCATGATGGCTGTGATGTCTGTATTCTTCCTGGTCTGGGCGCTTATTGCCTACAAGATCCTGCCGGATCATGACATCCAGGAAGGCGAAGAAACCAAAGAGAAGAAAGAAGAAGAGAAGAAAGACGGACTTCCCAAGTGGAAAGAGTACGTTGTCTACGCGTCTGCCGCTGTTTCCATCGTCGGCATGATGATGGCGAGCACCATCGGCGAGATCGCTTATGTCCTGCCGCTGCTTTGCACCGCGATCCTGGTCCTGATCAAAGTCTTCACATTCAAAGAAGCCAAGAACCAGGTCTTCAGCCCCCTGATCATCATGATGGCATCCGTGATCGGTGTGGCGGAAGCGCTGGCTTCCACCGGTTTCACCGCGATGGTCGGACAGGCTGTCGCGAACGCGATGGGCGGTTCTGTGAGCATGTTCTGGCTGATCCTGGTCTTCTGTTTCCTGATCTCGATCTGCGCGACCCTGACCGGTGCTTCCATCGGTTCCCTGTTCGTATTCGCTCCGATCGCGATCGCTGCCTGCACCGCGATGGGAATGAATCCCGCGGGTCTTGCCTGCGCGATGACAGCGGCTGCCTGGGGCGGCGGATTCCTGCCGATCGACGGTCTGCCGGCTATGATCCTTGGCCTTGGTAAGTATAAGCTGAAAGATTTCCTGAAATTCTCCGTTCCGATGTATATCATTCAGATCATCGGTCTGGCGATCGGCGCTTACCTGGTATTCCCTCACTAATCATTAACTGAACGATTCGGGAAGGCCGCGCCGCCAAGGTGCGGCCTTTCCTGTAAACGGCAATCAATCTGACGAGGTATTCCCATGACACACGAAATCTACAGCTACGTTTCCACAAGGGCGGATTATGATCCGGCCCGGACGATCCTTGTTTTTCCGCCGGAAAAAGACTGTACTTCTTTGAAGGCGGCTGAAAAGTTCGCTAAAGCATCCGGATGGCAGAAACTGACCGAGTATGCGGGCGACGTCCTGATGATCCCGATCCTTCCGAAAGGATACGGCAAAGCATCTCTTTCCCTGGCAGGAGAGATCCTGGATGAATACCGGAACGCGTTCGACTCTCTGAACGGAAGAAGTCTTTACGGACGAGGAGGAAAACTCTGGCTGTGGGAGACCATGGTCTATCTGGCCGGCTATCAGGAAGGCGCGGTCTTCGGCGGCAATACGCTGATCGCTTATCCTTCCCGCTTTGCCGCGGCTGCACTGATCGGAGGCGCGCCGACGGATTATAAACCGGGGAAAGAGCTCTCGGCCCATCCGTTCCTGCGCCGCGTCAGTGAGGATTATGCCGTAAAGAATGGTGAGATCGAGAGCTGTCTGTGGATCTTTGGAGCGGACCTGAAAGAGCAGAGACATGCGCTGACCTATTTTACCTCGATGGGATACAGTAAAAAGGCCAGGCAGGAAACGTTCGGGGATATCGCCGCTTCGGTTTATACTTCCAAAAAGAATCCGGCCGCGAAGCTGATGTTTTCCGAAATGCCGGTCCACGGCGGGATCGCGCTCAGCGAGACGGTCATGAGTGAGCTTTTCGACCCCGTGATCCGCTGGAAAAACGGACCGGACGGCGCGCTGAAGGCGCTGCCGACGAGGGAAGAGTACTATCTGGGTTCCCGGTTCATTCAGGAAACGGTCTGTGTGGGGACGACGGATTATCCGGTGAGCGTCCACCTTCCTGAGGGAAAAACAGCCGAGGAAGTCCGTGGTCTTCCGCTGGTCTTCAGTGTGCACGGACGCGGAGAACCGGCCAGGCTTTTCTGTACCAAAAACGGCTGGGATACCCTGGCGGACGAGACCGGGGAGTTTGTGGTGGCTTTCCCGGATTCGCTCGGCAATATCTGGAGCCTTGACAGAGATAAAGATGTGTTTCCTGCTATGATCGACCTTCTGTGTGAGAAATACGGGCTTGACCGCGGCCGTGTGTATCTGACCGGTTTTTCCAACGGCGCCTCCATCACCCGGGAAGTCGGGACCCTGCTTCCGGAACTTTTTGCCGGACTTTCTCCGTGGAACGGGCCGGTAGGTCTTGTCGGCGCCATGTACCAGCCCACGATCCAGCCGGTATTTCTGGAAAAGGGACTGCGGATGCCGTATTTTGTCTGCATCGGCGATCAGGATCCGGCGGCGAAACCGGAAAGTCTGACGGAACAAATCGACGCGATGGTCAAAGTAAACGGACTGGCGGAAGAAGCGGATGAGATCCGCACCGGAGAAAACTTCTATACGAAGGAGAACGGTTACTTATCGGGCGATCGTTTCTCGACCCGTGTCTGGTATGACGGGCGGGGACAGGCCATGCTGGCGGTGACCGTGATGAAAAACATGCCTCACGGGGCGATCGAAGAAGAAGCGAAAGCATCCTGGGAGTTTCTGAAGAAATTCCGGCGCGGAGAGGACGGAGAACTCGTATGTTAAAAGGAACACTGGAACAGATCACGATCTGCGGAAAGAAAAAGATCCCGGGACAGTCGACGGTCGACGCCATGACATTCGCCGAGGCGGATCCGGAAAAACCCATCTGCGACAGTCAGGGCAATGTCCGCACCATGTGGCTGTATAAACCGTCTACAGGGATCATCCCCTGTTCCTCGGGCATCTTCATTCTGCGGGATGGGGCGGACCGCGTTTCGGCCGAAGAACTTCTGGAGAAGACCGGCTGGGCTGAAAGAGCGGAGCGGGATCACTATCTGATCCTGCTGATAGATCCGTGTGGTGACTGGAATGCTGCCGGAGATCCTTCGCTGCCGGACGATGATGCCTATGTGACCGGACTTATGGAGAGCGGTCCTCCGAACTATCTGATCGGATGTAAGGTCCACCGGACGAGCCGGTATCTGGCCGGATTCGGGGAAAAAGCCGCCACGCTGGCGGCCGGGATCGCGAAGGCTCACGCGGAGCTGCTCGCCGGACTGTATCTGGAAGGAGCGAAATACCCGGCCGAAGCGCCGGAAGGAACGGACTGTCCGATCCCTGTCTGGGCGAGTGGATGTGACGAAGCGCTGATGGATGTTTTTCGTCAGAGAGCGCTTTTAGCTCATACGATCTGCCGTACGTTCAGCGCGGCGGATCAGGAGATCTATGAGAAAGCCTGGGACAGCCTGTTCTTCGGTATGCGACGGATGGCGACCGGGATCTACGGATCTCTAGTGCATAAGGACTCGGTGGAGGAAATGGGTCTGGAGATGCATTATAATGAAACCTTCCTGGGCGACAACGGCGGCATGGCCCATGAATGGTATGAATACGCGCCGATCGGTCTGTCCGCTGACAGACCGGTACCGTTCGTTTTCGTTCTGCACGGCGGCGGGACCAGCGCGAAATACTGCGCGGAGCAGACCCGCTGGCACGAACTTGCAGAAAAGTACGGATTTGTGGTAATATATCCGCAGGCCTGCATCGCCTCTGTCTGGAATCCCGGCCTGGATCCGAGGCTTCCTTCCGATGAGGCATATTTGCTTAAGCTGTTTGAATATGCGTGCCGTAAATACCCGATCGACAAAACACGGGTCTACTGTACGGGTTTCTCCATGGGCGGCCTGATGTCTCACGCCATGGGGATGACGCATCCCGAGATCTTCGCGGCCATCGCGCCGTTCTCCGGACTTTTCTTTCTTGATTACTGGGAGGAGCCCTACCAGATCCGCTCACGTTTTGAAGCAGTCAAAGCCGGAGCAAAGGAAGCAGGAAGAGACGTTCGGATACCTGTTTTCCAGGTCCATGGGACACTGGACAAGACCTGGCAGGGCGAGGAGCTTGCCAGGATGCTGAACTTCTGGGCCGACTGGAACAGCATCGAGGTACCGTTTACCGACGAGAAGAAGTCGAAAGGCGCCTTTATGATCCAGGGCGAGGACGGCCGGTTCCATGTATATGACAGCCTGCTGGAAGACGGTACTGTTTTCTACCGGTTCGTTTCCGTACAGGACCTGCCGCACGGAGTCGATCTGAGGACGCCGTACATGGCCTGGGATTTCCTCTGCGCCTTTTCCAGAGAAGCGGACGGAACTTTGTTGATAAAGAAAGGATAGTCCATGAGCAGTGACAGAAAGAAAAACTCAAAGGAAAAACTGGATTACCTGATGAACGCACCGATCCCGAAACTGATCCGGGACATGTCGGTGCCGACGATCATCTCTATGCTGGTGACCAGCTTTTATAACCTGGTGGATACCGCGTTTGTGGGCCGGATCGATACACAGGCGACGGCCGCGGTAGGAGTTGCGTTTTCTGTCATGGCGCTGATCCAGGCCTTCAGTTTTATGTTCGGCCACGGATCGGGCAACTACATTTCCCGTCAGCTCGGCGCCAGAGAGTTTGACGATGCCAAGAAGATGGCGGCGACCGGATTCGTCAGTGTCCTGATCGTGGGCGTTGCCATCAGCATCATCGGATCGGTTTTTGTCCGGCCGATCGCCCACATGATCGGTTCCACGGATACCATCCTTCCATACGCCGTCAGCTATCTTCGGATCATCTTCCTTGGCGCGCCGTTTATCATGGGTTCGTTCGTCCTGAACAACCACATGCGTTTCCAGGGGAACGCCTCTATCGCGATGATCGGTATCGTGACCGGCGCGATCCTGAATATCGCGCTGGATCCTCTTCTTATCTTCGTCTTGGACATGGGCGTGGCCGGCGCGGCGCTCGCGACGATCATCTCCCAGTTCGTGAGTTTCTGTATCCTGCTTTACCTGAACCGCAAACGCGCGGCGATCAGGGTGAGTTTTAAGCATTTCACGCCGACCTGGCATTACTATAAGAATATCCTGAACGGCGGGATCCCGTCGCTGGTCAGGCAGGGCATCGGTTCTGTCGCTACGATCCTCTTAAACCTGGAAGCCGGTATTTACGGAGCGGCTGCGGCGGATGCCGCGATCGCGGCCATGGGCGTCGTGAGCCGGATCACAATGTTCGCCTATTCCGCACTGATCGGATTCGGCCAGGGTTTCCAGCCGGTCTGCGGGACCAATTACGGCGCAAAAAACTACGCCAGAGTGAAGGAAGCGTTTCACTATTGTGTGAAAATCGGATCGATCGCTCTGGCGGTGCTTTCCATCCTGGGATTCATCTTCGCGAAGCCGCTCGTCGCGGCCTTCCGTGATGACCCGATGGTCATTGAGATCGGTTATGTAGCCCTTCGGGCTCAGTGTGTGGTCTTCGTGCTGAATGTCTATGTCATCATGTCGACGATGCTGCTGCAGACGATCGGCAAAGCGGTGCCCGCTTCGATCGTGGCAATGGCTCGTCAGGGGCTATTCTTCGTCCCGATGATCCTGCTGCTGCCGTTATTCTTAGGGCTTTTCGGCGTCCAGATCGCGCAGCCGGCCGCGGATGTGTTCAGCTTTATTCTGGCGATCCCGCTCTGCCGGAAAGTGCTTCGCGAAATGCAGCCGTAGATCAGTAGTTCTCGGCGTTGACTTCAAAGTAGCTCTGCGGATGAGCGCATACCGGACAGACCTCCGGCGCTTTCGTACCGACGACGATATGGCCGCAGTTGCGGCATTCCCATACCTTGACTTCGCTCTTTTGGAAGACTTCCTGCATCTCGACATTCTTCAGCAGTGCGCGGTAGCGTTCCTCATGGTGTTTCTCGATGGCTGCCACCATACGGAATTTCGCGGCCAGAACGGGGAATCCTTCCTTTTCGGCGGTAACAGCGAAACCTTCGTACATGTCGGTCCATTCATAATTCTCGCCGTCTGCGGCGGCGCCCAGATTATCCGCGGTGCTGCCGATGCCGTTCAGTTCTTTGAACCACATTTTGGCGTGTTCTTTTTCATTGTCCGCGGTTTTCAGAAACAGCGCGGCGATCTGTTCAAAGCCGTCTTTCTTTGCCTGAGACGCGAAATAGGTATATTTGTTACGAGCCTGGGATTCGCCGGCGAAAGCCGCTTCCAGGTTTTTTTCTGTCTGTGTTCCTTCATAGGGATTCTTTTTCTTAACTTCCGGTTCGATCTTGACAAATTTTGACGCGGGCTGTTTGCAGACGGGGCACCTGAAATCTTCAGGCAGGGGACCTTCATGAATATAACCGCAGACAGAGCATTTCCACATTTCCATAGTTTTTTTCTCCTTTTTTTCTTCGATGGGTTCATTGAACGAAATGCCCGCAAGCAGTTCGTTTACGGCTTCGATAGGGAAGCCTGGTTCCTGTGCGTAAGAGAGCAGTTCTTCCAGAAACTCATACGCGTTTTTGCTTTGGGGAAGCATGTAGCCGGATTCCCTCAGAAGATCTTCCGCCATGATCCGGTTGGATCTTTGTATGGCCTTGGCAAGTGGGCCCGGAAGACTTTCCGCAAGCAGTTCCTGCTCGGCTTTGCTGCTTACGAGCTGACGCAGTGCCGCGATGACTTCTTCCGTTTTTGGCTGCTGCGGCGGATACTCGCGGGGAACGAGACTGATGGCTTTGGAGGGGCAGGCCTCGGCGCACGCGCCGCATCCGATGCATTTGTCGGTATCGATGATACTGTTTTCTGTATCCGACGCCCCGGTAGGACAAACATAGAGACACAGACAGTCTTTTTCGCATAACCGGATATTTCTTACCGCGACTTTTTCACTCATCATCCTTTTCCTCCTATCCGTTCGAATTTACGGTTCGGAACCTTGCATACGGGACAGACTTCCGGCAGTTCGTTCCCGATATAAACAAAACCGCAGATCGTGCAGACATAGACGCCCGTGTTTTCCAGCATGGCATCGCCTTCCTCGGCGTATCTTAAAAGCAGGGATCTCAGGATGCGCGTGACCTTTTCGCTCCAGGTAAGGCTCCTCAGGGCGCCGCGGTCACCGTTTTGCCTGGATACAGCATTTGCGGCGGGGAAATTGCCGTTAAGATCGGCATTGACCAGGTCCAGGATCTTTGTAAAAGACGGATCAGGTACCGGTCCCGCCTGAGACGAAAACCAGGCGGCGAGTTTCCGGAAAGCCGCTGCCTGATCCGGCTGATACTGTTTTTCGCATCCTCTGGCAAGATTAGAACAAAGTGCACTGATCTCAATGGCGCTTAACGGTTTCATTTCCGTTTGTGCCGGAGGGGCCGTGACAGGTCCCGCCGTATCCTGCGGGAGTCCTTCCGGAACAAAATCTGACTTGGCAGCGCCGCAAAGAGGGCATTTCCAGTCCGCCGGAAGCTCCACCCAGGGAGCATTTCCCGCTTCATCATATATATAACCGCAGATAGAACAAATGTACCGCATGGGTATCCTCCTTTCTCTTCGTGATCATGCTTTTATCATACTTCAGCAGATCGCTTTCGTCAATGAAAACAGCGACGATTTTGCACATTCCATGGACAAAAAAAGACCAGCCGGCCCGAGTTTAGGGTGGCTGGTCTTTGATCAGGATATCGGATGATTATTTGGTTCCGAAGATACGGTCGCCGGCATCGCCGAGACCCGGGCAGATATAAGCGGTTTCGTTCAGTTCACGGTCCAGATGACCGACATAGATATGAACATCCGGATGCGCGTCGTGCAGCTTTTTCAGACCTTCGGGAGCGGCGATGATGCACATGAACTTGATGTTGATGCCGCCATGTTCCTTGATCTGGGTGATAGCGTCCACCGCGGATCCGCCGGTAGCCAGCATCGGGTCGGTGACGATGATGGTACGTTCCTCGATGGGACGTGGCAGTTTGCAGTAGTATTCGTGCGGCTCATGGGTCTCTTCATCACGGTACAAACCGATGTGACCGACTTTCGCGGTGGGAACCAGCGTCAGCAGTCCGGGGACCATGCCCAGGCCTGCGCGAAGGATCGGAACGATCGCCAGCTTGCGGCCGGAGATCATGGGGGTCATGCATTTTTCGATGGGGGTCTCGATCTCGACTTCCTCGGTGGGAAGATCGGAAAGGGCTTCGAAACCTTCCAGGGTGGCAACTTCTTCCGCCAGTTTGCGGAATTCATTGGTGCCTGTATTTTTATCGCGCATAAGCGAGATCTTGTGCTGGATCAGCGGATGAGTAAAAATGGTGATATTCGGCATGTTGTAGAAATCTTCCATGGTTTTTCTCCTTGTCTGATAATCAAATCGGGTATAAGGCATTTTTACTATGATACCATTATGACCGGAAACTTGCAAGCTTTTTGTTATGCCCGGAACTTTTCCAGCCGGTAAAGACGCTCTTCGTCCAGCTGATTTTTGCCGTCTTTGAACTGATAGCCCATCTTCTGATAAAACGGCAGGCCGGTGATGGAAGCCGGGATCTCGATCCGTTTCGCGCGAAGGGCATATTCATCGTTTTCGAGCGCGCGCATAATGGCGGCGCCAACGCCTTTTCGCTGCTGATCCGGGCGGACAAAGAAGGAAAAGAGACTGCTTTCATCTTCTTTATCCCAGTAGGGACCGATGGCGCCGCAGCCGATCAGCTGATCGTTTTCTTCCGCGACATAAAAATGGGTCCAGCCGGCTCTTTGAAGCACATATTCCGGCGTGTGGCGCCGGATCAGCTCCTCCATGATCTCGGCAGGATAGTCGAGTGTGTTGGAAATACGAAGGGTTTCCCGGATGAGGTCAGAGACCTTCGGAGCGTCCGTTTCCTCAAATCTACGAATGATCATGTAATGTATTCCTTTCAAACAATCTTTCCCCATGATACTCTTTCAGAAAAGAAAACGCAAGCGATTCCTCTTCGGGAAAGAACGTGATATAATCAAAAGAAAAAAGAAAGCGAGAGACGACAGTGAAACGCGGATGGATCATTTTACTTGTGTGCCTGCTGCTGACAGGCTGTTCACTGATGAATCTGAAAGAAGAAAAGAAAGAGGAGTCTTCCGTGCCGGACGAGTCTGGCAGCCTTTCCGTGCCGGATGAGACGAGTAGTGTTTCCAAGCCTGTGGTGGAAGATTCAAAGGAGGAAGATCTTGTGATCTGGACAGCAGAGGAGATGCCGGTCCGCATACAGTATGACCGGTACTGGGAATACGGCGATTATACCGTGATCGAAGATACGGAAACGATCGAGGCGATCGTACAGGTCATCAAAGAGCTGCGCGTTGGCGCGAAGACGAATATCATGGTCGATGACTTTACGGATTTCCTGACATTCTATTTCCCGGATGAGACGTCGATCCGGCTGGAGTTCGAGGAACAGAACTGGGTCAAAGACGGTGAACGCTATCATGTGGACGGCCTTGGCCCGCTTCGCGAGATCCTGAATGAGGTCATGGAAGCAAGGTTCCAACAAGAAGATCCGCAGTCGCAGGAGCCTAAGGAACCGTCAAAACATCAGATCTTCGTGGCTGACGCGGAACATGTGATCATCTTCGAGCTCAATGACAGTCCGGCCGCGCTCAGCCTTTTTAAGCAGCTTCCGATCGAAGTGGAAGTCGAAGACTACGGTGATAATGAAAAGATCTTTTATCCGCCGGAGAAACTGGATACGACAGATGGTGTAGAAGACGGCGGGGAGGCAGGCGTCCTGGCATACTTCGAGCCATGGGGCGATATCGTGATGTATTACGGACCGTTCAGTGAGTATCCGGGACTTTATATTCTCGGGGAAGCGATCGATTTCGTGGATGAGATCAGTGACCTGTCCGGAACCCTGGTGATCGGGGTCGTTCAGTAGAAAAGAAAGTTGACAAATCATCGTAACTCAGGTAGAATAGTTCGGTCAGTTCGAAACCATCCTGACATTAAACAAAACTACGGGAGAAGTACGATGAAAACTACAAACAGAACGCATTACCTGGTGCAGGCCGGTCTGATCGCCGCTGCCTATGCCGCGGCCACCTATCTTTGCGCCTTATGGGGACTTGCCTACGGCGAAGTCCAGTTCCGGTTCTCGGAAGCGCTGATGGTGCTGGCCCTCTTTACGCCCGCCGCTATTCCGGGTCTGACGATCGGATGTGTGATCGCGAACCTGGGCAGTCCTTTCGGGCTGATCGATATCGTCTGCGGGTCCTTCGCGACTCTGATCGCGGTGATCGGCATGTGGCTGATCCGCGACTGGAAGGTGAAGATCGGCAAGGAACGGATCAACCTGATCGCGCCGATGCTGCCGGTCATTTCCAACGCGATCATCGTGGGGCTGGAGATCAGCGCCTTCATGCCGGAAGGCCTTAGCTGGGCCGGTTTCGCGGCAGCCGCGCTTTCGGTAGGCTTTGGCGAGTTGGTCGTCTGTTATGGTCTGGGCATTCCGCTTTCGATCCTGCTGGATCATTTGCCGATACTGAAAACAGGAAAGCGATAAAAAAAGTAGGGGAGTTATAGCAAACGCTATGACTCCCTCTTCATTTAAGAATAGTTTTGGACTTATTTCTCGGTTTTTCCGTATCTTCCCCAACCGATTGGGGAAGATGGTGCATTTTTAAGACTCGCCGCCCAGTACATTATTGCATTATTGGGCGGCGCATCAATTTGAGGAGATATTCTACCCAATCCCTGGGCGGAAAGAGTCGTTTGACTGGTATCCCGCCCAGGGATTCCGATGAATGGAAGCCACGTCTGGGCGAAAATGCATTCGTTAAAGACTATCCTTTCCAATCCCTGGACAAGATAGCTCGTCAAGTTGATATCTCTTCCAAAAAACACATGGGATTTTGGACGGCGGAACGAGAAAAAAAGCTAAACGCCCCAAAAGACTCACAGAATCGCTTTTCACAGGGATTATCAGACAAATTCTTTATTCCACGCACTTACGAACAAATTCTTCCACGATATCCAGCACCTTCGGCATCCAGAAATCCGGTCCGCCGTGATCCGCGCCTTTGACCAGATAAAGCTCTGCCGGATGTCTCGTTTCGCGCAGCCTGCGGTAGAGGATCACGCTGCCGGTGCAGTTGACCACACGATCTTTCGTCCCGTGGAAAATCAGGATCGGCGGCAGCTTGGTCGATTCATCGATATGACATTCCACCGATAAGGCCTCGGCGAGTTCCGGATGTTCCAGAAGATTGCGTCCGCCCATGACCATGCCTTCCGGACTGTCCGGCAGGCAGTGACTGATCTGGATCGGATTGGAATCCGGCGCCATCACAGAGACCGAACCATAGTAGTCTACGATGCCTTTCACACTTCCGCTGATGCCCGGATAATGGTTGAACTCGGTCTCATCATTCTGAAGCAGTCCGCCCCACATGGCGGTATGGCCGCCGGAGGAATCACCGGCCAGGATGATCTTCTCCGGATCGATCCAAAAGTCCGCCGCATGCTGTTTCAGGAAACGGATCGCGTTCAGGGCATCGACCGCCTGCGCCGGGAACCAGGCGATCCCGGAATGCCGGTATTCTACGATCGCGCAGACAAATCCGCGGATCGCAAGGCGGCTGATATTCGGCACATTTCCGTAGATCCGCTGTTTCATCCAGGCAGAACCCTGGACAAAGACTACACACGGCAGAGCCGGCGCCGGTTCATCGGACGGACGATCGAATCTTCGGTTGCGGCACATGGGAATCAGCAGCTGCAGCCTGAGCGGCATGTCGCCCGTGGTCCGGTATTCGACATCATTGAGGTAAAGTACGCCCGGTTCGTCTCCGGTCGTCTCAATGATATGCGCGCCTTCGACTTCTTCGGTAAATTCCGGAAATTCTTCATAGGTCCATTCTTTGACTTCCATAGATAACCTCCCGCAGTATTTTAGAATCCGTCGGTAAAGAAGATGTCTTTTTTCACAAAGATCGGACGAAGAGCGGTGGGATGCGGACAGCTGACGCCCGGCAGGTAGAGGGCCTGATCGATGGACAGCGTTCCCAGAACGAGCTGCGTGAGCACCTGGATGGAGCAGGTCAGATCCACCGGTGAAGTGATCGAATCAGGTATTTGCTCTCCGGCTTCTTTGGCGGCTTCCGCCTTCGCTTTTTTCTGGGCCTCGGCGGCTTCTTTCGCCTTTTTTTCTTCTGACTCTTTCAGAAAACCGGCAGCCGCGGAAGAGGTATAGGTCATATAATCCGCGAGCGGTTCGGGATCCTCGCCCCAGTCCTTTCGGAACACGAAACCGGTCGGCTTCTCATCCTCATCCTTCGTTTCCGGCTTGAAAACCAGTACTTCCGTCAGCTCTTCCGGCCGGACTTCCGCCGGAGAATCGCCCAGCTTCAGGACGCTGGTCGCCTTCGAATCCGCGTAGTTGACACGGAAAACACCGGTATTTTCGGGGATCTGCGGATCGGTCACATAGACCGTGAACCGTCCGGCACGGGCCGGATAACGCATCTGGCGAAGAGCTTTTGTGACGTTCACGATGCGGCCCATCCCACGGGGCGCTACTTCCAGCGAGACGTCATAGCATTCCGGCAGCATATCGATCAGCGGGACGGAAGGCGGCAGCGGGAGCTCCAGTGTATCATACTGGGCACGGAACGTATAAAGGAAGCCGAGCAGACCGCGCAGGGCTTTTTCATCGCGGAACGCGATATCCCGGACGACCATTGTCATACCTTCGCCGGGTTTTCCCGGTTTTCTGGTAATAAAGCTAAGGAAAGCGTCATCGTCGATGGCATAGGTGTAGTTCAGATCTTTCCATGGATCCTCGGAGACACGATGCCACTGATCGCCTTTACGCTTAATATACAGGTTGTTTTTGCGCCCGAAGATCTCGCACATCGTCTCGAGCTCGTGATAGTCCGTGACGACACGGGCGGAGCGGTCCTGCGGCAAAGCGCCCAGGGATTTGATGGGCAGTTTATAGGTATAGCGCTTCTGGACCTGTTCATAGCCAAACTTGCGATAGAACTCGTGGGAGAAAGGATAGAGGATCGAGAAGGTGACGCCGTCCCGGTACCAGTCGGGGATCAGGGTCTCGAAGATCTTGCGGATCCCGCCGCTTCCGCGGGCTTCCGGCAGAGACGCGACACCACCGACGCCGGTAGCTTTGGTGAGAGCGCCGTCAAACCAGACGTCATAGGCATGAACGAACATGCCGCTGCTGACAGGGTTGCCGTATCCGTAGCACTCTTCAAAACTCTCTGCAAGCTGCTGCTGCGTCCGGGGCTCAAAGGCTTCGCCGTCAAAGGAATAAACGAAAGCGGTCGCGCCTACACGGGCGAATGCTTTCTGATCCTCCGGGGTCGTCAGTTTACGAACATAAGGGATATCCATGCTTAGTTCCCCCTTGAAAATAAGGTAAAGTTAGTATACCATATTCTTATGATCGTATTCAAGATAACGAAATGAATATGGAGATTTAGATATGATCCGCAACGTGATTTTTGATATGGGCAACGTGCTGCTGGACTGGGATCCGAAAACGAGACTTTCACAGATGGGCTTTTCCGAAATCCATCAGAAAGTGCTCTATGAAGAGATCTTCCGGACCATCGAGTGGAGCATGCTGGACGCCGGGAAGATCGAAGTGGATGAAGCGGTCCGGAAGATGTGCGAGCAGCTCACCTTTCATGTCCGGCGCGGCTTTTATCCGGTCACGGAAGAGGAGATCCCGCAGCTTGTCGAGGAAGTAAAGTATGTCATGGATCATCCGAAAGACCTGGTGCGTCCGGAAAAAGAAACGCAGTTCCTGCCCCAGGCCCTGAAGGATGCGGGATATCACTGTTATCTGCTGACTAACGCCAGCGTTCTGTTTCGCGATTATCAAAGCGAGATCCCGGCTTTTCTGGCGATGGAAGGCATTTTCGTCTCAGCGGAGCACAGGATGCTCAAGCCCGACCGGGAGATCTATGAAGCTATGCTAAGTGAGTTCGCTCTGAAAGCCGAAGAATCGGTCTTTATCGATGACATGCCCATCAATGTCGCCGGGGCGATCTTCTGCGGAATGGAAGGTGTCGTCTATAAGGCGGATGTGGGAAGGCTCCTGGCAGACCTCGGCAGACTTGGCGTGACCATTTGAAATCATACATGAATAGAGCATCAATTTAAGGAGGACGAAATGAGCAAAGTCGTGATGTTTCTGGCGGACGGGCTGGAAGAGTGTGAAGCCCTGATCACCGTGGATATTTTAAGAAGAGGCGGTGTGGAGGTCGTGACCGCGTCCATCAAAGATGAAACGACGATCCATTCTTCACACGGGATCACGTTCGAGGCGGACGCGCTGGCGAAGGATCTTTCCTATGAAGACTTCGATATGGTCATCCTGCCCGGCGGACATGGCGGTACGATGAACCTGAAGGCCAGCCCGCTGGTGGAGAAGGTCCTGAAGGATTATGCCGCCGATGAAAGCAAGTTTGTGACCGCGATCTGCGCGGCACCGAGCATCCTGGGCGACCTTCACCTGCTGGAAGGAAAGAAGGCTACCTGCTTCCCGGGTTTTGAGCAGCATCTTTTCGGCGCCGAGTATACCGCCGCGCCTGTAACGGTGGACGGAAGATTCATCACCGGCAAGGGCATGGGATGTACGATCCCGTTCGCACTGACCCTGCTTAGGAAGCTGGAAGGCGAGGACATGGCCGAAGATATCCGTAAGCGCATCCAATATCCCTTTGAAGTCTGATCCTGAAAGGAGTGAATATATCATGCAGCAAGCGATTACTTATGAACAGCTGGAACAGCTGGAAAAGAACTTTGCCGCGGACCGCGCGAACAAAGTCGCGATGAACGCGGTGACCGGTACCGGCGTCCTTGCCAACGCGAAACGCCCCGAGGCTTTCCGCACCGATCTTCATCAGTTTTCCCTGAAGATCGATCAGGGAGAGATCACGAACCAGAAATCCAGCGGACGCTGCTGGATGTTCGCGGCGCTCAACACGATGCGGTTCGAGATCATGAAAAAGCTGGATCTGGAAACGTTCGAGCTCTCCCAGAACTACACGCTGTTCTATGACAAGCTGGAAAAAGCGAACTATTTCCTCGAAAATATCCTTGAGACCCTGGATGAGCCCACGAACGGCCGGCTGATCAGCTGGCTTCTTTCAAGCCCGTTAGGCGACGGCGGCCAGTGGGATATGATCTGCTGCCTGATCGAGAAATACGGCGTCGTTCCGAAGGCGGCCATGCCGGAGACTTATTCCTCTTCCGCGACGTGGGAAATGACTTCCATCATGACCGAAAAACTCCGTGAATACGCCTGCCGTCTGAGAAAAGCCTACAGGGCCGGTGCTTCGATGGATGAGCTTCGGGCCATGAAAGACGAGCAGATGGAAACGATCTACCGGATCCTCTGCATCTGCCTTGGCGTGCCGCCCAAAACGGTGACCCTGGAAGTAAGGAACAAAGATAAGGAATTCATCCGTGACGAGGGCCTGACGCCGAAAGAGTTCTACGACAAATATGTCGGTCTTTGCCTGGATGATTACATCAGTCTGATCAACGCTCCTACCGATGACAAGCCTTATTATCACAGCTACAGCGTCAAGTTTTTGGGCAACGTGAAGGAAGGCCGCAGGGTGCGCTATGTCAATCTGCCCATCGACGAACTGAAGAAGGCAGCGATCGCCCAGCTGAAGGACGGCGATCCGGTCTGGTTCGGATGCGATGTGGGAAAAAGCTCCGAAAGGAGCCAGGGTGTGATGGACACGGCCCTGTATGATCGGGAAGACCTCTTCCATACGGAATTCACCATGACCAAGGCCGAACGCCTGGACTACGGTCACAGCCTGATGACCCACGCCATGGTCTTCCAGGGCGTGAACCTGGATGAAAACGGAAAACCGAACCGCTGGAGAGTCGAGAACAGCTGGGGCAAGGATCCCGGCAAGGACGGCTACTACGTCATGAGTGATGACTGGTTCAATGAATACATGTATCAGGTCGTCGTGAATAAAAAGTATCTGTCCGAGGAGATTCTGAAAGCCTACGAGGAAGAGCCGAAGATGCTCGAACCCTGGGATCCCATGGGATCACTCGCATAATTCGAAAAGATGAAATTTTTACATGTAGCTGATCTGCATCTCGGGAAGGTCGTGAACGAACTCCCGATGATCCGGGATCAGGAATATATTCTGGAAAAGATCTGCCGGATCGTACGGGAAAAGAGAGTCGACGCCGTACTGATCAGCGGAGACATATATGATCGAAGCATTCCGCCGGAGGAAGCGGTCCGCGTCCTGGACCGCTTCTTGTCGCGCCTTTCCGCGGATGGCGTGTTCGTCCTGATGATCAGCGGCAACCACGACTCGGATGAGCGGCTGAACTACGGCAGTTCGCTTTTTATCTCGCAGAAGGTCTATATCACCAGCGTGTACGAGGGCGAGCTGAGAGAAGCGGTGCTGGAGGATGGATTCGGCCGGGTGCATTTCTGGATGCTTCCGTTCGTGAAAGCGTCCCGGGTAGGGCATTATCATCCGGAGGCGGATACCAGTTCTTACGATTCGGCGGTGCGGGCAGCGATCGGGTGCGGCGTGATCGATCCGAAGGAAAGGAACGTGCTTTTATCCCATCAGTTCGTGACGGGCGGGTCGAAGGATCCGGAGACCGCCGGCTCTGAGAATACGCCTTCCGAGGCGGTCGGAACGATCGAAAAGGTAGACGCGAGCGCTTTCGATCTTTTTGACTATGTGGCGCTCGGCCATATCCACAGGCCGCAGAAGATCGGAAGGAATGAAGTACGCTACGCGGGCTCGATCCTGAAATACAGCCTGAGTGAGATCGATCATGAAAAAAGCGCGGTGCTGGTCACGATGGAGGAAAAGGGAAAAGTAGAGACGGAACTGATCCCGCTGCTGCCGCGGCGCGAGATGCGGCATATCAAAGGTCCGTTCAGTGAGCTCATGAAGCCGGAATTCGCGACGGATGACTACATGTATGTGACCTTAACGGACGAGGATATCATTCCGGACGCCATCCAGAAGATCCGGACCTATTATCCGCATACCATGAAACTGGATTATCAGAATTCCCATACCCGCGCGGCGATGGAGTTTTCCTTCGCGAGCGAGGATCTGTCCGTGCGTCCCGAGGAGCTTCTGAGGGATTTCTACCGGAAGATCGCGGGCGGCGAACCGTCAGAGGAAGAATGGGCGATCCTGCTAAGGAGCGCCGGAAAGGCAGGGGTGATCGATGAAACCGATTGAACTCACCATGTCTGCCTTCGGGCCCTATGCCGGCACGGTCCATGTGAACTTCCGGATTTTCGAGAAAAACGGGATCTTTCTGATCACCGGGACGACAGGCGCCGGAAAGACCACGATCTTTGACGCGGTCACCTTCGCGCTGTACGGAAAGGCGAGCGGCGCCTACCGTCAGACGAGCAGCCTGCGGTCCGACTACGCGTCTCCCACGGCGGAAACATATGTGGAACTTCTGTTCGAGCATCAGGGAAAAGAATATAGGATCAGGCGTTCCCCGGCCTACGAGCGGCCCAAAGCCAGAGGCGAGGGAACGATCAAGCAGCAGGAAAAAGCGATCCTTTACCGGCCGGATGACGCACCGGTCGAACAGGTGCGGCAGGTCGGCGCGGCAGTGCAGGAACTGCTTCGGATCGATATCGATCAGTTCAAGCAGATCTGTCTGATCGCGCAGGGCGAGTTCTATCAGCTGCTGAACGCGCCTTCGGACGAGCGGACGAAGATCCTGCAGAAGATCTTCCGGACCGAGGGATTCCGTCAGATGGGCGAGATCCTGAAAGTCGAAGCCTCGGAAGCCCAGAAAAGCACGGAGGAGAAAGAACGCGCGCTGATCCAGTATTTCAGCGGCGTCAAGTGCGCTGAGGACAGTATTTATCAGGAGACTTTATCTTCGCTTCAGCAATCGATCCGTACTTCCGGCCGTGCCTTTGATCTGGAGCGGATGGAGCAGGTGCTCGTCGATCTGATCAAAGAGCAGCAGGAAACAGCGGATTATTACCGGGAAGAAGCGGCGGAAGCGGACAAACAGCTGCAGATCATCCGACAGGCGCTGAATCTTTCCAGAGAGACCGATCAGAAGTTCCGGCGGCTGGAAGAAGCGGAAGAGGCGTGCCGGAAGCTGGATGACCAGCAGGAGAGATTCGAGCTTCTGAGAGGACAGGTCGAACGCCAGAAGAAAGCCAGGCGGATCGTCCATCCGCTCTATCAGGCAGTGAAAGAGCTTGAGAATCGGCTGGCAGCTGGAGAAAAGACAGTCACAGTACGGGAGGAAGAAGAGAAGAGGATTCTCGGGAAGCTGAAAGATCTTCAGGAGCAGGCGGACCTTCTTCCGGAAGAAGAAAAGGAAAACGAGGAGAAAAAGCAGACTGTGACCCGGATGAAAGAACAGGAGCCACAGTATAAAAAGAAAGAAGAGCTGGAGAAAACGAAGGTTTCCCTGCAGTCGGCCCTGGAGCAAAACCGGAGACGGCAGAAAAAACAGCAGAACGCGTTCAGCGAGCTGGAGAAAGAAGAAGAAACGGGCAAAAAGCGGCTCGGGGAGCTGGAAGGAGCGAAGGTCCGGCAGGCAAATCTGACAGGCCTCATCCGGGAAAGGGAAACCCTCGAAGCCGACCTTGCGCATGTGCTGACGGTGGATGTGGAAGAGGCACGGAAACTGGCCGATGAGCTGGAAAAGGATCAGAAAGCCTATCTCCGGCAGGATGAGGTCTACCGAAAAGCCCTGCATGAAACCGAATACAGGGAAACACTCTTGGAAAGCGCGAGAGCCGGGCTTCTGGCACTGCGCCTTCAGGAAGGGATCCCCTGTCCGGTCTGCGGCGCTGTCCATCATCCGTCTCCCGCCGCGCTTCCGGAAGAATCCGTCACGGAAGAGGAAGTGAAAAAGGTCAGGGAGAACACCGACCAGCTTCGGGACAAGCGCGAAAAAGCCAGTCTCAGGGCGGAAACGACCAGGCTTTCACTGGAACACGCGGAAAAAGAGATCGCCGAGGACCTTGCCAGACTTCTGAAAGTCGAGGAACTTCCTAAGGAAGCCTCATTGGAGGAAAAGATCGGGATCGGTGAGAAAGCGCTGTGCGATTTGAGAGCACAGCTGAAAGAAGACAAGGAAGCTTCAGACAGGCTTGCACGGGAGATCAGGGAATTTGATCTTCTGGAAACCAGGCTGAAAGCGATCGATGAGGAAAAGAAAACGCTGAACCGGGCTCTCTCAGAGCTTGCGGGGCAGATCGAAGAATCCGGAAAGACACTGGGGGAGACAGGGGGTCTGCTTGCGGCGATCCCTTCCCTGGCTTACCCTTCGCTACAGGAAGCGGAAAAAGCAAGAAAGTCTGTCGAGCAGATGATCGAAGAGTCCGAGGCGCATATCCGAAAGGTGCGGGAAGATCATCAGAAAGCAAAGCAGGAGAACGCGGCGGTCCGGGCGGCGCTTGAAAGAGACAGGGAGCTGCTGGAAGAGACGAAACATCAAGAGACGGACGCGCGCAGGATCCTGGAAGAAAGCCTGAAAACGCAGGGATTTGATACGCAGGACGATTTTCTCCGGTCGGATGTTTCGGAGGAAGAGATCGCACGGGGAGAGAGGCGTCTTCAGGACTATGAAACGCAGAAACAGACAGCGCGTAATCTTTTGCTGACTTACCAGAAGGATACCGAGGGCCTCGTAAGGGAGGATACCGCGGCGCTGGAGGAAAAAGAAGATGCAGCAAAGAAAAACGCCAAGGATCTGGCGGATCAGACGACCTTCCACTATCAGCTGGCGGAACGGAACCGCGAGATCCAGGTCTCTATCCTGCGAGGCAGTGAACAGCTGAAAGAAGAAGAGAAAAAACTGGGAAGGCTGCAGCGGCTCCGGGATCTGGTCAACGGACAGATGAAAGGTCGTCCGAAGATCACGTTGGAGCAATATGTGCAGTCGACCGGATTTGAACATATCATCGCGTCGGCGAACCGTCGGCTGATCCCGATGAGCGGCGGACGCTATGAACTGGTCCGTCACGAGGATCCGCTGGAGATCAGCGGAAAGAATGCCCTCGGGCTGGATGTACTGGACAATTATACCGGGAAGCTTCGGCCGGTCAGTTCGCTCTCCGGCGGCGAAAGCTTCAAGGCATCGCTGGCACTGGCGCTCGGTCTTTCGGACCGGATCAGCTCACAGGCCGGCGGCATCGAGGTGGACGCGCTTTTCGTCGATGAAGGCTTCGGAACGCTGGATGACACCTCCCTTCAGGAGGCGATCGATATGCTGCGTTCTCTTTCGTCTGACGGAAGGCTGATCGGGATCATCTCACACAGAAAAGAGCTGGAAGAGGCGATCCCTCAGCAGCTGAAAGTCATCAAATCAGGAAAAGGACAGGGAAGCGAGATCAGGACAGAGCTGGGATATTAAAGGGGACAGGGCATGGAGCGTGTGACAGAGACCGATATAAAAAGAAAGAGGATCTCTTTCTTCCGTTTAGGCGTGCAGTCGCTTCCGGAGATGTGGACACATCATCTGGCGGGCGGCCTGGTCATCACGCTCGCTATGCTGATCTTGCGTATACTCATGAGAAAGACCGCCGGTACCGATGAAATGCTGGACGCAGTCGGCGCGGCTGCGACGGGCTCGCTGAACTGGAAATTTCCCATCGTGGTGCTGCTGATCTTTCTGACAGTTACCATCACGATCATTGTGGAATTCTTCCCGCATATTCTGCTCTCGGATGGAATTCTGAACGGACACAGGACGAATCCCTGGCATGAGATGTGGGAAAGCGCGAAGGCGCTGAAAAAGTTCCGCTCGCCGCTGGGCATCGTGATCCTTGTTTATGTTTCCGTTTTTCTTCCGCTGGTCTATCTGGGGATCTCGATGATCCTGGAGGTGGAATTCCACGCTTCCTGGGAGCTGGTCGATCTGATCTCGCACGATCTGCTTATGAAAAGCTGGTATTTCGCCGTGGTCGGCGCCCTGGCTGTTCTGGGTTTTCGATCGATCTTCACGGTGCACGGTGTCCTGATCGACGATCTGAGTGCGGAGGCGGCCTACCGACTGTCCAATCAGATCGTTCATCACCATCAGGATACGGTGCGAAAAGAACTCCTCAAGGCGATCCTTGTCTTTTTGGGCATCATGGTACTGACATTTATCTTACTGACCATTCTGCCGGATTATCTGCTGAGGAAGCAGGCAGCGTCCCTGCCCAAAGGGGTCGTGATCGAATGGGTGGAAGGAATTAGCCTGACCAGTCTGGAAAAGAAGGTCATCGGGCACCGCATCCTTTGCAGTCTGGGATTTTTGCTTGATACATACGGAAGTCTGATCATTACCATGATCGCGATGGGCTATTATATGCTTCGTGTGACCCGGCTCTATTATTATCTGACCGGCAGACTGGGCAAAAGTTTTCCGGAAAGGCCGGACAAAAATCGCTATAGTTACCGGGTATTCATCATTATCCTGGTTTTTGTGCTGATCGTCCTGATCTCAGTCGCGAGCGGGCTCTGGTTCAATCAGCTGTATCATGTGGCAGACAGCCAGCTGACGGATCTGGAGATCATCGAGCATGGCCTGGGGTTGATTTTTGAGTAGGAGGCGACATGACAAAGGAACTTGAAAAGCTTCAGAAAGAGCGGAAAAAAGCCCGGTACGCGGGATACTTTGCCGTCCTGCTGATCATGATCGTGCTGACCGATATCCTGGACAACCTGGCGACGAATGTCGGCGCGAACATCACATCCAGCTTTATTACTGAGTTTTTCGTGAACGGAAAGGTATTTGGCCGGAGCTATGAGTATGAGGAAGGACTGGCACTGCATAACACGATCAGCCTGTTCGGCTACGTGCTGGCTCTTTTGGCGCCGTTCTATAAGTCGCTGGCGGATAAGATCGGTCGAAAGCCGCTTTTCGTCTGTTCGGCGCTGGGCATGGCGGCAGGCCTTCTGATTATTTTCCTCTGCCGGTCCTATCCGGTCTTTCTGGTGGGAAGCTTTATGCTTTCCTTCTTCATCGGCAGTGATATCCAGATCCTGTATGTCCTGGAAGAGGCGCCGAAAGAGAAACGGGCGACCGTCTACAGCCTCCTGAAAGGGATCGGCGGTCTGTCTTCCGTGGCGATCCCGGCGATGCGCGTCGCGCTTATGCATAATGATCCCACCCAGTGGCGGAACGTATATCTGCTGCCGGGCTTGTTCGGCCTGGGAGTCGTCGTCCTGCTGATCCTGCTGGTGAAGGAGACCCGGGTCTTCCAGGATAAGCGGATCGCTCAGCTGGAGGGTAAGCCCGGTCTTCCGGCGGAGGAACCGGAGAAGACGCCGGAAAACGCGCCGGTCGCGAAGGCAGGCATCATACCGGCGATCAAGTATATCTTCAAACGGAAAGACCTGCGGGCGCTGATTTTGATCAAGATGTTGTTCGACGCGGCGATCATCGCCATGACGAATTATGAATCCATCATGTACCGCGCGAACATGGATACCGCGTCCATCACGACGGCGGAATTCTATTATCCGTTTCTGTACTGCGCGGCGGTCATTATTTCCGGCTTTCTGGCGGACCGGATCGGGAGAAAGAAAACGGTCCTGCTCTTCGGACTGATCTGCGCGGGTTCCTTTATTCTGTTTATCGTCAGCGCCAACGGTCTGTGGAGTCCGGCCATCGTAGGCATCGGATATGGGTTATATCTTGGCGGTTACTGGATCGGCCGGGATTATATGGAGATCATCTCGACGGAGATGGTGCCCACCGAGATCCGGGCGTCGATCATCGGCGCGGAAGGGCTGCTGGTCTATATCGGCATGGGGATCGGCTTTGCTTTCGTAAATATAGGAATGCTCTTTATGCCGCTCTGGCTGATTTGTTCTTTGTTTGCGTTGCCCTGTATTTTGATCTCCGTTCTCCTTCTGGCGAAATACGGCAAGGAGACCAAGGGCGTGGATTATGAAACTATTTCCTGAGGAAAGGATCATCTGATGAGAATTGTAATGGTAGGAGCCGGCCTCGCCAACCTGACGTACGGCGCTCTGGCGGCCAAAGAAGGTCACGAAGTCCTTCTGATCGATAAGAACAAGGAAGCCGGCGGCGTTCTGACACTGGCCAGGCAGGATGGCTTTTCCTTCGAGCAGGGGCCGCTCATCCTGACTGATCTGGAAGAAGGAGAGCCCGTCTATCAGATGCTGAAAAAGCTGGATATTCATCTGGACCTGATCCGGGAGGACAGAGGTCTCGTGACAAAGGATTTCGCGCTGATCCCGCCGGATACCTATGAGAAAGACTGGCGGAAGAAAGAACTGATGCGGCTTTTCCCGGAAGATGCCGAGGGGATCAAAAAATACTATCAGTTCTATGAAGCGCTGATGAAGATCCGTTATCTGTCCGGAGAAGTGCAGACTTCCTCCACCAAACTGAAAACCCTGCTGACCTATCTGAAAGTCAAACCCTATGAGAACATGTCCTGCGATGACTTTACCAAAGCACTGTTTTCGAATGAGAAACTCCGGCTGGTCTTCAACGGGATCCTGGCGGATATCTGCGCGGACCCTGCCGAGGTCCAGTGCTTCACGCTTCCGTTCATGAATACGGAAACGGCTTTTGACAAACGAATCCCGCTGGAGAAGAAGGGAAAGAAATACTATCCCGGTTATTTCTGTATCCGGGGAGGTGTTCAGAAACTCGCGGAAGCACTGCTTGACTATATCACGAGCCACGGAGGTATGTTCCTGCCGGAGACGGTGGTCGAAAAGGTGATGATAGAAGATCAGAAGGCGGTAGGCGTCCGGCTGATGAACGGGACAGAGATCTTCGCCGACGCGGTCGTGGGCTGCGGCGCGGCCAGAGATTTCTTCTACAAAACGGTGGGAGAAGAGTATCTGGACGATGACTACCGGCAGGTGCTCGAGACCTTCCTTCCGATGGAAGCGGTATTCATGGTCCATCTGGGCGTAAACTACGATCCTTCCGAGTATCAGAAGCAGAGCCTGGTCTACTACTATCACAGCTATGATCTTTCGGAAGCCGTAAGAGAGCTTCGATCCGGCATCTATCACGAGGGAAAAGAAGGTTTTCTTATCTATTTCCCGGACAGGCACGCGCCTGAGTTCGCGCCGG
Source organism: Bacillota bacterium (assembly GCA_017442735.1). Lineage (GTDB taxonomy): Bacteria > Bacillota > Clostridia > Lachnospirales > Bianqueaceae > RUG760. The sequence goes on from JAFRZE010000029.1 coordinate 45,074, forward strand.
AAGGATGCCACTGCGTGACGATCTATACCGTCTGTCCGGATACACTGAAAGAAGGAAGCTGGGACGAGAAAAAGGACGATTACGCGGATGAACTCATCGCGATGGCGGAGGAATACCTGCCGGGACTGAGGGATCATATCGTGGCGAAGAAGATCGTGACTGCGGAGGATTACCGACAGCTGACCCATATGGACAAATCTTCCTTCGGCGGTCTCGTCCCGGTCTGGAAGCAGAAGAATCCCGCGTTTATCACACCGGTGAAGGATCTGGTCTTTGTTGGTGCGCAGAGTGAGAGCGCCGGCGGCGTTTCAGCGGTCATGAAAGGCGCCGCACACGCCTATAAACAATGGAAAGTAGAGGTGGAAAGCCGATGAAAAGAAGATATCTCGCGATCGTTTTGGCATTGGTTCTGATCATATTAAGCGCCTGCACCAAAGAGTCGCCGGACAAGCCGGCTGGGGGCGGGAATGACAGTAAGTTCGCCACGACTCAGGCGGAGTCCAGAGCTGCCGAATCAAGTTCGGCGGAGAGCAATGGGGAGGAAACTTCCACGGAGGAGACCTCCGTTCCGATGGAAGAAGAGTCTTCCAATCAGGAATCGTCCGCGCAGGAATCGTCTGAGAACTCTTCCAAACCGGAAGAATCTTCGGAAACATCTTCTGAACAACCGGAGGAATCGTCAGAGGAATCATCAGAAGAGTCCTCCGAAGAGTCTTCAGAGATCGAAAAACCTTCCGGAGATTATACACAGTCGCAGCTGGACGCATGGAGTAAAGCGGAAGATATCTATACCAGTGAAGGGATCGGCAATTCTTATGACGGCCTGGTCCAGAAGGTGATGGACGCGGGGTTCGACTATGAAGATGCCGAGTGGGCGGTCGATCAGCTGACAGCGGCCTTCCCCATCGACTGGTATGACGAAGCTTTGGAATATGCGGAATATATTATAAACAAAAGAGCGTCGAACAGATCAGATGTAAACTACGAACTGAAAAATCTGTCATTTACAGAGGATCAGATCGATTATGCGATTGAGAATATAGACTGGTATGCTGAAGCAATTGATGAGATGGACCACTACTATCATATTCTCGAATCGGTTGACCGTTATTGTCTGATTGATACACTGCTTAATAAAGATTATACATATGATGAAACGATGTACGCTTTTGATGTATTTGAGGAAAACATCGATTGGAACCAGGAAGCCTTACGGCGTCTGAGAAGATGTATCTATGTTGGAGATTCAAAAGCCCAGGTCATGTCTTCGCTGGAAGATGGCGGCTATACGGAAGAAGAAATCGCATATGCATTTGAAAACTATGGCGAGATCGACTGGAATGAGCAAGCCCTGGGAGTTTGCATGGACTATCTGGATCGGTATGCGATTTCCCCGAGCCAGGTAAGAGAATATATGGAGAATGCAGAGTTTACCGAAGAAGAGATCAACTATGCCATCAGTTCTATTGATACCTGGGAGTTTGAAGCATTGGAAAGGGCCAGGATGCTGATCGATGAGGGAACCTACTCAGAAAGCTATCTGGCCTGGAATCTGGAGCAGGAAGGCTTTACCTATGGTCAGGCCACTTATGGAGCCGCTTACTGCGGTGCGGACTGGATCGAACAGGCAACGGCCATGGCGGGTTACTTTCTGGTTGGTTACCCCGACATGTCTTATTCTGAGCTTTATGGTTATCTGACCGGCAGTCCATACTACTTCACGGAAGAGCAGGCGAATGCAGGTTGTGCCGCTCATGGTCTGACCCCGTGATGATGAAGATCTGCTTTGTGAAATGCCAAATTCCGGTTTTATAAAGCAAGTATCCGCATCAAACAGACGAAATACTTTATGAATAACAAAAAACGAGAATTCTATAGCATTGACTGCTTTATGATTCTCGTTTTTCTTGTTTTCTAAAGTATAGTTTTCTCCGACAGGATCAGAACTCCAGGTTGTTGACGGTACGCGGGAAGGGAACGACGTCACGGATGTTGCCCATACCGGTGACATACATGATCAGGCGCTCGAAGCCCAGGCCGAAACCGCCGTGTTTGACGGTGCCGTAGCGGCGAAGGTCCAGATACCACCAGTAATCCTCTTCTTTCATGCCCAGTTCGCGGATACGAGCTTCCAGAACGTCCAGACGCTCTTCCCTCTGGGAACCGCCGCAAAGCTCGCCTACACCGGGGACCAGAAGGTCCGCGGCCGCGACGGTCTTGCCGTCTTCGTTGAGCCGCATGTAGAAGGCTTTGATATCTTTGGGATAGTCGGTGACGAAGACCGGAGAACCTTCAAAGGCTACCTCTGTAAGGTAACGTTCATGCTCGGTCTGCAGGTCGATGCCCCATTCGGGTTCGTAATCGAACTTCTGACCGCTGGCTTTGAGGATCTCCACAGCCTTGGTATAGGGGCAGCGGACAAAGTCTTTGTCCACGATGTTCTGCAGTCTGGCGAGCAGGCTCTTATCGATAAAGCTGTTGAAGAAAACCAGTTCTTCTTTCGCGTTTTCCAGAAGGTAACGGATGACATATTTCAGCATGTCTTCTTCCAGCTGACACACATCCGCAAGATCCGCGAAACAGACTTCCGGCTCCATCATCCAGAACTCCGCGGCGTGACGAGGTGTGTTGCTGTTCTCTGCGCGGAAGGTGGGGCCAAAGGTATAGATGTTGCGGAAAGCGGTGGCGAAGGTCTCGCCGTTCAGCTGACCGGAAACGGTCAGGGATGCCATTTTTCCAAAGAAGTCCTCGGAGAAGTCAGGTGTTCCGTCTTCCTTGAAGGCCTGCTTTTTGGGATCGATCGTAGTCACACGGAACATCTCGCCGGCGCCTTCGGCATCGGAACCGGTGATGATAGGTGTGTTGACATATACGAAACCTCTTTCCTGGAAGAACTTGTGGATCGCGAAAGCCGCCAGGGAGCGGACGCGGAAGACTGCCTGGAAAGTGTTGCTGCGCGGACGAAGATGTGCGATCGTGCGCAGGTATTCCATGGTGTGACGCTTTTTCTGCAGCGGATAATCCGGGGTGGAAAGACCTTCGACTTCGACCTTTTCCGCGTGCAGCTCAAAAGGCTGTTTGGCGTTCGGGGTGAGGATGAGTTTTCCCGTCACGATGATGGCGGAACCAACCGGAATGTGGCTGATCTCTTCGAAGTTCTCCACTTTCTCTGCCTCGTAGACGATCTGCAGGGTAGAGAAGCAGGTGCCGTCGGCCAGGACGATAAAGCCGATCGATTTGGAATCACGGATGCTGCGGACCCATCCGCCGAGGGACAGGGTCTGTCCGTCAAAAGAAGCCGGATCTTTGTAAAGATCACGAAGTAATGTTAAGTCCATAGGATTTGTCCTCAGATGATTATTTCGCCTGTTCGCTGGAATGCAGGGTAACATCGTGGTAACCGCCCTCGACGATACTGGTGGCGGAGACCAGGGTGATCTTAGCTTTCTGCTGAAGCTCTTCGATGGTCAGCGCGCCGCAGTTGCACATGGTGTGCTTGACCTTGGAAAGGGACAGGTTCACGTTGTCTTTCAGGCTGCCAGCATAGGGAACATAGGAGTCGACGCCTTCCTCGAAGGCCATTTTCTTGTCGCCGCCGAGATCGTATCTCTGCCAGTTGCGGGCACGGTTGGAACCTTCGCCCCAGTACTCTTTTACATAGGAACCGTTCACCATCAGGCGGTTCGTGGGAGACTCGTCGAAGCGGGCGAAGTAGCGGCCCAGCATCATGAAGTCGGCGCCCATGGCCAGGGCGAGGGTCATATGGTAGTCATGGACGATACCGCCGTCGGAGCAGATCGGAATATAGATGCCGGTCTCTTTGAAATACTCGTCTCTGGCTGCCGCGACGTCGATCACGGCGCTGGCCTGTCCGCGGCCGATACCTTTCTGCTCACGGGTGATGCAGATGGAACCGCCGCCGATACCGATTTTGATGAAGTCTGCGCCGGCCTTCGCCAGGAACAGGAAACCCTCACGGTCGACCACGTTGCCGGCACCGACTTTTACGGTGTCGCCGTAACGCTCGCGGATGTATTTGATGGTCTCTTCCTGCCAGACGGAGAAGCCTTCGGAGGAGTCGATGCACAGAACGTCCGCGCCGGCTTCGACGAGGGCGGGAACACGTTCGGCATAATCACGGGAGTTGATGCCCGCGCCGACCATGTAGCGTTTATGTGTATCCAGAAGTTCCAGCGGGTTTTCTTTATGAGAGTCGTAGTCCTTGCGGAAAACGAAGTATTTCAGGCGCTGATTCTTATCAATGATAGGAAGGGAATTGAGCTTATGATCCCAGATGATATCATTCGCGGTTTTAAGAGTGGTTTCCTCACCGGCGACAACGAGCTTATCGAAGGGCGTCATGAAATCGGCGACTTTGGTCGCGGGATCCATGCGGCTGACACGGTAATCACGGGAAGAAACGATGCCCAGAAGTTTGCCGGTAGCGGAACCGTCTTCTGTCACGGCCATGGTGGAATGACCGGTCTTGGCTTTCAGTTTCAGGACCTCAGCCAGGGTGTTGTCCGGGGTGAGGTTGGAGTCGCTGGGCACGAAGCCGGCTTTATAATTCTTGACGCGGGCGACCATTGCCGCTTCGTCTTCGATAGACTGGGAGCCGTAGATGAAGGACAGACCGCCTTCGGTAGCGAGCGCGATCGCCATTCTTTCGCCGGAGACGGACTGCATGATGGCGGAAGTCATCGGTATATTGAGGCAGATCGGGCATTCTTCCTGGCCCTTGCGGTACTTGACCAGAGGGGTTCTCAGGGACACATTGGAAGGAATACAGTCGGGACCGGTATAGCCGGGGACTAAAAGGTATTCACTGAAAGTGTGAGAGGGTTCAGGATAATAATAAGCCATGGTTTTCTCCTCAAAAGAATATTTTGACTATTATATCAGTATGAAAAGACAATATCAATCCGCTTTACTCTTAAAGACAGCGAGGATTTGTCTTATTTTTGTGGTCAAAATGACGATGGGATAATAATGGGACAATGGGACAGGCCGAAATATATCTGTCCCACTGTCCGGGCCGGGAAGCGGCTGTTTATCGGCTGTCTGAAAAACTCCCGGTTTTTTTAAATGTGAAAAATAGAAATCCGGATCAATATGACGCATAATCGAGCAACCACAAAACAAACGTGAGTGTTGGGAGTGTGGTACAGGCTCTTTGGAGGAGGGGAAAAGAAAGCTCCTAATCAGACTCTTAGACAAGTTATTAGAAGTTATTACCCCCTTTTCATTTCCCCTCCTTCTTTTTTTGAAAGGAACGATGGATGCAAAAAATCAGTTTATATATCGATACCAGAGACAGGCGTTATGCGGTGCGCCTGGCGGAATACTTCAGTAAGTATTTCGCCTCTTCCATGGATGTTTTTCTGACAGATCCCGAACACGATCCCGCGGCGATTTCTTTTCGGCATACGGGACCGATGGTCCTCTTAAGCGATGACCCCGAATCCTATCAGGGGCCGAAGATGGATCAGGTTTTACTTTTATCGGAACAGGACGGGATCGATCCTTATCAGTCGGCCAGGGACATCGCTGAAAAGATCCTGACTGCCTGTCATAGCAGAAGAGAAGAAGAAAGCCGCGTCATGCGGGCCGGCAATGTTCAGCTGGAGAAGCAGCTGTCGCTTCTGGAAGATCCGCGGCTGGGATTTGGAAGGATCATATCTTTTTACGCGCTGTCCGGAGGATGCGGACTCAGCACACTGATGCTTTCGTTCGCTCTGACACTGCAGGCGACCGGACTTTCTGTCCTGGTCCTGACACTGGATCCGGTTTTTCCTTCGTATCTTTCCGTTTCAGCGGGAGGGTCCCTGGGCGATCTGTGCTACAGCCTGCTTTCGGAAGGAAAAGAGATGCTGATACGACGGATCAAAGAACTTCCGGGAATAGCAAAGAACTGGGAAAACAATATCCGGTTTCTTCCTCCGCCCGCACGGGCGGATGATCTCTTTGATCTTACGGAAGAGGAAAGGAGAGATCTTCTTGAATCCTTGCGGGACGAATATAACGTCATACTGATCGATCTGGGATCCCGGCTTTACGGTCCGCACAGGCAGATCCTCGCGGAGAGTGACAGGATCGTCTGTCTGGAAGAAGCGTCGGAGGAAGGCCTTTTCCGCATGGAGAATCTGAAGATGGAAATGGTCCCGGAGGAGAAGACGATACGATTCGTGACAGAAAACCTGCGCACGGAGAAACCTCTAAGAGTTGAGAAAGAGACCAGACGGATGCTTCCGCCTGATCAGATCTGGCTCCCCAGAAGTCCGGAACTGAAAGAGAAAGGCGATGTCCGAAAACTCGCGGAGAATTCTCCCTATCTGGAAGCAGTAAGAAAGGCGGTCGCGGATACGTGCGGGACCTGATGGATCAGTACGTATTCCTGCTGGAAAGTGTCAAAGAACGGGCAAGAGACCTGCAGATCTATACGGATGAAGGGATCCGGCAGATCATTTTTGAGAAGATGAAAGGAAAAGCAGATCTCGCTTTGATGGACAGAGTCCGCATCGGCAAGCGGATCTTCAATTCCATCCGGCGGATGGATATCCTGCAGCCGCTGCTGGATGATGATCTTGTGACGGATATCATGGTCAACGGAGCGGATCGGATCTTCTATGCACGCGACGGGGAGATGAAACAGTATCCGGAAATGTTTGAAAGCGAAGAACGGCTGGAGGATCTGGTACAGCAGATCGTGGGAAGCGTGAACCGAACTGTCAATGAGGCTTCACCGATCGTGGATGCCAGACTTTCGGATGGATCCCGCGTCCATGCGGTGCTGCCGCCGGTCTCTCTTTCCGGTACCGTTTTGACGATCCGGCGTTTTCGGGATGAACCGATCCGCCTGGAAGATATGCTGAAAGAAGGGGCGATGGATGAGAACCTGGCTGCTTTTCTCCGAACGTTGGTGGAAGGAAGAAAAAACCTGTTTATCTGCGGAGGAACGTCTTCCGGCAAGACGACGCTTCTTGGCGCGCTCGGTGGTCTGATTCCAATCTCGGAACGAGTCGTAACCATAGAAGACTCGGCAGAACTTCGGATCGTCGGGCCTGAAAACCTGGTTTCGTTGGAGACCAGGACGGCAGGACCCGACGGAAGAGGAAGGATCACCCTGAGAGATCTCGTCGGCGATTCGCTCAGAATGAATCCGGATAGACTGCTGATCGGGGAGGTCAGAGGCGAGGAGGCGATCGATATGCTGAGCGGAATGAATACCGGTCATGCCTCCATGTCGACCGGCCACGCCAACTCATGCCGGGATATGATCCGCCGGCTGGAATCCATGGTCTGGATGGGAATGGATATTCCCATGGAAGCGATCCGTATGCAGATCGCGTCCGCGCTGGATTATCTGATTTATATGGAAAAGATCCCGGGAGGGATCAGAAGAATCGGACAGATCGTGTCGGTGGAGGAAGTAAAGGAAGGTGAGATCCTTCTGAATACCGTCATGGATCGTGATCGGGAAGGAAACAGCAGATGGTATGGAAACGAAATAAAAAGCTCGTGACAGGAGTGGGCAATCGGCATCCGCCTTTGAAAAAAACTCATACTGACATAGTTTTACATCTCCTTTATGCGCTGGCAGGCGCATGCCTGATGTCGCTGGCTTCCTTTGTCTTTTTCCATCAGAAGATCGTTCTTCTGGCAGCTGGCTGCTTCGGCGCCATCGTCGGTCCTGGCGCAATCCGGCGGAGCAGGCAGAAACGGGAGAAACAGCTTCTGGCGGCGGAAATGAAGGAGGTCCTGGATGATCTGCTGATCCTGCTAAGGTCAGGACAATCTCTGGAAAGTGCTCTTCTTTCCTGTTTTCAGGAAATGGACCCGAAAGATAAGAAGCACGCTTATCCTCTTTTCGAGGAAATGTCCGCGGGTCTGAAACTTAGTTATTCAGCGGAGGAAGTCCTTGCCACGATGGCGGAAAAGAGCGGGATAGAGGAGATCCGGTCTCTTTCAAGAACCATCGAGATCTGCAAGCGGACAGAGGGCGATACTGCCAAAGTCATGGAACAAACGATCCGGTATCTGAAAGACCGGATGGAAATTCAGGCAGAACTAAAAATCCTTCTGGCGAAAAAACAGATGGAGCAGAAAATCATGGGAATCATGCCGTTTGGTATGATCTTTCTGCTCCTTCTGCTATCGCCCGGCTATCTTTTGCCGCTTTATCAGACGATCACGGGACAGATCGTCATGGCCTGCGCCGCGGCGCTGATGGTCGTCAGTATCTGGATGTCCAGGAAGATCATACAGATAGAGCTATGAGTATCGAGGTCGTATTCTGGATCGCGGCATCGCTGAGTTTGCTGCTGATCAGCTGGATCATTCTGTGCCGGATCCGGTGCGGGAAGAGTCAGGGTGAAAAAGTGCCTCTTTGGGAGAGGATCTTTCTGCCGGCAGGGCAAAAGATCCTGGCACTGATCACGAAGGCAGGAAGGAAACCCGATCGCGGCCTCTATCCGATTTTTGTCCGGATGATGGGAAAGACGGAAGGAACCCGGCAGTATGAAGATTTTCAAAGCCGGAGGATCAGTACGCTGCTGGTGTTTTTGCTGGCCTTTCTGGTTCTTCTGATGGCAGGGACGTATGCCGATGCTTTCTCGGAGAAAACGGATCAGCTGGACCTTACCCGGGGCGATAACGGCAGCGCGGTAAAGGTGGAGAAGGCGGTGCTGACGGTTTGGAATGAAGGTGGAAGCATTTCAAAGAAAGTAACGATCCGGATCCCCGCGAAGGAAATGACGCGGGAACAGGCGGATCTTCTTTTGAAAGAGGCGTTGGAGAAACTGCTGCTTGAGATGGACGGAAAAACAGTCAGGGGAAAGGTTACTTTACCCACCGCATACGGACAGGTAAAGATCAAATATCTTTCGCTAAGTCCTGAGCTGATCCGTTCGGACGGGCAGCTCTTGAAGGAACCCGGTACGGAACGAAGAGAGCTGTATCTTAGGGCGGTCCTGGAAGTGGAAGGTTATACGGAAAAGACAGTTCTTCATCTGACGCAGGTCGGGTTTTCCGATCTGTCGGATGAAGAAAGGATCGATCTGCTGGCAAAACAGATTGAGGACGGACGTTATCTGGAAGAAGATCGCGTAAACATACCGGAAAGAACACCGGAGGGAGAAGTAATGGCTGTAAGTCCCGCCTTGGACCCGCATCCGGAAAAAGTATTTCTGGTACTTCTGCTGCTGCCTTTCCTCTGGATCTATCAGGAAAGAGAAGCAAGAAAACTGTGGAAGGAAAGGGACGAGAAGACCCTGCTTCGCTTCCCGGAATTCGTCGGAGAACTGATTATCCTTGCCAGGGCAGGTCTCAGCCTGCCGCTCAGCATGATACGGCTGGGAGAGGATTACCGGAAACGAAGGGAAAAGGGAGAAAAAATCGATCTTCTGTATGAAGAAGTCGCCAGGATCGGAGAAGAGATATCCGAAGGGATCAGTTTTCGGGAAGCGGTCCGCGAGATGGGAGAAAGAACAGCGATCCCGAAGCTGCGGCAGCTTTGCCATATCCTGATACAGAACGAACGGAAAAGTAATGTGTACCTGCTGGAACGACTGACAGAACTGTCAGATGAGGCCTGGGACGAACGAAAAAAACGGGTGAGGGAACTTTCCGAGACAGCCGATACCAGGCTCGTATTTCCGCTGGTATTGATGATGGCCGTGGTATTGATGGTGGTACTGGCGCCGTCATTGATTTCACTGCAATAAAAAACGAGAGGAGAAATGTCATGACACTGGAACAGAGAAACGTGTGGAGAAAGTTTTTGCTGGAGGATGGCGCGTCGGGGATGGCGACCATCGAGGTATTGCTGATTATCGCTGTGTTGATCGCACTGGTCATTCTTTTCAAGGATACGATCCTTGGATTCGTTACGGAGATCCTCGGGAATATCTCCACCCAGGGGACCTCCTTTGACCCGGCATCCATGGTCCCCTGATGAGATCGTTCACGGAAGGAAGTTTTACGGTAGAAATGGCGCTGATCTTTCCGGGGATCCTGCTCCTTCTCGTCGCGCTGATCGAGACAGGATTATGGTACCGGATCCGGATCAGAACGGACGCGGGTCTGCAGGAAGCGCTGATGCTCGTCGAAACAGCCAGGAGCCGGGGATATACGCTGGAAGAAGCCGTTTTTCTGGCGGACGGGAGGCTGGATGAATCTCTGGAAGATACCGGAGACTTTTCCCGCAGCTGGGAAGTCCGGGATTCTTATCTGAAAGAATCGGTAGATCTGAATATCTGGGGCACGTATGGATCGATCCTGCCGCTTTCTTATCGGGAAAGCCAGCGGCTCCTTCATCCGGATCCCCGGAGATTCAGGGACAGAGTGGATCTGATATGCGAAAAACTAAACGTGAAATAAACAGAGCCGAGGGAAGTCTCTCGGTTTTCTTCAGTCTGTTGTTCCCGGTGTTTCTGATGCTTTTTCTGACCTTATACATGGCCGGAAGGCGAAGTATCATGACTTCCGGGATCCAGCGGGACGCGAAGCTTGCTTCTTTTTCCGTGATGGCGGAATATCAGGCAGACGTCGTTCGGGAATATGGCCTGTATTATGTCCCTCTGACAAGGCTTGGCTCCGGTTTTTCCTTTTTTCTGAACAAGAACCGGAGTCATCCGTACGGAACCTATGAAGCTGTCAGTTTGTCCGTGACGCCCGAAAAAACACTGGAAGATCCGGCGGTTCTTGAGGAGGAGATCGTCCATTTCATGGAAGAGCGGGTGCTGATCGACTCACTGGACGAAGTACTGGCTTTATTTTCAGAACTCGGGGAAGCGGAGCAGATGCAGAAGGAATATGCTCGCTTTCAGCACTCGCAGGAACTGATGCTGATCCAGATGAATTACAGTGACCTGATCACGGATGTTTATGGGATCAGGGAAGACGGGCGAAGAAACGACCGGGCGATCCTGATATTTATGAAAGACAGTCCAAGACTTCCGGAGCTGATCCGGGCAGCCGGAACGGTCGAAGAATGGCTGCTGTCTTCGACTCCCGAGAATGAAGAAAGGGATCCCCAGGAGATCTATGACGAGATCCTGATCCTGGAGCAGGGGAAGGACCAAATTGAAACAACGCTGTATCTGCTGGAAGAGGCAAAAAGCCTGGCAGAGATCCTGATCGAGCAGATCGCGGATCTGAAAGCGCAGGAGGAGATCGATCTGGAGACCTGGGAGGGAGAGGAGCCTTATGAAAGACTCAGTGAGAAGCTTCCGGTCGATGAGAGCAAACTGCGTTCCCTGATCCGGATCCTGGAGAGAAATGAAGTACTGGTCCGGGAAGCCGGAGCGGTGCTGGACTCTTATCTGGCGGAGGAGATCCCGTGGGACGGCCAAAATATCCTGGAAATGCTCACCGGCTATGAATATGAGATCCGTCTGCCGCACGAGTCAAGACCGGTGGCGGATAAGCTGGATCTGTCATCCATCTGGGATTATCTGAGAGGATACAATATCGATGTGCGTAGCTACGCTCCGGATGAGGAACTGAAACTGCCGGAAGGCACCGGTTCAGGTGTGACTGCTTCCGGTCAGGATAATGACGGGATATCACCGAGCGATCTTTCACTGAATCTGGATCTTCAGCGGATCCGGGAGCATTTCCTCACGGAAGAATATGCCCTTGGCATGTGCATCAACCTGCGGGATACCATTCTTTCCGCGGAGGGGACTGTCCCGGTGAATCTTCGCGGCGACCGGATCAACGCCCGGTTTTTCTCCAATGAAGTAGAATACCTGCTTGTAGGTGCGCCGAATGAATACCGGAACGTCAACGGGACGAAAAACCGGATCATGGCGCTCCGGGTACTGCTGAACATGTTTCATCTCATGAACGATCCGGAAAAACGGCAGGAGATCGAACAGGCAGCGGCGCTGACCGGCGGCATTCTGATGCCGGGACTGGGAGATTTGGCCGCGTTTGGTCTGATTCTGATTTCCTGGAGCACTTTTGAGGCGGCCGCGGATTACCGGCTCCTCTCAGACGGCGGCAGAGTCCCCCTCCTGAAGGACGCCGAAAGCTGGCAGACCGATCTTTTTTCTCTTCTGGGCGGGGACATGACGGAAGAAGAGAAACTGGAGACGAAAGGGATGTCGTATCGGGAGTATCTGCGTGTCCTTCTGCTTCTATCCGATCAGGACAAATTGCTTTCAAGGCTTCAGATGATCCTTCGGACGGATCCGAAGATCGAAAAGTTGAGTGAAGCGGTCGTTTCGTTCCATGTGAGTCTGGAAGCGGTCCCTCAGGACGGATGGAGCGGGAGCATTTTCTTTTCCGGAGTCTTCGGCTATGAGTAAGCGGGGAATTTCCGGATCGATCCTGGTGGAAGCCAGCCTTGTCGTTCCGATCTTTTTTATCGCGTTGATCCCCTTTCTTTATCTGTTGCGGATCTGTCTTTCACAGACTGTGCTGGAACGGGCGCTGGATGAAGCACTTCGTTCCCTTGCCGTTGAATCCTATGTGATCCTTCGTGATACGGAAGTTTCCGCCGGCGAAACAGTGTCCGGTGATACGGAAACGATCGAAGGCGCATCAGAACTTTTCTCTATGCGGGAGGAGATGAAGGACACCGCGAGAGAAGGCAGTAACGGCGAGAGCGGGGATGACGAGAGCCTTGTGATGGATCTGGCCGGCAGCCTGTATCTGCGGCAAAAAGTGATGGATATCCTCTCATCCCGGGACCTTTCGGCTATGGGTATCGAAGGAGGAAAAGCCGGGATTTCCTTTCTCGCCAGCCGGTTTTTCTATTCGGAAGGCACGCACCGGCATCTGCTTCACGCGGAGATGACCGTCCGCTGGGACTCACCTTTTGCTTTTGTCGATCTGGGCCAGAGCACATTCTCCCGGACGACACACGCTTTCAGCGGAGAAAAGGAGGAAGGTGCGGATGGAAATGAGATCTCCGGGAAAGAGGACGGGGATGATACGATCGTTTACCGGATCGGCCAGGGGATCCATTATCATCAGGCGGACTGTTTCCTGATCGATAAGAATATCATCAGGATCTCCGTGTCGGAAGCGGAGCTGATGGGACTTCTTCCCTGTTCGAGATGCCGAAGCGATCTGGCTGTCACCGGTCTGGTTTGCATGACCAGCGGAGGCGAGCACTACCATATGTCCTCCTGCGGCTACCTGTTTCCGGATCTTCGGTCGATGACGCTGACAGAAGCGCTGGAAGCGGGGCTTTCTCCCTGCGGCCTGTGCTATGGATCAGAAGGATATTTTCGATGATACTGTTTGGCAAGATACTTTGGATGGCAGCACTGATATGGCTCAGCATGACCGACCTTGTATATATGAAACTTCCCTATCCGGGGCTTCTCCTCTTTTCCTTATCCGGTATCATAAGGGTGCTGCCGGGATATTTAAATCCTTCGGGCAGCACCTTCTTCCGGATAGGGATGACCTTTGTGACAGTGCTGATGATCGGCTGCCTGTCCGCTTTTGCCTGCCGGAAAAAGCAGATGGGAAAAGGAGATCTGATCGTTCTTATGATCATTGGTTTGGTCTACACGATCGACCAGATTCTCGTGATCTTCTCGCTGGGGTTTTTGCTGGCAGGGCTGACAGCGCTTCTGATCATCTGGACGCGGCAGGGAGAAAGGCTTCCGCTTGTTCCGTTCCTGGGAATCGGATGCCTTTTGGTCGATATTTTGGGGTAAGAGATGAGAGTAGAAAGAATCGAATCCGAAAAAGGATCTCTTTTGCGGATCTGTGAGGATAAAGCCGGGATTTTCTATCAGGAACGGATGATGCCGAGGCTTCCCGTACTGGTCAGCGGCCGCTTCATTTCACAACACGAGGCGGAATTTACCGCGCCGGCAGAAGCACAGCCGATCAGCCGGATCCTGAAAAGACCGATCCGCAAAGAAGAGCTGGATCGGATACTGGAAGCGTTCGAATCGTCGATCGGGCTTCTGGAAAGCTATCTTCTGGATAAAGAAAAACTGTGGTGGGATCCGGGCTGGATCTTTTATGATGGGCGGGAAAACAAGGTCTACCTGGTCTATCTGCCATGGGAAGAGGATCCGGGAAGGATCGGGATCGAAAGACAGCTCTGCCGGTATCTGTGGCTGACGGCCTCTTTCTGCGGATGGGAGGAAGACCTGTGGGAAAGTGTCGGGAAATTCAGCGCCCTGGTCTACGGACAAAGAGACAGGATGATGCAGAGAAACATGGATCCGGAAAAGGAAAAAGCTCTGGATGATCTGATGGAGGCTTCTTCCTTTCTTCCCCCTCTCGTTCTCAGAAAACCCATCGGTGAAAAAGAAAGCCGCCCCGGTTTATGGGAGCGGCTGAAAACAGAGATCGAAGCCCGTCTTCACGGGTGGTAGCTCCTCGGCTTTGCTGCACTTGGCGGTAGCTACGTTGACATGATATATATCCTGATATATACTATTCTTGCGACGATAGTTCAGTTAATCGAGGAGGGCTGCTAAGATATGGAAACTGCAAAAATATTTATGAACGGACGAAGTCAGGCTGTTCGATTGCCATATAGCTGTCGGATGACTGGAGAAGAAGCATACGCACAAAAAATCGGAGAAGTTGTCATTCTTTCCCCCAAAACACAGCACTGGGAGGCACTGCTGCAAAGTCTAAGTTTGTTTACTGACGATTATATGGAAGACGGCAGACAGGAAGGGCCTGCTGATCTTCGCGAGGAATTATGATGCGATACATGCTGGACACCAACATTTGTATATATCTGATTAAACGAAAGCCGACAACGGTTCTTGATCATTTATCCATGCATCATCCGGAAGAAATCTGTATTTCTTCCATTACGTACGGAGAACTGCTCTATGGTGCATATAAAAGTTCTTTTCCGGACAGAAATTTACTTGCTTTGCAGCTGTTTTTAGCAACGATCGACATTCTTCCGGTTAACACGACCACTTGTGATACATATGGGAAAATCCGTGCTTCCTTTGAAAAAGCAGGAATACCTATTGGACCCAATGATACATGGATCGCGGCTCAAGCGCTTACGGAAGGATGTATTTTAGTTACCAATAATACAAAAGAGTTTTCCAGAGTACCACTACTGGAAGTAGAGAATTGGACTGTCTGAACGATCCTGGCTTTACAGCGTTTCCACATCCTCTGTGTAGGAAGTTTTGTATTTGAGATAATAGTATACAGGTACCGCAGACCAGCCGTGGCAGAGACTGCCGGCATTTCCAAAGGCACTGGCGCCTTCGATGGTTTCCCAGAAGGTATCCGCGCTGCGGGAAAGCATATATCCATAGTCCTCGGCGATCCTTTCGAACACGTAAGGCACATACTTCTCAGGACGCAGGAAAAGAGCCTCATATTTGAAAATGCTGTGGCTGAGCGTGACGGGAATCAGTTTGTCCTTGCGTCCCGCGAGCGCTTCCAGGATCTCTTCCTCTTTCTCTGGAGAGACCAAGCCGGCAAGCAGGGAAAGGGCTTGGGTGAGTTCAGCATAATGAGGAGAAACATCTTTACCGACAAATGATGTGTAAACACCTTTTCTCTGGTCAAAGAAAACAGAATGATACGAAGAACGGATCTTGGAAATGGCTTCCTCGAAAGAAGCCGTTTTTTCATTTAGAGCGGTCAGGATCTCCAGCAAACTCTGCAGTGCCAGCACAGCAAAGGCGTTAAGCGGCGCGTCATAGATGGGCGAATCGGTGGGAAGCGTCCGTTTATCACCGCTTA
This sequence comes from Bacillota bacterium, assembly GCA_017442735.1. Lineage (GTDB taxonomy): Bacteria > Bacillota > Clostridia > Lachnospirales > Bianqueaceae > RUG760. Next base: position 60,773 of record JAFRZE010000029.1, read on the forward strand.
AGCCATCCTGCCATTCATAGAAATTCCAGTATTCTTGGCCGGGGTACCGGGAGATCAGACCGGTTTCGTCGATCCGGCTGATCATTCGATCTGCGATCGTAAAAAGAACGGGCAGCAGTTCCTTGATCGTCCCGGCGTCTTTCGAATACCGGAGGTATTCCGCGCACTGGATCAGATAAATATAGGTGAAGGAAGGGATCGTGATATCCGCTTTTCCCGGGCTGATCAGTTCCAGAAGACCATCTTCCCGGAGGCTTTTGGCGATCAGCTGGAGACTGGCCGCGGGAAACGCATATTCATGAAACGCGAAGTAGCCGCAGAGCATCTGATTACGACTATCCATGGTGTAGAGCGCCTGTTCTCGCCACGGACAGTCTTCATAATGTTCGTGCATGCAGTCGCGGAGGGTCTTCAGGCAGGTCTCATAGATCCTCTTATGGAGTGGATCTTTCGGTTCAAACGGCGCTGTATAGGAAAGTGGATAGATCGTTTCCCGGATTCCCAGGGAGTAGATTTGCGCGTGAGTGGTATAGAGATGAAGCTGCAGATATCTCGCAGCGATCCGTTTGAGCGGGTAGAAAAAAGTCCGTCGTCCGGCGGATAATCTTAGATGTGCGGCGAAATTCCGACCATGGATAAACGTGCGTACATAGCCGTCTTCCAGATGTTCACCCCAGCCGATGATCAGATCCGTATCTTCTTCCAGCTCCAGTTCAAGACTCAGCAGCCCCACGGTGTGTGCCGGAAGCTCCGCGATCAGGCAGATTCCGGAAGCATCGCCAGCAGAAAATTCAGCGCCTTCTTTCGACGGCAAGGATATACTTTCCTCCGGCCGGCTGATCTCCAGATCGGATGATGCCATCCGGATGGCTGGAGTGGGATCAGATCCTGTATCCTGAAAGGATCCTGTCAGGATCAGCCGGGAAGAGGAAACGGGCAGGATATCCAGCTTCTTGACAGGTCTCGGGGACAGAAAAGGAAGAACGGCAGCCATCGGTTCGCAGGAAACGGCCGGTTCAAAAGCCTCAGGCTGTATAGTCTCATCAAAGTCAAAACTATAGGAAAGCTGCGGGGAGATCTTCGGAACATCCGTTTTGAAACGAAGATCTCTTCGGACAGGAAAACCCGGTTCGCTCCGGAGAATGGACTCGGTCTTCCCGGAAGGCAATTCTTTCATGAGAACGAAAAGAGCACAGGGCGGATAATGGCGAACAGTAAAACTGTCCTCGCCCTGGGAATAGACGATCAGGCAGAATTCATTGACGCCCGGATGAAGGTAAGACGTGACATCCAGCGTATCATAGTATCTCGCGTCCTCGTATCCCCGGAAGATCCCCGAGTTGACAAAAACGCCATTTAAATAAAGCGCGTATTCACTATGGACATACAGATAGCAGGTATAGGTGATGTCAGTCGTTTCAGAGGGCAGAGAAAACGAACGGCAAAACTCGATCGTCCGGTTGATTTCGGTTCGGTCATGGTACCAGATGAGTGATGCGCCAGCAAAGATATCCATGATAGTCTCCCAGAATCAGATTTTCTTCAGTGTATGTCGTGGACACATCGATGTCAAGCACCTGTTTTGCCCGGACAAACCGGAAAATGCGCCAAATAAACAGAGGAAGTGGTGAAAACGCATTGTCAAACAAGGCCGGACTGTGATAAAATGGAGGTTCAGAGCAACAAGGTTAAGAGCTCTGTTCGGACCGCGGCGCGGCCCGTAGACAAAAACGCAAGAGGTTGATTATGTACGAGAACTTTGCTCATCTGTACGATGAGTTTATGCAGACGATCCCCGCCGAGGAGTGGGCGGACTATATTGAAACGCTGCTGAAAAAACATAACTTAAGGCCGCATCTGGTGCTGGATCTTGCCTGCGGGACTGGTTCACTGGCCCTGGAGCTTGACCGACGAGGATATGATATGATTGGCGTGGACGGGTCGGAGGAAATGCTGCAGCAGGCAGGTGAGAAGGCCCGGCAGGCGGGAAAGTCGGAAGACATCCTGTTTCTCTGCCAGGATATGAGGGAATTCGAGCTTTACGGAACAGTCGACGCGATCGTCTGTACCTGTGACAGCCTCAACTATCTGCTGGAAGAAGAGGATGTACGCCAGGTATTCTCTCTGGTGGAGAATTATCTTGATCAGGGCGGGCTCTTTCTGTTTGATCTGAATACGGAATCTAAATACAGCGAGATCCTGGGCGAGCAGACCTTTGCCGACACATCGGAAGACGGCGCTTTTATCTGGGATAATTACTATTACGAAGATGAAAAGATCAACGAGTATGAGGTGACCTTCTTTGAAAAGACCGAGGGCGGTCTGTACTGGCGCTCTCAGGAAACGCACTATCAGAAGGCGTACCGGGAAGAAGATATCCGAAAATGGCTGGAAGACGCGCATCTTAGCGTAGAGGCCGTCTATGACAGCTTTACGCTGGATCAGCCGGACGAACAGTCGGAAAGGATCACTTTTGTGGCCCGCGAGCTACGAGAAAAGAAACGGTATATACCGGAGGGGGAAGAAGAAAATGTGTGAAGCAAAATATGAAGGACCGGATTATGCGATCCGGGGAACGGCGGCAGACGGTCAGGTACTGGCCTTTGCCGTTTCCACAGCGAAGATGGTGCAGGAAGCACATGAACGGCATAAAACATCGCCGGTAGTCACGGCCGCGCTGGGACGTACAATGAGCGCCGTCAGTATGATGAGCCTGCAGCTGAAGGGAGCAGAAGAAGAGATCTCGATCCAGATCAAGGGCAGCGGCCCGGTCGGAGGGATCTCCGCTGTGGCGAACGGAGAGGGCGATGTCAGAGGGTACGCGGAAGTCCCGGATGTCGATCTTCCGCTGAACGCGAAAGGCAAGCTCGATGTGGCCGAAGCACTGGGGATCGGCGTCATGAGTATTGTGAAGGATCTTGGGCTCAAGGAGCCCTATGTGGGTTCCACGCATCTGGTGACCAGTGAGATCGCCGAGGATCTGGCTTACTATTTCACCGCTTCGGAACAGATCCCTTCCGCTGTCGCGCTGGGCGTGCTGGTCAATCCGGACGGAAGCGTCTGGACGAGCGGCGGCTATATGCTGCAGCTTCTGCCGGGCGCGACCGATGAGGTAGCGGATATGCTCCAGGAAAGATGCCAGAATTTCCCGCAACTGACGACTTTTCTTGCCGAAGGGCATACGCCGGAAGAGGTGCTGGAGACATTGCTGGAGGGTCTGAATTTCCAGATCATGGCCAAACAGCCGGTGCAATTTAAGTGCAACTGCAACAGGGATCGGGTGGAAAGAGCCCTGATCAGTATCGGAGAAAAAGACCTGCAGAGTCTGATCGACGAGGGAGAAGACGTGGATATGAACTGTCATTACTGCGGTCGGACGTATCATTTTACTATAGACGAAGTGAAGGAACTTCTGAAAAAAGCCCGTTAAGGAAAGGAGCCGAGCATGGCAGTAGTTGCGATCTGTGATGAGGATCCGAAAGAGATAGCGTATACGACCAGGGTCATCGATGAATACAATCTGACCAAGCCCGTCCGCGATCAGGTGATCGTCCGGGCGTTTCCCTCCGCGCGCAATTTGTGGTTCGAGATGGTGGAAGCCAACGTGGCCGATATCTTTATCCTGGACATCAATATGCCGGAAATGAACGGACTGGAGCTGGCGCACCGTATCCATCAGCTGAACAGCCGGGCGCTGATCATTTTCCTGGATTCCCATATCGAATATGCGGATGACAGTTACAAGGTGGACGCGTTCCGCTTCATCTTGAAAAGCGAGAGGGAAGAACATCTGCCGGAGGCGCTGGACGCGGCGCAGGTGCGTCTGAAGGAAGACCGCAGCCAGTATGTGGGCTTCCGCCAGGACGGAGAGATCGTGAGGGTAGCGTTTGATGAGATCATCTACGCGGAAAAAGTCGACCGCAAGCTCCTGATCCATACGCTCAGGCAGGGCAATATCTACAGCAATGAACCGTTGGCGAAGCTCTACGAGCGGCTGAACAGCCGGCGCTTCTACTATGCGGATCAGAGCTATTTCGTGAATATCGATCATATCCTGAAGCTGGGAAGCCATACCGTCTATCTGATCGGATCGAAAATGCCCTTGCAGGTGAGCCGCCGGATGTGGCCGGCACTGAAAGAAGCGGTCCTGAAGGAGTGGCATATTACCTAAATGAGCCTTGCGCCGACAGGGGATTTCGTGGTAAAATGTTTTTGACAGAAAAACAAATAAGCGGACAATTGTCCGCGTTTCAAAGACAATTCATCTCGCGGAGGAACTCCCTATGTCAAAAGACGGACTCATGTATGCGCTGGTCAAGACCAGAGCAGATAAGGGACTGGATCTTTGTCGTGTTCCGATCCCTGAAGTAGGCCCGAATGACGTGAAGATCAAGATCCATAAGACATCGATCTGCGGAACGGACCTTCACATTTACAACTGGGACGAATGGTCCCGGAAAACGATCGTCCCGGGTACGACGATCGGTCATGAATACTGCGGAGAGATCGTGGAAGTCGGCGACGCGGTGACAGAATACTATCCCGGCCAGATCGTGACCGGCGAAGGACATATCACCTGCGGCGTCTGCCGCAACTGCCGTGAAGGCCGCAAGCATCTTTGCCGCAATGCCAAGGGCGTCGGCGTGAATCGCAACGGCGCGTTCGCCGAGTATCTGGTGATCCCGAAGGATAACGTCGTTCCGGTCACCATCACGGATACCGTCACGGAGGACATGGTTTCTTCCTTCGACCCGCTGGGCAATGCCGTTCACACGGCGCTCACCTATGATATGGTAGGTGAGGATGTACTGATCACCGGATGCGGCGCCATCGGGATGATGGCAGCGGCCATCGCGCATCATGTGGGAGCCCGCCGCGTGGTCGTCACCGATGTGAACGATTACCGGCTGAATCTGTGCAAGGAGATCACGCCTTCGGTCTACACGGTCAATGTATCCAGAGAAAAGCTGGAAGACACCATGAAGGCCATCGGCATGAAGGAAGGGTTCGACGTCGGTCTGGAGATGAGCGGGAACGGTTCCGCTTTCGCTTCTATGATCGATACCATGAACAATGGCGGTAATGTTGCGGTATTGGGCATCCATGCCAAGCAGCCGCCTGTCGACTGGCAGAAGATCGTGTGGAACGGACTGACGATCCGCGGTATCTACGGACGCAAGGTCTTTAACACATGGCACAAGATGAGTTATATGCTGGAAAGCGGACTGGATGTCAGAAAAGTACAGACCCATCGTTTTGATTTCCGCGATTATGAGAAAGGCTTCGCGGTCATGAATACCGGCAATTCCGGTAAAGTCGTCCTGGACTGGACGACCGCTCAGGAGGAATAATATGAAGAGTGCATATCAGTATTTTAATCAGACACTGGAACAGCTGAAGGCGGATGGACTTTACAAGAATGAGCGCATCATCACGACGCCGCAGCAGAGCCATATCGATACGACGGCCAAGGCCAACGTCATCAATATGTGTGCGAACAACTATCTCGGCCTTTCCAACAGCCCGCGTCTGATCGAGGCGGCGAAGAAAAGCTATGACAAGTGGGGATACGGCCTGAGCTCCGTCCGGTTTATCTGCGGGACGCAGCAGCTTCATAAAGACCTGGAAAAGAAGATCAGCGAATTCCTGGGTATGGACGATACGATCCTCTACAGCTCCTGCTTCGACGCGAACGGCGGTCTGTTCGAGACTCTGCTGGGGCCGGAAGACGCGATCATTTCCGATGAACTGAATCATGCCAGCATTATTGACGGCGTCCGTCTTTGCAAGGCGCAGCGCTTCCGTTATAAGAACAACAACATGGAAGATTTAAGACGCTGCCTGGAAGAGGCCAAAGGCGCGCGCATCAAGATGATCGCGACGGACGGCGTCTTCTCCATGGACGGCATCATCGCGAACCTTCAGGGCATCTGTGACCTGGCGGACGAGTATGACGCCCTGGTCATGGTGGATGATTCTCACGCGGTCGGTTTCATGGGCGAACACGGCAAGGGAACCCCCGAAGCCTGCGGTGTGATGGGCCGGGTCGATGTGATCACCGGTACCCTCGGCAAAGCTCTCGGCGGTGCTTCCGGTGGCTACACCAGCGCTCGTCAGGAGATCGTGGACATGCTTCGTCAGAAGAGCCGTCCGTATCTGTTCTCCAATACGCTGGCGCCTGCCATCGCGGCAGCGGCCTATGAGACCTTCACGATGCTGGGCGAGAGCACCGCACTTCGTGACAAAGTCCATGAGAATACCGCGTACTTCCGCAGCAAGATCCGGGAAGTCGGCTTTGATATCATCGACAGCACGCATCCCATCGTCGCGATCATGTTCTATGACGCACATGTCGCCGGCAAGGTCGCGGAACTGATGCTGACCAAAGGAGTTTATGTCACCAGCTTCGTTTATCCGGTCGTTCCGAAAGGAAAAGCGCGAATTCGCGTACAGATCAGCGCCGGTCACAGCAAGGAAGATCTTGACTATGTCGTGAAATGCTTCAAGGAAGCAAAGGAAGAACTTGGTATCTGATCGAAGAAAAACTGACATGAAAAAAGGCCTGAGACTTTGATTGTCCCAGGCCTTTTCTTCGGTCTTTGCGGCGCGCAAGCTCACCCTTTGATGGCGCCTGCAATAAAACTTTCCTGTATTTTCTTGGAGAGAAACATGTATATGAACAAAGTCGGGAAGGTGGCGAGCACCAGTGCCGCGCCAATGGGGCCCCACTCGGTCGTGTACTGCCCGGAGAGGGCCTGGACACCGACCGGCAAGGTCTTGAGCGCCGTCTTGCTGATGAAGATATTCGCGAACATCAGCTCGTTCCAGCACTGCAGGAAAGTGTAGATGCCTACGGTCGCAACGGCCGGTTTCATCAGTGGAACGATGATCCTGAAGAAGATGCCCCAGACGCTGCACCCGTCGATACAGGCCGCTTCGTCCAGGTCGCGCGGGATCTCATTCATGAAACCGGTGCAGACCAGGATGGCCATCGACAGAGAGAAAGCGGAATAGGGGATGATCAGTGCCCAGCGGGTATTCAGCATATGCAGCCGTGAAAGCGTGACATACACAGGAACGATCGAAGCATGGATCGGGATCGTAAGTCCCAGCATGAAGAACTTGTTCAGTGTCTTTTTCTGTTTCCAGATCAGACGGGTCAGAGCGAACGTGCCCATGAGTGCGACAGACAGCGTGATCGCGATCGTCGATACGGCAACGATGGCGCTGTTCAGGAAATAAAGTCCCATCTTGCCGGTGCCGAGGGCGCTGGCATAGTTGGACCACAGCCACTCTTTGGGCAGGCCGATGACGTTTTCACCAAAGATCTCCGCGTTGCTTTTCAGGGAGAAGGTGAACATCCAGTAAATGGGGAAAAGGTTGACCAGAAGCCACAGGATCAGGCCGATGTAAATGGCGACCTGGGCAGATTTACTGTTATTGCGCATCGATTAATCCTCCTCCTTGAAGATGGCGCTGATGATCAGGGCAAACAGGAAGCAAAGGATGATCAGCAGGATGGCGATCGTACTTCCCATGCCGTAACGGTTGCGCAGGAAGAGCATATTTATCATTAAAGTACTCGGCACTTCGGTCGCGTGCAGAGGACCACCGTTTGTCAAAACATAGATCATGTCGAACGATTTCAGGGAACCGGTCACGGCAAAGATCACGCTGATCTTGATGATCGGTTTGATATAGGGCAGGACGATGTAGCGGTTGACCTGCGCGTCGCTCGCGCCATCGAGCATCGCCGCTTCGCGAAGCTCCGGAGGAACGCTCTTGACACCCGCGTAGAGCAGCAGCATATGGTAACCGACATACTGCCACAGGGTAGGAACAAGGACAGCGCCAAGCGCGGTCGCTTTGTCTCCGAGCCAGATCTTGGCCCAGCTTTCCAGGCCGATCGCGCGAAGGAAAACGTTCAGGACACCGTAAGTGGGGTTGTAGATCTTCAGCCAGAGCTGACCGATAACGACAGTCGAGATCAGGACCGGCATAAAGTAGACGGAAAGGAACAGCCTTTCGCCTTTGATCTTTTTGCCAAGCGCGAGGGCAAGAGCCAGCGCCAGAGGCAACTGTAGACAGACGGAAAGGGCCGCCAGCAGAAGCGAATTGCGAAGAGCCTTCAGAAAGCCGATCGCGTCGCTGGTAAAGAGTTCCTTGTAATTGGAAAAGCCGATATAGGTTTTTTCTCCGAACCCGTTCCAGTCGAACAGACTGAAATATGCGGACGCGCCGATCGGCGCGATCAGGATGGCACAGAACAGGAGCAGGGCAGGGAGAATAAAGATCAGAATATGCAGTTTGTTACTGTACATTCGATTCATGGATCAGATCCCTCCTTTGGCAAAGGGGAGGCGGCAGCTCCCTTGGGGAGAGGTGCCGCCTCGTTTTTGTTTCTATGTATATCCTACCTGTACTTTGGAGGAAACTTACTGAAGGTCCTTCGCCAGACCGGCAATGAAACCGGCACCGTCGATCTCGCAGCCGTAAACCTGAGCGACATAGCTGAGGTAGGTGTTGGCCGGGTCAGCGCTCATGATGGTGTCGCCGAACAGAACCATACCGTCGGAAGCAGCGACGATCGCAGCAGCGTCGTTGACCAGAGGTTTGACTTCGCTGGTGTCATAGTCGGGCGTCCAGGCCGGAAGACCGGAACCGATCAGGTAAGCGTAGTGGCAGATGGACTGGCCAAGCTCGAAAGCAGCCTGAGCAGCGATTTCCGCGTTCTTGGAAGAAGCGGCAACAGCAAGGGAGTCAGAGGGACCGCCGATGACCTGTCCATAGGTAGCTTTGGAAGAATCCATTACGGGGAACAGAGCAACAGCAGATTTGAAGGAAGCATCGTTGACTTCACCGCAGTTCCAGGTACCGTTCTGATAGAAAGCGGTCTGGCCGGCAAGGAAGTTCGCTTTGACTTCGTCATTGCCAAGAGCGGCTCCGGCAGGATCGAAGTAACCTTTTTTGATCATATCCTGGAAAGTATCAACAGCACTCTGGATTCCGGGATCGTTCCAGGTCTGTTTGCCAAGCATGATCTGAGTCATAGCTTCGTAGCCGATGGTTTTCTCAATAATGGGCTCCAGATATTCGGTCACGCACCAGTTCTCTTTGCCAGCGCAGCCGAAGGGGATGATGTTAGCAGCCAGAAGAGCGTCGCAGCAAGCGGTCAGATCTTCATAGGTCTCGGGAACATGATCCCAGCCGACCTGAGCCAGCAGATCCATGTTCGCGAACAGGCCGACGATGTTGTAGGTCAGCGGAACAGCGTAGTGCTTGCCGTTGTAGGTAGCGTTGGAAAGCATGACCTCGGGCAGTTTGTCAGCGAAAGGCTTGTAGGCTTCATCCAGGGGATAAACGTTGCCGGCATTGGCAAAGTCGCCAAGGAATGCACCGGACCAGGTGAAGAAGATGTCCGGAAGAGTTTCGGGATCGCTCATAGCAGCTTTGATCTTGGTCTTGTAGGACTCATTTTCGAAAGCTTCCCACTGGATCGTGATGTCAGGATGAGCTTTTTCGAATTCCGCGATCGCTTTTTCATAGGCGGGACGGTTAGCATCGGACTCGGTGGCGATACACCACATGGTCAGAACAGTTTTTCCGTCTTCTTCTTTTTTGGATTCGCCAGCGGTACAGCCGACCAGCGCGAATACCATGCTGAGGACGAGTGCGAGAGCAATAATCTTTTTCATGATTTTCCTCCTTTGATTGGGTAGGTCTTTGGATTTGCATGTATTAAGAATTGTTCCGGGACCTGCCGTACTTTGGCCAGGAGAGCGGCAGGCGCTTGGTCCAATATCTTACGAAGTGGTTATTACCGGTCAGGACCGATATGAGAAGGAGAGGGGCTTTTTCCCGGTGAGCGCCTGTGTGCGTTCATCCGGTCCTCCGAAGCCGGCAAAGAGTGTCCAGCTTCCGCTTCCTTCTTTTCTTTCTCCCGAAGGATCAACGACCGTAAACGCGGCGGGATCGATCGGGACCTTGATGGTCTTTTCTTCCCCGGGTTTCAGGTTCACTCGCCGGAAGCCGCAGAGGATCGGTTTAGGTGGTGCACAGGGACTTTCTTCATCGTGCAGGTAGAGCTCGATGACCTCGTCTGTCTGATAGGTCCCCTGATTGATCAACGTGACGAACGCTGACTGGTGATCCGCTGTCAGTTTTGTCATCAGGCAGTTGCTGTAGCTGAGTCCATATCCGAAAGGATAGAGCGGAGTGCCTTGGTAGTAGCGGTAGGTTCGTCCTTCGATCGCGTAATCCGTGAAGTCCGGCATTTCATCCAGCGCTTCGTTCCGATAGAAGGTGACCGGCAGTTTCCCGGAAGGAGAAGCTTTTCCGAAAAGCAGTTTCGCGATCGCCTCGCCGCCGAGAGCTCCCGGATACCAGCCGAGCAGGATGGCGTTTGCGCTTTCCTGTGCGGCGGTCAGATCGATCGAACTTCCTGCGAGTAAAACGACGACGGTCGGCTTGCCGACGGCCAGCGTTTTCTCCAGGAGAAGCTGCTGGGAAGGAGGCAGGAGAAGGTCTTTCTTGTCGCCGGAGCGATAGCTGTTTCCGGTGTCGCCTTCCTCGCCTTCCAGTGTTTCATCCAGTCCAAGGACCAGGATGACGGTGTCGCTCGCTTTCGCGACGGCGATCGCTTCGGCGATCCGGTCATTCGGCCTTGCCAGCGGTTCCACGCGGTCCGAGTCGAGGCTGCATCCTTCCGAATAAAGGACGCGGCAGCGACCCCTGCACAGGTCCTGGATGCCTTCCAGTACGGTCACATATCTGGATGCGGTGCCATGGTAGTTGCCGATCAGCGCCTTCCGGCTGTTCGCGTTGGGTCCGATCACGCCGATCGTCTGCTGAGAGGAAAGATCGAGCGGCAGAAGGCCGTCGTTTTTCAGCAGGACGCAGGACTTAAGGGCTGCTTCTTCCGCGAGAGCCAGATGCTCTTCGCATTCGATCACATTATAGGGGATCGTATCATATTCGCTGCCTTCCTCTCCAAGCACGCCCAGCAAATAGCGGGTGGTGAAGAGATGAACGGCGGCGCGGTTGATGTCTTCTTCCCGGATCAGCCCGGTAGCCAGCGCGGTCAGGATGTGGTTGTAAGTGCATCCGCAGTTCAGGTCGCAGCCTGTTTTCAGCGCGAGGGCAGCGGACTGGGCAGGGGTTTCGGTGATCTCATGGTTTTCATGGAAGTCACGGATCGCCCAGCAGTCGGAAACGAAATGCCCTTCGAAACCCCACTCACTGAGTTTTCTCATCAGGAACGGGCTGGCGCAGCAGGGTTCTCCGTTCGTACGGTTGTAGGCGCCCATGACCGCTTCTACGCCCGCGTCCTTGACCAGGGCCCGGAAAGCGGGGAGGTAAGTCTCTTCCAGATCTTTCGGGGAAGCCTTGGCGTCAAAGCTGTGACGGAGGGCTTCCGGTCCGCTGTGCACGGCAAAATGCTTGGCGCAGGCGGCGACTTTTAAAGTTTCTCCATCTCCCTGGATACCGCGGACAAAGGCGGTCCCAAGACGTGAGGCAAGGAAGGGATCTTCTCCGTAGGTCTCATGGCCGCGTCCCCAGCGGGGATCACGGAAGATGTTCACGTTCGGGGACCAGACGGTCAGTCCGTGATAGATATCCCGGTCGCCTTCCTTTGAAAGAGCGTTGTATTTGGCTCTGGCTTCCGTGCTGATCGCGGTCGCGATCTTTTCAAGAAGCTCGTCGTCAAACATGGCTGCCATGCCGATCGCCTGGGGGAATACCGTGGCGGTACCGCCTCTGGCCATGCCGTGCAGCGCTTCGTTCCACCAGTTATAGGCGGGAACGCCAAGACGCTCGATCGCCGGCGCGTCAAAGAGAAGCTGACTGGCTTTTTCCTCCACGGTCATTTGGCTGACCAGGGCCTCGGCAAGTTCTTTGGCTTTTTGACGCGTCATGGGAACTATCTCCTTACTAAGCAGCTTTGATCAAAGCTGCTTTACAGTTTCACCTTCGAGTAGTTTGCCCGGGATCGTGATATGCTCGGGCGGTGTGGTACGCGGATGCTCGATCCGCTCGATGAGCTTGGACGCGGCGATCCGGCCAAGTTCGGTCGTGTTCTGCTGCCAGGTCGTCAGCTTGGGGCTGAGCATGTTGGCCATATGGATGCCGTCGTAGCCGGCAACACTGATGTCTTCCGGTACCCTCAGGCCTGCTTCGTAGATTGCGTTGATGCCGCCGATATAAGCGTAATCATCGGAGAAGAGGATGCAGGTGGGTCTTTCCGGGAGGGCCAGGATCCGTTTCGTTGCTTCATAGCAGCTGACGGGTTCGTGGTACTCGCATTCCTCGATATATTCTTCCGGGACATTCAGCCCGAGCGCTTCGACCGCTCGGTAGAACCCGGTCATTCGGCTTTCGGTCACGGCGGTGGGGTTGCCATGGATGTAGGCGATCTTCCGATGGCCTTTTCCGTAGATGAAACGGACCAGATTTTCAAGTCCGTCCATGTTGTCGGAAAGAAGGCACGTCCGGTTGTTGAACGCGTGGTCCAGGGTAACGACGGGAAGATCGGAGTAGACGAGTTCCTGTACCAGCGGGCTGTAGAAATCCGCGTTGATGATCGCGACGCCGTCTACCCCTCGGTAGAGCGCGTGCTGCAGGTAGCTGGTATTTGCTCCGCCGACATTGCTGCTGATAAAGGTGATATCATATCCGCATCGTTCGGCTTCCAGCCGGAAACTGGTCAGGGTGGAAGCGAAATACTCATGCATGAATCCGCTGTTGGCAAGGTCAGTGAAGACGATCCCGAGGTTATAGGTCCGGTTGGTCTTTAGGGCCCGGGCCGCGGAGTTCGCGGTATAGCCCATTTCCCTGGCGGTCTCGATGATCTTCTGTCTGGTCGCTTCGCCGATATCTGTCTGTCCGTTGAGGGCTTTGCTCACGGTCGCCACGGAAACGCCGCATCGCGTCGCGATATCTTTCATGGAAACCAATGGACCGCCCTCCTTACTTAAACGTTTTCGTAGCTTTACCATAACGTATTCGGTGTCGAAAATCAAGTATGTTTTTGAAATTTACGGAGATTTCCTTGAAATTTGGTTGATATGCATAATTCCAAAGGTTGATATTTGTATGAAATGACGGTGAACGAAGACCGAATTTCGGCCAGAATACGAAATCGTTTACGAACGGTCTCGGGACAATCTCGCCGTTTACTTTGTCCGGAGCTTATGCTATAATTCAGATAACTATTTTGTTCTATAAACTCAACGGAAGAAAGGAAAACTGCTATGATTAAATTTGGTCTTCTGACTGCCATCCTGGACGGCTGGAACTTCGAAGAAGCGGTCGACGCCGCTGCCGAAATGGGCTTCAAATGCCTGGAAGTCGCTTCCTGGCCCGCCGGAAAAGCAACCCGCCGTTATGCCGGTGTCTCTCATATCGATGCGGAGCGCGTTGTGGAAGATGACGCGTACGCGAAATATGTCAAAGAGTATATCGAAGGCAAGGGCATGCATATCTCCTCTCTGGCTTTCTATCCGAACACCATGGATCCGGATCTGGAAAAACGCGCCGCGGCCATCGCTCACCTGGAAGCCCTGATCAAAGCTTCCGCAAAACTGGGTGTCGGCCTTGTGACCACCTTCATCGGCCGCGATCAGTATAAGACGGTCGAAGAGAATATCGAGCTCTTCAAGGAGATCTGGCCTCCGATCATCAAACTGGCAGAAGAGAACAATGTGAAAGTTGCTATCGAAAACTGCCCGATGCTGTTCGGCGCGGATCAGTGGCCGGGCGGACAGAACCTGATGTGCACTCCCGCGATCTTCCGCAAACTTTTCGAGATCATTCCTTCTCCCAACTTCGGTCTGAACTTCGACCCGAGTCACTATGTCTGGCAGCAGCTTGACTATGTGAAGACCATCTACGATTTCAAGGATCGTATCTTCCATGTCCACTTTAAAGACATCAAACTGTACAAGGACAAACTGGCGGAAGTCGGCGTCCTGGCTTATCCGCTTGACTACATGAGCCCGAAGATCCCCGGCCTTGGCGATGTGGATTGGGGCGCATTCATCTCCGCTCTGAACGATATCCGTTACGACGGTGATGCGGTCATCGAGGTAGAAGACAAGGCATTCGAAGGTTCCAGAGAAGACATCCTGACCTCCTGCCGTCTGTCAAAACACTATCTCGACAACTTTATTGGATAAGGCATAAGCGCCGTAAGGCGCCTTGTCTGACCTGATGCTTTAGAAAAAAGAAAAACCCGGAGTTTTAAAGCAGCACATGCTTTGAAATTCCGGGTTTTGTATTAACAGCGGGACGAGATCACTTGATCGTTTCGACCTTGATGATATTCGTGTTGCCGCCGCCGATACCGATCTGGCCGCCGGTCATAACGATGTTGTCGCCCTTTTTCAGGCCGAAGGTCTGTTTAGCCAGGTTCTGAGCCTGATAGAAAACGACGTCCAGCGAGTTGTACTCTTCGGAGATGACGGGCGTCACGCCCCAGGATAGGTTCAGCTTTCTCCAGGCGCGGCGGTCGGTCGTGTTGCCGAGGATATCCATGGGGCAACGGAACCGGCTGACCATCCGCGCGGTACGTCCGCTCATGGAGTTGACCACAATACACTTGGCATTGACGTCGATAGCCATCGCGCAGGTCGCGTGAGAGATGGCGTCAAGGTTGTTATGGATCTTGTATTCCGTGGAGAGGAACCACTGACGGTAGTCGATGTGCTCTTCGGTATACTGCGCGATCTTCGCCATGTTCTCGACAGCCTGGACCGGATATTTGCCGGCTGCGGTCTCGCCGGAGAGCATGATCGCGGAAGAGCCGTCATAGACCGCGTTCGCGACGTCGGAGATCTCCGCTCGGGTGGGACGCGGGTTCTGGATCATGGATTCCAGCATCTCGGTAGCCGTGACGACCCGTTTGCCGAGCATACGACATTTGCTGATCAGGTATTTCTGGATAGCCGGGACTTCGATGAACGGGATCTCCACGCCCAGATCGCCGCGGGCGACCATGATGCCGTCCGCGATCTCGCAGATATCGTCGATGTTGTCAACGCCGGCGCGGTTTTCTATCTTGGCTATGATGTCGATATCTTTTCCGCCGTTTTCATCCATGAACTGCCGGAGATCCAGCATATCCTGTTTCGTGGAAACGAAGGAAGCGGCGACAAAGTCCACGCCCTGTTCGATACCGAAAAGAATATCGGACTTGTCCTGTTCGCTCAGGTAATCGCCCTTGAGGAGCTTGCCCGGAAAGCTCATGCTCTTGCGGTTCGACAGCTCGCCGCCGACGATGGTCCGGCAGATGGTCCTCGGTCCGTCGAAGCCGGTGACTTCAAAAATGACCAGACCGTTGTTGACCAGAATGCGGTTGCCGATCTGCAGTTCGCTGGAAAGATGCGGATAGTTGACGCCTACGATCGTCTCGTCGCCCTCGATTTCTTCTGAAGTAAAGGTGAAAGTCGCTCCGTCCGGGACAGTGACTTTTCCGTCTTTAAACGTTTTGATCCGGTATTCCGGACCTTTGGTATCCAGCATGATCGCGATCGGCAGATCCAGTTCGTCCCGGACCGCTTTGATCGCTTCGATCTTCTGTAAGTGTTCCTCGTGTGTTCCGTGGGAAAAATTCAGTCTGGCCACATTCATACCGGCAAGACATAGCTTTTTCAGAATCTCCGGGCTTTCCGACGCAGGTCCGATCGTGCAGATGATTTTTGTTTTACGCATATAGGATCACCTCAGCTGATGTGTTTTTGTTCCGCCTTAATTGTACCATACAACATCAGGGGAAACAATGGGAAATCCAAGGCGGAATGATTATTGACGATGGTTTAAAAATAGGGTAAAATCAGAGGTAGCGATCTTTATTTCTACTTATATTTATCAACAGGAGGAACTACTACATGGCAATTAAAGTTGGTATCATCGGATGCGGCGGTATCGCCAACCAGAAACATCTTCCTTCGCTGAAAGCGCTGGGCGATCGTGTAGAGATCGTCGCGTTCTGCGATATTATCCGTGAAAGAGCGGAAAAAGCGGCGGCGGAATACGGTGCGCCGGGTGCCAAGGTCTTTGAAGATTACCGTGATCTGGTCGCGATCCCCGAGATCGAATCCGTTCATGTACTGACCCCGAACGTTTCCCACTGTGAACTGACGGTCGCCGCGCTGGATGCCGGCAAGAACGTCCTTTGCGAAAAACCCATGGCCGCGACTCCCGCGGACGCCCAGAAGATGCTGGATGCCCAGAAGAGAAGCGGCAAGATCCTGACCATCGGTTATCAGAACCGCTGCCGCCAGGACAGCCTGACCCTGAAAGCGATCTGCGACGCCGGTGAACTGGGCGAGATCTATTACGCGAAAGCACACGCGATCCGCCGCCGCGGTGTTCCCACCTGGGGCGTGTTCCCGGACAAATCCAAACAGGGCGGCGGTCCCCTGATCGACATCGGTACCCATTCTCTGGACCTGACCCTGTGGATGATGAACAACTACGAGCCCAAATCAGTTATGGGCGCCAGCTTTGAGAAGCTCGGCCGTCTGCTGAAACCTGGCGAGCAGGGCAACATGATGGGCGTATGGGATCCGGAGACCTATGAGGTCGAGGATTCCGCCTTTGGTTTCGTGACGATGAAAAACGGCGCCGTCATCGTGATCGAGGCAGCCTGGGCGCTGAACACCCTGGATGTTTCCGAAGCTCTGACAGAGCTTTGCGGTACCAAAGCCGGCGCGGATATGAAGGACGGCCTTCGTATCAACACCGTCATGTATGACAAGATGACCACGATCAAACCGGAATGCCGTACGCCCAGAGGCGTCGACTTCTTCCCGGGCGCCAGCGCGCTTCCCGCACCGGTATACGAAGCGACGAAATACTATGACGCGATCGAAGGCAAGGGCGAACCGGTGGTCAAACCGGAAGAGGCCTTTGTCGTGACCCAGATCCTGGATGCCATCTACCAGTCCGCCAAGACCGGCAAGCTGATCGAGTTCTGATCTTCAAAAACCAATTCCCCAAAAGGAGACCAAAATGGATAAAGTTTATATTCAGACTTACTCACTGGGCCAGACCTTCCGTGATGATTTCAAAGGCAGCATGGCAAAGCTGAAAGAGCTTGGCTATGACGGCGTGGAGTTTGCCGGTTACTACGGCGATATGACGGCTCCCGAGCTGAAAGCCTATCTGGATGAGATCGGCCTGGAATGTGTTTCCGGCCATGTACAGCTTGCTCAGGTCGAGGAGACCATCCCCTTCCTGAAGGAAGTCGGCGCGAAACTCATCATCTGCCCGATGACCCGTTTCCAGACCATGGAAGAGTGCCTGGCTGTCGCGGCAGAGTTCAACCATCTTGGCAAACTGGCGAAGGAAGCCGGACTGCAGTTCGGTTATCACAATCATACCGACGAATTCAATGCGATCGACGGCAAATACCTGCTGGAGATCATCATGGACAACACCGATCCGGATCTTGTGAAGTTCCAGGTCGACGTAGGCTGGGCGGCCGCCGCTGGGATCAACGTGCCTGAATTCCTGACCAAACATCAGGACCGTCTGTGCGCGATCCATGTCAAGGAAGCGGACAGAGTCGTCGGGCCGCAGAAACCGCTCGATTTTTCCAAGGTCAAACATACCGAAGACGGAAGACCGATCTTTCCGCCGGAGCTGCTCGCGCATCTGGACGAGATGAAACATCTGGACTGCCCGACCGGCAAGGGTCTGACCAACTGGAAAGTCGTCCGCGATATCGCGAACGCCGCCGGCGCCGGCATCTATATCATCGAGCGTGAATGGGACTACAAGGGTGATGATATCTTCGGATGCGTCAAGGAAGATATCGATTCTCTGAGAGAGATCTTCGCGTAAGGCACAAAGATCCGGAATCACGAAGGAACACAGAAAGGGCTTGTGAATTCGCAGGCCCTTTTTCCTATATTGAATTTACGGAAGAATTGTGATATAATAGCGTGTTGAATAATGTCTGCTTCGGGGGATTTGCGAATGATAGGCCAGATGAGCCTGGACAGTCTGATCCAGGGATATGTGGACCGTGGTTATTTTCCGAGCTGCGTCGTAAGTGTCTTTGACCGGGAAGGGACCTTATACCGGAAAGCGTTCGGCACGAATGACTTCCCGGGAGGGAAAAGGCTGGCGGCCGATACGGATACAGCCTATGACATGGCTTCCTGTACCAAGATCGCCACAGCGACCGGCATCCTAATGCTCGTTTCTGAGGGAAAGCTTTCGCTGGATGACCGTCTTCCTGATATCCTTTCTGAAATCAGAAACTATCCGGATCTTTTCTCAAGGACAGAGCATGTAACATTGCGGCAGCTTCTGACGCATACCAGCGGGATCCTGGACTGGTATCCCTTCTATGTGCAGAAGGGAAGAGATTTCTTTGAGGTTTTCGAAAGCTTCATCGGAAAGACCGAAGTTATGAAAGGCATGGTCTATTCCGACATGAACTTCATGCTGCTCGGGAAAGTGCTGGAAAGGATCAAGGAAAAAGACTTAAGATCCTGTCAGCGGGATCTGAAAGCAGCGCTTGGGGCCAGACGGATGGATTATCCGGAGATCGGACAGGTCTTTTCCGCGGCGGATCATATCGCGCCGTCCTGCTTTGGCAACGCGATCGAAGAACATATGGTCGCGGAGCGGGGACTAGTGTTCCGGGACTGGCGTTCCAAGGATCGTCCGACGATCGGCGTCAATGACGGCAATGCGCATTATTTCTTTGACGATGCCGCCGGACACGCGGGCATTATCGCTGACGCCGATGCCTATGAGAGGCTCGGACGGCTTTATCTGACGAGTGAAGATCCTGTTCTGAAAGGATCGATGGAAGATGTCGGCTGCGGCCGGGGACTCGGCTGGCAGATCGATCCGCTGATGTATCCGGACGGATGCGGACATACCGGTTTTTCCGGGACCTATATCTATGTGTGCCGCAGTAAAGGGATCGGCGCGGTAGCGCTTGCCAACCGGCTCGCGTTCCGACTGGCGCACGGTACGAATACCAATGAATTCCGCAGAGCACTGGCGGCTGCGGTTTATCAACAATTCTAAATACAAGGAGAGCAATTTTATGAAGACCATCAGGAAGATCGTTATCATCGCGCTGGCACTCGTCATGGCTCTTTCCATGACTGCCTGCAAGAGCAAAACTCAGAAATATCAGGAAAGCCTGTCTTCCGTCCTGACCGAGATCTCCGATATGAACGCGGATATCACCGCGACCGTAACAGCCCTTCAGACGGCGCTGGAAGGCGGGGACAAGAATGCCTATCAGGAAGCCCTTTCCCAGCTTTCGGACTATGCCAACGCGCTGAAAGAAAAATATCAGGCGATCGCCGCGATCGAAGCTCCCAAGGAGCTTTCCGACAAGCAGGCGCAGCTGAAAATCCACGCGGACAATCTCTGCACCATGCTGGACGACAGCATCGAACTGTATACGATTGCCGGCGACTCTCTTTCCTCCGATCTGACGGAAGAACAGATCGCCAGGATCACAGAGCTGCAGAAAGAGATCAGTGACCTGAATCCTTCCGCTGACAGCTTTGATTCGATCTTCAGCGAGATCATGAACGCCAAATGACGAAGCTTTCCGGGGATGACCGAACACGCTGGACTGAAGAGACGCTTGAAAAGGCAAGGACCGCGATAGAAGAGAAACTGAAAGCCCAAGGGCTCGAGGAATACGCTTTTCTTACTCCCGGCGACTGGCTTGAAAGTGAAGAGGTCCGGTCGGTTCTGGTCGTCCTCTTTCCATATCTGGCAGACGATTACCGGCCGGACGCCAATTTGTCCCTCTACTGCCGGGGCCGTGATTATCATGTGGTCGCGCCTCGCTATCTTTCCGAGGCGGCGGAAGAGGCAAAAGCTGTTCTCGGTCCGGAATTCACGTATCAGCCCTATGCTGATACCGGTCCGCTTAGGGACCGGCATCTGGCGCTCTCAGCGGGGCTCGGATTCATCGGAAGGAGCCAGATGCTGATCAACCGGACGTACGGATCGTACTTTTTTATCGCGTACGTGCTGATGAACGCGCCGTTTCGGGGAGAAAAGATCCTTCCCGAACCGGAGAGCGGCAGTTTTCCGGTCAAATGCTTGGAGTGCGGGCGATGTCAAAACGCGTGCCCGGGCGGTGTGATCCGTCCGGATGGTACGTATGACTGGGAGAGCTGCCGGAGTTTCATCACCCAGAAGAAAGGTGAACTGTCGGAGAAGGAAAAACAGATCCTTTCCAAAGACAGTCTGGTGTTCGGATGTGATATCTGTCAGACAGTATGTCCGTATAACCAGCGGGCGAAACGATCACCGATCCCGGAGTTTACAGAAGATCGGATCGATCGGCTTAAGCTAAAGGACCTGGAAGGCTTAAGTCGACGGCAGTTTTTGGAGAAATACCCGGATCGGGCCTTTACATGGCGTGGCCCGGAGGTCATCAGGCGAAATCTTCGTCTGCTTGATGAAATGCAGAAATAAGCATAAAAGGGGGAAAAGGATGGAGATCGAGAAAAAATACCTGGTCAGAGAATTGCCGGAAGACCTTTCACGTTTTCCGTCCCGAAAACTTACCCAGAGTTATATCAGCCGGAGTCCCGTGATCCGTCTTCGGAAGATCGAAACGGAAACGAGCGAAGGCACAGCGGAATCCTATGTTCTGACCGTCAAGGGCGACGGACTCAGCGTCCGTGAAGAATATGAGATGCCGCTTCGAAAGGAGCAGTACGAGTCCCTCCGGAAAAAGGAGGAAGGACGGGTGCTGATCAAAAGAAGATATCTGATCCCACTGACGGATGATCAGGGGATCAGGCGGACAGCGGAACTGGATATCTTCGAGGGAGACTTCGAAGGATTAAGGCTCGTGGAAGTGGAGTTTCCTTCCGAAGAAGAAATGGCAGCTTTTAAAGCGCCGGACTGGTTCGGCGAGGATGTTTCCGATTCCGCCGCCTATCACAACAGTACGTTATCCGGAATAGACAGATAAGGTGAGGACCATTCATGGAAAACTATGAACTGGAAAGGATGGCGCTTTACTATAAGGCGCTGGACTGTTACAAACGCAAAGATCCCGAATCCCATGACGAAGGATTCCTTTTCCTTCAGGAAGCCGCCGAAAAGGGAAGCAGCGACGCGATGAAACTGATCGGTGTTCTGAAGATGAGCGGTCAGTATGACCCGTATCCGAAGAAGGATCTTTCCTCTGCCGTGGAGTGGTACAAAAAAGCCGCCGAAGCCGGCGACGAAGAGGCCATGTACTGGCTGAGCCAGTGCTACGAGATGGGGATGGGCATCAAAGCTTCCAAACGGGAAGCGAAGAAGTGGCGCAAAGAGGCGATCGCGCATGGTTTTGAAGTGGATGAACCGGAACCGGAAGAACAGGCCAAACCTGCGCAGCAGCCAAACCAGCCTGCACAGCAGAACCGGCCTGCTCCACAACCGGTAAAGTCGGTTCCCGCCAGACCTGCCGAACAGCCTCAGGCATCACGGCCAGTCACACAGGCTCAGCCGGTGCAGCCGAGCGTTCAGCCTGCTCCGCAGCCGGCACCTGAAGCAGTTCAGCCGGCAGAGCCGGTCCCGGAAAAACCGAAGGAAGAAGAAAAGCCGTTGGAACCGCTTTCTGAGCGGGCGGTCGACGTCAAATCGATCCTCACCGGCAAAGGAAGAGAGGCCGCCGGAGGAGGGCTTTCCAGGGAAGATGAAGCGCAGAACGCGGCAGCCAGAGTGGCTGTATTTCAGAATGTCGCGATGCCGGCGGTCATCGATTTTGCCGCTGACGCGAGAGAAGCGGACCGTCGTGATGATGAAGATACGCACCTTTTCTCTGATTCCTATCAGCGCTCCTCGCTTTTCAGGGGAATCGGTACAGGACTGATCATCAGCGCCATTCTGGCGGGGATCGTTTATCTGGTCATCCATTCCTTGATCGACACGCAGCAGGCGATCGCGCTCTTTTTGGGCGCGACGGGCGTCGTCTTATTGATCGGCGTGGCCTTAGGCGCGGTTTGGGGCATCAAACGGGCCGGCGCGCGTTACCAG
This sequence comes from Bacillota bacterium, assembly GCA_017442735.1. Classification (GTDB taxonomy): domain Bacteria; phylum Bacillota; class Clostridia; order Lachnospirales; family Bianqueaceae; genus RUG760. The sequence continues at coordinate 82,796 of JAFRZE010000029.1, forward strand.
AAGGAAGATACCTATCGGAAGACAGCCTTCTATCAGTGCTTCCGCGCGAACCTTTCTTCCATGAACGAGCAGCAGTCCTGGTGCTATAAGATCTATAAAAGCATGGAGAAGAACTATCTTCCCGTCAGCAACCGGAAAGTGCCGGACCTGACACGTGTCAGGGAATACCGCGGCGCCATGTATCCGGGATGGGTCTTCGGGACCGGTACGGACGATAACCGTCCGGAGTTCGTTTTCCTGACAGATCGCGCGATCTATGTGGTTTGTACCAGGTATCTGAAGGGCAAGCTGACAGGAACCTATAAGGATCTGGACTGGATGCTGGAAGTTCCGGAAGACCGGGAAGGCCTGGTCAAAGTAGAAAACCTTGTGATCCGGAACGAGCTTCAGACAGAGAGGCTGAAAACGGAACTTTCCCGTGTTTCAAAAATCCCGATCGGGGATATTCCGTTTTACAATATTGTATTTCTTAACGATGATGTGGATATTTCAGGGCTGAGGATCATCGGTGGGACCGATAAGACCATGCTGGTGCAGGGCCCTTATGATAAACTGAGGATCGCGATCGGCGGCAAGGAAAGTACGATCCATACGCACGGTGTGCGTCTGGATGTCGTGATCGACGCGTTCGGGACGCTGGGCGCCGAATGGCTGCACAGGGAACTGGCGATGAACCCCAGGTAATACAGTAAAGGAGACAGAAAAAGTTGGGCATATTAGAAAAACTGTTCGGCAAAACTTCCGATAAGGAGATCCGCCGGATCGAACCGATCGTAAACAAGGTCATGGGACTGGAGTCCGCCATGGCGGCACTGTCCGATGAAGACCTTACACATAAGACCGTAGAGTTCAAAGAGAGACTGGCCAAGGGAGAGACACTGGATGATATTCTTCCGGAGGCTTTCGCTGTTGTCAGAGAAGCCGCCTGGAGAACGCTGCAGATGAAACCCTTCCGGGTACAGGTGATCGGCGGTATCATCCTGCATCAGGGCCGTATCGCTGAGATGAGGACCGGTGAAGGTAAAACGCTGGTCGCGACGCTTCCGGTCTATCTGAACGCGCTGGAAGGCAAAGGTGTGCACGTGGTCACCGTCAACGATTACCTGGCCAACCGTGACGCCGAGTGGATGGGACAGGTCTACCGGTTCCTGGGACTGACCGTCGGGTGTATCCTGAACGGACTGACGAACGATGAACGCCGCGCGGCCTATGCCTGCGACATCACCTACGGAACCAACAATGAATTCGGTTTCGACTATCTTCGTGACAACATGGTGGTCTACGAGAAACAGCTCGTACAGCGGGATCTGCACTACGCGCTGATCGACGAGTGCGACTCGGTCCTGATCGATGAAGCGAGAACCCCTCTGATCATTTCCGGTTCTTCCGGAAAATCCACCAGCCTTTATCAGCAGGCGGACCTTTTAGCCTCTCAGCTGAAGAAAGGCCGTGTGATCGGCGATACCAGTAAGATGGCGGAGCTGATGAACGAAGAGATCATCGAGGAAGGCGATTTCATCGTCGATGAGAAGGCCAAGTCCTGTACACTGACCCAGCAGGGCGTCGCGAGGGCGGAGCAGTTCTTCCATATTCCGAACCTTTCCGATCCGGAAAATGCCGAGATCGTCCATCACATCAATATCGCCCTGAAGGCGAACTATTTGATGTTCAAGGATCGTGACTACGTGGTAAAAGATGGACAGATCATCATCGTCGATGAGTTCACGGGACGTATGATGCCCGGCCGTCGCTATTCAGACGGTCTGCATCAGGCGATCGAAGCGAAGGAAAAGGTGGAAGTCAAGCGTGAATCCAAGACACTGGCTACCATCACGTTCCAGAACTTCTTCAACAAATACAAGAAGAAAGCCGGTATGACCGGTACCGCGAAGACAGAAGAACTCGAGTTTGAAGAGATCTACGGGATGGACGTTGTGGAGATCCCAACGAACAAACCTGTCGTCCGTAAGGATATGCCGGATGTCGTCTATCGCACCCAGAAAGAAAAATTCCGCGCGGTCGTGCGCGATATCATTGAGACCCATTCGACCGGGCAGCCGGTGCTGGTCGGTACCATCAGTATCGAGACATCGGAACTGGTCAGCAAGATGCTGAAGAGAGAAGGGATCGCGCATAACGTCCTGAACGCGAAGTTCCATGAGCGTGAAGCACAGATCGTCGCCGAAGCCGGTCAGGCCGGCGCCGTGACCATCGCCACAAACATGGCCGGCCGTGGTACCGATATCAAGCTGGGCGAAGGCGTTCCTGCCCTCGGAGGTTTGAAGATCATCGGTACCGAGCGGCATGAGGCCCGCCGTATCGATAATCAGCTGCGTGGTCGTGCCGGACGTCAGGGAGATCCGGGTGCTTCCCGTTTCTATGTCTCCATGGAAGATGATCTGATGCGTATCTTCGGCGGAGAGCGGATGCAGAAAGTCCTGGAGACTTTCCGGATCCCGGAGGATCAGCCCATTGAGGATAAAATGTTCTCCGGCGCCATCGAGCGCGCGCAGAAACGAGTGGAGGAAAACAACTTCGGTATCCGTCGCCGTCTGCTGGAATACGATCAGGTCATGAACGAGCAGCGTGAAACGATCTACGCCGAACGCCGCCGCGTGCTGAAAGGTGAGAACCTGAAGGAAGACCTGCTTCGTCAGATGGATGGCGTGATCGCCGCGGAAGTGAACAACGTGACTGCCGGCACCAAGTATCCGGAAGAGTGGAACATGGCGGACCTCAATACTGAGATCCGGCGCGTGATCCCGTTCCCGGAGGAGATCTCGGTCGCGGATGAGCTCGAGACCATTACTCCCGAGAAACTCACGGAACGGCTGCAGGAAGAAGCGAGAGAACTGTACGAGGCGAAGGAGCAGGAGATCGAACCGGAGCGCATGCGTGAGGTCGAACGGATGATCCTCCTGCGCAGCGTGGATACGCTTTGGACCGACCATCTGGATATCATGGACCAGATGCGTCAGGGCATCAGTCTGCAGGCATTCGCGCAGAAGAACCCGCTGGATGAGTACCGGCTGCTGGGCTTCGATATGTTCGAGGAGCTGAATGAGGATATCATCCGGACGACGCTCCACGGCCTGTTCACGGTCCACCTGGTCGAGAAGGAAGAGGTCGAGCGTAAGGAAGTCGGAAAGAATATTTCAACGAACCGCGGCGGTGAAGGCACCCAGGTAAAGAAACCGGTGAAGCGGTCTGAGAAGAAGATCGGCCGCAACGATCCGTGTCCCTGCGGCAGCGGCAAGAAATATAAAAACTGTCACGGACGATTCGAGAATTAAAGGATATACATTTAATCATGCTGGAATTTGATAATTTGAAGCTGGAGATGGAGAAATACCGGCCGCAGCTAAACGAGCTGGCGGAGGCGCTCCATCTGGACAGACTGAAGCTCCGGGTAGAGGAGCTGGAACACAAACAGATGGAACCCGGTTTCTGGGACGATCCTGAGAAGAGTTCGAAGATCGTGCAGGAAGCAGGTTCCGTCAAACGCCGGCTGGATGAATTCGACAGTCTGAAACAGGCGTTCGAAGATGCCGAAGCACTGATCGAGATGGGTCAGGAGGAAGAGGATGTTTCCCTGGCGGAAGAAGCGGAAGAAGAGATCAGATCCTTCAAAGAGCAGTATGAAAAACTGCGTCTGACGACTCTTTTAACCGGTGAGTTCGATGCCAAGAACGCGATCCTGACCCTGCACGCTGGCGCGGGCGGAACAGAGGCCTGTGACTGGACAGCCATGCTGTACCGCATGTATACCCGCTGGGCAGAAAAACACGGATATACGATCGAGCTTCTGGACTATCAGGAAGGCGATGAGGCCGGCATCAAGGGCGTGACCATCCAGATCAACGGCGAGAACGCTTATGGATATCTGCGCTCGGAGAAGGGCGTTCACCGTCTGGTCCGCATCTCGCCTTTTGACGCGGCGGGCCGCCGCCATACCTCGTTCAGCTCCTGTGATCTGATGCCGGAACTGGATGAAGATGTGGAAGTGGATCTGAACATGGATGATCTGAGGATCGACGTGTTCCGTTCCAGCGGTGCCGGCGGACAGAAAGTCAACAAGACTTCCTCCGCGATCCGTATCACGCATATCCCCACGGGTATCGTCGTGCAGTGTCAGAACGAGCGCTCCCAGTATCAGAACAAGGATAAGGCGATGCAGATGATCAAGGCCAAACTGTATCAGCTGGAAAAAGAAAAACAGGCCGGCCGCCTTTCTGACATTCGCGGAGAGGTCATGGAAAACGCCTTCGGATCGCAGATCCGGTCTTATGTTTTCCATCCCTACACAATGGTCAAGGACCTGCGCACGCAGGAAGAGACCGGCAACATCCAGGCTGTCATGGACGGAGAACTGGATAACTTTATGAACGCGTACCTGGCCTGGTCCGCGAATCAGTAATCACATGATGAAAAAGTTGTTTACGAGAGCTGCCGCTGTGATCCTCATAGCGGCACTCCTTATCAGTCTGACGGGATGCGGTGTAACGGTCCGCATCTACGGTAAGGCGCTGGACGCGCTTTCAGATATCGATCTTTCCTACGGACGGCTGTATCTGGCGGATGTCATGGACGCCCTTCGGAATGATGACCTCGATAAAGTCAATGAGATGGGCTATCACGCGGGACTGGATGACGCGGAGACGTTTGAAGGACTCTTTGATCAGTGGCATGCGCTTTCTCCCGTTTACGGACAGCCGGAAAGCATTTTCCTCTCCGAAGGCTATCAGTACGGAAACGAAAAAGCCTATATCGGCGAGATGGAGATGGAAAACGGCGGCACGCTGATGCTGGCGCTGCTTTTTACATCGAACGATGAACTGGCCCTGGCGGATCTGTATGAAACAGAAAAAGGCTACTGGAGCCGGGAAGAAGTACCGGACGGTGTGGTCGAGGAAGAGATCATCCTGGGCGAAGGGACCGATCATCCGCTGGCCGCGAAAATCACCTATCCGGCCAATGCTTCCGCGTCTTCTATGCTTCCGGCCATTGTCCTGGTCGGCGGTGACGGCGGCAACAACATGGATATGAAGTCCGGTTCGGTACGGCCTTATCAGGATCTCGCGTGGGATCTGGCCGCGAAAGGGATCGTCACGATCCGTTTTGATAAGCGTACCTATACCTACTCGGACGAGGAATCGGCGGAAGCAGCTCCCAAAGAAGTCTTTACCGTCGACTGGGAATACGCGGAAGATACGATCTACGCGTACAAGGCGCTTTTGGAGAAAGCCTTCGTGGATGAGTCGAGGATCTATTATCTGGGTCATTCTCAGGGAGGCGTGGTAGGCTCCAGGATACAGGAAAAGATGAAGGAAGAGAGTCTTCGTGGCTTTGCCGGATTCATTCTGGTATCCACTTCGCCCAGACCCTGGTATGATGTGATCTATGATCAGTATATCCGTTACGGACTGATCGACCGGCAGAGCGACGAGATCTATTATCTGGTCCAGAAGATCGAAATGGAACGGGAGTATGTGAAGGAAGGCGATTATCTCAAGGTCAGTGAAGAGAAGCTGACCCAGGAATTTGCCTTGACAAGACCCGCCGCCTTCTGGAAAGATTATTTTTCTTACGACTATGTGGAAGGATACCGGAAATTGGCGGAAAGCGGTACGCCGATCCTGATCCTCCAGGGCGGCGCGGATTATCAGATCACTGTAGAGGATGATTTTTCCGTTTGGGAAGAAACGGTTGCCTCCTGGAATGCTGCCAATGTGACACTAAAAGTATTTGACGATCTGAATCACCTGCTGACACCGTCGCAGGGGATCTTCGCCGGTCATTATAAAGAATATGAACGCCCCGGCCGGGTCCCGGAAGATGTGATCGATGAGATCGTAAGCTGGATCCATCCGTAAAGAAGAGAAAGGAGGGCCCCATGCCCGAAGAAACAGTACAGACGGCTGAGAAGATTCCCTTTGTACATCTGCACGTGCATACCGAGTATTCCCTGCTCGATGGCTCCTCCAAGATCAGTGAGATCGCGCACCGGGCCAAGGAATTGGGCATGGACGCGCTCGCCATCACGGATCACGGCGTCATGTACGGGGCGATCGATTTCTACAAGGCCTGTCAGAAAGAAGGCATCAAACCGATCATCGGCTGCGAAGTCTATGTGGCAGGCGGGTCGCGTTTTGAGCGAGAGGAAAAGAACGGGGCCCGGTATGATCATCTGGTCCTGCTGGCGGAAAACAACACCGGTTACGAAAACCTGATGCGTCTGGTCTCTCTTGGATTCATCGAAGGTTTCTATTATCGGCCCCGAATCGATTTTGAACTGCTTGAAAAGTACCATGAAGGACTGATCGCGACCAGCGCCTGTCTGGCCGGTGTCGTGGCACGGCCTCTTCTGACCCAGTCCTATGAGAAGGCGAAAGAAGTAGCGATCCGTTACAAAGAACTGTTCGGACCCGATCATTTCTATCTGGAACTGCAGGAACATGAAAGCTCCGAGCAGACGATCCTGAACCAGGCGCTGCTCCGCATGTCGAAGGAGCTTAGCCTTCCGCTGATCGCGACCAATGATGTCCATTATATCTACAAGGAAGACCGGGAAGCACACGATATCCTGCTGTGTATCCAGACCGGGAAGAAGCTGGCGGATTCCGATCGTCTCCGCTACGAAGGTGAATATTATCTGAAGAGCCCGGAGGAGATGGCGGCGCTGTTTCCATACGCGCCGGAAGCCCTTGCCAACACGGTAAAGATCGCCGACATGTGCCATGTCGAGATCAAATTCCATGAGAGAAAACTCCCGGCTTATGACGTGCCGGCGGGGATGAGCGCATCGCAGATGCTGCGCTCACTTTGCTACAAAGGTCTGAAGGAACGTTATGCGGACTGCGACCCGGAAAGAACCGGGTTCGTTCCGGCGAAGGCGCGCTTTGCCTGGCAGGATCTGGTGAACCGGCTGGAGTATGAGATCGGCGTCATCGAAGGAATGGGCTTTGTGGATTATTTCCTGATCGTCTGGGATTTCATCAACTATGCCCGCGAGAATGAGATCAAGGTAGGTCCCGGCCGAGGTTCGGCCGTCGGTTCGCTGGTTTCCTATACACTCTATATCACCTCGGTGGAGCCGCTTCGTTATAACCTGCTTTTTGAGCGGCTGCTGAATCCGGAACGAGTTTCCATGCCGGATATCGATACTGACTTCTGTTATCGCAGACGTCAGGAAGTCATCGACTATGTGACCCGGAAATACGGCGCGGATAAGGTCGCGCAGATCGTTACCTTTGGAACGATGGCGGCCAGGCTGGTCATCCGGGACGTCGGACGTGTCATGGACCTTCCCTACGGGGATGTGGACAAGATCGCCAAGATGATCCCGAATGAGCTGAAGATGACCATCGATAAGGCGCTGGAGAGGAACCCGGAGCTCAAAGAGGTCTATGACGGCAATGAGCAGATCCGTAAACTGATCGATATGGCCATGCGTCTGGAAGGCCTGCCGAGGCATACTTCTACACACGCGGCCGGCGTTCTGATCACGGGAGATGAGACGATGAAGTTCGTCCCGCTCTGCACCAACGACGGCAACGTGGTCACCGAGTATACCATGAACACGCTCGAGGAACTCGGGCTTCTGAAAATGGACTTCCTGGGCCTCCGGACCCTGACCGTGATCCAGGATGCGATCGATAATATCTATCAGACAGAGGGCATCCGCCTGGATATGGATAACATTTCCATGGATGATCCGGAAGTATATCAGATGATCAGCGCCGGAAAGACTGACGGCGTCTTCCAGCTGGAAAGTGCCGGCATGACCCAGTTCATGCGTGAACTTCGTCCGGAAAACATGGAGGATATCATCGCCGGCATCTCCCTGTACCGTCCGGGCCCGATGGACTTTATTCCGAAGTATCTGAAAGGCAAAAAGGATCCCGACCATATCGAGTACAAGACGCCGCTGCTGGAGCCTATCCTGAATACCACCTACGGATGTATGGTCTATCAGGAACAGGTCATGCAGATCGTGCGGGATCTGGCAGGCTATACCATGGGACGTTCGGATCTGGTGCGCCGTGCCATGTCCAAGAAGAAAGCGGATGTCATGGCCGCCGAGCGGCATAACTTCGTCTACGGCAATCCGGAAGAGAATGTGGCCGGTTGTGTTTCCAAAGGGATCAGCCCGGATGTGGCGGAATCGATCTTTGATGAAATGACGGACTTCGCGTCTTATGCTTTCAACAAATCTCACGCGGCGGCCTATGCGGTGGTCGCTTATCAGACAGCGTATCTACGATGTCATTATCCGGTCGAATTCATGGCTTCCATGATGACCTCCGTCATGGAACATTCCTCGAAGGTCATCGGGTATATCCAGGGACTGAAAGCGCTGGGGATCCAGCTGCTGCCGCCGGATATCAATGAAGGCTATTCAGGGTATTCGGTCACCGTCGTGAAGGAGATCAAGGACGGAAAAGAAGTCAGAGTCAAGAAGATCCGCTATGGTCTTTCCTCCATCAAGAACGTCGGCAAGAGCCTGATCGACCGGATGGTCGAGGAAAGAGAAGAGAACGGTCCGTTCCTGAGTATGACGGATTTCTGCCGCCGGATGGGTGAAAAAGATCTGAATAAGCGGGCACTGGAAAGCCTGATCAAAGCCGGCGCCTTCGACTCGCTGGGCGGCGGAATGGGCAAACGTTCTGCCTTCATGCAGGCTTATCCCGGCATCATGGCAGCCGCCGCGGAATGGCGGAAAAACAAGATGAGCGGACAGATGGATCTGTTTGGTCTTCCCACCGAGGAAGGCGAGGAAGAGGCCATGGAACAGGATCCGCTGCTGGACGCGCCGGAATTTGAAGACGTGATCCGGCTGGCCTTTGAGAAGGAAGTCATGGGCATCTACCTGACCGGTCATCCGCTGGATCGGAATGAAGCGCTCTGGCGCAGAAACATCACCAATCTTTCCTCCGACTTTACCTATGATGAAGCCGCGGATGAGGCGGAGGACGGATCCGGCTCTCAAGCGGTCCTGATCGACGGTCAGGAAGTCGTGATCGGCGGTCTGGTCACCGGCCGGACGATCAAGGTGACGAAAAACAACAAACTGATGGCGTTTCTGACGGTGGAGGATCTGTACGGATCCGTGGAAGTGCTGGTTTTCCCGAACACTTATGAACGATATAAAGACCTGACGGTGGAGGATTCAAAAATCTTTGTGAGGGGACGTGTTTCCGCTGAGGAAGAGGCTGACAGCAAACTGATCGCATCCGTGATCATCCGGATGGAAGACTTAAGACCACTGTGGCTTCGTCTGCCTGATCAGGCGGCATGGCAGAGATGGAAGGATGAGATCTGTCACATCCTGGAAGAGGATCCGGGAGAAAAAGAAGTACGGATCTATCTGACGGAAGGCAAGGTAAGGCTAAAAGCGCCGGATCGGTATAAAACGGCCGCTTCTCCCGAGACGCTGGCCGCGCTTCAGAACATGTTGGGAGCCGGAAATGTCGGGTAATTCTTTCTTGCGTTTTGCCTGGTTTTACTGTAAAATACAAGTATCTATGATTGCTTTTTCTAAATTTTCTGAAAGAGGGATAAAGTAATGGCAAAAGAAATCAAGACCATCGGTATTCTGACCAGCGGCGGCGACGCGCAGGGCATGAACGCGGCGATCCGTGCGGCGGCTCGTGCGGCAATGAACAAAGGTGTTACGGTCAAAGGGATCATGCAGGGTTACAGCGGCCTTCTGCGCGATGAGATCGTAGATCTGGGCGCGGTCAGTGTCGGCAATATCATCCATCATGGCGGTACCGTGCTGTATACAGCACGCTGTCCTGAATTCATCGATCCTGATCCTGAAAAAGCAGCCGCGGCGATCAAGCAGGCGGCTGACAACGCAAAAGCGCATGGCATCGACGGTCTGGTCGTCATCGGCGGCGACGGATCCTGGAAAGGCGCGCAGAAGCTTTCCAAGCACGGCATCAATGTGGTCGGCATCCCCGGGACCATTGATCGGGATATCGCCTGCAGCGACTATACGATCGGTTTTGACAGCGCCGTCAACATTGCATTGGAAGCCGTTATTCGTCTGAGAGATACCTCCGGTTCGCACTATCGCTGCTCCGTTCTGGAAGTTATGGGCCGTCACTGCGGTGAGATCGCTCTTTGGGCCGGTCTTTGCGGCGGTGCTGACGCGATCCTGATCCCCGAGCATCCGGAATCCGCAAATATTGAGAGCATCTTGCAGGTTATTCGGGAGAACCGTTCCAGAGGCAAGAAACACAACATTATTGTTGTTTCGGAAGGCATCCCGAAATTACTGGGATTAACGAGCCAGCAAATAGCGGAAACGATTGAAAAAGAAACTGGTATCGAAACCCGAGCGACCATCCTTGGTCATGTTCAGCGCGGCGGTATCCCGACCGCTGTGGATATCAAACACGCGACTATGATGGGCGTGTACGCGGTCGATCTGCTGCTGGCCGGCAAGAACAACCGTGTGGTAGCCTACCGTGATGAAAAATATGTTGACTTTGATATCGACGAGGCGCTGGCGATGAAACGCCGTCCGAGCTTCGATATCGAAGAAGTCAACCATCGTGTTTCGACCTACGGCTAAGAAAGATCCATGAAAATATGCCCCGGGAGACCGGGGCTGTTTTATTGAATCAGAGGGTAAGAAACTTTTTAAAATAATGCTTGCATTGGGCTCTTCCCTGTGCTATACTAGCTTTCTGGATTTTATCCTTGTTCTCCCTTTAGGGGAGGGCCAAAGACCAAAAGGAGGTGTAAACGATGAACCGTTATGAAGTTGCCGTTGTTCTTTCTTCCGTGCTGACCGACGAAGCTCGTGCATCGGAGTTGGAACTGATCAAAGGCTACATCACGAAGTATGGCGGTACCGTAGCTGAGGTGGACGAGTGGGGCAAGAAGAAACTTGCTTACGAGATCCGCAAAGAGAGCGAAGGGTATTTCTATTTCATCAAGGTCGATGCTGTTCCGGAAATGGCTGTCGAACTTGAAAAAGAAATGCGTCTCAGAAACGAAACCGTGCTCCGTTACCTGATTCTCAGAGAAGGAGAGTAATCAGCACAAACCGAAAGGGGTTTTGTTATGAACAAAGTCATTTTAATGGGCAGACTCACAAAAGATCCGGAAGTCCGTTATTCTCAGGGCTCCAACGGAACGGCCGTCGGCCGTTACAGCATTGCCGTTAACCGTTCTTACAGACGGGACGGCGAGCCGGACGCGGATTTCTTCAATATCGTTGCGTTTGGCAACAGAGGCGAGTTTGCCGGAAAGTATTTCAAAAAGGGTATGATGGTCGCTGTCGTCGGTGAGCTGAGAAATGGAAGCTATACAGACAGAGACGGAAATAAACGTTATACCACTGATGTCATCGTAACCGAACAGTATTTTGCGGAAAGCCGCAGCTCTTCCGAGAGCCGTGGATCCTATCAGCAAAGCGCTCAGCCGCAGCCGGTTCAGCAGCAGAATTATCAGCAGCAGGCTCCGGCCCAGCAGAATTATCAGCAGCCGGTAAATCAGGACTTTGCTCCTGCAGGCGCGGGATATCCGGCACAGCCGGTCCAGCAGCAGGCAATGCCTCCTGTACAGCAGGCTCCGGCTGATGGATTCATGCCGATCGATACGGACATCGAAGGTGACGAAGATCTGCCCTTCTAAATTGAATGAAGGAGGAAAATAGAAATGCCTGAAACGACGAATCAAGCTCCGCAGAAAAGACGTCCCATGATGCGTCGCCGCAAAAAAGTCTGCGTTTTCTGCGCGAATCCGAATGAAAAGATCGATTATAAAGATGTTGCCAAACTGAGAAAGTTCATCTCCGAGCGCGGCAAGATCCTTCCCCGTCGTATTACCGGTACCTGCTCGATGCACCAGCGTGACATCACTACAGCGGTCAAGCGTGCAAGACATATGTCTCTGCTGCCCTATATCGACGACTAATGAAAAGATCCAAGGGAGTCTGCCCGCGCGGCAGACTCTCTTTGTTTTGAGGAAATCATATGGAAATCAAAACGATCACCAGTGCGCAGAACGCAGCCTATAAGCAGGCGGTAAAGCTTCAGACTACCAGGGAAGCCAGAAAAGCGGGAGTCTTCACCGCCGAAGGACTTCGGTCCGTGGATGAAGTATTATCTTCCGGATGGGAGATCGAATCTCTGTGGCTGGAAGATGAATTCTGCGATCAGAATAAAGGATATGTCCGCACACTGGATCCTCTTAGCTGTCCCGTCTACCGGGTGAGCCGGCCTCTTTTCAAAAGACTGGGGGATACGGAAAATCCGCAGGGCATTCTGGCGATCGTTCGCCGGAAGAAGTGGGATGTGAAGGCGGTGCTTTCAAAAGAAGATCCGCTGTTTGTCATCCTGGAAGATCTGCAGGACCCGGGAAACGTTGGAACGATCCTTCGTACGGCTGACGCGGCAGGCGCCGCGGCTGTCTTTACCAGTAAAGGGACTGCCGATCTCTACAGTCCGAAAGTCGTACGCTCCAGCATGGGTTCGCTGCTTCATCTACCGTTGATCTCTTTCCCGGGGATCGAGGAACTGGCGCCCATTCTTCAGATAAAAGGCGTCCGGCTGATCGCGGCTCATCTGAAAGGAGAAAAGGCTCCCTGGGAAACGGATCTTAGCGGAGCGGTCGCGATCCTGATCGGCAACGAAGGCGCCGGGCTTTCACAAACGGCCGCGCAGGCAGCGGACAGTCTGGTAAAGATCCCCATGCCGGGACAGGCGGAATCGCTGAATGCCGCGATCGCCGCGGGTATGCTTCTTTATGAATCGATCCGGCAGCGGAGTTTTACTTGACACCGCGGTCATGACATGTTAGAATACACTTTACGAAAGGCCATGACGGAGAGGTCTTTTCGCGGGAAAGGTTACAGAGAGCCGATGGTTGGTGCGAATCGGTACCGGCTGCGAAAGGAAGGTAGCTCCAGAGCCGGAGAGAAGAAAGTCCCTGCCGGGGATGAGTAGACCTCTCCCGCGTTAGCTGCGTCAGTGCTTAGGGTTTGTTGGAACCTAAAAAGTGGTATAAAGCGTGAGCTTTATGCAATTTGAGTGGTACCGCGGGTTACAGAAGATGTTACTCGTCTCAAAGATTGCTTTGAGGCGAGTTTTTTATTGATGACCCGCCTGAATAGGAGGAAATATGGCAGAACAGACTACGGGACTGGGCTTTAAGATCCAGGAAGTCGCGGGACGTATTCGCGAACTGAGAGACATCGCCGGCTATTCGATCAGCGAGATGGCTAAAAATACCGGCGTGACAGAAGCGGAATACAACGCGTGTGAAGCGGGTCAGAGCGACCTGACATTCGCGTTTCTGTATCGGTGCGCGCTGGCGTTTGGTGTAGACGTCACGGATCTGATCGAAGGATCGAGCCCCAAACTGCGTTCATACAGCCTGACCAGATCCGGCAGCGGACAGAAGATCGAGCAGGCCCATGAGATGATCTATTACAACATGGCGGCCGGCTTTCAGAATCGTATCGCGGATCCGCTGTTCGTTGAGAACAAATACAGCGACCGGGCGTTCTATTCGGATATCGAACTGACGACCCATGAAGGGCAGGAATGCGACCTGATCATCAAGGGATCCATGAAGATCCAGATCGGGGATCATACGGAATACCTGCACGAAGGCGACTGCATCTACTTCGATTCCTCGATCCCGCACGGTATGGTTGCCGCGGACGGGCAGGACTGCCTGTTCTACGCAATCGTTCTGAAGCATCAGGATGAGCTTTACGGCGGGGAGAGCGGACCGCAGAAGATCCGTGTGGAGCGGGCAGCCGCGAAACCGGACGCCGGAAGGATCGCGGAGCGCTTCATCGATACGAAGGAAGACGCGAACGGCCTGCTGCAGAAGATCTCCTTCAAGGATGATATCAAATTCAACTTTGCCTTTGACGTGCTGGACGCCCTGGGACGCGAGAAGCCGGAGAAACTGGCGATGCTGCATATTTCCGAGGATATGACCGAGCGCAGATTCACCTTCAAGGATCTGAAGGACGCCTCTTCTCAGACGGCCAACTATTTTACTTCTCTGGGAATCAAACGCGGAGACCGCGTCATGCTGGTCATGAAGCGGCACTATCAGTTCTGGTTCTGCATGATGGCGCTGAACAAGATCGGTGCTGTGGCGATCCCTGCCACCTATCAGCTGAAAGCCCATGATTTTGAATACCGGTTCCAGGCAGCCGGTGTATCCGCGATCGTCTGTACGCCGGATGGCGGGACGGCTCAGGAAGTGGAAATGGCGCAGAATACGGCGGATAAGCCGTTGCTGAAGATCATGGTCAACGGCGCGCGGGAAGGCTGGCACGATTTTGACGCTGAATACGGTCTGTTCAGCCGCCGGTATCCGAGAGCCAAGGATGCTCCCTGCGGATATGACCCCATGCTGATGTACTTCACTTCCGGTACATCCGGCTATCCCAAGTGCGCGGTCCATGATTACCGTTATCCGCTGGGACACTATGTGACGGCTCATTACTGGCAGCAGGTCGATCCGGAAGGTCTGCACCTGACCATTTCCGACACCGGCTGGGCCAAAGCTATGTGGGGCAAGCTTTACGGACAGTGGCTGTCCGAAGGCGCGGTCTTCGTTTATGACTTCGATCGTTTTGACGCATCGAAGATCCTGCCGCTCTTCGCGAGATACCATATCACGACATTCTGTGCGCCGCCAACGATGTATCGTATGCTGATCAAGCAGGATATTTCACAGTATGATCTTTCCTCTATCAAACATGCCAGCATCGCGGGTGAGGCGTTGAATCCGGAAGTGTTCCGGCAGTTTGAAAAAGCGACCGGCCTTCGGATCATGGAAGGTTTCGGACAATCCGAGTCAACGGTCATTATCGGAAATCTGGCGGGCAGCGGACACAGGATCGGATCCATGGGTAAGCCGGTAGCGCTTTACGATGTGCATCTGCTCGATCATGACGGCAATGAAGTCCAGACCGGTGAGACCGGCGAGATCTGCATCAACATTTCGAAGGGCCTGCCCTGCGGTCTGGCCAGAGAGTATTATGGTTCTCCGGAAGACACCGCCGAGACCTGGAAAAACGGATTCTATCATACCGGCGATCTGGCCTGGTGCGATGAAGACGGTTTCTACTGGTATGTCGGCCGCGCGGATGACGTGATCAAGTCCTCCGGCTACCGGATCGGACCGTTCGAGATCGAAAATGTCATCATGGAACTGCCTTATGTTCTGGAATGTGGCGTTTCACCCGCGCCGGATGAAATCCGCGGTCAGGTGGTCAAGGCGTCGATCGTACTGGTACCGGGAACGGAAGGAACGGATGAACTGAAAAAAGAGATTCAGGATTACGTGAAGAAGCATACGGCACCGTATAAGTATCCCAGGATCGTGGTCTTCAAGGATGAACTGCCCAAGACGACCAGCGGGAAGATCATCAGAAGCCGTCTGTAATATTAGGAGGAAGAAATGCCTAAACTGACATTCAAGGAAGAACTTTGCAAGGGCTGCGGGCTGTGCGTGAACGCCTGCCCGAAAGGGATCCTGCAGCTTTCCAAAACGAAACTCAATTCCAAAGGCCATACGCCGGTGGAACAGTTTGAGCCGGAAAAGTGCATTGGCTGCGCCTTCTGCGCCATGATGTGTCCGGACTGCGTCATTAAAGTAGAACGTTAAAAGGATAGGAGAAATAGCGATGAGTGAAAAAGTATTGATGAAAGGCAATGAGGCCATCGCGGAAGCCGCGATCCTGGCCGGATGCCGGCACTATTTCGGATATCCGATCACCCCGCAGACGGAAGTAGCAGCCTACATGTCGAAGAAGATGCCGAAAATCGGCGGGACGTTCCTTCAGGCGGAGAGCGAGATCGCGGCCATCAACATGGTTTACGGCGTTGCCTCTACCGGCAAGAGAGCCATGACATCTTCCTCCTCTCCCGGCATCGCGCTGAAGTGTGAAGGGATCTCGTATCTTGCGGGAGCGGATCTTCCGGCACTGATCGTGAACGTACAGAGAGGCGGCCCGGGCCTTGGCGGTATCCAGCCATCCCAGAGCGACTACTTCCTGGCCACACGTGGACCGGGACACGGAGACTTCCATGTGATCGTACTGGCGCCTTCGAGCGTGCAGGAGATGGCAGACCTGACAGCGAAAGCGTTCGACCTGGCGGAGAAGTACCGGATGCCGGCGATGCTCCTGGCGGATGGCACAATGGGCCAGATGATGGAGCCGGTCGTCCTGCCGGAGCCCAAAGAGACTCAGGCGGACCACAGCTGGGCAGTCACCGGCACCAAGATGGAAAGAGAGCACAACATCATCAACTCCCTGTATCTGCAGCCGGCGGAACTGGAAGAGAAGAACCTGGAACGTTTCAAACGGTATGAGACGATCGAGAAAGAAGAATGCCTGTGGGAAGAATTCATGATGGAAGACGCAAAGATCTGCATCGTATCCTGCGGCATTACAGCCAGAGTCTCACGTAACGCGATCGTGGAAGCACGTAAGCAGGGGATCAAGGTAGGCATGATCCGTCCGATCACCCTGTGGCCGTTCCCGAAGAAAGCGCTGTTTGAGGCAGCGGATCAAGTGAATACGTTCATCAGCGTAGAGCTGAACATGGGCCAGATGAAGGAAGATATCGAACTGGCGATCCGGTGCAAAAAGCCGGTGGAGCTGGTGAGCCGTGTAGGCGGGATGATCCCGTCACCGGAAGAAGTGCTGGCAGCGATCAAAGCCGCAGCCGGGAAGGAGGAATAAGTCATGAGCCAGGTAGTATTTGACAAACCGCACGCACTGACAGATAAAGTGCTGCATTACTGTCCGGGCTGTACGCACGGGATCATCCACCGTCTGGTTGCTGAAGCGATCGACGAGCTGGGGATCGAAGGAAGAACGATCGGCATCGCGCCGGTCGGATGCTCGGTCATGGCATATGATTACTTCGCCTGCGATATGATCGAAGCCTCCCACGGAAGAGCGCCGGCGGTCGCGACAGGCGTCAAGAGATCCATGCCGGAGAACATCGTCTTCACCTATCAGGGAGACGGAGATCTTGCTTCGATCGGTCTTTGTGAGACCGTATCGACAGCGGCCAGAGGAGAGAACATCACGATCATCTTCATCAACAACGCGATCTACGGAATGACGGGCGGCCAGATGGCGCCTACTTCCCTGATCGGCCAGGTGACGCAGACATCCCCCTACGGGAGAGATCCGAAGACGCAGGGATATCCCATCAACATCTGCGAACTGCTCTCGACGCTGGAAGCGCCGGCCTATCTGGAGCGTGTGACCGTGAATAACGTCAAGAATGTCCGTGCGGCAAAGAAAGCCATCAAAAAAGCCTTCCAGAATCAGGTGGAAGGCAAGGGATTCTCATTGGTGGAAGTCCTGTCAGCGTGCCCGACCAACTGGGGCATGACGCCGCAGAAAGCCTTAGAGTGGATCGACGAGAAGATGATCCCGCAGTATCCTCTGGGCGTTTACCGGGACAA
>JAFRZE010000030.1 GCA_017442735.1 Bacillota bacterium
CCCGCGGCGATCACGCTTGGCGCTATCGCTGCCGCTACGGCGCCTGCCGCGACTCTCATGGTGGTCCGGCAGTATAAGGCCAAAGGCGAACTTACGAGCCTGCTCCTGCCCATAGTCGCACTGGACGATGCCGTCGGGCTCATCGTCTTTGCCGTTTCCTTCGGCATTGCCAAAGCCCTCAGCTCTGGCCGTGCGGATCTGATCTCGATCCTGGCCAACCCGCTTCTGGAGATCGTTCTGTCCCTGCTGCTCGGCGCTGCCGCCGGCATGGTCCTTAAAAAGCTGGAAACCATGTTCCATTCCAACTCAAACCGTCTGTCCATGACGATCACCTTTATCATCCTGACTGTGGGCCTTTCCATGCTCTCGTTCAAAGCCGGGCCTGTGACGGTCGGTTTCTCGTCTCTGCTGGTCTGTATGATGCTGGGAACGATTTTTGTCAACATTTCTCCGCTCGCGGAAGACCTTATGGGCCGCGCCAACCGCTGGTCTGTTCCTGTTCTGGTACTGTTCTTCGTATTAAGCGGCGCCGGCTTCAACCTCTCCGTCTTCAGCAGAGGCAGCATCATGCTTATCGGACTGGTATATATTCTGACCCGCTGCCTCGGGAAATACTTCGGCGCGCGCCTGTCTTCGAAAGCCGTAAACTGCAGCAAGGAAGTCGTCCGTTATCTTGGCATCACGCTCTTTCCGCAGGCCGGCGTCGCGCTCGGCATGTGCGTGACTGCCGACCAGCTTCCCGGAGACGGCCCGCTGATCCGAAATATCATCCTCTTCACCGTTCTGGTCTATGAGATCGCCGGTCCTCTGATGACCAAGTGGGCTCTTACCAGATCAGGCGATATCAGGCCCAAGCCTGCCGAAGTACTCGGACGCCGGGAACAGAAACTGGCGGAGGTCAAGGACAAACCGCTCCTGAAGTCCCGAAGAGAAAGGCAGCCTTCGTGACGCTGAAGAGAGCGAAAAGGATCTCCTGTTTTCGGAACAGGAGATCCTTTTTATGCTGCTTCCGGGCCTCTTTTTGACCGGCTCGCGAGTGTACCAGTAATCTGGAGGAATATACTTCAGTGGATTGAATTTTTGATCGTTGATGAAAGCGATAATATCTTTTTTACGTACAGATACTCAATCGGCCAGTCGTTTGCATCTGCTTTCAATCAAGTCTGCAAAGTTCGCTTTCATATCCTCAGGCAGCAATGATTCGGCGCACAAAGAAAGCAGGATGGCTTTTTTGCTCAAAAGGAATGTGATCATTTTCTGAGCCGCTTCCCTGGGAATGCCACAGGACTTGGCAAAAATCAGAAAGTCTTTTTTCCGAAGGTTGGTCTTCTTGCCGTTCATGGGAAGGGCAAATTCCTCTGTGTCCTGCGGCATGATGAGATTAACTGGAAGTAAATCATAGGCAGGAGATATAATATATTCACGGGACCCTTCTGCAGTTTCTATCAGCGAAAAGTTTTTGAGATGCATATCTGAATTCCCAGTCATGAAGCAGAAAACCAAACGTAGAAACAACTCAGTCTGATCCATCTGCGGACGGGAGGAATAACGGTTGATGACTTTAGAACAGCGTTCATAGGATCCATGGTATTTGTCCTGTGCCAGACGAAGATCGAGCTGACAAAAGTCTTCCATAGCGAGGCGAAAAACATGTTCACGCTGCATGATTCGGTCGACTCGTTTTGTGATATAGGCTACCGTGTCACCGTTCTGAATAAGGGCATGGGGGACAGTGATGATTCTACAGGCATCGGCCATGCTCATTACGAGATGTTCAGATTCCGGCATGAAGCGATATTCATCGACCTGTGGCTTAAGAATATAACCGGTCGGATAGTCTACCAAAGTCAGCCGGGGTTGCTTTCCTTCCGAAAAAAGATGAAGAGAGATCTTTTTCTGGACACCAGGAACAGTCAGGCCTTTCCTGACGGTTTCGCTGGCGATTATTTCCAGATTAGATGCCGTGATATCGATCTCGGGCAAAACACTCGTGCCGAAGAAATGCTTTATGCAGTTTCTATGCCACCCCGATTCAGAGGGGTGGATCAGCGGTTTCCCACAGCAGAGACAGTTCATAAACGTTCCTCCTGAATCGTTACAATTCCGATCGTGTCTTTACAGGCAATGAGAAGAAGACCAAAACGATCCCTTCTGTCTATCTTCCAGTTATGTGTTACAACATTAAGAAGCCAGCCTTCGGGAATTA
>JAFRZE010000006.1 GCA_017442735.1 Bacillota bacterium
ACTGGATGGCAATCTGAATTGTCTTGTTACAAATGTAGGAACCTGGTGGGGCCCGGGGCATGATCATATGCCTGCGGACATAGATGTGGTCGGTATTGATGATGCGAACAAAATGGCAGTACTCGGGGAGTGTAAGTTCAAAAATGAAATGGTCGATAAAGAAGCATACGAAGCATTGATGGACAGACGCGGTCTGATCGACAAGCGATATGAGGAAGTGGAGTTTTTGTTCTTTTCTTTATCCGGTTTTTCAAAATGGGTTAAAGAACATGCTGAGCCGGACAGGATCAGACTGGTTACATTAGAAGAGTTATATGAGTAAATATAGTCAATTTCGAAAGAAAAGTGGGAAGGTGAAGTGAGTTTTTGAAAAAGAAATTCCCAGTGATCTTTTCTAATGTCTGAAATGGAGCGTGTAGACTAAAAGCAGGAGTACATTTCTTTAGTGACGGGAGGGAATTATGTCTGAGAGCTTATCTTTTAAAACACTGGGGCAGGACAACCCCAAAGGATTGCCAAGGATCTTCTATTCCAGTCATCCGGATGATTTCGGAAAGTACTTCGAGATGGTCTGGAAATGGCTTAGTGAATTTCAGAAGATTGCTTTATTTTATGAACCCGCGGATGATGAAATGCCGGTTGACCAGCTGTATTCTGATCTGCAGACAATGCAGCTGATCGTTGTCCCCGTGACGACAAAACTGCTGCAGGATAGCTGCAGGATAACACAGATCATCCTTCCGTTCGCGAATCAGGAAAGAATACCGGTCCTTCCCTTGATGATGGAACAGGGGCTGGATGCTCTTTTCAATAAGAAGATAGGGAACATCCAATATCTAGCGCCGTTTGATACTGATCCGTCGGCGATCCCGTTTAAAATCAAGCTGGGGCGATATCTTGAAAACAGTCTTCTCAGCAGCGAGATGATGGAGAAGGTGCGGGATGCGTTCGACGCCTATATCTTTATGAGCTATCGGAAAAAGGACCGCTTTTACGCGCAGGACCTGATGAAACTGATCCATAAACGCCGGTCCTGCAGGGATTTCGCGATCTGGTATGATGAATTCCTTGTTCCGGGTGAGGATTTCAATGACGCCATTCAGAAAGCGCTGGCAGACAGTACGATTTTTGCTTTGGTCGTCACACCGAATCTGCTCGAAAGGCCGGCCGGACATCCGAATTATATCATGCAGTATGAGTATCCGCAGGCAGTGGAGTCGGGTAAGCCGATCCTGCCGGTGGAGATGATCAAAACTGATAAAAACGGACTTGTAGAAGCGTTTGACGCAATGCCCGAATGTATCAGCAAATCCCGGGAGGAATCGATCGCCGGGTGGATTACGGATCACGCGTATCCTATCGCGCTGCATGAAGACAGTCCGGAACATAATTTCTTTATTGGCCTGGCCTATCTGGACGGGATCGATGTAGAAGTCGACAGAGAAAGAGCCGTCCGGCTGATCACAGAATCAGCGGAAAATGGACTGGAGGAAGCCGTGCGGAAACTGGTTTCCATGTATCATGATGGAAAAGGCGTCACAAGAAGCTATCAGACTTCCATTCAGTGGCGGCTGAAACTGATGGCAATGATCCGACAGCAGTATGACGATCACCTGCGAGATCAGAAGGACGTGACACTTGTCCGGGAGACGGAGGCGCTGGGTGACGCATATATGGAAGCGGGTCTGCTCGAAGAGGCAAGATCTTCCTATCAGGAAATGAAGGAGCTGGCTGGTGATATATCTCGTGTATACCTGGCGGAAGAGACAAAGATACTGTTGGCCGACAGCCTATATAAACTGGGTGAGATCTATCATTCACTGGGCATTCCGGAACGAGCGGTAGAATACTATCAGGATTCTCTCAAGGTCTATGAGGCTATGCCGGAAAAACATAAGATCCGATGGATCCTCTATAACAAAATAGGGGACGCGCTGTGCTCACAGTTTTCCCGGATGAGAGAAGGCCCGGCGATGTACCAGAAGGCGCTGGAGGAGATCGCCAGGCTTTCGCGGATCGAGACATCTTTGGATATTCGCAGATCTCTGGCGATCAGTTACAGGAAGACCCATAAGCTGGAGAAGGCACTGGAGATCACGGAAGCGATCGTGGAAGAAACAGGAACGATAGAAGATAAAAGAGAACTGTCGATATTATATAATACGATGGGTGTACAGATCCGCTCTGAAGCGCGCTGGAGTAAACGGGAATGCTTTGAGAAAGCATATAAGATAAGGAAAGCGATCGCGGATGAAACCAGGACCTTTGGTGCCTACCGGGATCTGGCCAGGATCTATGAGAATCTCGGCGAGGCAAAACGGGAAGAGGCGAATGATGATAAGACCGGTTATGATCAGGCGATCGAGTTCTATTCCAGGGCGGTGGATATCCGGCGTCGTCTGAATGATGAGATAGGAAGTGACAAGACGAGGTATGAACTGGCATGGTCTTTGCTTTGTCTGGGCATTCCCGGTGACCGGAAGTTTTTGCAGGAGGCATTGGATATCTGTGATTCACTGGTAACGGATTATCCACAGGACAAGCGATTTCGGATGATCCGCGGACGGATATCTGAATTCGTGCAGGATGATAAAGCCAGAGAAGCATACTGCCTCCGCAGCTATCGATATGGTTTGGATTATTGATGAAACAGGAGATTGATATGGATGCTTTAGAAGCTATCAGAACCAGAAGAAGTACGCGAAGGATGGATGGCGCGATGCCGCCCAAAGAGCTGATCGAACAGGTGATCGAGGCGGGGCGAATGGCGCCGAGCGGCGGCAACAACCAATCAACGCACATGATCGTGATCACGAACAAAGAGGTGTTGGGGGAGCTGGCAAGGCTGGCGGAGAAGGCTTTTGCGGCCATGGAGGCCGGGCCGGACACCTATAAGTCGCTTCGGAACTCGATCAACGCGTCAAAGAAGGGCGGATATGTCTTTTATTATGGCGCTCCGGTCCTGATTGTGACGGCCAATCGGAAAGGCTACGGCAACGCGATGGCTGACAGCGCCTGTGCGCTTCAAAACATGATGATCGCGGCGAACGCCCTGGATCTCGGGTCATGCTGGATCAATCAGCTGCACTGGCTGGATGATGATCCCGGGATCCGGGAGTACCTGAAGACATATGGGCTGTCGGATGAAGAGACGATTACCGGCGGGTTGATCCTGGGATATGGGATCGACGGGGCGCCGGTCAGGACGCCGCTGCCCAGAACAGGGAATCCGGTGACATGGGTGGAATAAGGTGAATTTCGAGGAGAATGACATGATTCCAACAAGAGAAGAAGCTGAAAGGCTGCTCACCGAAGCTGAGTTGCTCAATCCCGGTCCATGGGGAGACCACAGCCGGACGGTTGCGCACTGTGCAGAAAAGATCGCGGCGGCCTGCGAGGGGATGGATAGTGAAAAAGCTTATATTCTGGGCTTGCTGCAGCCCTGGCTTGAGAGGGACTGGATTTTCTTTTATTTGCAGGTGACCTTCCCTTTTTAGGGCTTTTCTACCGGGAGAAAGGAGTTTGTTTCTCTGAAACCGTGGTTGACATTCCCTCTTTTTTTTGATTTCGAAAGAAAAGTGGGAAGGGAAAAGCAGCTATGGAAAAATCATTCCCTTCTCGTCAGGTTGATGAGTGGGAAAAGGGAAGCGGAGAATCCAATCTGAAACCGCGAATCATTGATGATCGTTATCGAGAGTTCTGTAAAAGGTTGGGCATTACTCATCGCTCTTCCCACAAGGCGCGAAAGACACAGATCAGTACTTTGCTTGATGGAGATGTGAATCTGGATACGGTCAGACGTGTATCCGGGCATGTGGATTCCAGAACTACGCTGAACAATTACTGTTTTGACAGAGCAGAAGAAAATGAACGAAAAAAGAAGATATTTGCTGCTTTGGACTTGACCTGAAGTACCTGAAAATGGTGTACACAGTGTACACAAGGTGTACACAAAAACGCAGGAAAATCGAGGGCGCTATATTGGACAGCAATGGCTTTTGGGAGAAAGAAAAAAAGCCCGGAAACCGCATAAACAGTGGTCTCCGGACAAAAGAAAAACCTCGCGTATCGCGAGGTAGATGTGATGAGGCATCGGGGTCTCGAA
>JAFRZE010000031.1 GCA_017442735.1 Bacillota bacterium
AAGCTTTCAAGAATCGCCCTTTACTGGTTTTTCTTCAGATATTTATCAGGTATTATGTGTGATTCATCTGCCGCTGATGGCATTCCAGAATAGAAAACAGGATTTCAGCCAAATAAAAAGACCCGTAACAAAAACTCATTTGATATGCTCAATTTTGCTACAGGTCCTTTGCTATTTTGTGACTTCGAAAACAGGTGATAATCAACTTGTATCTGAAGTAAATATCTCTTTTTCTCTTCTTCCTTTCAGCTGGAGGAGTGATTTTGGAGATAATCATTTCAAAAAATGGATCATTATCACCATAAATCAGATCCTGAAAAGAAGCCAGGGAGATATTTGTTACACTATACCCTTATTTATCTCCAATTATAGAGAGCAAAGAGATAATAGCTCCAATTTCAGGATCATTATCACCATCAGGAAGAAGAGCACATGGGAAGAAGGGACATCTGTCGTGATCGATCCGCTATCCTAACGGCTTAAAACCCTTTTCCCAGCTGATACGCCTTCTCAGGGAAATCTGTCTCCAGGAGCGCGTCCTTGTTCCAGCTGTTGATAGCGGATATGACGCCGGCGTTCTCCCAGTCCATATATTTCGTATAATTCCGGAACCAGACTTCAGAAGCCTCCGCGGATTCCGTAATATCGTCCGCCATGGTAAGCAGCAGCGCCGCCTTCTTGCCGTGGCGGATCTCTTCGTTCCGGGCATAGACACGGTCGAGGATCGTTTTCAGTTGGGCGTTGATCCCATAGTAATAGATGGGAGAAGACATCACGACTGCGTCCGCGCCGATCAGCGCCTCATGGATGGCAAGCATATCATCTTTGAATACACAACCGCTATTTCCGGTATGGCATTTCTCACAGGCGATACACGAATGGACTTTCAGAAAAGCTCCGTCAAAACGCTGGATCTCATGGCCGGCTTCCTTCGCGCCGCGGATGAACTCATCCGTGAGATAAGCGGATGTCCCGCTCCTGTGTGGGCTCCCGGTAAGAACAACGATCTTCATCTTCATTTCCTCCTTCACATAAGATATTACTATCATATTCTCATTCGAGGCATTTATCAACCCGATGCCGGTCTTTTGTTGCCCCTTTTCCGGATCTGTATTATAATCAGAAAAAACAAAGGAGACGAAGGTCATGGAAAGAAAACCGATATTGGATGTCAAAGTCGAATTTGAAAACTTTAAGCCCGTGAGCATGGAAGGTGAGAACGGATCGGTGGTGATGATCCCCTTCAGCGGCTACGTCAAAGGCGCGATCTTCGAAGGCATCGTGGAACCCTGCGGAGTCGACACTCAAGTAAAGAATGCCGCCGGCATCCGCCACATGAGCGCGCGGTATATGCTGACAGGCAAGGACAAAGCCGGCCAGGACGCCCACATTTATGTAGAAAACAACGGCTGGTTCGACGAAAACACCGGGAAAATGACCATGCCTTTCCACACCGTCCCCACCTTCTATACCGACAGCAAAGAGCTGGCACCCTACCTGCACCGAGCCCAGTTCGTGGGCGAAGGGCACACTCTGGAGGATGGTCTGCACATCCTCTTCTTTGAGATCGAACACTAAAGAAGAAAAAGGAGGCACTTATGAGCTTTGTATTTGACCATTTCAATTATCATGTTACAGACATGGACCGCTCCGTCGCTTTCTATAAAAAGACACTTGGAATGAAAGTCATCCGCGAGATGGGATCAAGCGACGGCCCTGTCCGCTTTGTGATGATGGGCTATGACGATCAGAAAGTCGTGCTGGAACTCAAGTGGGAGAAAGCACATGAAGGCAGCTACGATATCGGCGACGGCTCCTATCATTTCTGTGTCAAGACGGATGAATTCGAAAAAGCACTGGCTTTATATGAGGAGATGGGCATTATCGTATTCAAAATGGCCGACCGCATGTGCTTCATCAAAGATCCTGACGGATATCAGATCGAAGTGATGAAACTATAAAAACTAACCGAAGTCTTTTCAAAATGAAATAGCAAGAAACCATCAAAAAAGCATCACACCTTGCTACCGGCGTAGCAAGACGTGATGCTTTTTCGAACTGACCTTGCTAATGACACCCCGCTCAATAGCAAGGTGGTCCTTCTTTTTGAACGTACCTTGCTACCGGCGTAGCAAGACGTGATGCTTTTTCGAACTAACCTTGCTAATAACATCTCGGCCCATAGCAAGATGACCCTTCTTTTTGAGCACACCTTGCTACTGCCTGTAATATCTTAATTCAGCAATAGAGGTATCTTATCCTCTTCCTCCAGCCCCAGTAGATCCACGATGTTTTCAAAGTTGGCCTTCGCGCGGAGCAGAGACGCCGGATGATGGGCATCACTTCCCAGATAGAACTTACAGCCTTCCTCCTTCGCGATCCGGTAGGGCAGCAGATTCAGTTCCGTCTCGCGCGGCCCCATATCCAGCGAATCAAAATTAAGCTCGATCCCCAGCCCTTTGGCGGCCGCTTTCTCAAACAGCCTGTGGTACTCCTCGGCGGGGATCTTTTCCAACACTTCCAGGTAGCGATTCCGCCAGATCAACGGGCAGGTCAGATGTGCGATCCCGACCTTCTCAAACGGCAGATCCATCTCCAATAGCGCGTCGAAGCGCCGGATCCAGAGCGCCGTCCGCTCCTCGGCCCCTTCGCTGCCGTCCACCGTGAACCCGTCCATATGCATGTGCGTCGTCGGAATGATGATGAAATCCAGCTCCTGCATCACCGGCGCGGACACGCCGATCACCTCGCGACGGTCCATCTCGGTCTCGCACCCGAACAGGAACCGGACCTTCTCAGACTGCGGAAGAGGCAGCGCCTCCCGCGTGCGCGCATAGGGCTGCGCCGCATACCAGCGGGATGCCCCTGGAACGGCTGGATCCCACATGTGATCCGTCAGGCAGAGCGTGCGCAGACCGTTCTCCTCCCCGTAACGGAGGATCGCCTCCGGCGTCTGCCCGGGATCGTTTGAGCAAAGCGAAAGAAATGAATGAATATGCAGATCGTGATCGACTTGAAAACGCATAGGAATCACCCTTCCCTTACAAGCTGCCGGAAAAAGGCATTGCTTTCTACCAGCTTCGCGCACGTACCCGCGGCCGCGACACGCCCGGAATCGAGCACGATCACATGATCAGCGTCCCGGATCGCCGAGGCGCTGTGCGCGATTTCGATCACCGTCCGCCCTTTCATCAACTCGACGAGGCCCTTCTTCACCTCATCCTCCGTCTTCGCGTCGAGATTCGCGGTCGCCTCATCAAGAATCAGGATCTTGGCATCTCTCAGCAAAGCACGCGCGATCGCGACCCGTTGCTGCTCGCCGCCGGAGAGGCCAGTCCCCTTGATACCGATCACATAGTCCAACCCGCCCTCGTGCGAAGCGACCACCTCGTCGAGATTGGCCAGGTGCACTACGCGTGCCAGTTCTTCCTCACTCACCTCGCGTTTCATGCCGTAGCAGATATTGTCGCGAAGGCTGCCGGAAAAGAGCGAAGGTCGCTGTGAGACCACCGCAAACTGCTCGCGCCAGGTCTTGAGGGAAACGTCGGAAGCGTTCGTATCGCCCAGTAGCAGATCTCCGTTCTCCGCGGGATAAAGCCGGTCAAGCACCTTCACCAGCGTGGACTTGCCAGAGCCGTTGGGTCCGACAAGCGCCGTGATCTTCCCCTGCGGAATCACCAGGCTGACACCGTCCAGCGTAGTCCGGTCGCCATAAGCAAAGCTAAGATTCTCTGTGCGCAGCGCGCCATCAAGCTTATCTTGAGAAAGCCCTTCCGGAGCCGCGCCGCTTTCGGTATCCTCCTCGGCCTGGGCAAAGATAGACACCAGCTTCTTCGAACCGCCCACTGTCGCGGCGAAGAAGCTCGGCAGTGTCATGATGGCTACGAGCGTCAGCTCCAGCGCCATGCCAAAGGCGTAAACGGCGCTGATCGGCGTCGTATCGGAGATCGCCCCGGCGCGGATCGCGAGAATGCCACCCAGGAACGCGCAGCTATAGATGATGATATAAGTGAAATTATTGGCCAGAGTCTGCAGACCGGTCGCGAAAGCACTGTATAACGCAGCGCGGTAGCGCTTCTCGATCAGCCCGAAGCTGCGCTCGATCGCCTTTTCCTCGGCGCCGGAGGCCTTGACGAACTTGATGTTGGCCAGCTGCTCGCTGTAATGCGCGGTCAGCGCCGAGATGCGGTTCTGCACGTAGGTCGTCGCCTTAGAGCAGATCTTCACGCTCACGACGATCGTAGCCACCGCCAAAATGACCGTCACGATCAGAAATCCCAGCGCCTGCGGCATATCCTTCGGCGCGGCCGCGCTCATAGACAGGATATAGAGCAGGATCTGCAGCACCGCGATCGCTGCGGCGAAAGGCTTGGAGGCGTACTCCGCGTCGGAGGTCACGCGCGAAAGCATGCCGCTCGGCGTTTCATCCTCAAAGCTCTTCAGCGGCAGGCGGACCATCTTCCGCCACATTTTCTTCCTCACGCGGGTAACGATCGTCACGTAAGCCACATCCGAGAGAACGCTGGCAAAGATCAGCAGATACTGAATAAAGCTGGCGGCCAGATACTGCCACAGCGGCGACAGATCGCTCAGCGCACCGGTAAAGATCGCCATGTAATTCTCGTACTGCGTCAGGATCACGATCGAGTTGAACACCGCGAGGAACGCCCCGATGATGATCAGCCACCACGGGATCCGCACGTTTTTGTAGAGCGACTTCAGCACACGCCCCTTCACGCCGAGCTCTTTGGCCTGCCCGGTCCCGGGGTTATAGGTAAAGTATTCCGAAAACTTCATGACACGCTCACCTCCTTTACCAGCTCGCGATAGAGCGGCGAAGCCTCCATGAGCTCCGCGTGCGTGCCCTGCGCCGCGACGCACCCCTTGTCAAATACGAGGATCTTGTCCGCATTGCGCACAGTGCTAAGGTCATGCGCCACCGCGATCTGCGTCCTCCCCTTGCAGGCCTCGTCGATCGCCTTCTGCACACGCGCCGTCGCCTCCACGTCGAGCGCGCTGGTCGCCTCGTCGAGCAGCACGTACTCCGTATCGCTTAAAATCAACCGGACGACGCCCAGCTTCTGTCTTTGTCCGCCGGAAAGCTTTTCGCCGCCCGGCCCGATCTCGTAATCCAGGCCGCCGAGCGCCATGATATCATCCAGCAAGTCCACTTTCCTGAGCATTTCCATCAGTTCTTCGTCGCTGTGAGGTTCTTTGCTTGTGTAATTGAGCATGTCGCGCACGGTGCCGTCAAAGCCCGGCGCGTTCTGCGGAAGATAGGTAAACAGTGAGCGGTAGCCTTTGTAATCCGTCTGGCTGATATCGGTACCACCGAGCAGGATCCTTCCGCTCTGCGGCGAGTAGAACTTTTCGATCAGGTTCAGCGCCGTGGATTTGCCCGAGCCGGAGAGCCCGACCAGCGCCGTCTTCCTGCCTTTTTCCAGCGTAAAAGAAACATGATCGAGCGCAAGGCCGTCCCCATAGGAGAACGCGACGTCCTGGAACTCGATATCGCCGCTGACCGCCTCGGCCGTGCCGGAGGCTGTCTTCTCGTTATCCAGCGAAAGCAGGCTGCTCAGACGCAGCGTAGCGCCCTGCGCGTCCTTGAGGAAGACCCACAGGTCCAGATGCTGGGCCGTATAGGTACGGAAAGTCGTGGCGATCAGGATATACGCGTAGAACTCGGCCTGCGTGATCTGCTTGTTGAACAGCAGCGTAGCCGGCGGGATAATGATGAGCAGCAGCGGCAGGAACCACATCATGTTCTTGATAAAGGCCGTGACCTGGTCGATCACCGCGCCGCGCTTCTTGGCTTTGTCCAGTTCCATGATGACTTCGTCGCCGGATGCGATCTCCGACTCCTCGGTGCCGTAAGCCTTGATCGTCTCGGCATTGTCGATCTTCTCAGCCAGCCGCGCCGTGAGCGCGGCGATCTTCGCCTGGATCCGGTTGCGGACCTTAAAGGTGATCCGTCCCGCGATAAAAGAACCAAAGATGATCACCGGGATCGTCAGCAGCAGCGTGATCGTCAGGACCGGCCGGCCTACCTGCGC
Source organism: Bacillota bacterium (assembly GCA_017442735.1). Lineage (GTDB taxonomy): Bacteria > Bacillota > Clostridia > Lachnospirales > Bianqueaceae > RUG760. Next base: position 6,054 of record JAFRZE010000031.1, read on the forward strand.
CACCTGGACCGTGGCCACGACGATATAGTAAAGCCGCGGGATCTCGTTGATCATCAGATCCACCAGGAAAGGACTGTTCTTGCAGGTGTCCTCAGTCAGACGGGTGATCAGTTCGCGCGGGTCACCGCTTTCGACGTCGGCGGTCTTAAGGTAAAACACCTTGCTTACGGCGTAGCGCTGCACGTTCCGATCGACTTTCGCGGTAACGATCGCCTGCAGGTGCGCGCCCGCCACCTTGATCAGCACCGTCGCGATACCAATACAGAATACGAAAAACAGCGGTCCGATCGCGTCGGAAAGCACCGCATAGTCCGTAAGCGCCGACGCCATCTTGTTGGCGAAGATCAGCGCGAGCTGCGCGTTCGCAAGGCTTAGCAGAAAGCACACCGCCATCAGCAGCCATGGCGGGCTGGAACGAAAGATCATCTGGAAGTAGTTCTTCCAGACGTTCGGTTTTGCGTTCATTTTCTCCCCCTTTTATCCTAAGTATTTATGTAAAAACTCACCGAGATCAGGATAAGCAAGCCGCACGACCTTCTTCATCTGCGGAGAGATAATAAAGGCATGGCACAGGCCAGGATATGTCATCAACCGGACGTCATTACCGGCTTCCTTCAGCTTTTCGGCCATGGTAACGGCGTCATCGAGCAGACACTCGCATTCGCTCGCCGTCAGATAGACCGGCGGCAGACCGTGAAGGTCAGCGAATAGCGGCGAGATATACGGGTCTCCCGCTTCTTCCGGACGCATATAGATCCCGGCGGTATTCTGCAGGATCCCTTCCACCACGATAAAATCCTCTTTCAGTGAGAAGCGCCGGAAACTTTCCTTTTCCTCCAGCATCTGTGTGACGGGAGAATTCGAGTAGACCGCCTTCGGCAGCGGCAGGCCGCGGTCACGCAGCACCAGCGGCAATACAAGGACGAAATTCCCGCCCGCGGACTCGCCGATCAGCACAATATCCTCCGGCGCGAACCGCTCCAGCAGCCATTGATACCCGTCGAGACAATCGTCCAGACCGCAGGGATACATAAACTCCGGCGCGAGCCGATAGTCGATCGAAAAAACGTTATACCCAAAAGTCCTGACCAGCTCGGCCACGAAAGCCATCCGGTCCCTGGTACAGGCGCCCACAAAACCGCCACCGTGGATATAATAAATGATTCTGTCTCCCGGGTTCTCCGGTCTTGTCACAAGCCATCCCGAAGCATTCGGAAGTTCGACCGCCTCGATCGAAAGCCCTCGGATCAGCTTTTCCGGGCAGGTCCGGATATCGCGGTCCTGCTTCCGGTTGCCCTCGATCAGCTTCTGCCGCATCTGTTCCTTTTCCTCTTCGCTGAAAACCTTCGGCTTGAACCCCGTCAGCCTGACAAAGAGCCGTTTGGCGAAATTCGAATCCAGCAAAGCGTTTCACCCCTCTCATCCGTTTACTTAATCATCATCTTACAGTCAAGAAAGGGAAAATACAAGACGAAATCATTTAATGCAAAAAGAAAGGAGCCAGCTGCTGTGGCTCCCTGACCTGATAACAAAATAGCGTGTTTATATAAAAGAAGAAAACCGGCGCGAGCGGCGTTGACTTTTGTTATCATATATGATAACATCGAACGCAAACGGAGGACTATATTATTATGATAGAAGACGATTTGATCATTCGTGACCGCCAAAAGATCATTTCCATCCTGACAGCCGCACGGATCGAAAAGGGGATCTCCCAACAGGCGTTGGCGGATATGATCGGTACAAAACGCTCAAACATTTGCAGGATGGAAAGCGGCGGACAGAACATTTCTTTGGATATGCTGCTCAAAGTAGCGGGTGCACTGGGAAAAGACGTATCAGTCGTACTAGGCGAAAGAAAAACTGAAGAAGTGGAAAAATACAGTCTGCGCCTCTACGACGAGGAACTGCTGACCTTCTCTTTGCGGGACGAAGGCCTTGCCGGTATGAAAGCGGCTATCCTGACAGTCAACGGAGAACGCAAGGAGGTCTTTCCGCTGGATCTTACCCTTACAAACGAAGGTGTCATGAAATGGTTGGAGCGGCGGGTGATCCCAAAGAACCGCGCCTTCGTCGACGAGATCCTGAAAACCCTGGGCCTGAGTGTCAACAATACCAAAGGCATTATCGATGTATGTAAAGGGCTTTCGCTTAACGACAGCTACTGGGTCGTACCCCTTGGATTTACCGGAACGTTCAAAGAATATAACCTGTATGAAAACCGTTTCTCCAACGTCCTTTCTCTTGTCGCATACACCGGCGTGGGACAAAGCCACGGAGCGTTTACCACATCACCGGAACTCACGACGCATGGCATGTTGCGGAAGGCGTGGCGATTTATCGAGGGTGATGGAATTTATCTTTACAAAGGCGGTACAGAAGGCGCGGCCAATGCCGGACGGGAGCCCTACAGCGAATACTACGCCTGCCAGATCGCCGAGCGTATGGGTCTTCATGGCGTTCACTACGATCTTGAAAACTGGAAAGATATCCTTGCGTCCAAATGCAAGCTCTTCACGGATATCGATACAGCTTATATCCCCATCGGAAATCTTATCAGGGATGGCAGCATCCAGGCAGTCCTGGAGTATTATGAAGGGATCAGTGCCGAGGCAGCAGAAGAAGTCCGAAGCATGCTGGTCTTCGATGCTGTGATCTACAACGAAGACCGGCACTTCGGCAACTTCGGTGTCCTCCGGGATAATCATACCGGAAAGGTAACGGGCGCCGCTCCGATTTTCGACAACGGCCTTTCCCTTTTCAACTTTGCCATGCAGGAAGATTATGATCATCTGGACGAATATGCCATGACCCGTTCCAATCCCTACGGCATCAGCTTCGAAAATATCTGCCGGGAGGTCATGGGAGTGAAACAGCGAGCTCAGCTGCGCCGCCTGATAGGCTTTCGCTTTACCAGGCATCCCAGCATCAATCTTCCTGAAAAACACCTACAGGCTATAGAAAAAAAGATCGATGCCCGCGTCAGAGAGCTTCTTTCCCTCCCGAGGTATCGGCCTTAATGCGTCTCGCGTAGCTTTTTGCCTGACTAAGTCCAATTGAAAGAGGAGTCATATCATTATGCTTTATGAATTGCCAAAATAGTTTCACTTCGTGAACTACCCCGACTTAAGAAGTCGGAGCTTCGAAGAGCCTTTCGGCTCTGCTTAAGAAGTTTGGTATTTTGTTTCCGCCCGATTCCTCAGGCTACCCTTATTCTTACAGGCGTGTCCACTTCGCCTCTATTGTATAGGGTCTCAAGACCCACAACTTTACTTTTCCTTAGGATATTCAGTGCTCCGTTGATGTCTGCATTCAGCATCTTC
>JAFRZE010000032.1 GCA_017442735.1 Bacillota bacterium
GACGCCGCCTTTACTGATTGATATACATAACACATGATTCATTGTTTTATCTTTTTCCTTTTAAAAATAGAATATACTGCCGCCTCCAGTATCTGAGCCGCTTAGCTCATCTCATGGGAATCTAACCCCTCCGAGGATCGCTCCGAGCCGGATCGCCGATTACAGCGCCATCCGGAAGTACCATTATCGTCCTGATGATCATGGCCCGACAGGAGTCTGTCCTGCCTTCTGACCGGGAGTTGATCGCTGCCGAAAGGGTCACGGCGCACCTGGTCTATGGCTTTCATCAGGAGTTGAAGTCCTGGTTTTGGCTATTCGATTTTCATGGTTCAAAATGAGGAAATAAAAACCCCTCTATAAGTAAGGAAGGGGAAAGGCACTTTGTACGGCCTCTAACACAAAATTTTTTAAAAAATTTTTTTGAACACAAAAAAAGCCCCTTTCAGGAGCCGTTTGAAATAGAAATATAAAATTATTTTACTTAGAGGCCGTACAAACACGGGTTTTCCTTCCTAACTTTTAGAGGACCTTTTTTGTTCTCGAGTTATCAGACTAAGTCGAGGAAGATCAACCGTGGCGAAAAAAAGAACACAAATCGCACATTTTGAACCGAAAACAGAGGCAGAAAGCGTACTTGCCGGATTATTAGAAGGTGGTATAATCTCGCCAAGTGATGTTCAGGATGCTGCCATTATGAATAAAAAATCTCAAATACTCAGCGTCCATCCCTTTACCATCTCTCAAGGAAAAGGACAAGATATGCGTTGGGCCACCTATATTGATGACCCAGAAAAAAAGAACCATCGAAGAAGGGTGGTGAAAAATACAGAAGCAGAACTATTGGAATATCTGTATGAGCATTATTTCGGACCACATGCTATTCCAGGAATGCAGACTCTACTGGATATATACCCGGAATGGTTTGAGTACAAAAAAGTTAAAGTTGCAAGGCTGAATACACTTCATCGCTATGACAATGACTTCAAACGGTTCTATATAAATGAACCGCTGTCAGAGGAACTAATTGCGACTCCTATCTGCATGATGAAAAAACTGTTGATAGAAAAATGGGCCTACAGTATGATCCACAAATACGATCTGACGCATAAAGCCTACATGAACATGATCACGCCGCTTCGTCAGATGCTGGACTATATGATTGATAAGGAAGTTATTTCAGTAAATCCTGTCAAAAACGTTCATATTGATAAAGGCCATTTCCGTCCAGTAAGAAAAAGACCTGCCAGAACGCAGATCTTCTTCGCAGATGAGATGAAAGATATAATAGCCGCTTCCTATCGGATGGCGGAAGAAACTAGAGATGAGGTGTTTCTTGCCATCCCGCTGTGTTTCCTGACGGGGCTTCGAATTGGTGAATGCCTTGGCCTTTCCTATGATGATTTTGATGAAGATTATCATACAATTCGAATTCATCGTTCCCTGGTCGTTGTCGATACAGTTGACAAGGACAGAAATTGGGGCAAAAGAGAATACCAAGTTCAGGAATACTTAAAGAAAAACGCAGATGAAAGAGATATAGTAGCAACAGATATGTGCTTTGCAATCGCTGATAGGGTAAGAGAGCTTCAGCGTGAAAGAGGCTGTTATTCCAAGATGCTCTTTAATGTGAGAACGCCGAATAATCTTCAAAGGAAGCTTGCGAAAGTCTGTAAGATCTCCGGAGTTGATTCAAAATCGCCTCACAAGATTAGAAAAACATATATCTCGACCTTAATCAATCAGATGATGGATCTGGATTTTGTGAGAGAGCAGGTGGGACATAAGGAAATTCAGACAACTTTGAATTCCTATACCTACTCGACAGCCCGTACAGAGAAGAAATATGCCGATTTAACCTCGATTTTTGAAAACAAATCGCAGAATTTCGCTTAGTTTATTTGCCAACATTTGTTGGCAATTGTTGGCAAAAAAGCCGGAAACAAAAAAACCCGGGAGCCCGCATAAACAGCGGTCTCCCGGTACTTTAGACAAACGGAGAAGGAGGGATTTGAACCCTCGCGCCGGTCTCCCGACCTACACCCTTAGCAGGGGCGCCTCTTCGGCCACTTGAGTACTTCTCCCCTTGACCTATGGAAGCTTTTTAGGCTTGACCAAAGGTGCTGCTGCGGCGGCTCAGCCACAGCGTAGAGTTTATTATAGATGAAAGCCCGGTTTTTGTCAACCGGGTTTTTTCATTCCCAAAAGAATGACGCCTCCTACTTTCGGAACAGATCCACTAAGACATCGAGGCCATAATTGTGCTGGATCATCCAGCTTACAATGGTACTCTTTTCCATTGCCTGGTTGACCTGCGCCAGTGGCTTAATGGCGGGAGCCGCCGTCGTGATAATAAAGATGATCAGGGAAAGGATGATCAGCGCGATAACCAGTCCTGCCGCACCGCCCAGCACGGAATTGATCGTGCCTACCAGCGGGACCTTGTTCACGAATTTCAGCTTGGAACCGATCCAGGAGAACAGCCAGCCGAAAAGAATGAACAGCACCAACAGCGAAACGCCACGCAGGATGATCTGCGCGAGGGAAACGGACAGGTACTCGCCAAAGGTCGAGACGCCCAGCGCTTCATAGGCTTCGGCCGAGTCGCTCAGGATCAGTTGGTTTTTTAGTACCTCAGGAAGAGGCAGATGCTGAATGATCTCGCTGCCCTGGCCGGCACTGATCAGGCCTTCCGGAATCAGTGAGTCAAATTTCAGGGTCTGGACGATCTTCGCGGAGATCTTGGCGGTCAGGCCGATCTTGTCCAGTATCTGGACGGCATAGGGCATAAGGAAATACGCGGCCAGCATGGCCAGGATGCCTGACAACAGCTGGACGAGCATGCCGGCAAAACCGGCTTTACACCCGCGGATAACGGAAATGATGATCACCAGACAAAAGATGACATCACAGAGCAAAGGGAGGGACTCATTCATCTTCCAGCGCGGCTCCTTTCAGTGTTACATCATAGAAATCGATCTGGGTCCGGCGCAGCGCGGCTACGCTTCGGCCGCTGGGGAACGCGATCAGATCCATATAGTCTTCGGTGGAATCCATGCTCCATTTGATCGCGCCGCTCGAGGAGATCGCTGTATAGGATCGTCCCGCGCCAATAATGATCGTATCGCCCTGGGCGCCCAGGTAGGAGGCATCCTGTTCATAGCGATCGGAAATGACGCCGCCGGCATAGTTATAAACAACGATGTTCTTATCGATTCTTTCCGCTGTTCCCGCCAATCCTTCGCCATAGCGGATGACCACATAGTCGCTGGTCATGATCAGCGCTTCGATGCGGTAGGAAAGCTTCAATTCCCAGTCTTTCTGTATGCCTTCTTTTGTGGAAATGCCGCCGATCATTTCGCTGCCCGCGAAGAAAAGGCGGTTTCCGGCGAATTTCAGGTCGGAAATGACAAAGCCGTCGTAGGAAACGCTTCCCACGACCCGGTCGACCAGCAGTGACCCGGATTCCGTCAGGTCAAAAACTGTGATAATACTTTTCAGTTCGGTACCGGTATAATTCACATACACCGTGCCCATGCGGCTGCCGTCAGAAGAAAGCGCCACGGCCATGGGGATACCGTCGGATGTCTGGAACGTGCGCCGCTGCATCAGCAGGTCCCCTTCGGCCGAATACAGGTTGACCAGGTTGCCGTCTTTGGCGGAAAGTACGACCGCCGTCTGCCCCAGTTCATTCGATGTATGCAGCAGGATCGTGCTTTCGGTGTTGACTTCGCCGGTGACGACTCCGCTTTTTACCATCATCAGGCTCATGCCCAGCTGATCCGCGACGGCGATATACTCACCCGCCACCGACATCTTTGGCGCGGACATGGTAAACGGAATATCCCAGACGACCGTCCCCTGCTCACTCAGTGCCTGCAGACCATCCTGCGTGCACCGAAGAAGCTGCGCGCCGTACAGATTGATGGCGACATTACCTTCCGCGAAAGCTACTCTGGTCTCGCTTTTTGTAAGTGTATAGCTGGCGGTTCCTTCCACCTGGTTATACAGCCGGTCTGAGAAGAGGATCACGATCAGTAAAATCAACAGGACGATGATCCCGACCACCAGCCAGATCGCCCGGCTGCGGCCGAACACCTCTGTCAGTCCGCGGCTGTCATGCCGATCCAGTGCGGTCTCCGTGACCGTCACATCCGGGACCACACCTTTTTCTTCCTGTTCTTCCTCTTCCAGTTTTTCCTTGGGCAGCAGGTCACGGATCGAAGTCGCGAGTCCTTCTACCTTTTGCGGCTCCTGGTTTTCCTCTTCCGGTTCTTCCTCCGGAATCCCGGAAAAAAGGTCTTCGGCGCCGTCTTCCGGGAAGTTTTCGTTTTCGCCTCCCGGCTGGATATACTCTTCGTCTTCCTCATCCATTCTCAACTTCTGGAAGACCTGAAGTATTTTTGCTTTCTTTTCCCCGTTTTCGTTTTTTGCCATAACTATTGTCCTGTTGTAAACCCTTTCAGGCAAAGATTGCAGTCAAGCGACGATGCCGCGTCATACCAGTAATCACCGTCCGCGCTGATATAGCTTTGTCCCGCGCCGACGATGGCGCGGGCGCCGTTTTCCTCGGTCTCCGCGGCAAGCTGATTGCCCTTTTCCTTAGTCGTGAGCTTGACGATAATAGCGAATTTGTCCCCTTCCGCGAGGGCTACCGCGTGGTTAAAATCGATGGTATAGTACCCGGCGTAATCCAGTTTTCCCGAAGCGACCAGTTCCCGCTCGGAAAAGCTGTATACATCGGGCCACGTTTCGACATAGATCTCGTACTCGGTCTCGGGCATGACGGCATAAAAGCCGGCCGCCTGGAGAAGTTCGTCGCGTTTGGCCGTGAAGACGTTCGCTCCCCAGGAGGAGTATTCCTCAAATCCCATCTGCGCGATCCAGCCAAGATCGTCATGTTGATAGATATTGTCGTAAACCCCCAGGGGATCGATCCGGCTGTAGGCCATCGCGAAATCAATGATACGCGTATCCGCGTAAGAAACATAGAAGTATCCGCCGTCGCCGAATTCGCTTCCCCAGCTGTTCTGGCAGAGGAATGCCCCGTCCACGGGCGGCTTGATGGCGAAATTGTCAGCGCTGTAGTTATCATCCCAGCCGACAATGAGGACATCGTGGTTTGTGTGCTCGGAACCGTTGTAATAGTAACAGTCCTTTGTGGCGTTGAAGTAATTCGTGGAGGCGTCGGTAAAGAGCAGACCTTCGTCCGCGTACATGGAACTCTGGACGGCGCCGAAATGCAGGACCGCTTCCTTGACCGCCGCGGCATCGTTGTTCAGAAGACGTGCTTCCTGAAGATGATACCGGACTTTCGCGTTCGGGTTGCTGCTTCCGTCGTTGTAGGGGTCTTCTTTCTCGTAAACAGGTCCGCGCCAGGCGGTCAGATAGGCGAGTGCCATGGCGAAGGTTCCGCCGGACTTCGCGCGTTCGCCGAAGCCGCAGTAGGTGATCATGTGGTCGACCGAGAAATCCTCCTTCTCCACGGGAAGCAGATACGCCTCCAGGCCGGAGAGGCTCGCGAAGGCCCAGCAGGTGGAAAGGTCGCCCTGGTTGCGGATGGTGCCGGACTTTTCGACGAATCGGCTGTCCCAGCTGGCGGGGATGGCGCGGCTGTCGAGGAAGTGATGGCTTTTCTCGATGCGCTTCTCCACCAGTGATTCATCCGCTTTTTCTTCCGGCCCCGTAAGGCCGCTGTATTCGCCCGCGCCGGCAAACGCGACGAACCAGGTTTGTTCCTCCGCGGCAGCTCTTAATCTGGCGCTCCACGTTCCTCCGAAGAGGGCGAGGATCGACAGAAGGATCACCGCGATCGCCGTTCCGGAATCGATGTGCTTTCTTGTCATCTTTACTTGCTTACTCCGAAAGGATCAGAAAAACTGATCCAGATTTTCCAGTATCATTCTTGCAGGGTCGAGCCGCCCGTACAGGCGTACTTTTCCCTGAAAACGGCGTCCCACAGCGGGCTCGCCGAGAAGGTCCGTCGGGTTGATGAGTACCCTCAGTTCCTGTCCGAGCACGTTCAGCTCGAGATAATAGACCCACTCTTCCGAGTAGGGGTTGAACAGTTTGTCGATCTTTACGATGTCGCCCAGGATGGTATAGTGGTTTTCCTCGCGGCCGGCAGGGTACATGAAGCCGTCGAAGATGGTATAAACATCCTCCTTCCGCAGGCGTTCGGCGATCTCCTCATCCATGAAGCGTTCTTCCTGCTCGATAGCGCGAATCGCGAATTCGTCGCCGGAATCGGCGCGTTCCAGCATTTCCCTGCGCCATTGTTCTTCCTCGGCGATCGCTTTCTGGTCCTCATCCGAGCGGAAGCTGCCAAGCAGGATCTTGCCTTCGATGGACAGTCCATAAATGGAGATGAACAAAGAGTCCTGTTCCTGGAGTTCCTTTTCCCGGTAGAACCGGTGAGATTCAGTCATGCGTACGGCCACTTCTTCCATGCACATGGCTTCCTGGCCGATCAGCATAACGCCCTCTTCCGAGAACCGTATTTCCGGCTTTCCCAGCATATATCCGCGCTTTTCTTTCAGCGCCGGCGCGAGATTGCCTACGCTGACCGAATGCGGGCCCACGACTTTTCCTCTCATGACAAACTGGAACGGGCCCATGTCGTACAGTATGTCGATCCATTGTTCATTCCCGATCCGGTAGCCGTAACCCTTGAGGTTTCTGTCCTGCAGGATCCGGCTGACCAACGCGGACGCGTCCATTTGTCCGGTGTATCGGGAAAGCCCGATGGCGGCTAATTCTCTTAACATATTCCTGAATAAACCTTCTACTGACTCTTGTGGAGAGTCATCCATACGTTCTTTTACTGCTTACAGGACAATCAGATATACCGATGCCTCGGCGGCATCTTCCTCGCCTGGCGCCGCGACTGTTGGATCTTCAGCGCCTGGCGTCGCGGCTGTTTCTGCCTCTTCCTGTTTTTCAGGGACAAACCGGGCGATCACTTCATAGGCACCAGGCCGTGACGGCGCTGTATACTGACCGTTCTGATCGATCATCCCGGCGCCTTCTTCACCGATCTCCCAATGCACGGTCCCTTTCATTCCTGCCGGGACATGCGCGCGAAGCGTATACTTCCAGCCGCAATGGATCGCAGCCGGCGGGTTCTCGATATAAAAGCTGTCATCCTCTTCTTCCGCTCCACCGACGGGAACGTCGGAGGAAGCGGCCTGGCCGGCGGGAGCCTCTTTTGCGGCCGGAGTGGCCAATGGCTGGCCTGGGGCGGCCGGCACCGCCGGAGCGGCTTTTACGGCTGGCTTTTCCTGTTCTTCTGCCACCGCTGACGCGGGCCCGACAATCCGATAGACCAGCGTTACTTTTTCGGTTTCGGCACTTTTCAACTTGACCGCGAAGCGGATCTTTCCACTCTTCTCATCGACCGCAGCAGCGATCTTCGCTTTATCCAGCGACGCGGGCACCTCATCAAAAAGTCCGGCTGCGCCGAAATAAAGCTTATCGTCGGCAAGTTTCAGTGCTGTCACAAGCATCGTCGCGTTAGTAGGCTGCACGGCCGCGCCGAAGGTCGCCGGTTTTTTCTCTTTCAGTCCGCTCTTCAGCCAGCCGGTATCGATCCGGCGGCCATCGTCCTTTTTATCGAAATAAAAAACCACGCGCCCGGAAAGTCCGTCCGGGGCGGGAAAGAAGTCAAATCTCTTTTTCACTTGCCTGCTCCGATCTATGGTCATAGTTCATTCTATTGTATCTGATTTTCCCGCCCTTATCAACTCTTTTTTTCTGTTTGTCTTTGTGTGGTTCTCACGAAAGTACATAAAGAAGGCCGCGGAGGGTCTCCCTCTCGCGGCAAATATGTGTTATAATAGATTTATTCTGACATCCCAGGGAATGATTATGATTACTGTATATTTACTTGCGACACTTCTGATCGCTTTCTTCCTCATCAAAAACATCGTGGCGAACGGGCACTTCAAGGCGCGCAGCGAAGGCGCGCTGGTCGTCTTTCGGGGCGAGACCCGCGTGCGCCGGATCAGCCGGATCGTGTTTATCATCGCTTTCGTTCTGATGATCGGCGTTCTGCTGTTTTACCTGTTTACCTCGGATCAGCTGGACCTGCTGCAACTGGCGATCCTGGTCTGCCTGATCCTTTGCTTCGCGCTTTTCGGTTTTGTCCCCTATTCCCCCGGCAAATGGCTGGTCAGCGCGGAGGGAGTCTATGTGTATAACCAGGACCGGTTTATACCCTTTGACGAACTGATCGCCTGCCGGATCGTCGGCGAGGGCAAACGGTCATACCTGCAGCTGGATCTGATCAAGCAGGACAGCGACCGGCTGAAAAAAGGCACCTATCTCCTGCAGATACCGGCGGAAAAGGCGCGCGACACCGCCGATATGATCCGCGACATCATCACGCTCGAGGATAAAGCCCGGGCGAGACGACGCCGCGAGCGGCTTTCCGGCGAATAAAAAAAGCGCCGGCTTATGCCGGCGCCCGGAACTTACAATACTGTCTCCAGCTGAGCTTTCAGACGAGCCTTCGGCATCGCGCCGATGTACTGCGCGGCGGGAGCGCCGTCCTTGAAAAGGATCATGTTCGGAATGCTCTGGATGCCATAGGAGATCGCCAGCTCCTGCGCGTCGTCGACGTTGATCTTCGCGATCTTCATCCGGCCTTCCAGCTCCGCGCCGAGCTGATCGAGCACCGGAGACATCATCTTGCAGGGGCCGCACCAATCCGCGTAAAAATCTACCAGTACCGGGACTTTGGATTCCAGGACTTCCGCCTGGAACTGATCTTCATTTAAATATGTAACCATTTGAGGTTCTCCTTTCCTTTGAGATAGTTTCATTATAAACCGATTTATCCACAAAATCAACACCCGCCGGATCCTGCGCCGGCGAACCGGCAGACCCCGTCTTCCGGAGAAAGAAGCTTTTATGCTGCGACTCAAAACCGTCAATATTTTTGCCTTTATTGTCCTTGGCCTGTTTCTGGCCGCCAGCGGCCTGGTCGCCGTTATTATATTGATCAAGCCGGAATTCGCGGACCAGACCGCACTGCAGACGCTGATCATCTACGCGGTCGCCTTTGGCATTCCCTCGCTCGTCTACGGGTTCTATGTCCGTCAGAAACAAGGCCGTTCCTTTACCGAGATCTTCTCGCTCCGCCGCCTTTCCCTGAAGAGCCTGCTGCTATGCGTTCTGCTGGGCTTTCTGATCCAGCCGCTGATGAGCCTTGTGGCGGTTCTGGCCTCCTTCGTTTTCACGGACATCACATCTCTTTCCGTGGAACAGATGACCGAAATGCCGCTGCCTCTTTTTATCCTTACTACCGGCGTACTTCCGGCTTTCTTCGAGGAACTGGTCTGCCGCGGGATGATGCTGGATGGCTACCGCGAAACGCCGCTCTGGTATATGCTCATCATCCCGGCTCTGTTCTTCGGCCTTCTGCACATGAACTTCCAGCAGATCTCCTACGCCTTTCTTGCCGGCATCTTTCTTGCCTATCTCGTCCATGTCACCGGATCCATCTGGGCTTCCATGACGGTCCACTTTGTCGTGAACGGCTTTCAGAGCCTGCTCGTCTGGCTGATGACGCAGTCCTCCCTGGCGGAGAACCCGCTGCTGGCCGGTATTTTGGGTGGCACGGAGGACGTCGCGCCGATCAAAGCGCTCACCTCTTCCCTGATCAGCGCCGGCATTGTCCTGCCGTTTTTCCTGCTTTGTCTTTATCTGCTCCGCCGCATCAACCGGACGCCGCAGCCTGCCGTGAAAAAGGTCATGCCGCCGCACTGGGCCGAAGCCGGCATCCTGATGTATGTCGTCCTCGGGCTGATGATTCTGATGGCGGTGATCGTGGAGATCTTCATGCCGTATATGTCCGAGCTTTTGTGACAAATCCGGTAACTAATTGACGATACTATCCCATTCTGTATAATTATTTTCAAGTCCACAAGGAGGAATCGCTCATGAAAAACCGCACCAAGCGCCTGATCGGCCTGCTGCTCGTCCTTTCCATGCTGCTCTCTCTTGTCTCTGGCTGCACCAGCGGCAGCACCGACGAGAAGAAGACAGTCGGGCGGGAGACCTATGATTCGGCCACATCCTTCACCATTGACTATACCGGCCCGACCGAGCCGACCATCCCACAAGAGGAGGAGCAGGAAGGCATCTTCCAGTCGGTCCTTGACGAAGATACCACGTTTGACGAAAGTCAGCCCACCTTCGAGCCTCTTTCGGAAGAAGAACTCTCGCAGATCGCCGATGAGGTCCGCGAGGAGATCGAAGAATCCTATACACAGCCTGAGGAAGTCAAGGAAGAAAATGCCGGCGCCATTTCTGAGGCTGCCGGAACCGCCGGGAATAACGCGGCTACGAACGAAGCCGCCACGAACGACCTGGCTCCCGAAGGCATTGGCGCCGCAAACAATGAACCCAAGCAGCTGACGATCGAGGATATTCAGGCCATGAACCCGAATTCCCTCGTTATTGACTGCTATACCAATGATGGCTATCTATCCACGCTGGTCGGCAAGTTCTACGACAAGAAAGTCACGAACTACGAAGAAGGCGTCCAGTCTATCCAGGGTCTGGCTTCCCTGCTGGGTCTCAGCAAAGGCTGTGATTTCTTCATCGTCTATTCCGAGACGAACAACACCGGCTACACGTTCTACACTTACCAGCAGCGCTACGGCGGCAACACCCTGCAGTTCGCGACGCTCCGTATCATCGTGGATCCGCAGGGCTACACGGCGGGTCTGTCCTGTTCCTTCGTCCCGAATGTCGGTACCGCCACCATCACACCCAAGATCTCCAAGGAGCAGGCGGAAAACCTGGTACAGACTCGTTTTGCCAAATACAACCTGACGTTCTATTCCGAGCAGACGGTCCAGCTGGCGGTTCCTTTCGCCGCGAACGTCTACAACTGCTGGGTCATCTACACTAACAACCCGGATTCCGATGATTCCTTCGACATGCCTTACCTCGAGCACTATGTGTCGACGGACGGCTACTATATCACCCAGATCCCGGCCAACACGTTCGCGAAAAAGAATGAAGAAGTCATGGACAATACCGGCTACTTCAAGAACATGAAGGTCGAGACCTACAGCACTACGTTCAAGCTGGAAGACGGATCGTTCCGTGATATCTCCGTTCCGATCTCCTACAACAGCCGCGACAAAAAGTATTATCTGATGGATCCGTCCCGTCTGATCGCGGTGGCACAGTTCTATGATTTCAACTACCGCGATTCGGTCAATTTCGTTACCAGTGATACGATCGACGGCTTCTCCCAGAACAACCTTCTGGCCTACGCGAACTACATCATCATGTACGATTTCTATGCCGATCACGGCATCAAGTCGGTGGACGCCTTCGGCACGCCCATCCTGGTCACCGTCGGCTGGTGTGACGCGAATCACAATCCCGTCAACAACGCCTGCTTCTACGGTGTAAACAACGGCTGGGCCTGCTTCGGTGTTTCCGATGTCAACCACTCTTCCGACTGCGTTGACGTAGTTGGCCACGAATATACCCACGGTGTGACGCGCCAGTCTATGCAGGGCACCCTCTATCAGAATGAGACCGGCGCGATCAACGAAGCCTACAGCGATATTATGGGCAACCTCGCGGAAATGAGCATGAACTATACCGCCGACCGCACCTGGAAATGCGGAGAACGCAGCGGTAAGATCAGCCGCGACATGGGTCGTCCCAATGATTACAAGCAGCCGGTATTTATCGGTGATGAATATTATATGTCGCCGGTCCCCGTGCCGGATTCACCGGTGAACGACTATGGCGCAGTGCATATCAACAACTCGCTGATCGGCCACATCGCCTACCTGATGGATCAGGCCGGTATGAGCTACGAGGAGCAGATCTCCATGTGGCTGACCTCCATCGAGCTGATCACGCCTCGCTCTGACTACGAAGATCTGCACGCGGCGCTGCTGTTCTCGCTCAAGATCAACGGCATGCTCGGCACCTACGGCGCAGCGCTCAACCAGGCGTTCAAGGACGGCGGGATGAACGAGAACTGGTCCAAGAGCTACCTGACGGTCTTCAAGGAGGGTTACGGCCGTCTCCAGTTCCAGGTCGACAAACGCTTCATGGAATATCCTTCTATGCTTTGGATAGCCACCACCGACGGCAAAATCATCTCTCATCGCGGCTATCCGGATATGAACGGCACCGTTTCCGTCCTGCTGCCGGAGGGCACCTATATCTGCCAGATGATGGCCGTCGATAACGAAAAGAATACCGAGACCTATTACAACTACGGCGGTAATTCCTGGGCCGAAGGCGGGCAGTTCATGACGTTCGATATCGTTAACGGCCAGATCACCGAGATCACGAGCACCGACGGCAAGAAGCCGAGTTCGCAGACCAGCCCGACACCTCAGTCCTCCGGCAAGCTCAAACTCGTGACCTTTGACGCGGGTTATTTCAACATGCTGATGCCCGAAGGCTGGAATATAGAAGTGAACGGACAGTACGCGGGCATCGGAATCAAGTTGACGGATCCGAACGACCCGAGCACGCAGTTCTTCTTCTACGGCGGCCTGTCTCCGTATCATAAATCCGAACAGACCAAGCGTTTCTGGGCGATGTATGACAAGACAGGCGTCATCGCGAACGGCCCGGTGCTCACTCAGCATGATATCATCGGTATCCTGGATTGCTGGAATTACTGTGCGGACTATCAGATGTACTATGAGAACCGCTCGTATTTCACCAAGATGTATGATATGGTGCTGCGAGGCGGCGGCTATTACAACGGCCCGTACGCGGCTGTCGGCGGAATCGAATCCGGCTGCATGATCGACTGCACCACCGCCTACGGTGATAAATGTTACCTGACGATCTGCGGCGCTCTGGTGGATGAAGACTATCTCGGCGTTTACGGCGGCAACTGGTTCTATTCCGGCCGCGGCATCGTGGGTATCATGGCGCCGACGGATCGCTATGCCGCGGTCTTCGACGACCTGATCACCTGCTTCAAGTCCCTGACCTTCTCCACCGGCTATATCCTGGAATCCCAGTACACCGATCCGATGGCCGATATGCCGACGATCCGCAATAACCTGGATTTCATGGGCAATATCATGACGGAGATCTATGTGACGTTCAAATAAAACGATGCGCCGGCCGCATTTCGCGGTCGGCGCGGTTTTTCAGACGTTTCGGGCCGCCTGTCTGAGGCGGCGGAATGGAGGTTTCTATGAAAAAACGCTTTCTTCTGCTCTTTCTTGTTCTGGCGCTGCTTCTATGCTCCGGCTGCTCGGTATTCGGCTATCATAAGATCAACCAGCCCAACGACGATCTGATGGACGAATGCCCCAAATACGCCCGTGAAGGCAAGAGAGTCCACTTCACGACCGTGACCGTCTGTGACGCGATCCTGAACGTGGATCTTTCCGGTGCGGAACTCATTACCATCCGGGAAGGCGAATATGAGTTCGTCACGCCGGACCATGAAGTCACGATCCATGTGTGGATCTCGGCCATGGACTGGGGCGGCGGCTCCTAGGACTACTCTTCGGTATAGTATTCTTCCATCGAGTCAAGATCAAGACAGGCCAGACGGCCGCCGTAGAACGCGCCGCAGTCGATATTGATCTTGTCGCCGGACGGATCGTGCCAGATCTTCGGCCTCCGGCCGAAGTCGCCAAGGAGCACGGTCGGCGTATGGCCAAAAATAACGGTTTTCTTCCGGCCGGTCAGAAGCTCGATCAGCTCGTCACAATGATAGTGAAAAAATTCTTCTCTCGCCCACACAAGATCCATCCTCGGCTGGTCCTCCAGGACCTCCCGCAGGGTGGCTTTTTTTGCCAGATATCTTTCCAGATCGTCGATCGTGTTCGGAAGATTCCACCCGGCGTGGATCAGCAAATAGTCATCCAGCTCGATAAAGTAAGGCAGCGCGCGGATCCAGTCGACGACTTTCTGCACCTCTTCACTGAGATGACCGTGGCGGCTTCCGGAAGCGTCGAGCCAGCGGCGCATCTCCCCGTTGCCGTTGCGATTCCAGGAACGTTTATACGGCCCTTTGTCGAGATACTGAAGCATCATCCACTCGTGGTTGCCCATGAGCGGGACCATGTTCGGCGTGCTGCGGACGAGATCGATCACCGCCCGTGCGTTCGGCCCGCGGTCGATCATGTCGCCGATCACATACAAGGTGTCTTCCAGGCTGAAGTCCACCTTTTCCAGCATTTTCTCAAACGCGTGGATGCAGCCGTGGATGTCGGAAATGACCAGCCGCCTGCCCTGGGACAGAGCTTGTTCTTTCTCTGGTGTCTCCATGAATGTCTCCTGTCAATGATTCTTATCTCTTTTGCCGGTTCACGATATGCTTGAACTTGCCGCTTCCCGCATCCTGCCGCGGCGGCTCCTCCGAAAACGTGATCGTCACGTGCGTGACTCCCTGCGTTTTCAGATATTCCTCCAGCCGCCCTTTCGCGATCTCGAATGCATCAGCCCGACGTACCCCTTCCGCTTCCTCGATCCGCAGTTCGATCCGGTTTTCCGGATGAACCAGTACCTGGAAACGACGCAGTTCATGCACTTCCTTTAGCGTCGCGTAGATGGGAAGCGGCGCGATGCGGATCGTTTTTCCTTCTTCCGTAAAGCTCGTCACATCATCCGTCCTTCCTTCCAGCTCGATCCAGGGCGACGGGGTTCCGCATCCGCAGGGTTCGTGGTGCATGATCACCCGGTCCGTTACCTCATAGCGGATAAAAGGCTGGGTATAGTTATAAAGGTTCGTCAGGAGGATCTTGTCGGACCGGACGCCGTCTGGCACCGGGGCACCGTTCGAATCTACCGGCTCCACGATCAGCCAGTCGTCGTTGATGTGGAAATGCTGCCTGGTGCATTCGCAGGCGACTGTTCCGCCTTCCGTACAGGAATATGAGGTCTGCACGTAGCAGCGAAAAGTCTCGGCGAGTTTTTTCCTCAGCGCATCGGACAGGTATTCTCCACCCGTCATGATGATCACGGGAGAGATCTTCAGCCGCCCTTCCCTGGCCTCATCGATCAGTAATTCCAGGTTTGACGGATAACCGCCGATCATGGCCGGCTGGAACTCGTTCAGCTGCCGGACGATCCTGTCGATGGGATACAAGGCGCTGGATACCGCCATTTGTTTTCGCTTCCATGGCATGCTCCTTAAGCGGGAGCGGATGCTGGTGTTGCCCAGGTAAAACCCTTCGTCCGCGAAGACACCGATGCTCTTACTGCCGCTCCGCATGAATGCCTTCAGATCTTCCTTTCTGGCAAAACTGCGAACAGCGCTGATGCCGCCCATCACGTTGTTGGCGGTCTTATCACAGACCGAGACCAGCGGGTTGCCGGTCGATCCGGACGTTGTGTAGACCAGGTATTTCCCATCCAGCTTTGCGCCGATGTTGTTCTTGTCTTCCATGAAGCGCTCGACCTGGGCCAGCGTGAGGCTTCTATCGCATACCCAGTCGTCCCAGCACTTCATCAAGGTCCGCTTGTCGGTCGCCGGCAGATCTTTCAGAGAAAAGTCCGACGGTACTTCTTTATAAAGTTCTTTGTAGTAAGGGCTGTTTGCCCTGACATATTCCACCAGTTCTCTCAGGCGCTTCTCACAGATCGCCTGGCGCTCTTTTTCGCCCAGCTTTTCATAGTCTTTGCAGAGCTTCATGGCTCTTAAGATCCCGATATTTTTCATGTCGTCTCCTTATGCGCAGTTCCAGCGCGCCTCCCTACGGCAGCCAGCTATCCGGGAAGTGGATCAGGACGTCCGCGTCTGCGAGCATCTGCTGCAGGGTCCCGATCGGTACTTTCGCGATCGGGCATCCCTCGCGGATCGCCAGCGCCGCGGCCGTTCCGGCCGCCTGACCGGTCAGCACGGCCGGCGGGATCACCCGAAGCAGATCCCAGCCCCAGCCTTCTCCGGCCGCGCTTCTTCCGCAGGTCATCAGGTTATCAAACTGACTGTGGACGAGCGCTCCGTACGGTACTTCATACAGGCTGTCGCAGTTGTCAAAATCGCAGATCGCGCCGATCGACTCGTCCGAATGATGATACATGTCTCCATCGTGAAGGACTGCGTCACCCGCGATCCGGCGTGTCTCCCGCAGCTGGGGCACGCCCGGCAGCATATGGATCGTCCGCGAAAGGCGCGGGCGGTTTTTTTCTTTTTCCAGTAGAAGCAGCTGGTTCTCCTGAAGGTAGAGGTTTACGGTTTCCAGGTCGCTCCCGCAGTACCGCGGCTTTCCCTCGGGATGGCCACGCCCGTACAGATCGGACACACCGCCGAAATAATGCTCGTACGCGTCGAACAGATTGCCGCTCTCCAGCGCCCGGCGACACCCTTCGAGGCTAATCCCTTCGCCGTAATAAGTATGATAATTAAAGCCCGGGACCGTTGGCACGCCCGCCTGCTCCAGCAGCGCCGCGTCGCCGGTGGCATCGATAAGCATCCGGCATTCGTAGAAGAGCCGTCCGCTGCCGCTGTCCACGATAACACCCCTGCAGTGGTCCCCGTCCATGACCGGCGCCGAGATCCACGCCAGGTACAGCACATCCACACCGGCCTCCTTCAAAAGCGCCAGCATCTCCAGGGAGAAGATCCCGGAAGAATACCAGGTCACATATCGCTCATCCGTTGGCTTTTCCGGCTCGCCGTCCTTCCAGGCCTCCGGCAGGGTGTCGAATCCATGCCGCACCGACAGACGTAGAAGTTCCTCGGCCATCCCGCGGATGACCTGCTTGCCGCGACCGTTGCAGAGCGGCACCCAGAAGTTGACCAGGCCGATCGTCGCCAGCCCGCCCAGCGAAGTATTCCTTTCGATCAGCAGGACGCGCAGCCCGTTCCTGGCGCCCGCGAGCGCGGCCGCCACGCCGCTCATGCCGCCGCCTGCCACGATCAGGTCATAGGAATCCTTGACAGGGATCGATTCGGAGAAAAGGATGGTATTCATGGATCGCTCCTCTCATTCGTTATATTACTGACATTATACCTTCTTTGCTTTGGACAAAAAAGAGGGTTGTTCAGTACTTTCTCTTCTGGTAGCAAGAAAGTCTTGAAAAATCAAAGAACCTTGCTATTGTCACAGCAGGAAAACATCTAAACTGACGCATCAACGAAATAATCCCTGTAAAATGAACCGAGCAGCAGGTGCTGGCCTGCTGCTCGTTGTTTTTATGAAGTTGTATGACGGGAACAAGGATCTGCTCCATGGGCACCTCGAAGAGCGAACCCAGGGCGTAGAGGTTGTCCACCGTCGGAAGGCTTTCTCCCTTTTGCCACTTATAAATCGCCCGCGGTTCTTCAAAGCCGAAATAGGTTTGAAGGTCACGAACCGTCAGGCCGCGTTCCACGCGCAGGCGGCGGATGTTGCTTCCCGTCGCTGCCAGGTCGATCACAGGAAAATACGGTGTGTGCATTCAGATTGCCTCCTTCTTTGGATTCTTCGGCAAACGTACGGCCGCATGTATGCTTCCGGACGTGCGAAGCAGTATTCAAAGATAGCAGAAAATCAAAGAAAATGCAAGCTTTTTTATTCTTTAAACTGATCCCTGATCTTTCTCAACTTGATGCCGCAGTGGAGGATCAGGAATACATAGACTACGAACATGACTCCAAAGAAGATGGTAAAGAAAGTACTGAATGCTCCCATGAAGCCATTCATCGAATTGAACATGTTTGGGATAAGGCAGCAGAAAAAGATGATCAGGATCGGAAGAAATCTTTTCTTCATGATCTTTTCCGCCATTTCCGCCTTGGATGCGTTATCGGAGAACAATTCCTCATCTCCTTCCGCGCCGGCTGCGGTCGCGGGTTTGCGGAAATACAGCCATCCCATGCATTGATCGAAATATTCCCAGCCAAAGTCAGCGGCCATCTGCATATATCCTTCGGTCTGTTCGTTGTTTTTGAAGTCCAGCCGATAGATCACGTCTTCCGGCGTGCAGGATTCAAAGGTATAGATCCCGGGAATCGTCATGCTGATCAGTTTCCAGCCTGACTGATGCTCCCGCCGGAGCCAGTCTTCCTCTTCCATGTAATCGGCGATCGTGAAGAATCTAAACAATGTTTTACGCATCGACGCTCACTCCTTTACTGTTTATGTATAACCGTTCGATCCTCTTCAGCTCCAGTGCCAGAACCTCCTGGCCCAGTTCCGTAATCAGGTAGAGTTTACGTTTGTTTTCTTCGCTGAAAAAGCGGATCAGTCCGTCCTGTTCCATTTTTGATAGTGTTCCGTACATCGTTCCCGCTCCGATCGTGACCGTGCCTCCAGTCAGCTGTTTGACCTGCTGGCTGATCCCGTATCCGTGCTGCGGCGTCTGCAGGCAGAACAGGATGTAAAAGCCGGATTCGGTCATCGGAACGTAGATCCGTTTGATTCTGTCGTCCATATGTCCTCCTAAACTATCTAAGTTCGATATATCGAGCTTCGATGTATACAATATATCGTACTTCGATATATTTGTCAAGAGGTCGGATACGAATTTTCAAAAAATTTTGTTGACAAATTTGGTTTATTCGGATAAACTACAGGCAAACACCATGGTTTATTTCGATAAACCAGAAGGCAAAATGAGGAGAATAAAGATAGCAAGTCTGACTGATATGCTATACAAGGAGGCATACAATGCTTGAAATAGAACTTGGCGCTTCCCAGGAGCGCTTCGCGGATATCGTCTGGGCCAACGAACCGATCGGGTCCGGAGATCTGGTCAAAATATGTGAAAAAGAGCTTGAATGGAAAAAACCCACGACCTACACCGTCCTTCGTAAACTCTGCGAAAAAGGCCTGCTCCAGAATGAAAACGGCATCGTGACATCGCGGATCTCGCGCGAGGCATTTTATTCGTCGAAAAGTGAGCAGATCGTGGCGGAATCCTACCAGGGTTCTCTGCCCGCGTTCGTCGCCGCGTTCATCTCGCGCAAGAATCTTTCCGCCGAGGAGGCCGATGAGATCCAGCGAATGATCAACGCGTTCCGAAAGGAGGGCTAGGTATGAGTGTCATTTTCCTGAAAATCCTGAACATGAGCATTACGGCCGGCTGGTTGATCCTTGCCGTCGTCCTGACCCGATTCGTGCTCAAAAAAGCGCCGCGCTGGATCATGTGTCTCCTCTGGGCACTTGTAGCGATCCGGCTCATCTGTCCGTTCTCGCTAGAAAGCGCACTGAGCCTCATCCCGAGCAGCGAAACGATCCCCTCTAATATCGAGATGCAGGCACAGCCCGCGATCGACTCGGGCATCACAGTCGTCAACGAAACGGTTAACCCGCTGATCGCGCAGTCCTTCACCCCTGACCCGACTAACAGCGCCAATCCGCTGCAAATCCTCATCCCTGTCATTTCGCTAGTCTGGATCATCGGGACGACAGTGATGCTGCTTTTCGCGCTGGCCAGTTACCTGCGGCTGAAACGTTCGGTCGCGGCGTCGGTACCGGCAGGAGAAAGTGTCACAAAAAGGTTGACAGATGATCTTTTGGCAGATCTGGCTCTTCCGGCCGGCAAGCTTCCCCGGATCCGAATCTGTGATGATATCCCCGCGCCGTTTATCCTCGGTATATTCCGGCCTGTGATCTATGTGCCCTCTTCCCTGAGCGATGAAACTCTCGATTATGTGATCCGTCATGAGTTGGCTCATCTTCGCAGACATGACCACTGGTGGAAGCCACTGGGCTTTTTGCTGCTGGCTGTCTACTGGTTCCATCCGCTTTGCTGGATCGCCTATATTCTGCTTTGCCGGGATATCGAGATGGCCTGCGATGAGCGCGTCGTCCGGGATATGGGAAAGAGCGATATCGCCGCTTACTCGCAGGCACTGCTGGACTGCAGCATGCCACGCCGCACGATCGCGGCCTGCCCGCTCGCCTTTGGTGAGGGCAATGTCAAGACCCGTATCAAAAGTGTCCTGAATTATAAAAAGCCTGCTTTCTGGATCATCGCAGCCGCGCTGGTGGTCTGTGCCGCTCTGGCCGTCTTTCTGATGACGGATCCATCCGGGAGCCAGCCTCTGTCCGAACAGCTGGACGCCTCCATTGTAGCGGCGGTCAAGGAGCAGAATCGATCCTCCTATTCGGAAGGACGTTTTTCCACAGTCGATTACCGTGTCCTGAGAATATCTCACTCGAACAAACAAACGACCGTATACGCCATGGCCCTGTATGAGGAATATATATTTGACGGCAGCGACGTCATCTATGAGTCCGGCTCCTATATTCCAGTGGCCATTAGATACATCCTCCGAAGATTCAGCGCTTTATCCGGTCGTCGAATACTGGGAGCCCCGTGACGGAACATATTACGAGCCCGATATTAAAACGAAATTCCCCAGGATCATCTGGGGGAAGGCATTTGACCATTCCCATTCAGACGAGCAGCATGAAAATTGCTGGAAAGCCGCGCGGGAATATTACGGACTCAATCCTCAGAGCTTTTCCGGCGACGAACCTGTGATCAACCCGACGAACACGAACTCGCAGCCTTCCGGAACAGGCTTTATCGCACATTCTGCCTATGCCGTACATGGCGACAGTGCGGATGAAGCCAAAACCCAAGCAATGATGGCCGCCTGTTTGAATGCGGATACGATGGTCCTCAGTTCTGCCCGTCACCTGCCGGTTTTCAAAGCCGATACGAAAGAGGAGCTGGATCAGCTGAAGGATGCCTTCCGGAGCGTGCTGATCCTGGATCAGAGCTTTGCGGAGATGCCGTCTTTTGAGGAAGCGACGGCTTCCTTTGATGAAGCGTTTTTTGAACAGCATTCCCTTGTACTGGCGTATATGACAGGAGAAAGCAGTCTCCGGTTTGGTATCCACGATGTGGCATATGACGGTTCCTCGCTCTGTCTAAATGTCAAACAAATAAACCATCCGGATACCGCGGGAGGCGATCTTGCCGGATGGTTTGTATGGGTAGAAGCTTTGGACTCACAAATAGCTGACTGTCAGAGTTTTGACGCGATTCTTCTCTCGGAATACGATACTCTTAAACCGCCCGTCCTGTTCATCCGTGAAGGAGAGAAAAGCCCTATGGAATATTCGATGAGCGGTTATGAATGGAACGATGGTTCGTCGGGAACAATCGCCGATGCGATCGCGGCGACGAGTCCGTATATGTACAAGATCAAGGCGGAAAAGGATCTTGTCTTTTTCACGCAGGATCCGGTGACTTTCGGATTTTCATGGAGTCGGAGGCCTTCCTATTTCACCATATTTGATTATGATATCCACGTGTATGAAACCGGTGTTGATTCAGACTCAGCATCCATCGTCTATACCCCGACAGAGGACGGAATCACGGCTGTGTTTGAACCTGACAGAGTATATGTGGTCGCTGTCCGGTGGAGTCCGGACGATGTATATTCTTCATACGGGACTGCGACATACATCCTGATCGTCCAGGATCCAGCGACCGAACTGAATCTGTCGGAGTAACGTCCCTTACAGCTGCAGGACCCACTGAGCGCCATCCTGTACATAGCCCATCTTTTTGAGGTAGGTCTCATGGCCTTCGGCGACGGTCTTCGCGAAGCGAAGCGTGCGGACGCCTTCTTTCGGCAGTTGTTCATGCAGGAACTTGCCCACCGAGCAGTCGCGGTAGGTCGGCGTAGAATAATCGATCACAATATCCAGAGCACCATCGGTGACATCCCCCAAAAGGGCGCCGATCGGTGCTCCTTCTTTTAATACGATGTATGCGGAGTGGACGGTCTCGTCGTCCGGTTGATAGTCGGGGAAATACTGCTGGATGTCGGCCTGGTTGCTGCCGAGGAATTTCTTCAGCAGGATATTGTCGCTGTCGGCGGGGACCATCTCGAAGATCTCCTGTTTTTTGCGGGACAGTTTCCACAGGCTGATAAGATTGATCGTGATCAGGCAGGCGTTCATCAGCGCCAGCGGGAGCGCGCCGCACAGGACGGCGTATACGCCGGAGATGATGCTGCCGATCGTGTTGATCACGCGCAGCTTGACGATGGAGCTCATAAGCATGGAAATAACGACCAGTGCGGAACCGATATAACCGACGATTTCAAGGATCATAGGAGTACTTCCTTTCTTTTAGCTTTTTATTATTTGTTATTATTTTTAATTATTATTCAAAAAGTTTGTTATTATTCTCTGTCTAATCTCTTCCCTCCGTTTGCCACTTCGTGCAGGCGAGCGACACTCTCGTACCATCTTTGTGTTCTATGTATTCGCTTGATGTCCAGAGATCCCCGGCCCCGGAGACGATATGTACGAACTTTGCCCCGCATTTCCTGCAGACCGAACCTGTATTCATGTCTTTAAAACTGTGGTTTTCAAATCCGCAGATCCTGCACGCGCAATTGTTGTCGCCAAATACGTGACCACCGGATTTCTCGCAGGCCCTCCACCTGATATAACTGAGGCCTTCACCGCTCGCGGCGAGTTTCCGCAGCATGTTTTGATCTGTGACCCGGTCCAGCAGATCCCACTCCGGTGACGCTTTCACTTTCTCCAGTTCTTCCGTATCTTTCACGAGATACCTTCGCTTATAGGCGCGTTCGATGACCTTATACGCCCGTTCAGAGCTTGGATCGATATTGGTGTAAAGATTTCTGAGTGCCGTGTTGCCAATTTCATCCCTTGTAGAGACTTTGTTCTCCAGGATAAAATCTATGATCTCCGGGTCAGTGATAAATTTAAAACCCCTCGCTGCCTGCATGTTCCCGTTTCCACCGTATCCCTGGATCAATACCAGTTGGGAAGCAATGGCATATTGCCTGGCTTTTTCAGGATCAGACAATAAAGTGGCCGCCTTCACCCTGCTTTCCCAGTCATGCACCGTTCTGACGATCATAAGCAGGCTTTTCTGGACCCTGGCATCGCTGCGCAGCTGTTTTCCCATACGGTCGGCCGCCTCCAGACGTAAAGCCAGATCACTGCTTTGTTCAAATGTCTTTTTCCAAAACTCCCGGGCCACAGAAGAATTACCGGCCCGCCTCGCAGCCTCTAAGCGTACTTCCTCGATTTCTGTCATCTCCATAACAGTGGCAAATGCTTCCAGATCATCCTTGGAAAGCTTGTCGAGCGCAGCCATGTTGACCGGGAAACTGCCATTATTTGACTGCATCCATGTCGCAAGAGCGGCAACATGTATGATCTGATCCCGCTGCTGCAGCTGCTCGAGGGCCGTAAAACGCACATTACTGTCCGTGTGCAGACAGGCTAATTCCGCAAGGATCGTCTGGTCCGTTATCAACTTGACGGCATCGATCCGGGCTTTCCAATTACGTTTGTCGTTCAACGCAATACTGCGCAGCCGTTTCTGGCTCCTAAAAAACAGTCCCATCATTTACCCCTTTTCTATGGCAAGACTTCCTGCGTAACTAAAAATGAATTTCGCTTCTGATTGTCACCTTTTCTTCAATCGTTGGTGTCCTGCTTTTACAATTATACACCGTTTTGTTCTTTTTGGTACCTTGATTCTTCGTATTCTTTTCTGATATCTGCTATTTCTAGTACTTTTCCGGCCACTTCTCCAACCGTTTCGCTTTGCGTAACTGAAACTCCCATCCTTGGTTCTACTATCTTAGCGGAAGTCATCCGGTATGCACTGGGAATGAAGGAGCTTTATCAAAAATGCCCGGATGGAAATGAAAGTCGGGCTAACTTCATAAACTACTGGAAATATCCCTGAAAATCACAAAAAAGCCGTGCTCTGCCTTTCGGCATAAACACGACTTTATCATTAATCTGAGAGGTGGGAGCGATCCCGCCTCTTCTTTCATCTGATGGCAAACTATTTTCCCTGGCTTCCGCCCCATTCCACGACCGTAAAGCCGATCCGTTCCGGCGCGGTTAATTCCTGGGCCGGAATATCGACTGCTTCCTCCAGCGGCTTCCAGGCCATAAAGACCCGAATCAGTGTATCCGGGGCCGGATCGATCGAGAGCTGTGCGGCCTGCGTATAGACATCGGATTGGAAGGAAATCAGGTTATACGCATGATCCTCCATCTGCGGCAGCCAGAAAACGATAAACTCATTGGCTTCCCGCCGGGTAAGCCCCAGCTGGCTCAGGGCATCCTCCAGGAAGTCGGCCGTATCGCTTCCGGCTACACAAAAGCCTTTGGAAAAATCGTACTCGCTGCTGTTCCTGCCTTCCCAATACAGATAGTTATATGTCTGGCCGTCAGCATCGGTCAGGGTACCATCCGGATCAGCCCAGACCGTCCAGCCATCACCGTAAGCCGGATAAGTGCATGTCAGCTCTCCGGCATAGTCCAGCTTCACTGTGATCTCTGCCCGCGTTTGCGGGTAAAGGTAAATGACCGGTTTATAATCCTCTATGGGCTCCTCCGAATCTTCCTGGCTCACTTCACTGGACGGCTCCTCCGGGTCCTCCCGGCTCACCTCACTCGATGGCTCGTCCGAACTTTGTGAATTCTCCCAGCTTTTCCTGCTGTCCGGTTCATCCGGCAGTTCCGACTTTGACTTACAGGCTGTCAGGCAGCAGATAAGGGCAATGATCAAAACACCGGCCGCTAAATGTTTCAGATTAAAATTCTTCATCTCTTTCACTCTCCATGCAACAGTTCCTTTTTTGAACTCGGTTTCCTGCGTCCTTTTGATCTCCAATATTGTAGATCGGTGTTATAATGGTCCATTGAACTGAATATTGGCTTTTCTTCCTATCTTTGATTGAGCTTTCAGATATTCTACCATCTTTTTTTATAGTCTCTATGTTTTTTGATCCGTTGTTCATCCGAAGCAATTGCGAAGACATCCGTGGGAATAGAATGATCTCCTCCAAAAATGATAACATCTATATCTGAATCAGGAGTTGCTTCTCTTCTTGCGACCAGTGCTCCGGTTTTCTTTTCGTCCGTATGATTCAAAGTGCTTTCTGCTTTCTTTCCCTTTTTTCATTTCGATAAGCCAGATAATATGTTAGATATCCGATCAGGCTCATCATAGTAAGCACATACAATTCAGATACAGCCGAAGCAATTACATAAGATTTTTCATCAAAGACATTCAACACCGCGAAAGCCCCGGTGATCAAGGAAAAGACCAGGAACGCAGCAAGCAATCCGGCTCCATCCTTGTCCTTGTGGCAGATGATTGCGGTATAGAGACAATATGTCAGAAAGATCATAAGCATACCGCCAAAGCTTAACACCCCATGCCAGATGTTTTCTGTAGTCATAGTATTTCCATCACTGGGCATGACCCACATCGCGCCTATATAAAGAATGAAGCAAGATAGGAGCATACAGATCCTCAGAATCAGTTTTTGAGACTTTGTGATGTCGTTCATATCATGCGCAAGGAAAAATGCGATCAGCATCGGTATAAACAGAACCAGCATAGCTATGAATATCCGTATGGAAGAGCCGGTAAACCATATCATACGGGACAGCGATGCAAACACAGCAGTCTCATCGCTTGCTATCACCATCCAGCATATTACTTTGCGAACTACAATAAACGACGATCCCGAAAATGTCAAATGTTTTCTCCTGCTTTTTAACGAATTTCGAAAATGTTTTTCTGGCTTTTGTCACGAAATAAAGAAATGTATTCGCTCGTTGTAGTACTCACCAGGTCTCGGGAGGTTCTCGCGTGAATATCGATCATTGCTTCAATCGCCAAGTTTGGCGATTGAACTGTCGTTTTTTTCTAGTCACTGGTATCTTTATCCATGAACGCAGACACCGTCCGCCGAATTGTCGGCCATTCTCAGATCAGTACTACTTATAGCAATGGTTGTAGCGCTTCCATCTCAAATCGGAAAAATATTCAACTTTCGATCGGAGGTTTGTGAGCATTTGAATCGGAAAAATATCGGACGAATAGTATCGAGCTATGCTTGCGGATAAATCTTGCCTCGAGCAAATTAATGACCCTTCCCACACATTTCTTTATACAGAAAAATAACCCCAAAAACTCAAAAAACCCGCTGTTTATGATATGCTCCTCATAAAGTAGACATATGAAATAAAAAAGTCTATCTTACCATAGCATCTTTTTTGATGGCTGTTTTATTCAATCTTCTCACTTTGAGCTAAATCTTCGTCTAAATCTTGATCTAACTTAGACTAACTTACTAAAACTTCCCACACCTAAAAGGTGTTTCGGACCTTGAAAACTCAATAATGTAGGCAATCAAAAAGGCATAAAACCTCATATTTATGGTATAATTGAGTTGACGAAAAACAAAAAACCATAGGAGGATTCTATGCCC
>JAFRZE010000033.1 GCA_017442735.1 Bacillota bacterium
ATCAGCAGATATTTATTCCCTTTCAGGAAGGTCCACATCTGCTTCAGCGTATACTTCTCCGCCTGCTTGGATTTCTCCGTGACCGCGTAACGTTCTTTGCCGACGAAGCAAAGCGGGATGATAAACGGGATACCGACCAGGCAGACGATCAGAGACGCTTTCGCGAAGCTCATACCCACAGCTTCACCGATCAGCCAGGTCATCACGATCTGCACGAAGAAATAACCGCCGCCGTTAAACACACGGGCGATGTTGTAGATGGTATCCCGTTCGTGCGTATCGATCGTCATGGTCGTGCTCATCGAGTAGAACGGGATATCGTTGATGGTAAAGCAGAAGTCCCAAAGCACGTAGGTAATGGCAAACCACGCCAGCTTGCCGCCTTCGGTCCAGTCATGGGGCATGTGGAAAAAAGCGATTGATACAAAAGGCATCAGGATCGCGGACAGCCGCAGCCATGGCATGCATTTTTCCTTTTTGAATTTGATGCGGTCAAAGATAAAGGCAAAGAGCGGATCGTTCACCGCGTCCCATACCTTCACAATCAGCAGGATCACGGCGACCTTGGCCATATTGACTCCCTGGAATATGATGAATGTATTCAGGAAGCTGGCTACAATCTGATAAAAGATCAGCATACCGGCGCCGTAGCTCCAGTAACTCATCCGCTCTCCGAAAGGAACCACGCCGCTCACTTTAAAGAGAGACTTTTTCTTCTGTTTCACTTCTTCTTTTTGTTCTTCCATCTGTCTGCTCCTTTATGAATAAATGGGACCAAAGTGCCTGCAGGCGGCATAATCCGCTGCCTGCGTATCCTGTGTTCCGAAGGACGACCAGGTATGGGGCCGGAAGATTTTTTCTTCCGGAATATTATGCATGGTGACGGGGATCCGGAGCATGGACGCCAGCGTGATAAGCCTGTCTCCGATATGTCCGTAAACGGTTACCCCGTGATTGGCGCTCCAGTTCGCCATGACGGAATAGACGTCCTTAAAGGCGCCTTCTCCGGTAAGGCGCGGCGCGAACCAGGTCGTCGGCCAGGTAGGGTCTGTCCGTTGGTCCAGAATCTCATGAACTGCATCCGGCAGGACAACTGTCGAACCCTCCGCGATCTGAATCGTCGGGCCTATGCCCTGGACGATGCTGATCCGCAGCATCGTGACCGGAATCTCCGCCTGCGTCCTGTAATGGCAGGAGAACCCGCCTCCGCGAAAATACTGATAATCTGCCCGGCACCAGTCGGTCGCCTTCAGACAGGCGCCGATATCATTTTCCGTCATCTCCCAGAACGGTTTATGACAGGCTTCTCCCTTTTCATTCCGGCTGGCAGCGGTTCCATCCAGGGCCGTCGCGCCGGAATTGAGAAGATGGATGATTCCATGAGCGGCTTTTCCTTCAAGGGTGTATCCGCTCACACGCTTCACGGCTTCCGGACTCCAGTACGTGCGAACGTCATGGAAGCAAGGCGCGGTGTCGGAAAGCAGGGTGCCAAGAAGCATGGACAGGCCATTTAAAGTATCGTTTTCCGTAGCGAAAGCTGTCGGCATTTTGGGGCCGTTCCAGTCAAAGGTGGAAGCCAGGATCGATTCCGCAAAGTCGCCGTTCGGCAGCCAGTCTGTCCACTGACGCTGCCCCTGGAAGCCGCCGGCTACGGCATTTTTCCCCAGGGCTTCCTCATGCCAGCCCAGCTCATCCAGTTTCGGATTTCCATACAGAATGTCCCGGATGATCAGGCAAAGCTTTGTCACAAATTCCCAATCTTCCTCCGGCGGGACCACCTTGCTCCTTGTGACAATGTCCATCAGTTCTTTTCCGGCGTTTTTATCGAAACCTTCCGGACAGTTTGCCCGGACCCAGCGAATCGCTTTTTCATATTCCTGCAGGTCATAGATTTCCAGCTTCATGCGGCGCAGGATCTCGGTCATATCCACCCATTCCGAGCGGATCCCGAAAACCTGCTGCATGATATTCGTATCGCAGAAAGCCCCCATGATCCCCATGGCAACGCCGCCGATATTGACATAGGATTTGTTTCTCATCCAGCCGACAGCCACGGCTCCCTTGGCAAAGAGAAGGATCTTTTCCGCTACGTCTTCAGGAATGGAGGTATCCGTCATATCCTGAACATCCTTGCCGTAGATAGAG
>JAFRZE010000034.1 GCA_017442735.1 Bacillota bacterium
AAAGTGATTTCTTGTTGTATCAAGTAGTATAGGATTATAAAAACTCAATAGCCATTATTGCCTTGGAACAGGGATACTTTGCGCTTTTTCAGCAAAAGAAAAACCAGTCCGGTATCTTAACCGAACTGGTTGATGCCATTGACCACAGCAAATGCTGTGGTCTTTTCTATGGAGCCAAACGATCCTGCAGGGAGTAATTCTTTGGCGAGATGCCATACTGTTTTTTGAATGCTTTGGAAAAATGAGCGACATCATTATATCCAAGAGAAGTCGCAACATAGGTAACAGTGTTTTCTCTTAATGATAAAAGTCTGGCGGCTTCCGCCATTTTCAGGTCGTTCAGATATTTTCCCGGACTCATACCGGTTTCGCGTTTAAACAAACTGGAGAAATAATGAACTTCCAGACCAACGCCGGCCGTGATATCTTTCACTTTACAGGTTTCATACAGATGCTGACGCATCATGCGAAGAGCAGAGGCGACAGGCTTGGAGTACTGACTTCTGGTACCGCGATGGATCAGACTGTTGTAGTGGAGTGTGATGTCCTTGATCAGCTGGATGAGTTCCGGCTCGCTTTTCAGGGTTTCCATATAGTTGATGTAGAAATCACTCAGACCATATGAGAATTCTGTGCTGACGCCTGCCCGGATAGCAGTCCGGCAGACCAGGGTCAGATAGCTGATCAGTCCGTTTTTTATTGAACGGATCCTGGTCGGTCCCAAGAGGGTAGTGTACATCTCCATGGAATCGAAGAATGTATCTCTGTTAAGAAAACGAACAAGCTCTTCCGGATCCATGGACAGCAGCGCGTAGGCCCTTGTCTCGTTATCATAGGAATGGTGGATCAGCCCGGCTTCCAGCTGCCGGTAAACGACTTTTTCGATCTCTGCCATATTCATAAGAATGACCTTCCGAATATACAAAATATCATACATATATACAATAATAGAGTATCAGGAATGCTATACTCGTGTCAAGTAATCTTTTACAGGAGGCTCGCATATGTACAGAAAAAGTCTGGAAGGCACCTGGCAGCTTACGATCGATCCGCAGTCTGCGGCTCCCTCAGCCCCGATCAGCGGGACATTGCCCGGCTGCAACTACCTGGATCTCATGGCAGCCGGCATGGAAGATCCGTTTTACGGAACCAATGAAAATACCGCCACGGAAAAGGGCCATCATGACCACAGTTATCGCAGGAAGTTTGTCGTTTCTACAGAGGAACTCGCCTGTGCGCATCTGGAATTCGTCGGTGACGGGATCGACACTGTCGCCAGATTGCTGATCAATGGACAGGAAGCCGGTTATATGAACAACTTCCACCGAATTTGGCGGTTTGATATCAAAAATCTCGTGTGTGAAGGGGAAAACGAGATCGAACTTCGTTTTCGCGATCCTTACGCGTATGTCAAAGAGCAGCAGGCAAAGGATACGCACCTGACCAAACCTTCCCAGGATAAGTCCTTTATCCGCAAGCCGCCATGCCACTTTGGCTGGGACTGGGGTCCCAAGCTGGCACCCACCGGCGTAGCAAGAAGTATTATGATCGAAGCTTATGACAATCGGATCTTGGAAAGCCGGATCACGCAAAAACATGAAGAAGGAAAGGTCACGCTTTCCTTCGTAGTGATCCCTTCCGACACGAACGATTCACAGACCTGTGACGTGATCCTCAGCCAGAAAGAAGCGGATCCCGCCATACAATCCATCATCCTGATGTGGCAGGACGATCGGTTTATCGGATCCATTGAAGTCGAAGATCCGCAGCTTTGGTGGCCGAACGGCCTTGGAGATCAGCCGCTGTATGACGTCCGGATGATATTAAAAGACGGTGAAACCGTACTGGACGAACAGAAAAAGCAGATCGGCCTTCGTACGATCGCTCTTGACACATCAAAGGATGAAGACGGGGAGCAATTCCGTTTTATCATTAACGGAGTACCGATCTTTGTGAAAGGCGCGGACTGGATCCCCGCGGACTCATTCATTACTCGCGCGGATCGTAAGAATCTTGAATTCTATATCAAAGCGACCGCGGATGGTGGTATGAACATGCTGCGTGTCTGGGGCGGTGGCATGTATGAATCCGAAGATTTCTACGATCTCTGTGATCAGTACGGCGTGCTCGTCTGGCAGGATTTCGTTTTTGCCTGCGCCTTCTATCCGTTCTGGAATCTGGACTTTCTCAAAAATGTCTGTGAAGAGGTGAAGGATAACGTCCGCAGGCTTCGCCATCGCGCAAGCCTTGCCCTCTGGTGCGGCAATAATGAGATCGATGTTTTCTTCCTGATCTGTAAGGATAAGACCGTCCTGCGGGAAGGAAAGAATTTCTTCTACCTGACACTTCGCGACTGGGTGAACGAGCTGGACGGCGTCACGCCTTACTGGCCAGGGTCACCATCAAGCGGCCATATCGACAAAACCATCCATAATTTCCGAAAAGGCAAACTCAGCGGCGATTCTCACCTGTGGGATATCTGGCACGGTATGAAGCCCATTGAGGATTACCGCACATTCCCGACTCGCTTCTGCAGTGAGTTCGGTATGGAGTCCATGCCTGCCATGAAGACCATCCGCCGGATCAATCCAGCGGAAAACCCGGATCTGTTCGATGATGTCATGCTTCTTCATCAAAAGAGTATCGGCGGCAATTCGAAGATCATGTACTACCTCCTCCAGAAATATCGCAATCCGGCAAAGTTTGAAGATTTCGTATACCTGTCGCAGATCAACCAGTCGAACGCCATGCGTTTCGCGACCGAATGCTGGAAGCGCAATATCGGCCGACAGAACGGGGCTATCCTGTGGCAGCTCAATGACTGCTGGCCGGTCGCGTCATGGGCGATCGTCGACTATGACAAGCAGTACAAAGCGACTCTTTACAACGCGCGCCACTACAACAAAATGCAGATGGTTTCAAACGACTACTATGAAGACCGCAGTGAACTCTATGTCATCAACGAGAAACCTTCTGCACTTTCCGGCACACTGATCGTAGAGCTGGCTGATTTTTCCGGGAACGTCTGCCGAAAGGAAGAGTATCCGGTCGTCGTTGGACCAGTTGCTTCCATGAAAGTCTGTACGGTCGGCTATGAAGGACTCGCTATCAGGGATCTTTATCTTCGAGTACGTTTGGTGACGGCAGAAGACAGTGAGATCGATCAGAAGACCTATCTGCTTGTTCCTGATAAGGAAGCGTCCCTGTCAAAAACCGAAATAAGCCGGACGGTCGAAATCAGGGATGGCAAAGCTTTTGTTACGCTTTCCTCCGATGTCCTGGCCCGTTATGTATTCCTCGAT
Source organism: Bacillota bacterium (assembly GCA_017442735.1). Classification (GTDB taxonomy): domain Bacteria; phylum Bacillota; class Clostridia; order Lachnospirales; family Bianqueaceae; genus RUG760. Next base: position 3,303 of record JAFRZE010000034.1, read on the forward strand.
TGTGACATGACTCATGCCAACTGGAGTGACAACTACTTTGACCTGCTGCCCGGTGAACAGGTGACCGTGAGCGTAGCGCTGGATGATGAGTTTGCAGATGCGACGGAAGCGGTAGATGAGGTTGCGGAAGGTTTTGCTTCTTTGCTTCATGTCAAATCGCTGACCGACGTCGAACCTGCCGGAACGGAAGAAGAGGATACAAAACTCATCCGGGAAATGTGGAAAAAAGATAAAAACTGGGTCACCTATTACGGATACAAGGCAGTTGTGAAGATTCTTGGCTGGAAATCCAGAAAGGATTAACAGATGAAAAAAGAGTATCAGACCGGTTGGTTAGAACGTTGCTCATACGAGTTCTATTTCCTCGGACAGCTGTTCTCCTATGGGATCGTCGCAGGTTTCCTGACGCTTTTTATGACAGAGTCAGGTATCCCGGCCTTTGTGGTATCCGGCATCCTGCTTGTCGCAAAGATCTGGGATGCCATCAACGACCCGCTTTTTGGGATCGTAGTGGACAAGGCACATTTGAAAGGCGGCAAATATAAACCCTGGCTTAAACTTTCCACGATCCTGATCGCCGTAACGACGATCCTGATCTTTGTGCTGCCGCAGCATCTGGGCGTGCCGCTCAAAGCTGCCTGGATCCTTGTCGCTTATATTCTTTGGGATGCGGCTTATACCATGTGTGATGTGCCGATCTTTGCCCTGGCGACCACCATGACCAACAATATCAAAGAACGTGACAGCATGTACCTGATCAAAGGCTTTTTTACCTTTGTCGGCGGCCTGATCGTGATCGTTCTTATTCCATTCATGTATCCTACGATCGGCTGGGGAGCTTCCGCGGTCATCCTGGCTCTGGTCGGTATGGTCTTCATGTTTCCGATCGGATTTGTAGCGAAGGAACGCCACAATGTGGAAAAGGAAGTCGAACCGAGTATCAAAGAGCTGCTGAAATATCTGCTGAACAATAAGCCTTTGCTTGTGTTCTACGGCGCTTCGATCATTTCCTGCCTTACCGCTACAGGAGGCACGGTCTCCAGCTATGTGGCAATCTACTGCCTTGGCAGTGAAAAATGGATCTCGTATCTGACGCTGCTTTCGACGCTTCCTATGCTTGTTTCCATCCTGGCGGTGCAACTGGTACTGAAAAAGGTGGATAAATTCACGATCTGGATGATCGCGAACTTCGTGAATATCGCGCTTTCGATCCTGCAGTATTTCATGGGATATGGCAACATTACCGCGCTTTGTGTCGTACTGGTCATCAAGTCGATCTTCACCAGCGGCGCCGGCGTCCTCGGAACGATGTTCACGGCGGACTGCGCTGAATACGGACATTTCCGTTCCGGAATGCGTGCCCAGGGAATGGCATTTTCAATCCAGACGTTTACCGCCAAGATCACCGGCGCCCTGTCCGGCGCGATCGGTATGTTCATTCTCGGACTGATCGGCTTTGTGGAGGGCAGCGGCGCTGCCCAGACACCGGAAACGATCCAGTGGTTCTGGAAAATGTGGACGATCGTACCGGTGATCTCCGGGACGATCGCGGCTGTTTTCCTCCTGCTTGCCTATAAGCTTCCTTCACAGGACGCGAAGGTCATGGCACAGGCCAACGCGGGAGAGATCACCAGAGAAGAAGCGATCACGCAGCTGAAGTATAAAGGGTATGACTTTTCCCAATAAAAAAACGGGTGGCAGATTTGATCTGCTGCCCGTAATCAATTGAAAGATTATTTGATCATCTCGGCGGAAGGTCGATGCTGCGCAGTTTGAGGATCGTTCGGGGAAGAGCGTCTTTGGAGTTTTTCCAGGGCTCCTTTGCGTAGCGATAGTCAAATTTCTGGGTGAACCATTCCAGATCGTCTTCCACTCGCTTCAGGTTTTCATCCATCGATCCGATGATCATGGATCTGAATTCTGTCAGTTGATCCCCTTTCAGATGTTTTCCGGCGGTTTCATAGAGCTGCAGGAAATGATCAAAACAGAATCCTTTCCCTTCCTTCAGTTTTTGCTGAACAGAAGGGTCTTTTTTATACAACATAAAGAAGGCTTCCAGATACCTGTCAAATGTGGTACGGATCCGGCCGCAGACATAGCAGCTGACGATATAACCGCGCCTGTATGATTCAGCGGGTGAAGCGTCATCTGTGCTTTTTTTCGCGAAGAGTTTTTTCGAGGATCTTCCCGAAGGATCCAGTGATGTGATCAGCTTATCCAGTTCGTCATGCTGATACTTAAGCTGAGAATGCAGCATCAGTCCCAGACCCAGCGAATTGCCTTCCTGATAGAGCCTGCGGATATGGTTTTTGCAGAACCCCTGTGCGTTGGTTTCACCGCGGACATCTTCTTCCATATAGGCAGGGGAGAGGACATAGGCGATCGTTTTGTCTTCCAGCGTCTTTTCCATGGCGCAAAAAGGACATTCCGAATTTGTATTTAGTCCATCCATGACCGGGATCGTGTAAATTTCTTCTTTCATGACGCTTCCTCCATAAGGTTTCGCTGAATTTATTATCCTGAAACCAGGTATAAAAGTCAACCTAAAAAACTTGAAAAAGAAGCTGTCAGGGCGTATAATCAAAGAAGCGATTTTATATTTTTCTGTGAAAGGGGAACCACTTTCCATGAGTACTTTTCTTGAAAATGTAAAGGCCAGAGCCAAGGCCGACAAAAAGACGATTGTTCTGCCCGAATCCATGGATCGCCGCACCTTTGAAGCCGCTGCGGTCGTTCTGAAAGAAGAGATCGCGAATCTTGTCATCATCGGAAGCCCTGAAGAAGTTGAAGCGAATTCCCAGGGACTGGATGTTACCGGTGCCACGATCATTGATCCCAAGACCTCCGAAAAAACCGCGCTTTATGTAGATCAGCTGACTGAGCTTCGTAAAGCCAAAGGCATGACCAAGGAAATGGCTGAAGATCTGCTGACCAAAGACTATATGTACTATGCCTGCATGATGGTCAAGAACGGCGATGCGGATGGTGTTGTTTCCGGTGCCTGCCATTCGACAGCGAACACCCTGCGTCCTTCTCTGCAGATCGTCAAGACCGCTCCGGGAACCAAGCTGGTTTCTTCTTTCTTTATCATGGTCGTTCCGAACTGCGAGCTTGGCGCGAACGGTATTTTCCTGTTCTCTGACTGCGGTCTGAACCAGAACCCCAATCCGGAAGAACTGGCTGCTATTGCCAAATCCTCCGCGGATTCCTTCCGTATGCTGGTAGGAGAAGAGCCGAGAGTCGCGATGCTGTCTCATTCCAGCAAGGGCAGCGCCAAACATCCGGATGTGGATAAAGTCGTTGAAGCGACCCGTATCGCGAAGGAGCTTTATCCGGATCTGATGCTGGACGGCGAACTGCAGGCAGATGCCTCCATGGTTCCTTCCGTCGGTTCTTCCAAGGCGCCCGGAAGCCCGGTCGCAGGTAAAGCGAACTGTCTGATCTTCCCGGATCTGGATGCCGGCAATATCGGATACAAGCTCGTCGAAAGACTGGCCAAAGCACAGGCCTATGGACCGGTCACCCAGGGTATCGCCGCTCCGATCAACGATCTTTCCCGCGGATGTTCCTCTGACGATATCGTTGGCGTTGTCGCGATCACAGCAGTTCAGGCACAAAACAAATAATAGGTGAGGATTTAACATGTCTAAAATCTTAGTTATCAACTGTGGCAGTTCTTCTCTGAAATATCAGCTGATCGATATGGAAAATGAATCCGTACTGGCCAAAGGCCTGTGCGAGAGAATCGGTATCGACGGATCCCTTCTGACCCATAAGGTCGATGGCAAGCCGGATTATGTCGATGAATCCGATCTGCCGAACCATCAGGTCGCGGTAGAGAAGGTGCTGAAAGCCCTGGTCGACCCGGAAGTCGGCGTTATTCAAAGCGTTGATGAGATCGCGGCGATCGGTCATCGTGTACTGCATGGCGGTACCAAGTATTCTGATTCCATTATCGTCAATGATGATGTCAAGAAAGTCATCCGTGAGTGCTTCGACCTTGGTCCTCTCCATAATCCGGCCAACCTGATCGGTATCGAGGCGGCGGAGGCAGCTATGCCCGGTAAACCGAACGTAGCGGTATTTGATACCGCTTTCGGTATGGGTATGGATGAATATGCCTACACCTACGCGATCCCGCATGAGTATCTCGAGAAATACGGCGTACGCCGTTACGGCTTCCACGGAACCAGCCACAAATTCGTTTCCGGCGAAGCGCTGAAATTCGCGAACCTTGATCCCAAGAAGGGCAAAGTCATTGTCTGTCATCTTGGCAACGGTTCCTCTGTCTCCGCTTCTATCGGCGGAAGATGTGTGGATACTTCCATGGGTCTGACCCCGCTGGAAGGTCTGATCATGGGTACCCGCAGCGGTGATATCGATCCGGCCGTAGTTCAGTTCATCTGCAATCATGAAAAAATCGATGTCAATGAGATGCTGAATATCCTGAACAAGAAATCCGGCTATCTGGGTATGTCCGGCGGTCTTTCCTCTGACAACCGCGATATCGCGAAAGCGCAGAAGGAAGGCAATCATCTGGCGGATGTCGCTATGACAGCCAGCCGTTACAGAGTTGCCAAATATATTGGCGCTTACACCGCGGCGATGAATGGTGTGGACGCGATCGTCTTTACCGCCGGTATCGGTGAGAATGACGGAGAGTTCCGCGCGGAAGTCTGCAGCTACCTTGGTTATCTGGGTGTTGAGATCGATCCCGAAGCCAACAAGGCTCGGGGCAAGAGAGTCGTTCTGTCTACCCCGGGCTCCAAAGTGAAGGTTTTGCTGATTCCGACCAATGAGGAACTTGCCATCGCGAGAGAAACAAAAGAACTGACAAACTGCTAATTTTCTGTTGACAAAGCAGGATAGTTCGAGTATAATTGTAAGATGTGACGAAAGGGGCACCGAATGTTTTCTTTTCAGATTCGCCCGCTCTTGAAGGATCCTTCCACAAGGATCCCGGTCAAAGCCACATGGGATATTTCCGAGATTTCTGATGGTTCTTTCAACTATCCTTGTCTGGAACCCTGGAAGATCCAAGGTGAACTGTTCTATGTTGGTTTGGATGAGTCAGGAAAAGATGTCATCGAGTTTGCCGGCAGCGTCGAAACAAAACTTCGAATGCAATGTGACCGGTGTCTCAAACAGGTAGATGTTCCGCTCGCAGTCGATATCAGACAGCGTTTCGTCAAGGGAGAAAAGACCGACAGCGAGACTTCGGACTATGATTTCGATTATCTTCCGATCGTACAGGACAGTGTCGATCTTGAAGATGTCATACAGTACGATGTACAGCTGAACGTTCCCGTCAAGGTCTTATGTAAAGAGGATTGCCTTGGGCTGTGTCCTATTTGCGGTAAAGATCTGAATCAGGGACCTTGTGAGTGCGAAGAAGACTTTTCTGACCCACGATGGGACGCACTTAAGAATCTATTATGAGAGGAGCATAACCATGGGAGCTATTGGACCGAAACACAGAACTTCGAAGGCCCGCCGCGACAAACGCAGAACGGCCAATTGGAAGCTGTCTGTTCCGAGCATGGCGAAGTGCAGCAAGTGCGGGGCGCTCATTATGCCTCACCGCGTCTGCCCGAACTGCGGAACCTATAACAAGAGACAGGTCATCAATGTCGAAGAAGATTGATGAAAATCCATAAAAGAGCCACTTCAGGTGGCTCTTTTTGTGTGTTTGAACAAGATGAGGAATGCAGAAAATGATCCAAACAATTAAACTCGATCCAGCGGGTTCTGAATCGATGTATCTGCAGATCTACCGTCAGTTTTCACAGCAGATTCGCACAGGCGGGATAAAAGAAGGAGAGAGACTGCCTTCCAAAAGGGTCCTTTGTGATGAACTGAAGGTCAGTCACAGTACGGTGGAAAGTGCATATCAGCTGCTGATGGCGGAGGGATATATCGAAGCGCTGCCAAGAAAAGGCTACCGTGTACTGGAAGTACTGGATCTTCCGGAGAAAAAAGAAACCATCTCTTCCGAAAGAGAAAAGCATCTGCAGGAAACCGTAGGGCTTTCTTTTTCCACCGGTAAAGTTGATACGACTGCTTTTCCCTATACCAGTTGGGCAAAACTATACAGAGAAGTGCTTTATCAATCGAACGACCTATTGTCACGCGGAGATTATCGTGGTGACAGAGAGCTTCGTATCGCGCTAAGGGATTTTCTGACTCGCTACCGCGGTGTGCGTGTAAGTGAAGATCAGATCATCGTTGCGGCAGGTGTGGATCTTTTGCTCGATATGCTTTTTCATCTCCTGAAACCCGAAAGAGTCGCGCTGGAAGATCCCGGTTATCCCGCGGTCGGCCGTATGGCAAAGCTCCACGGCATCCCGATCGTTCCGATCCCTGTCGATAAGAATGGGATCAAAGTCTCGATGCTTAGGCAGGTTCCCGATACCCATCTTTGTTTCGTGACGCCTTCTCATCAGTTCCCGGCAGGTGTGACCATGTCTATCGGCAGAAGATCCCAACTTCTCGGATGGGCAGATAAAACACAGAGCCTGATCATTGAGGATGATTACGACAGCGAATTCCGCTATACGACAAGACCGATCGGCGCGCTGCAGGGGATCGATACTACCGGCAGGGTCATTTATCTGGGCACTTTCAGCAGGAGTATTTCCCCTTCTATCCGTGTCGCGTATATGGTCCTCCCGGAACAGCTTTGTGAACGTTATGATGAGGAGAGAGGATATCATTCCTGCAGTGTTTCCAGGCTGGATCAGCAGGTACTGGCGCGCTTTATCAGCAGCGGCATGTATCAGCGCCATATCCGCCGTACGACCCGTATTTACAAAGAGAAAAAGGAAAAACTGGAGAAAATGCTGCTGGAAGCATTTCCGAATGCCCGGATCACAGGAAATGAAGCAGGGCTGCATTTCATCCTGCATCTTCCGGGAGCAGAGACAGCTGACCTGAAAGAAAAAGCCGCAGGAAAAGGACTTCTTCTCCAGACGATCGATAGTCCGGATCATCCCGGAACGGCACATCTGCTGATCGGTTTCGCGGGACTGGAAGAAGAGAAGATCCCGGAGATGATCGCGACCCTTCAGGAGTGTTTTTCAAATTGACTTTAGTAAGGGTTCATGTTAAGATAGGATAAAGAGATTAATCATAAATCTCTTAATTTCAAGGAGGTATGATCATGGCTAAATTTGTTTGCAGCATTTGCGGATATGTGTATGAAGGAGATGAAGCTCCGGAAAGATGCCCCATTTGTAAAGCACCCCGTGAAAAATTCAATAAGGTCGAAGGAGAGATGGTCTGGGCTGCCGAGCATGTAGTCGGCGTTGCAAAAGGCGCTCCCGAGGATATTATTCAGGGACTTCGTGAAAACTTTACCGGTGAATGCACCGAAGTCGGTATGTATATCGCAATGAGCCGTCAGGCATTCCGAGAGGGATATCCGGAGATCGGCGATTATTACTACAGAGCAGCGCTTGAAGAAGCAGATCATGCAGCTAGATTCGCTGAATTGCTTGGTGAAGTCCTTACCGATTCCACCAAACAGAATCTGAAAGTCAGAGTAGACGCGGAAAACGGCGCTACCCAGGGCAAGACCGATCTGGCGAAGAGAGCAAAAGAACTGAATCTCGACGCGATCCATGACACCGTCCATGAAATGGCAAGAGACGAGGCCAGACATGGAAAAGCATTTGCCGGTCTTCTTAAGAGGTACTTTGGCTGATGAATGAAACGGAAGGGGCAGGAGGGATCCTGCTCCTTCTTCATTTTATAAAAATTCAGTGTTGACAAAGATCCGTTCTTTTGGTATACTAACATTCGCTTGAATAAAGCGATGGCCCCGTGGTCAAGCGGCTAAGACGCCGCCCTCTCACGGCGGAAACAGGAGTTCGATTCTCCTCGGGGTCATATGGGCCTTTAGCTCAGTTGGTCAGAGCCCCCGGCTCATAACCGGTTGGTCCCGGGTTCGAGTCCCTGAAGGCCCACTTTTTTGGTCCTTCACAAAAATCAAT
>JAFRZE010000035.1 GCA_017442735.1 Bacillota bacterium
GTCCAGGGATTGGAAAAGATAATCTTGAGAATAACCTTCTTGCCCAATCGAAGCTTCAGAGGATCGCTTTTTCTGGGGAAGATACCAGTCAGATGTTTCTTCTCGCCCAGGATTTAGATAAGATTGCTCGTCAAATTGATGCGCCGCCCAAAAATGCAAAAATATACTGGGTGGCGGGACTTGAAAATGCACTATCCGCCCCAATGAGTTGGGGCGGATTAGAAAAAACGTGAGAATAAGCCCAAAAGCTTCTTCAAATGAGGCCATAATTTTGCTACAGCCCCTTTTCTTCTTTTCTCCCGCTCCTGTCCTCCATAGACTATATGTTTTTCACTATCACACATAGAAACGGCAGGAAATGCCCTTTTTCCAAAATCACGCGGCGGCGCCAATCAAGAGTTTTTCATGGAGCAGCGACGCGTGATTTTGAAAACCCGTCTCTCACGGAGCAACCATTTGGCGTTACCAAGATGTGGTCTAACTGAAAAGCTCGATTCACAATGACAATGAGTTTTAAATCTTACGGGTTTTTAATTTCGTCACCCTGCACTAAAAAGTCAGATGAATTTTGTGCTTTTTGGATGGCATTCAGGCCGATAAATAAGTATAATATTCTTCAAGAAAAATCTTTAAACCGATACAGTGAGATCGGTAAGGTTGGAAGAAGAATCATAATAAAAAAAACCATGCCTTACCGGAGATCGGTGAGGCATTTTTTATGTCGGAAACGGGAGGGAAGACGTGGAACGGTATAAGGCGACGCTCATGGATGACAAAGCGGTAAGCCGGGCACTTCGGCGTATCTCCCATGAGATCGTGGAACATAACAACGGAGCGGAGAATGTCGTGATCGTGGGCATCCGCCGGCGGGGCGTTTCGCTCGCCAAGGTGATCGCGGTAAACATCGCCTCGATCGAAGGGACGAAGGTCCCGGTCGGCGCGCTGGATATCACGTTCTACCGGGATGACCTGGAGAAAAGGACGGAATCTCCTGTCGTCAAGGAAACGAAGATCCCCTTCGAGATCACCGGGCGGCACGTGATCCTCGTCGACGATGTGCTTTACACGGGACGGACCGCTTCCGCGGCGCTCGACGCGCTGAAGGAAAGAGGCCGCGCGGCTTCGATCCAGCTGGCGGTGCTTGTGGATCGCGGGCACAGGGAACTGCCGATCCGCGGCGATTATGTGGGAAAGAACGTTCCCACTTCCAGACAGGAGATCATTGAGGTAAAGATCCCCCCGTTCGAGGATTACACCGCGGTCGAGCTTTTCGAAACCGTCTAAAATGGTCAAGGTAAAGGACAAAGCGGTCGTCCGGCTGATTTGTTTTTTGCCTTAACCGTTTAGATAAAGGCCGGATGCCGATCTTCGGGATCGGTGTCCGGTCTGACCAATATTTAAACTGTGTCTGTTGGCACAAAATATCAGGAGGGTACTATCTATGAAACTCGTTTACACAATCGAAGACAAGCCCGGATTTGGGAAAACACTCGTTTTCGCTTTCCAGCAGCTGCTTGCCATCATGGCCGCTACCATCGCGGTTCCCGCCATTATCGGTAACGGTATGTCTCCCACCGCGGCCCTGTTTGGCGCTGGTGTCGGTACCATCGTTTATCTGCTGTTCACCAGATCCAAGAGCCCGGTCTTCCTTGGAAGCTCCTTTGCTTTCATCGGTTCTATGTTTGCGGCTTTTGCCGGCGCGGCTTCCGCAGCGGCCGGTTATCTTGGCCTGATCCTCGGCGCTCTGTTCGCGGGTCTTGTCTATGTCATCCTTGCGCTGGTCGTTAAGGCAGTCGGCACCAAATGGGTCGACAAACTGATGCCCGCGGTCGTTATCGGACCTACCGTTGCGATCATCGGACTGTCGTTAGCCGGCAACGCGGTCGGCGACCTGATGAGCGGCAATGTCGCGGTCGACGGCGCACAGCTTGCTTCTCCCTACATCTGCCTGATCTGCGGTCTGGTCACCCTGTTCACCACCATGGCCTGCAACGTCTTCGGTAAGAAGATGGTCAAGATGATCCCGTTCATTATCGGTATCGTAGTCGGTTATGCCCTGGCTGCTATTTTCACCGCGATCGGTTTCGCAGCGAATATCGACGCGCTGAAGATCATCGACTTCTCCAAGTTCGAGTCCATGTCCTGGATTCCGGATTTCACCTTCCTGACTGCTTTCAAGGGCTTTGGTGATCTCTCCGCTTCCTACATCGTTACCCTCCTGGCTGCCTACGCGCCGGTTTCCTTCGTTGTTTTCGCTGAGCACATCGCGGACCACAAGAACCTTTCCTCCATCATCGAGCGCGACCTTCTGAAAGAGCCCGGCCTTGACCGCACTCTTCTCGGCGATGGTATCGGTTCCTTCTGCGGCGCCTTCTTCGGCGGCTGCCCCAACACCACTTACGGTGAGTCTGTCGGCTGTGTCGCTATCTCCGGCAACGCTTCCATCATTACCATCTGGTACACGGCTGTTCTGGCCATGGTCATCAGCTTCTTCGGTCCGTTCGCGACCTTCCTTTCCACTATTCCCAGCTGCGTCATGGGCGGTGTCTGCTTCGCTCTTTACGGATTCATCGCTGTCAGCGGTCTGAAGATGATCCAGAACGTCGATCTGAACCAGCATCCGAACATGTTCGTCGTTTCCGTCATCCTGATCGCCGGTATCGGCGGCATGAGCCTGAACTTCGGCTCCGTGACGATTACCGAAGTAGCCTGCGCGCTGATCCTTGGTATCATTACCAATGTCGTGCTGAAGAAAAAGGAAGCAAAAGAAGAAGAATAAAAAAGATTTCAGCATCTGTCTGAAAAGTCGATCAACAAAAAAGCCGATCTGCCGCGTTTGGTTCAGCAGATCGGCTATTCTTTTTCTGTGCCCTTTATACGATGCTTTGTGATTTGTCAAATTTGCGATTTATAAAGCAAGAAGCCGGCAGATGGCCTCCCAGGCATTTATTTCAGGTACTTCTCCATCCAGGCGAGGATCTCTTCCATACGGTGGATCCGGTTTTTCGGCTTACCGCTGCGGGAAAGCTCGTGGGTCTCATCATGGAACAGAACCATCTTCGACGGACAACCGTTCATCTGCAGGGCGGTGAACATCGAAATGCCTTCCGCCATCCAGCAGCGATAATCCTTGTCCGAGTGGATAAAGAGCGTCGGGGTCTGGCAATTCGGCGCGGCCGCCAGCGGGGAATGTCCCCAGAGCTGCTCCAGACCATCGCGGGTGCGGGCGCCCTGGTGCCACTTTGTGAAGCTGTAACCGATGTCACTTGTGTGCTCAAAGATCGTCCAGGCCGCGATGGAACGCTGCGAGCAGGCGGCTTTGAACCGGTTCGTATGACCGATGATCCAGTTCGTCATAAAGCCGCCATAGGATCCGCCGGTCACGCCTAAACGCTCCGGATCGATCTTCGGGTAGCGGCGAAGCGCTTCGTCCGTAAATTCCATGAGGTCTTCATAGTCGATGCTGCCGTAGCGGTCACAGATATCCTCGAACGCGCCGCCACGTCCGTCAGAACCGCGCGGATTGCAGAAGATCACATAGAAACCGGCATTAGCCCAGAGCTCCATTTCATGATGATAAATACTGCCGAAAACCGTGGCCGGGCCGCCATGGATATGAAGGATACAGGGGAAACGGCCGTCCGGACCGGCCAGGGAGACCGGCGCGCCATCTTCCGTCGGCGTCTCAAAACCATCCTCTGCCGCAGCAGGCGTCATGACATAGCCGTGGATGGATACGCCGTCCTTATTGACAAACTCAAAGTATTCCGGTGTGCGGATATCATACTCTTCCTGGAAAGCGTCATTGAAATGTGTTACCTGCTCGCCGTCCAGATAGAGTTCCGGCAGACGATCGTCAAAGAGTCCGCAGACGACCACATGGTCTTCCGTGATGTCAAAGCTGTCCGCGGAACCTTCCGGTGTCAGGTTCTCCGAGATCGTTCCGTCCGCGGAGAGATACCGCAGATACGCGCTTTCACAGTCGGTCGTGATGAAATACCAGCGGTCCTTCAGGCGTTTCGCCGCCCTTCCGCCGCCAAGACGCGCGTCCGAACCGACGGAAGATCCGATCCCCCGATCATAACGGGCAAAGAGGGACAATTCTTTCGTCTCGGGATCCAGCAGATAAAAGTCCGGATTGTACATGCCGATATTTACGCCGTCCCCATAGGTCGTAAAGAGGATTTTTCCGGCTCCGGGCTGTTCCGGGCCCACGCCTTCGCCGGGCCAGAAATCCGCCACATAGCCGGCTTTCGTATTCGGCTCGATCAGGCATTTCGAAGTCTTCGAATCGATGTCATACAGGTAAAGTCCCGGGTAATCATACTTGCGTCCGCCTTCCCAAAGCGCACCGCGGTACAGGAACTTGCGTCCACAGACTTCTCCCAGAGAGGCATCGAACCACGGCTCTGTCACTGGTGTAAGCTCTCCGGTCGAGCGCTGGTACAGGTAGATCCGTCCGCGAAGGCCGGCAGTGAATCCCCGTCCGTTAAACCAGAACGGCGTTTCTTCCAGTGTCTCCCAGCCACGATCCTTGTCGGTCTCACCGTTGTTCTGAGTCGCCTGGATGATATAAAGATCTTCATCCACCGGCACGATCTTTCCGGCCCGGATCGGCAGAGAGAACGCTTTCCTCGCTTCTCCGCCCGCCGGATCGATCTCATAGAAGACCGTCTCGTCTTCCTTTTCTTTTTCCTCTTTTGTCCGCTTGGCAGCGAAAAGCAGCGTCCCGGAAGGGGTAAACTCAAATCCTCTCGCGTCTCCGCCGGATGTCAGCTGTGAGACTTTTTTTGTCTCTACATCCAGCAGCCACACGTCCCCGTGATAGGTGTTCTCCTTCAGATCCGCCTGTTGCAGCACGAATCCGATCTTCTTTCCATCCGGGCTGAAGGTCGGCGCGCTCACATATTTGAATTCCAGAAATGTATCCGCTTTGATCTGTTTTTTCATGCAGCATTTCCTCTCTCCGTATAAAAACGGTCAGAACCACACTCCGCCGTCTTCGTCGATCGTGAAGATGACGGCATCGGACAGGTAGTAGTCGTTGTAGATATCGTCGATGCAGAACATATAGTAGTAATCGCCGGGTTCGAGCAGATCATAGTAGATCTCGAGTGTGCCCCTGACTTTGTACTCCTCACCCATGTAGGCGCCTTCTTCGAAATCATCCACGGTATAGCTGTAGTAGCGCGGGATGATCACGTCGCCGTCCTTCAGCTGGATCAGATTCCTGCCGGCGGCGCCGGATTCGTCGATACCTTCCCAGACGCCTTCCACCACGACCGACCAGTCACTGTTCTGCCGCAGTCTCAGGAACATCTGCTCACCGTTATAGTAGATCGGTGATGTATAAATAATGTAGTCGTCCTCTGCCTGCACGATGTAGGTCGCCAGATTCTGTCCGTCCGGCAGCGAGAGCCAGTAACCGTCCATGTTGTCGGCGAATTCGCCCTTCTTCCAGTCAGCGTAGATATCGTAGGTCTCGCCGAGCTCGATGAAATCCATCTCATCCGCGGACATCTCAAAGACGTAGGCATAGACATCCGCTGTATAGGAAAGGCCGGATTCATCCAGAATGAAATAGTAATATCCATCCTCATCAAATTGAGGTTCGACCTTGAACGTGATCAGCGGGCTGTTACCGGTCACTTCGATCACATCGGCGTACGCGAAGTAATCCTCATAAGGATAATAATCTTCGTCCCATTGATCCTCGTAGTCATCCCACTCATCCCAGTCGTCCCAGTCCTCATAATCATCCCAGTCTCCCCAGAACCAGCTCCAGAGTCCGTCCTCGTCGAACCAGGTGTCATCCTCATACTCTTCCTCGGAGGCGGTCAGCACGTTGCCCTGCGCCTGACGGTCGACAAAGGAAAGATAATACGGGCTGATACAGATCTCCGCGAAAGTCTTCAGTTCGGAAGAGCCCTGTACTTCCAGCGGATAATACATGGAAAGGCCGCAGGAAGAACGATGGACGGATCCGCTCACCTTGTAGACCACACAGTTCTCCAGCGCTTTCAGCACTTCCGCTGTCCCGGTGCCGTACTTGCCGCAGGCACGGATGATGCCGGCAAGATCGACCATGTTCGTGTAGCCTTCCGACTTATTGTTGCCGCCGAAGTTGTCCGCGCTTTCGATCCCGCGCACCATCTCGGTCAATTTTGCGACCTCTGACCCGGCATCAAAAAAACCGTGAGCGAACGTATTGAACTTGATCAGGAAATCATCCACTTTCCGAAGATCGATGACCGAAAGCGTCGACAGATCGATATCACCGTCCGACTGGCAGGCTTTCATAAAGCTGTCACAGATCACTTTACCGAGCGCCAGTCCGTCCGCCTTGGGATTGGAGGAAAGGTATTTTCCGATCGCCTCATAATCCCATCCGCCGCCGGGCTCCGTTTCGACGGACCCGATCATATAATCCGCGTAGGAAGCCAGGATATTCGCAGCTTCGATACTTCCCATCAGACAGGCGTCGAAGCCGATGAACTCGAACCGGTCAGTCATCTTGGCGAAGACACTGCGGAACGCCTGATTTATCTCCGTCAGAGACAGCGAATCGTTCTGTTCCAGCTCGTCAAAGCACACGCCGGTGATGGAGCCGCCGCCATGATTCCAGAAGATCACGCCCATGTGTTCCGCCGGATACTGATGGATCCCCCATTCGAGGAAACCGATCAGCGTGGCGATCCGGCCCATGCCGGCACGAGACACTTCCCCTACCTTACTGACTTTGCCGTCTTTCACCAGGAACCGCTGATTGACGCCCCGGTCGAAATAGTCGCTGCTGCGGACATTCGTTCCGCCGGTCTCCACGACGAACTGAACTTTGTCCCCGGACACGCCTTTCTTCATTTCTTCGAGATCCGTCGTTCCGGCGCCGCCCTGCCAGAAATCGGATTCCAGATCCGTTCCGCAAAGATAGACAAAGATCGTCCAGGTCCCTTCTTCTCCCATCGGCGCCTCGTTGGCAAGCTGCGGACGGTCGATCAGCATCTCGCCGGTCTCCGCCGACACCTCGATGGAAAGCCCGTCCGGTGTGGAAGAATCTGAAGAGTCGTCATGGGTGTTATCCTGTGTATAATAGGAAGATGGATGAGAACTGTCCTCACTTTCCCAGTCATCCCAATCATCATCCCAGTCTTCGTCATCGTCCCAAAAATCATCGAACCAGGGATCATCCTCCTCGAAAAGAATATCCTCGATCAGACCGCAGCCGCAAAGCTGGATCATCACGACGAAGATCATCAAAACCGCAAGAATTCGTTTTTTCACGTTTCACCTTCCTAAGAAATAGCAAGTCTTCAATAAAGGCATGATATCACAATATTTTCTTCTTGACAAATGTGAAAATCTGAAGCAGAGTAAAATATATATCTTACACGAGGTCTTTCATATGTCAGTTCAGAAAACCAGGAAAACCAGTATCGATATGACCGTCGGAAATCCCATCCGGCTCATGGTCCTGTTCGCGATCCCCATGTGGATCGGCGGCGTATTCCAGCTCATGTACAACATGGTGGACACGATCGTGGTAGGCCGTTTCGTCTCTACCGACGCATTAGCCGCCATCGGCGCGACATCCAGTACGACCGCTTTCATCCTTTTCCTTGGCAACGGCGTTACCAACACCCTGTCGGTCATCGTCGCGCAGGCGGAAGGCGCGAAACAGGCCGAAAAGCTGAAAAAAGTCGTCGCGCACGCCGCCTACCTTGTCGTAGCAGCCGGCATCTTTCTGGGACTCGTCAGTTCCCTGATCGCCAGGCCCCTCATGCAGCTGCTTGGCACGGATCCGCTCATTATCGACGATTCCGTCACTTATATCCGGATCGTTTCCGGACTTACCATCGCGCAGATGTGCTACAACGGCTCTGCCGCGATCCTGCGCGCGATCGGTGATTCGAAGACGCCGCTTTATTTCCTGATCTTCAGCTCTCTTCTCAATATCGTCCTGGACCTTGCCTTTGTACTGGGTCTTGGCGCAGGTGTCGCGGGCGTTGCCTGGGCAACGATACTCTCCCAGCTTCTGTCCGGTATTCTCTGCATCACCTACATGCTTCGGAAGTATGAACGGCTTCGCCCAAATAAAGCCGCCTGGAAATACGATCCGGCCTTGATGGGTGAGTTTCTCCGCATCGGCCTTCCGCTGGTCGTGCAGTCCGTCACGCTGAATATCGGTATGTTCGTGATCACAGCTGTCATCAACTCCTTCGGCAAGGATGTCATGGCCGCCTATACGATCGGTTCCAGGGTAGAGCACCTCGCTACCGTGACCTTCTCGAATATCGCATTCTCCTTCTCGGTCTTCTCCGGCCAGAACTTCGGTGCGCATCAATATGAACGGATCCGCAGCGGCTATTTCCGGGGTTCGGCGCTGATCGTCGCGCTGACTCTCCTCTCCACGGCTGTCATGATGGTATTCGCAAGGCCCCTGGCACTTCTCTTTATGGATGAGCCTCAGGAGCTCGTGCTCACGGAGGCTGTTAAACTGATCCGGATCGAAGCTTCCATGTATATCCTGCTCGGGACCATCTGGGGTATCAACTCGGTCCTCCGCGGCATGGGTGCTGTAAAGATCACGCTGATCTCTTCCATCGTGGAGCTGGCAAGCAAGATCGGTCTTTCCCTGCTGCTGCCGATCTTTTGGGGGACCGTCGGCGTGTGGCTGGCGGCACCGATCGGCTGGGGTCTGGGCATTATCCCGACCCTAGGGTTCTTCCTCTGGTGGGCAAAGGATCCGGAAAACCGATGCATCTGGCTGAAAAAGAAAAAAGAAGAACCTGTCAGGACATAAAAAAATGGAGCCATCACCGTGGCTCCGTTTTTTATCTCTTTTATTTCTTTTTGACTGGCTGGTTGGCTTTGTTCTGCCATTCCTGGATCTTGTTCGCGAACTTTTCTCTCCAGGTGAGCTTCTTTTCAAATTCCGGTTTCTTCTCACCCTTCTTACCGGTGGAGAATCCCAGGATATAGCCACCGGAAACTTCCAACTGCACCTGCTTCTTGAGCGGCAGTGCTTCAAACACCTTCTTGTCGCAGAACATGGTCAGGATCTGCGGACCGGATTTGATCTTCACGAGCGGCATCTTGATCCATTTCAGCCGCTTGGGCATCTGCTCCATCACGGATTTCGGAAAGTTCGCTTCCGAAACCTTGGCTTTCTTTTTATCAATAATGAACGCGGTGATCTTCTGACGGTTCTGATCGATCAGCTGCTGGGATTCCGCCTGCTTCTTCTGCAGGTATTTGCCCAGAAAATACATGCCGGCGACGATCGCCGCGATGACCAGTACTACGGTAAAAATAATGCCTAGAGTATCCACTTTCAAATCCTCCGCGTGGTTTTAGTATCTCGAAATAGTGTAGTATATTTGGCTTCAATAGTCAACTGCCGCTGTCAAAAAGTTTCCCCGGATAATTTCCGATCGGATCTCCAGCCGGATCTCGCCCTGGCTCATCTCGCCCAGCAGGATCTCGTAGAGCACATTCGCGACGAGTCTTTCCTCCAGCAGACTTCCTTCGACCTTCCGGGTCCGGATGGTAACATCCAAAGTCCCGGCGGGGGTCGGATAAGCGGCCAGACAGGTCTTTCCTTCCTCGAACTCCATCAGGACCGCGCTCTTCGGCCGCTTGACGCTCACGCGCCGGACGCTGCCGTCCTCGCCGATCCGAAACGTCATGACCTCCGGCTCTTTTTCTCCGCTTTCCTCGTCCAGTACCTGCTCGTAGCTCAGGCGGACCGCGTAGAAATCATCCTGCCTGACGCCCCTGATCTCTGCCGGGATCTGCCGTACGGACGGCGCCTCTCCCGGGAAATGGCTCGTCAGACTGATCAGAACTTGTTCGCTTTTCATTTTTCAATACTGACTTTCGAAACGGTCAGGTTTGTTATATCCAGGATCTGGCGCGAGAAACTGCGGAACTGGTCGATGCTGTCTGACGCGTAGAAGTCATAGGTTCCGGCCGCGTGATCCGCTTCCATGTCGTGCTGGCCCAAAAACTCTTTCATTTCCCGCGTCGCGGCTTCCGACACATTGATCAGCGTGACGTTTTCACCCATTTCTTTCTGGATCAGCGGGCGCAGCAGCGGATAATGCGTACAGCCGAGGATCACCGTATCGACCTGGTTTTCCTTCAGCGGTTTGATATAACGGCGGATGACTTCACGGGTCACCTCATCGGAGAACCATCCCTCTTCCACCAGCGGAACAAAGAGCGGGCATGCCTGAGAAGTCACTTCCAGCGAAGGATCTTCCTTCAGAAGCAGCCGCTCGAAAGCGCCGGAACGAATCGTCGCGGCAGTGCCCAGCACACCGATCCGGCCGTTTTTGGTCGCGCGAAGTGCCGCGCGGGCGCCCGGCTCTACCACGCCAATGATCGGCAGGTCATAGGAAGCTCTCATCTCTTCCAGCGCGTTGGAACTGGCGGTACCGCAGGCGATGATCACGCCTTTAACGTCGTGTCTCAGCAGAAACCGCATGATCTGGTGTGAAAACTCAATGATCGTAGCCTTCGACTGGCTGCCGTAGGGGACGCGGGCCGTATCACCGAAATAGACCGCGTTTTCCCGGGGCATGAGGCTTCCCATTTCGCGGATGACTGTCAGTCCGCCCAGACCGGAATCAAATACACCGATAGCTCTGTTATCCATGATTATCTCTGAAGTCCCAGCTGGATCAGCTCATCCACCAGCTGCGGATAGGTAAGTCCCCGGTTGGCCCACAGCATCGGATACATGCTGATCTTGGTAAAGCCCGGGAAGGTATTGATCTCGTTGAAGATGACTTCCCCGGTGGCTTTCTCCACGAAGAAATCCACGCGGGAAAGGCCTTTGCCGTCCACTGCCCGGAAAACCGCGCAGGCGTCTTTCCGGATCTCTTCCACGGTCTTTTCCGGAAGATCCGGATCCAGGACCGTTTCGGACTTGTCGTTGAAGTATTTCGCTTCATAGGTATAGAAGGTATCCGCGGCCAGGATCTCGCCGATGCCGCTGGCCTTCGGATGCTCGTTACCCAGCACCGCGCACTCGATCTCACGGCCGACGATCCCCTCTTCCACGAGGATGCGGCTGTCATTGTCCGCCGCGATCTTCAGGCCTTCGATCAGGCTTTCCCGGTCGGTCGCCCGGGTCACGCCGATAGACGAACCCGCGTTGGCCGGTTTCACATAAACGGGATACGGAAGATGGCTTTCGATCCGCTCTACGACCTTGTCCATTTCAGACAGTTCCCAAAGGAAAACGGGCTCGTAATCAGCCTGACGAATGCCTAAGGTGCTCACGATCCGCTTGGTGGTCAGTTTATCCATGGAAGCCGCCGATGCCAGAACGCCGCATCCGACATAGGGAAGTCGGGCGATCTCCAGAAGTCCCTGAATAGTGCCGTCTTCACCGTTCTTGCCGTGAAGGACCGGGATCGCGATATCGATCGGCTGTTTTTTCCACTGGTCGCCTTCGCCTCTGATCAGAAGCGCGGCATTTTCCTCGCCGGGAAGGATCGCGGCTTCCGGTGCCGCGGCCGGGTCAAAAGTGTCGTCCACCTGATCCGGAAGACAGGTCACGTAGCGCCACAGGCCGTTACGGGTTATATATACATAAAAAGCTTCATAGCGGGTCTTGTCCAGCGCACGGGCAACATTGCCCGCGGACATTCTGGATACAGCGTGCTCGGAGGAGCGTCCGCCAAATAGGATCAGAACATTTGTTTTCACTTGCATCACCTCGAATAATATTTAACTGTTCTATTCTACCAGAATTCCGACAAAAATACAAGGGCGCTTGAAACGTAAATCCGTTGACAATCGTCCCTCTGGGTGTTAAGATGAAGGTTAGTAAATTCAGGCATAAGCCTAAAATAACGGAGGATTTATATTATGAAACTGCAGGTTTTCCTTTACAACAAATTTGGTTACGCACAGCGGATCGCCGATGCTCTGGCTGAGAAATTCACTTGCAAATGTGACCAGATTCCCCCGGCTTATCAGTGCAACGAAGAAAGACTGATCTTCATCGTTTACGAAAAATACGGCTCCCTGGACAAGAAACTGGTCGCCTATATGAAAGAAATGGACAAGAAAAAAGTCCAGAATATCGCTTATATCGAAATCTCCAATACCGGTAACGAGGCGCTGGATCAGATGTCCGAAATCGTGAAAGCCAATGGCGTCAACATCAGCGGCACCTATGGTGTCGCGATTAAACGCGGTCTGTTCTCCAAAGGCGAGCTGACCGATGAGCAGTTCCAGGATGTGATGAAATTCGCGGATGAGCAGGGAAAGGCAAACTTCGAATTCCTTCGCAGACAAGGCTAAGTTTTTCACGATCATAAAAGTCTCCTCGCAGGAGACTTTTTTTATGCCGCTTTTATGCCGTTACCTCCGAAGGTATTGATTCTCCTGAAAAAAAGAGTATGATACACGTTGTCCTTTGAAAAAGACGACCCCCAAACGATGGGGAAGAATATAAGAATATCAGGAGAAAAACAAAATGAAAAAAGTATTTGCTATGTTACTAGTCGCTGCGATCATCTGCACCATGACCGCCTGCACCAAAAAGAATGTTGAAACTGTGACAAAAGAAGAAACCGAGACCCAGGTCGTTGGTGGCTGGACCAGACCCGCTTCCACCGAAGTGACGGATGAGATCAAAGAACTGGTCGCCAAAGCGACAGAGAAACTGCTCGGCGCGGAATATACACCGATCGCCTTCATCAGCAGCCAGCTGGTAGCCGGTACGAATTACAAAGTTCTCTGCGCCATTACCTCCGTGACCCCGAACGCCACTGCCCATTACGCGGTCATTGTCATTTATAAGGATCTGGAAGGCAATGTAGAGATCACCTCCATTCTGGATTCCGAGGCGGAAGTCCTGGCGGGCGAAGGAATGCTTGGCGGCTGGACCATGCCCGAGACTACCGATGTGACCGAAGAGGCTAAAGCTGCGCTTGAAAAAGCTGCCGAAAAACTGGTCGGTGCTGAATACGCGCCTGTCGCGTTGCTGGCGACTCAGCTCGTTTCCGGTACCAACTACTGCCTTCTTTGCGAAGTGACCGCGGTCGCTCCCAGTGCGGAAGCAAACTATGTGATCGTTCACGTTTATGAAGACCTGAACGGCAATGCAGAAATTACCGAGACCTTTGATCTGGCAGCTGCCGACTAAGTCTCAGCTGACATAAATGCCGGCAAAATACGCTCATCGTATAGAATGACATCTAGTCTAAACAACCCTTATACCTTGCTACCGCAGTAGCAAGGTATAATGCATTTTCGGCAAAGCCTTGCTACCAGCAGGTTGTCAACTAGCAAGGTCAGGCGTCTTTTTGATAAAAATCTTGCTACTGCGATAGCAAGGCATAAGGCATTTTCAGCAAAACCTTGCTACCAGCAGGTTGTCAACTAGCAAGGTCAGGCGTCTTTTTGATAAAATCTTGCTACCGCTGTAGCAAGGTGACCGGTATTTTTGTTAAAGCCTTGCTACCAGCAGGTTGTCAACTAGCAAGGTCAGGCGTCTTTTTGATAAAAATCTTGCTACTGCGATAGCAAGGCATAAGGCATTTTCGGCAAAACCTTGCTACCAGCGGACATTCGACTATCAAGGTTGAGCAAGGAAATCAGATCCCGAACTCCAATCTTGACAAAAGAAGAGAAAACCATTATAATTTTCCAGTGAAGTTTCTTTTGGAGAAGTGTCCGAGTGGCTTAAGGAGCTGGTCTTGAAAACCAGTGAGTCGGCAACGGCCCGTGGGTTCGAATCCTACCTTCTCCGCTTAGCGAAGCCACAGGCTTTGCTGCTGATGGCCCCTTGGTCAAGAGGTTAAGACATCGCCCTTTCACGGCGGTAACGTGGGTTCAATTCCCGCAGGGGTCATGCGATGAGCCCTTATGGGCTCATCGCAGCAAGAATCCTCTTTGAGGATTCTTGCGGGACGGATGGCCGTTCCCATCAAGACAAGTTTCACCCCGTGAAACTTGAGGATAATATACAATTAAACCTGCCATGGTACGGCCATGGCTTTTTTTGTATCGCCCATAATCTGATGCGCCCGCTTTCGGGCAGGAGGCTGAACATGCTGGTCAAAACACCCCCGATGGGATGGAACTCATGGAACACCTTTGGAGAGAACATCAACGAAAAAGTCGTGATGGAATCGGCGGATATCCTTGTTTCCTCCGGTCTCGCGGACTGCGGCTACAACTATATCGTCATCGATGACTGCTGGTCGCTTCGCGAACGCGGCGAGGACGGAAGGATCGTTCCCGATCCGGAGAAATTCCCCCACGGAATGAAATATGTCGCCGATTATGTCCACAGCAAGGGGCTGAAATTCGGCATGTATTCCTGCGCCGGCATGCTGACCTGCGCAGGTTATCCCGCCAGCTTCGATCACGAATTCATCGATGCGAAGACGTTTGCCGAATGGGGCGTCGACTATCTGAAATATGATTACTGCTTCCATCCGTCCACCGTACCCGGAAACGTCCTTTATAAAAGGATGGCTCTCGCGCTGGCGAACTGCGGCAGAGATATCGTCTTCTCGGCCTGCTCCTGGGGCAGCGATGAAACCAAGAAATGGATCAAACAGACCGGCGCCAACCTCTGGAGAACGACCGGCGACATCAATGATTCCTGGCGCTCTATCAAGGATCTTTCCCTGATCGCGGGCGATGCCATCACCTACGGCAGCATCAACTGCTACCCCGATATGGATATGCTCGTCACCGGTATGAAAGGGATGGGCAACGTGGGCTTAGCCGGCTGCACGAAGGAAGAATACCGACTGCACCAGAGCCTCTGGGCCCTGCTCGGTTCCCCGCTCATGATCGGGTGTGACATCCGAGATATGGATGAGGATACCAGAGAGACCCTGATGAACAAAGACCTCATCGAGATCAACCAGGATCCGGACTACAACCAGGCCTATGACGCCAGCGGTTACGGCACGACCTTCGTCACCGGTGAAGTCAATGAGCACCCCGTCTATGTAAGACTGCTTTCAAACGGCGACCTGGCGATCGGTTTCTTCAATCTTTCCGACGAGACCGGAAGCCGCTGGAACAGTTATCTGTCTCTGGATCGGATCGGGCTTCCCGAATCCACCGGCAAGACGCTGGAAATGAAAGAGATCTGGACAGGCGAGACCTTTACGGTCAAAAACGGCCTGTTCTGTGAGAATATCCCACCGCACAGCTGCCGCGTGTTCCGCGCGAAAGTCATAGAAGCGTGATCGATGGCGCTCTGCAGGGATTGTCAAAGACCGTTAACGAGTGATGAGACCGCTCTTTACCGCAAACTGGTGAAGCGTGATGCCGCCTCGTTCCTCTGCAAGACCTGTCTTGCAAGTTATTTTCAGGTCAGTGAAACTATACTAGATAAAAAAATTGAGCAATTTCGAAGGAACGGCTGTCTGCTGTTCACAGGAAAGGAAGATAGGAATGACGAATGAAGAACGTCTCGCCCAGGTGCAGGCGATCGAATATCGGGAACGGCATATGCTGCTCTCGTTAGGCGCCGTGATCATCCTGGTGCTGGTCGTCGGGATAGGCTATTTCGGAAGCAGCTTTATCAAGCAGCGGATCGAAGCAGCCAGGATCCGCGCGGAAGAAGAAGCCCGCGCGGCTGCCAGACCGGGCATCGATGCCCTGACCCATCAAAGTCTGGCGATCTCCTCACAGACCAACATCATCTCACAGATTACCACCACCAGGGTAGAGGAAGCCAAACAGCGGGCGCAGCAGGAAGCGGAAGAAGCGCTGCTCGCCTCCCAGTGTCCCGACGGATATGCCTTTATGGAGTATGACCTGGATCAGATCCACAAGGGCGAACTCCAGCTCATCAATAAAGACCACGAATACTACTTCCTGGAAAGCGATCTTCTGTCGCTTCTCTACGATCAGATCGGAGGCAACTACTATCTGGGGAGCTTCAATCTTCAGCTGACAAAGAACACAGCGGATCACCTGCATCAGATGCTGGCCGGTTACTATGAAGCCACCGGTGACGAGAACATCCTCGTCCTCAGCGGCTACCGGTCCAAAGAAGAGTCCGACGACCTTTATTCCGAAGAATCTCAGAATATCGGTTCCGAGTACGCGGATTCCTACACCATGCAGGGCGGCTTCTCCGAGCATCATTCCGGTATGGCGGTCGATATCGGAAACTTCTCGACCGGCAGCTATATCCACGAGTATGAAGACAATGTTCCCTGGTTTTTTGAGCATGCCTGCGAATACGGTTTCATTCTGCGCTACCCGGAAAGCAAGCAAAGCGTCACCGGCATCGCCTATGAGGACTGGCATTTCCGCTACCTTGGCGTACCCGTTGCTACCGATATATATAATAAGAAGCTCTGCCTGGAGGAATGGATCGAGAATATCCACGAGTACTCCGTCCGGGATCCCTACCTGATTACCCTGGATGACGGCAGTGTCTACGAAGCCTACTATGTACCCGGCACGCAGCTTTCCGAAAACGGCCTGCTGAATGTACCGGTGCCAGAAGGCCGCGAATTTACCGTTTCCGGTGACAATGTAGACGGCGTGATCGTCGTCTCTCAGCGCTAAAAGCGCTTCGTTAACGAGCTTTTCGGACCGACATCTATTGTCAGGATCAACAAAAAAGAAACCCGCTTAGACCCTGAATTCAGGGAAAAAGTGGGTTTTTTGCTTTACAGGAGAAAAGTGCTTGTATTCTTGCTGAAAAGCGTGTATACTGTTGTGTATTCATATAAAAAACATATGTTTGTCAAAGGAAGACATCATGTACTATCAATCAACCAGACGACCGGATCTTCGTTTCTCTCCCTCCGAGGCGATCCTGCAGGGTCTTGCCCCGGACGGCGGATTATTCATCTTCGACCATCTTCCGGAACTTGATGTGTCCGAAGTCCTTTCTCTTTCGCCCATGGAGCAGTCCGCGCGGATCCTGGAAGCCTTTTTCCCTGATCTGACCGGCATCCCGGCTCTTGTCAGGGAAGCCTATGAGGGCAAATTCGACACACCGGATCTAGTGCCTACCGTCGAAGCCGGTCCCTATCATTTTCTGGAACTCTTTCACGGTCCGACCTGCGCCTTCAAGGACATCGCGCTTTGTCTGCTGCCGCACCTGATGCGTGCCGCCTCCGTGAACCGGGAGGACGCACCTACCCTTCATATCCTGACAGCCACCTCCGGTGATACCGGCAAGGCCGCGCTTTCCGGATTCGCGGATGTTCCCGGAACAAAGATCACCGTCTTCTATCCGGACGGAGGCGTCTCCGCTCTGCAGCGGCTGCAGATGGTCACCCAGCAGGGAAACAACGTGTCCGTCTATGGCATCCGCGGCAACTTCGATGATGCCCAGACCGGTGTGAAAGCCCTTTTCACGGACAAAGAACTGGAAGATGAACTGGCCGCGAAGCATATCCGGTTAAGCTCCGCCAACTCCATCAATATCGGACGGCTGATCCCGCAGGTCATGTACTACTTCAAGGCCTATTCCGATCTTCTGCGGGCAGGGACTGTCCGGATGGGCGATAAGATCGATTTTTCTGTTCCCACCGGCAACTTTGGCGATATTCTCGCCGGATACCTCGCCGCGGCGCTGGGTCTGCCCGTCGGCAAACTTCTGATCGCGGCCAACATCAACCATGTACTGACCGATTTTGTCGAGACCGGCGTATATGACCGGAGAAGAGAACTTTATCTCACCGTCGCACCGTCCATGGATATCCTGGTCTCCTCCAATCTCGAACGTCTGCTGTACCTTCTATCCGGCGCCGAAACCAGCCCGAAGGCAGCCGCTGCCGCCACCGCCGGTTATATGCGGGATCTGAAGGAAACAGGCCGGTACGAGATACCGGAAGATGTTCACAGCAAACTCACCCGGTATTTCTGGAGCACCTACGCGGACGATTTCGATGCCAAAGAAACGATCCGCTCCTATTATCAGCAATACGGTTATCTCATGGATCCCCATACGGCGATCGGTTGCTATACGGCCGAAAAATACCGGCAGACCTGTCCGGAAGACGATCTGCCGATCGTCATCCTTTCGACCGCTTCCTGTTATAAATTCCCGGCCACGGTCCTGGAAGCGCTGGGGAATACGGTCCCGGAAGATCCGTTCGAGCAGCTGAGCCTGCTTCAGACGATCACGAACATCTCCGTGCCCGCTCCTATTCTCGCTTTACAGGATCTGCCCGAACGGCATACCGGCGTCATCTCCCGGGAAGAGATGAAATCCGTGATACAAAAAGAAGGAGAAATGTGATGAATCAAGTTACGATACGCGTTCCGGCTACCACGGCCAACCTTGGTCCCGGCTTCGATGCCTTTGGCTGCGCTCTGAGTCTTTATACCGATGTCACTTTTACACGGACGCTGAATGTGGATTCTGTCGGCTCCTTCCGGATCACCGGCTGCGATGAAGCCTATCAGGGCCCGGACAATCTCGCCTATGAAGCTTTCTGCGCCGTATGCGATTCTCTCTCCGAGCCGATCGGCGATCTTCATATCCATATCGACGCGCATATCCCGATCTGCCGGGGTCTCGGTTCTTCCGCCGCCCTGCTGGTCGCCGGCGCGATGGGCGCGAACGAACTGCTCGGAAGACGTCTTTCTACTCAGGGACTTCTGAATATCACCAATGCCATGGAAGGTCACCCGGACAACCTGGCGCCGGCTTTCTTCGGCGGTCTTACCGCTTCCATGGTCGACGGCGGTCTTCCCATGACGGTCAGCTTCCCGCTGCATTCCGGCTGGCAGTTCCTGGCCATGGTTCCGGATTTCGATCTTCCCACCGCCAAAGCCAGAGCCGTGCTGCCCAAGGACGTCAGCCGGGCCGACGCGATCTACAATATCTCTCATGGCGCGATGGTATTGAAGGCCCTGGAGCTTGGCAGCGAGAAACTGCTGCGCAACGCGATGAGAGACAAGCTTCATCAGGATTACCGCAAGGATCTCATTCAGGATTATGAGCCGATCGAGGCCCTGATCCGGACCATGGGCGCCGCCTTCTGTCTTTCCGGCGCCGGCCCCACTCTCCTTTGCCTGACGATGGATCCCACACTGAAGGACCGGCTGGCGGAAAAACTGCCCCAGGTCACGACGGCTAACTGGGAGATCTATCCGCTGCATGTGGAGTTTCAGGGAGCCAAGATCATTGCGTCCGAATGATCCGGATCCGAATGATTCGCACTTTAACGCGTTAATTTGCTCTTGCATCCCCGACACCTTCGTGATACAATGTAATTTATCATACTATGACTCCATGGGAGGTGGATCATGTCACAATATTATAATTCCTATCCGGGTGCTTACAATCAGAATTATCAGCAAGGCCCGACCCCAGGCCTCAAAGCACTGAAAAACAGCTTTGGAAGCCCCATTTACCTTATCGCGACGATCGCTTTTACACTGACCCTTGTCCTTTCGCTGGTCGAGGCTTTCGTACCCAGCGCTTCCATGCTCGGATCGATCGTATCGCTCATTCAGCAGTATGCCTATCAGTTCGGCGTGCCGATCCCCGATGAATTCGGTGATATCACCGCACTGATGAGCGGCTCCTCTATTGCCGGGACCATCGTAGGAATGATCCCGTCCATCCTGATCGCGCTCGGCATGTGGCTGATCTACAGCTCCGCCAAAAAAGCGTCGATCCCCGCTTCAACCGCAGGCTACAGTATCCTTCAGGTCATGAACATCATTTCCATGGTCCTGATGTGCATCGCTACCCTGATGCTTGTCATTTTCGGGATCATCGGTCTTGTCGCGCTGAATTCGCTCTCCGGCTACTACGGCGGAAGCAGTTCCGGAACGATGGCCGTCGCGGCGATCTGTCTGCTGATCGGTATCGTGATCATGATCTTCGTGATCATCTACTTTGCCAAGTTAGCGGCGATCTACAGCATCTCCAAGGATGTGCTTCGCTACAACCGTTCCGCGAAGAAGATCTCCATGTTCGTCATCGTGATCAACTTCATCGCTCTGTTCTTCTCTGCCATCGGTACAGTCAGTACCCTGGTCTCCGCTTCTGCGATGATCGTCCTTCCCACCACCTATGTCCTGATGACGGTCCTTTCAGCCGTAGCCTCTTTTGTCGCTTCCCTTCTGCAGACACTGACCTTCGTCCGCGCCAGACAGGAATTCTCGGCTCTGACCGAGAACAAAGGCGCCGCCGGCTACCAGAGCTACAACTTCGAGACCGGCGCCTACAACACCGGTTCCTTCAATACCGGTGCGATCCCGCAGACCGGCTATCAGCAGCCTTATCAGGCACCTCGTCCTGCTCAGCCGCAGTATCAGCAGCCGCAAACGCCTTATCAGCAGCAGGCTCCCTATCAGGCACAGCCGCAGTACCAGCAGCGTCCCATTCAGCCGCAGGCGCCTTCTCAGCCGATCCCGCAGTATCAGACGCCTCAGGTCGCGCCTTTCCAGGTAAATCAGCCCGTCCAGCCTTCCATGCAGGTCCCGCCGGCACCGAATGCGCCTCAGGCTGTCTCGCAGAATACAGCCCCGCTGACAGCGGCAGTCGATCACGCGCAGGAGATCGCCGATCAGGCGGCTTCCAGTTTTAACGATCAGCAATAAGCGATAGGAGGGCATGATGAGAAAAAATCTCCATTCCGAAGCGATGGATCAATACTTTGACGCCATCCTGAGCCTCAAAAACCGGGAGGAGTGCTATTCTTTCTTTAAGGATATCTGCACTGTCAATGAGATGCTTTCCCTTTCTCAGCGTTTTGATGTAGGCGTTCGTCTCCTGAAGGGACAGACCTACCAGGAGATCTCGGAAGCGACCGGTGCTTCCACCGCCACCATCAGCCGTGTCGGTCGTCTTCTCACGGACGAGAACGACGGTATCGAAATGGCCGCCGAACGGATCGGTGAGAAATAAGACCCTTTAGACCCTCTGTTTCTACAGCAAATGAGCCGCAGATTGCACAATCTGCGGCTTTATTTTGTTTCTTTTTTGCCTAAATCCGTAAAAGTTGAAACTTTTTTCATTTTCCTCTTGCTTTTTCAGACAGTTTCGGTTATCATGTGCTTTAGTGAGCTGACGCGTTAAAGCGTTTAAGCACGAAAGGAGAACGTCATGTTTCTGAAAATTGCTATGCTGATCATTTTCTTCGCCATCATGATCGCCATTGGATTCTGGTGCCGCAAGAATTCCACCGATGTCAACGGTTTTGTCCTGGGCGGACGCTCGGTAGGTCCGTGGGTCTCCGCTTTCGCTTACGGAACCTCTTATTTCTCAGCCGTTATCTTCGTCGGTTACGCCGGTCAGTTCGGCTGGAAATTCGGTATCGCTTCTACCTGGATCGGCATCGGCAACGCCCTGCTCGGTTCCCTGGCCGCCTGGGTCATCCTCGGCCGCCGCACCCGTATTATGACGCAGCATCTGAACTCCGCGACCATGCCGCAGTTCTTCGAAGCCCGTTACGGATCTTCCACGCTGAAGATCGCAGCTTCCATCATCACCTTCATTTTCCTGATCCCCTACACCGCCTCCCTCTACAACGGTCTTTCCCGTCTGTTTGAGATGGCATTCCATATCGACTACTCCATCTGCGTGATCGTTATGGCTGTCCTGACCGGCATCTATGTTATCGCCGGCGGCTACATGGCTACCGCCATCAATGACTTCGTACAGGGCATCATCATGCTGTTCGGTATCGTGGCAGTCGTGCTCGCCGTTCTGAACAGCCAGGGCGGCTTCCTCGCCTCGCTGGACGGCCTTGCCCGCATCTCCGACGAGACCGTCGCGACCACGCCCGGTATCTTCGCTTCCTTCTTCGGTCCGGATCCCTTAGGCCTTCTGGGCGTTATCCTCCTGACCTCCCTGGGTACCTGGGGCCTGCCGCAGATGGTCCAGAAATTCTACGCCATCAAGAGTGAGAAATCCATCTCCACCGGTACCATCGTATCCACGTTCTTCGCGATCGTCGTCGCGGGCGGCTGCTACTTCCTTGGCGGCTTCGGACGTCTTTTCTCCGACAAAATCAACATCGCCTCCGGCGGTTTTGACTCGATCATCCCGACGATGCTTTCCTCTCTGCCGGACATTCTGATTGCCGTCGTGGTGATCCTGGTGCTGTCCGCCTCCATGTCGACCCTGTCCAGCCTGGTCCTGACTTCCAGCTCCACCCTGACCCTGGATCTTCTGAAAGGTCATGTGGTCAAAGATATGAACGAGAAAAAGCAGGTCTTCACCATGCGTCTGCTCATCGTAGTCTTTGTAGCTATCTCGGTCGTCATCGCCATCATCCAGTACAAGTCCAATGTCACGTTCATCGCGCAGCTGATGGGTGTTTCCTGGGGCGCGCTGGCCGGCGCTTTCCTGGCTCCGTTCCTGTACGGTCTGTACTTCAAAGGCGCTACCAAAGCTTCTGTCTGGGTAAGCTTCATTTTCTCCTCGGTCGTGATGATCCTGAACATGCTGGTCCGTTCCAGCTTCCCGACCCTGCTGCAGTCCCCCATCAATGCCGGTGCGTTCTGCATGATCGCCGGTCTGGTGCTGGTCCCGCTCGTATCGCTCTTTACCAGAAAACCCGATGCCAAAGTCGTGGAAGACGCCTTTGCCTGCTACAATGAGAAGGTGCTCGTTCCGCAGAGAGAAGCGCTTGGCGACGGAGACGAATGATCCTATGATCATCGACATCCACACCCATACGTTTCCGGACCGTATTGCCCGGCAAACGATCGACAAACTATCCAAGGCGGCTCATACAGCCGCCTTTACCGATGCTACCGGTACTTCACTGCTTACCTCCATGGACCGGGCCGGCGTCGATCTTTCCGTCATCGATCCCGTCGCGACGAATCCGGGACAGGTCGAAAAAGTCAACGATTCCTCCGCGCGGATCAACGAGATCTTTGAAGGCCGTCTCATGTCCTTCGGCTGCATGCACCCGGAATACCCGCATTTCCGTGAGGAACTGTCCCGCCTGGTGCGTCTCGGCTTCCGCGGTATCAAACTGCACCCTGTCTACCAGGGCATCGATATCGATGATATCCGGTTCCTCCGGATCCTGGACACGGCGGCCTCCCTGGGGCTCATCGTCCTGACCCATGCCGGACAGGATATCGGCTTTCCCGGCGTCGTTCACTGCTCTCCCGCCATGTGCCGTCACGCAATCGAGGAAGTGGGCCGTTTTCCTTTTATCCTGGCCCATATGGGCGGCTGGCACGACTGGGATGAAGTCCTGAGCGAACTGCCCGGTACCGGCTGCTATTTCGACACTTCCTTCTCGACCGACCGCTTCTCACCACTTAGTGACGGATACTGGAAACCGGGAGAAGAAAAGATGCTCTCGCCGGACGCTTTTGTCCATCTGGTCCGCGCCGTCGGCGCCGATCATGTCATCTTCGGTTCCGACAGCCCCTGGAGCGACCAGAAAGCCGCCCTCGACTGGATCCGTGACTGCGAAAAAGGCGGGCTTCACAGCCTTTCAGACGATGTCGCCCTCTCTGCGGATGACGTCCGATTGATCCTGGGCGAAAACGCGAAAAAACTACTTCATCTATAATCAAAAACGATAAAAAAAGCCCGTCAGGTGTACGGGTGGAAGATTCCGCAGGCCTTTGCCGGGGACCAGTCCACCCATGCACTTGACGGGTTATTGTTTTGATTTACTTTTAGATTTCCTGCATATCTTCCTGTGAGAGGACCTTCAGACCCTTGCTCACCAGCTTGGCCTCGGCCGCGCGGTGATCACGGACACGGAAGATCATGTAGGCCTTTTTCTCTTCCTTTCCGCCGATAAAGGCGTACATGTACTCGATGTTCAGGTTCGTCTCGGCGAAAACCTCCAGCAGTTTATCCAGTCCGCCGGGCACATCGGGAATCGCGATCGCCAGTACTGAGGTCAGATTGGCGACAAAGTCGGCTTCCTTCAGGACATTGACAGCTTCATACACATCGTCGACGATGACCCGGGCGATCCCGAAGTCTTTCGTCTCGGCCAGCGACAGCGCACGCATGTCGATTCCGTGCGCGGCCAGAACACCGGTCATCTGCTTGAGTGTACTGGGTTTATTCTCCAGAAAAACGGAGATCTGTTTGATGCTCATCCTATCCTCCTTTAAGACTTAGATTTTGCGTTTATCGATCACCCGGACGGCTTTTCCTTCGCTGCGGGTGATGGTTTTCGGGGCGACCAGCGTGACTTTCGCCTTCAGACCGAGCATCGAACGAAGTCCGTCGACAAGCTCTTTCTGACGATCGGCGATCTCACCGAGATTATCCGTGAACATCTCAGGCGTCATCTCTACCTGGACATCCAGCGTATCGGTATTGTTGATACGGTCGACGATGATCTGATAGTTCGCGGCGTAGCCGGCGTTGATCAGAACGGTCTCGATCTGGCTCGGGAATACGTTGACGCCGCGGATGATCAGCATATCGTCGCTGCGTCCCTTCGGTTTGCCCATCCGTACATGGGTACGTCCGCAGGAACATTTTTCACGGGTCAGGGTACAGATGTCTCTGGTACGGTAGCGAAGAAGCGGGAAAGCTTCCTTGTCAAGCGCGGTGAAGACCAGCTCGCCCTGGCTGCCTTCCGGCAGGACTTCGAGCGTATCCGGATCGATGATCTCGGCGATGAAATGATCCTCGTTGATATGCATTCCCTGCTGGGCGCTGCACTCGAAGGCTACGCCGGGGCCGGAAAGTTCGGTCAGGCCATAAATATCATAAGCTTTGATGCCTAACGTCTTCTCGATATCATGACGCATCTCTTCGCTCCAGGCTTCCGCGCCGAAGATACCGGCTTTCAGCGGGATATCATCCGGACCATAGCCCAGTTCCTTAAAACGCTCGCCTAAGTAGGCAGCGTAGCTCGGGGTACAGCAGAGGATCGTCGCCTGAAGATCCATGATGAACATGATTTGACGGTCGGTATTGCCGGAACTGGTCGGGATGGTCAGGCATCCGACCTTATGGGAGCCGCCGTTCAGTCCGGGGCCGCCGGTGAACAGACCGTAGCCGTAGGAAACCTGACAGACGCTCTCATCGGTGCCGCCGGCTGCCGTAATGGCTCTGGCACAGCACTCTTCCCACAGGTCGATATCATGCTGTGTATAGAAGGCGACCACGCGTTTACCGGTGGTACCGGAAGTGGACTGGATCCTAACGCAGTCTTTCAGCGGTACGCCAAGCAGTCCGTAGGGATACGCGTCCCGAAGGTCCGCCTTGGACAGGAAGGGAAGTTTGTAAAGATCATCCGTTGACTGGATGTCATCCGGCGTCAGACCTTTTTCTTCCATCTTTTTCCGATAGTACGGAACATTGTCCCATACATGTCTTACCTGTTTGACCAGCTTTTCATTCTGGATCTGTTTCAGTTTTTCCGGGGATGCGCACTCGATCTCCGGCTGGTAGTAACGTTCCATAAAAAACTCCTTTGAACATGTGACGCGCGAAGCTTAATCTTCGCGATAGTTTTTCCCAAGTGTAAATGCTTTTCTGTTCATCTCCAGGAATCTGGCCGGAACGACAGCGGCAAGCGCTTCATCCCAGGCTTCTTCCGGTATATCAAAGTAATGGCTTAGTCTTCCCAGAAGCACGATATTGACGGCCTTGCTCGAACCGGCCTCTTCCGCCAGCTTCAGGCAGTCCAGCGCGTCTACTTTTACACCCAGATCTTTCATCTTCTTCACCAGATCCGCCGGATAGGTTGCGGCCCCGGTGATGACAGGCATGGGATCGATCTGCTGCGTATTCGTGACGATCACGCCGCCTTCCTTCAGGTAAGGCATCCAGCGGGCCGCTTCCAGTACCTCAAAGGATACGATAAAGTCGGCTTCGCCGCGGTCGATGACCGGAGAAAAGACCTGCTCGCCGTAGCGCACATAGGTGACAACAGAACCGCCGCGCTGGCTCATTCCGTGGACCTCGGACACTTTCACATCGTATCCCTGCGAGAGGAGCAGATATCCCAGCAGTTTACTGGCAAGCAGTGAACCCTGGCCGCCGACACCAACGATCATAACATTCTTCGTTTTCATCAGGCCTGTCCTCCTTCCAACGCGTCTTTCGGGCAAAGCTGCTGGCAGACACCGCATCCTACACAGAGCGTAGGATCCACACAGGCTTTCAGCTTGCCGTCCGCACCGGCTTTCATTGAAATGGCCGGGCAACCGATCCGCATACAGGACTTGCAGCCGATACACTTATCCGTATCGACCTTCAGAGCCGGTTTGTGCTTCACATATTTCAGCAGCGCGCAGGGCCTGCGGGAAATGATCACAGAAGGCGCCTCGGCGGCCAGTTCTTCTTTCAGCACTTCGTCGCACTGTGAAAGATCGTAGGGATCCACCACTCTGACCCGCTCGAATCCCATCGCGCGGCACAGCGCTTCGAGATCGATCTTTCCGGCCGGATCACCTTTAATGTTGTATCCGGTGGTCGGGTTCTGCTGATGACCGGTCATGCCGGTGATCGAGTTATCCAGGATAATGACAGTCGAATTGGACTGATTGTAGGCTACGTTCGCGAGCCCCGTCATGCCGGAATGCATGAAGGTCGAATCGCCGATCACAGCAACCGTTTTTCCTTCACTTTCGCTGCCCATGACTTTGTTGAAACCGTGGACCGCGCCGATCGACGCGCCCATGCAGAGCGTCATCTCGATGGTGGAAAGCGGCGCGACCGCTCCCAGCGTGTAGCATCCGATATCGCCGAGCACCGTGCATTTGTTCTTTTTCAGCGTATAGAACAGACCGCGGTGCGGACAGCCGGCACACATGACCGGCGGACGGGCCGGGATGGGTTCGCCCAGTTGATCCGTTTCCGGAACGACCGGCACAAGTTCCGCGGGAAGAAGACCGCTCTTCCCGATCTTTTCCGCGATCAGGTTCTGGGAGAATTCATCGATCATCGGGAGGAGGTCTTTGCCATGGACCGGAATGCCCAGGGCTTTCACGTGGTTTTCGATGATCGGATCGAGTTCTTCCACAACGACCAGGTTTTTCACCTGGCTCGCAAAGTCCCGGACCAGCTGCACAGGCAGCGGATTGGTCATGCCCAGTTTCAGGACGCTGACTTTATCGCCGAAGACCTCTTTTACATATTGGTAGGAAGTCGAGCAGGTAATGATGCCAAGATCTGTTCCGCCCATCTCTACCCGGTTCAGCGGGCAGTTTTCCGCGTACTCGGTGAGCTTTTTCGTACGTTCCTCCACGAAAGGATGACGTTTTTTCGCGTTGCCGGGCATCATGACATATTTCGCGATATTCTTTTCGTATTCCTTTACCGGGACCGTTCTTTCACCGATCGGGACCACCGACTGTGAATGCGCCACACGGGTGCACATCTTGAGAAGGACCGGCGTGTCGAATGTTTCGGAGATCTCATACGCCAGCTTCGCGAACTGAAGCGCCTCAGCGGAGTCGGAAGGCTCGAGCATCGGTACTTTGGCCGCGATCGCGTGATGACGGGAGTCCTGCTCATTCTGAGAAGAATGCATGCCGGCGTCATCCGCGACGCCGATCACCATACCGGCATTCACACCGGTGTAGGACATCGTATATAACGGGTCCGCCGCAACATTCAGGCCCACGTGTTTCTGACCGCAGAAGGACCGTCTGCCCGCCAGAGATGCGCCAAAAGCAGCTTCCATCGCGACTTTTTCGTTCGGCGCCCATTCACAGTAGATCTCATCATACTTGGCCGCTTCCTCGGTAATTTCGGTACTGGGAGTGCCCGGGTAACTGGAGATGAAACATACTCCAGCCTCATAGAGGCCTCTCGCCACCGCGGCATTACCAAGAAGCAGCCGCCTGTTTTCGTTTCCCATAAATAATCCTCCATTAGCCACTTGACATTTTGGTCGAAAAACGCTATGATGCTTTAAATGGCTAAATTATGTTTGCCATTGTAACACAGGAACGGAGAAAAATCAATTATGCCAATTACCGATCTTTTAGAGAGAAATGCCAAACTTTTTGGTAATGAAGTTGCTTTGGTCGAGATCAACCCGGAGATCCGCGAAGAACAGCGGGTCACCTGGAAGGAATATGAGCTGATCCAGCCGACTTCACCGGCTTTCTACCGTCGTCAGATCACCTGGTCTGTCTTCGACGAAAAAGCCAACCGCGTCGCGAATATGCTGATCGAACGCGGTATCAAAAAAGGGCAAAAATGTGCCATCCTGCTGATGAACTGTCTGGAATGGCTGCCCATCTATTTTGGCATTCTCAAATCCGGCGCGATGGCGGTTCCCCTGAACTTCCGCTTTACCGCCGAGGAAATCGACTACTGTCTTGACGCGTCCGACTCGGATGTCCTCTTCTACGGTCCGGAATTTATCGGACGTATCGAGGATATCGCGGACAAGATCAAGAAAGATACCCTTCTCTTCTTCGTAGGCGATCAGTGTCCTTCCTACGCGGAAGACTATTTCCGTCAGGTCAGCAACGTCTCCTCTTCCGCACCCCTGGTGCTGCTGGAAGATACCGATGACGGCGCGATCTATTTCTCTTCCGGAACCACCGGTTTCCCGAAAGCGATCCTTCTGAAGCATTCTTCCCTTTCCCATTCGGCGAGAATGGAAGCCCTGCACCATGAGATCACGAAAAATGATGTATTCCTGTGCATTCCTCCATTATACCACACCGGCGCGAAAATGCACTGGTTCGGATCGCTGTATACCGGCAGCCGGGCCGTCCTTCTGAAAGGCAACTCTCCCGAGTCCATTTTCCAGGCTGTCTCCAATGAAGGGTGTACCAATGTCTGGCTGCTGGTTCCGTGGGCACAGGATATCCTGGCCGCGCTGGACAGCGGCAGGCTTCGTATGGAAGACTACAAGCTTTCCCAGTGGCGCCTGATGCATATCGGCGCGCAGCCGGTCCCCCCGAGTCTGATCCGTCACTGGATGGAATACTTCCCACATCATCAGTACGACACGAACTACGGTCTTTCCGAATCCACCGGCCCAGGGTGCGTACATCTGGGACTCGGCAACATCCACAAGGTCGGCGCCATTGGTATTCCGGGATTCGGCTGGAAGACGAAGATCGTGGACGAGAACGGTTCTCCCGTCGTCCAGGGCGAAGTCGGCGAACTCTGCGTCCAGGGTCCCGGCGTTATGGTGGAATACTACAAGAATCCGGAAGCCACGGCGGAAGTGCTGAAAGACGGCTGGCTCCACACCGGCGATATGGCCATGCAGGATGAAGACGGCTTCATCTTCCTGGTAGACCGTAAGAAAGACGTCATCATTACCGGCGGTGAGAACCTGTATCCGGTCCAGATCGAGAACTTCCTGATGACCAATCCGAAGATCCATGACGCGGCTGTCATCGGTCTGCCGGATCACCGGCTCGGCGAGATCGCCGCGGCGATCATCCAGGTCAAGGAAGGCATGGAACTTACCGAGGAAGATGTCAACCGCTTCTGTCTGGATCTGCCCAGATACAAACGGCCGAGAAAACTTATCTTCGCCAAAGTCCTGCGCAATCCTACCGGCAAAATCGACAAACCGAAGCTCAGAAAACTCTACGCCGGCGAGCGTCTGGTTGAACAACAAATCAAATCATGATATAATAATGGGTGCGGCACGCCGCACTCATTATTTCATAAGGAGACTATTCTATGAAGCCCATTAAAGAAGGCAAAGTCCGTGAGATCTACGAACTTCCCGAGGCGCTGATCCTCGTCGCTACCGACCGTATCAGCTGCTTCGATGTCATTCTTCATAATATGATCGAAGGCAAAGGCAAGGTCCTCACCCAGATCTCAAAGTTCTGGTTCGAGTTTACCAAAGACCTGGTGCCGAACCATATGATCTCCACCGATACTGCCGATATGCCCGAAGATTTCCAAAATGCCGCCTATGAAGGACGCAGCATGCTGGTCAAAAAACTGACCATGCTCCCTGTCGAATGTATCGTCCGCGGCTATATCACCGGAAGCGGCTGGAAGAGCTACAAAAAGGACGGCACTGTCTGCGGCATCCGCCTTCCCGAAGGTCTCCTGGAATGCGCCAAACTTCCGGAGCCTATCTATACGCCTTCTACAAAGGCAGAGATCGGTGATCATGATGAAAACATCAGCTTTGAACAGAGTGTCGACTATCTGGAGAAACGATTCCCCGGCAAAGGCCGCTTTTATGCCGAGCAGCTTCGTGATCTGACCATCGCGCTCTATAAAAAATGCGCGGACTACGCGCTGGAAAAAGGCATCATCATTGCTGATACGAAATTCGAATTCGGTCTGGATGAAGAAGGAAATATCGTCCTCGGTGATGAAATGCTGACCCCCGATTCCAGCCGCTTCTGGCCGCTGGATGGCTATGAGCCCGGCAAAGGACAGCCTTCCTTCGACAAACAGCTGGCCCGTGACTATATTGCCGCTCATCCGGAATGCGACTATACCCTGCCGCAGGAGATCGTGGATCAGACGATCGCCATCTATCTGGACGGTTACAAACGCCTGACCGGCAAAGAACTTAAATAATAACCGATACTTTTTCCAGGAGGATTCTATGCTTGAAGAGTTAAAGAAGCGTGTCTACGAAGCCAATATGCTGCTTCCGAAATATCAGCTCGTGACCTTTACCTGGGGCAATGTCAGTGAGTATGATCCTGAAACAGGCCTGTTCGCCATCAAGCCCAGCGGCGTCGAATACGATAAGCTGCGGCCTGAAGATATGGTGCTGGTAAACCTGGCCGGCGAGAAGGTGGAAGGCCGTTACAATCCCTCTTCCGATACCGCCACCCACGCGGTTTTATATCAGCGGTTCGCGGAAAAAGGGATCCTTGGCGTCGTCCATACGCATTCTCCATTTGCCACCAGCTGGGCACAGGCCGGTCTTTCGATCCCCTGCTACGGCACGACGCACGCCGACTATTTCTATGGCGACATTCCCTGCGTCCGCAATCTGACGCCCGAAGAGATCGAAGAAGCCTACGAAAAGAACACCGGTATCGTTATCGCGGATGAATTCGAACTTCTCGGAAAGGATCCGGTCGCCGTTCCCGGCGCGCTCTTCAAAAACCATGGTGTCTTCACCTGGGGCAAGGACGCGCATGAAGCGGTCCACAACGCGGTCGTCGTGGAAGAATGCGCGAAGATGGCCGCCTGGACGAAACTGATCAATCCCTCCGTTCAGGAAGCGCCGCAGGCCATGCAGGATAAACACTATTTCCGCAAGCACGGCGCCGGCGCCTACTACGGACAGAAAGAAGAATAGAACTCATTTCCTCGTCCGGTTGATAGCAAATAGCAAGATTCTATTATAAAAGAGGCTGACCTTGCTACTAATGCCTTGGCAATTAGCAAGACAGCCTCTTTTTTTTGAATATACCTTGCTACCAGCATAGCAAGCTTCTTATAAAAATCGGGCTGACCTTGCTACTGATACTTCAGCTGTTAGCAAGGTGGCCTCTTTTTTTGGATATGCCTTGCTACCAGCATAGCAAAGTTCTATTAAAAAACAGGCTGACCTTGCTACCAGCGCAAGATTGTGAAAAAAATCGGCTTCTGGGAGGAGATCAGCCAACAAAAAAGACCTTGATATCGCTCAAGGTCTGTTGCTTATTCAAAGACTTTCAGATCATTCTTCACTTTCAGGAAGGAGGCCAAAACCATCGCCAGAGTGATCAGTCCGGCAAGGATCAGGTAGAAAGTGTTCAGACCAAGCTTTTCTACCAGAATACCGCCGATATTCTGCATGATGATGCCGCCGATACTGCTGCTGGTATTGACCAGTGAAAGGCCGGTCGTTCTGACTTCCGGCGCTACCAGATTGCTGACGACTTTCAGAACGATCATGACATAGGTGGTAGTCGCGATCGCCTTGAGAAGGATCACCACCGCGACAACGATCCAGGAAACAGATACCAGGCCGTAGACCAGGAACTCTACGAGTGTCAGACCGCAGGCCCCGAAGATCAGGGTCTTGCCGGAGAATTTATCCATGAACCGATTCGAGAACAGGATCAGCGGGATCTCGACCAGCGTACTGAGAAAAATGACCGTTCCGATCAGGCTGGTATCGATGCCCAGATCTCTCAGAAGGATCGGGACATAGGTCATGTTCGCGCCGGAACTGCCCCAGAACAGGATCGTGATCGCGATAAAAAGCAGATAGTACGGGTTCTTCACGAAGGAAGAAAGCTTGACTCTTTCTGCCGGTTTCTTTTCCGAGGATACCTCTTCCCCGTCCTTTCGCTTATCCATGATAGGATCTTCCGCGCCGGCAAAACCAAGCGCGCACAGAAGGCCGCCGACGAGGATCGTAATAAACAGCACGACCGAAGGAAGCTTGCCGATAATAAATCCGGCTGCCTGCGCGCCAACCGCGTAGCCGATGGTTCCCCAGACGCGAAGGATGCCATAGCGGTATTTGGAAGCGCCGGCCAGTCTCTCGAGAAGCGGCTGGACCGCGCTGATGAAGGACATGGTCAGTCCATTCAGAACAAACAGCAGAGCGACCGTGCGGCTCTGGGAGAAAAGCATGGCAAAGATGCCAACACAAATCAGCATAATCCCGCCGATCAGACGCGGCTTTCTCGTCCGGTCACTCATGTAGCCGGTGATCGGGATCATAAACAGCGCGAAGATACCGGAAGCTGAAACGATACGAGCCATGTTCGCGACGCCGATCCCGATGCCGGTAAGGTAAACGGAAAGCACAGAGCTGAAGGCTGCCATACTGAAGAAAAAGAAGAAAAAGACCAGCACATAGCTGAGATAGCTTCCTTTGAAACGACGAAGCATTAAGGGTTCCTCCCTGACAACACACAAAAATGGATATAAAGGTATTGTACCAAATTGCAATATCGCTGTGCAACCCTTTTTAAAAATATTTTATAAACGTTCAAAAGGTGTTTTTTAAGTATTTTTAAGGGATTTATAAGTTGTTTTAATAATATTATGGTGATAGAATATTCACATTATGAAACGATTGTTATCACTTATCCGGAAACTGATCCCTGATTATGCGTGGGTATATCTGGGATCGTTTCTTGCGGTCAATTTTGTGGCTTTCTCCCTGACGCAGGTCCTGATGGATGATGTGACGAGATATAACCTGACACTTCCGATCGATGATCGGATCCCTCTCATCCCGTGGTTCGTTATCATCTATCTGCTCGCCTTTGCTCAATGGGCCATCAGCTGGATCCTGATCAGTCGGGAAAGCAAGGAAGCAGTCCGATACTTCGCGATCGCGGATATCATTTCCAAATTGATTTGTCTGGCTGTCTTCG
This sequence comes from Bacillota bacterium, assembly GCA_017442735.1. Lineage (GTDB taxonomy): Bacteria > Bacillota > Clostridia > Lachnospirales > Bianqueaceae > RUG760. The sequence goes on from JAFRZE010000035.1 coordinate 33,193, forward strand.
TCTTCTACCCCACGACAATGGATCGTCCTTCCGTAGAAGTGACCGATCTTTTTACCTGGATCCTGAAAAACGTCATCTACGGGGTCGATAAGCCCTATAATCTGTTACCTTCGATCCATATCATTGAAAGCCATCTGGCTTTAAGAGCTGCTTTCAGCTTAAAGAAACCTCCGAAGTATTATCGGTGGATCCATATCCCACTGAACGTGATGATCGCCTTGTCCATCCTGTTCATCAAGCAGCATGTCTTTGTGGATATTCCCGGCGGCATCATTGCCTGTGAGATCGGCCTTTTCGGCGCGTGGCTGATCACGAAAAAAAGGAAACTGACCTCCCATGAAAGATGAATTTGCCTCGGCCCGCGACATACGAAGAAAAGCCCTCTGGGCGGTGCTGTTCGTTTTCATAGCCGCCGGTTCCATCTGGGCTGTTTTTTCTGTGTCCAAAGACCTGTCTCCGAGGGATTTCCTTCTCTTTCTGAAGAATGCTTCTCCGGTCTACCTGGGACTCGCCGTGCTCAGTATGTTCGGCTATATCTTCTTTGAGGGACTGGCCGTCCGTTCGCTGATCAAAGCCTTCGGATTCCAGTGCAGCGTCCGTGACAGCATGGTCTACGGCGCTTCGGACATCTACTTCTCGGCGATCACGCCATCCGCCACCGGCGGTCAGCCTGCCTGTGCCTACTTTATGATCAAGAGCGGGATCCATATTACTCTTTCGACCGTGATCCTTCTGATGAATCTGGCTATGTATACGCTGGCCATCATCGTTCTGGGCGTACTCAACCTGGCTCTGCAGCCATCGATCTATCAGCTCTTCGGAACACTCGGAAAGATCCTGATCATCATCGGTTTCGGTGTTCAGAGCCTGCTGTTCCTTTCCTTCCTGATCATCCTGGAAAAGGATCAATGGCTTCTGTCGCTCGGACATTCTCTGATCAACCTGCTGCTCCGCTGCCGGATCCTGCGGGACAGAGAAAAGTGGGAAGACCGGCTCGAACGTAACATAGCCGCCTATAGAGACCACGCGAAGCTGATCCGCGCGCACGCGAAAGTCCTCTGGAAATGCTTTTTCTACAATTTCCTGCAGCGTGCCTGCCAGCTGGCGGTCACCGCGTTCACGTTCCTCGCGACCATCGCGATCCCCGGCGAAACGCATTTGCCCGTTTCCGTCTGCATCAGCCGTGCGCTGTCCCTGTTTGGCGCGCAGAGCCTGATCAGCATCGGCGCGACCTTCATTCCGATCCCCGGCGCTATGGGCGTTACGGACATGATGATGGTCGATGCTTTCCGGAGCGTCATCGATCCGGACAGAGCCTCCGCTCTGGCGCTTCTGTCCCGTTCGATCTCATTCTACGGCTGCGTCTTCCTGGCGCTGATCATCGTTATTATTGCTTATTTACGAAGAAAAAAGGAGGGAAAGTTATGATCGGTTTTTATGACTATACCATGATCCTGACTTACCTGTCGCTGTTATCTGCCTCGACTGGCATCATCATTTCTCTGAACGGGACCGGTCATCCGTATATCGGTACCTTCTTTCTTCTTTTCTGTGGTCTGTGTGACGCGTTCGACGGCCGTGTGGCCCGTACCAAGGACGACCGTTCGGAAATGGAAAAGAAATACGGGATCCAGGTCGATTCCCTTTCCGACCTGGTGGCCTTCGGCGTACTGCCCGCGTGTATCGGCGCAGCCATGATCCGTACCTCCGCCACGCTGCAGGCACTGTTCGTTCCGCATCATTTTGACGCCTATCATGTGCTTCAGTGGGTCCTCTTCGCTCTGCTCATCCTCTATTCACTGGCGGCCATGATCCGTCTTGCCTATTTCAACGTAACGGAAGAAGAACGCCAGAAAACCGAAAAAGGCAACCGTAAGTACTTTCTGGGTCTGCCGGTCACTTCCGCTTCGCTGATCTTCCCGGCCGTCATGATGCTGCAGTATATGCTGCCCATGGACCTGACCCTCATTTATTTCCCTGTGGCGCTCGCTACCGGTATTTTGTTCATCACCCCGATCAAAGTTCCCAAACCCGGCCTGAAAGGTATCCTGATCATGGTCAGCATTGGTCTTGTCGAGTTCCTGATCATGGTGATCATGCGGGTCTTCTTCAAACACTGACAAGGAGGGAGAAACTTGGCCAAAACATCGTTTTCCACCTGGTTCTTATATCGAACGATCCCCGGAAGGATGGTCCTCTCCGTACTGGTCCGGCCCGGCATTTCCCGCCTGGCCGGCCGTTTTCTGTCTTCCCGGCTGTCGAAACCGCTCATTCCCTTCTATGTGAAGGCCTGTCATCTGGATCTGTCGCTCTGCGATCAGACCGATTTTCAGAGTTTCAATGACTGTTTCACCCGTCACTACCGCGAGGACGTCCGCCCCTTCGACCCGGATCTTTCTCATCCGGTCTGTCCCTGCGACGGACTGCTCAGCGCTTATCCCATCCAAGACGGCCTGGTCCTTCCCGTAAAGCAGAGCGCTTACCGGATCGATGACCTCGTGCAGGACGCTGCGCTGGCGCATCAGTACAGGGATGGTCTGGCTCTGGTCTTTCGCCTGGAAGTGACGAACTATCACCGTTATTTCTTCATCGATGAAGGCCGCGTCCTTTCCTCACGGTCCATCCCGGGACTTCTGCACACTGTCCGTCCCATCGCTCTTCGCGATATTCCGGTCTTTACAGAAAACGCCAGGGATGTTACACTCATGGAAACTGAACATTTCGGCAAAGTCACCCAGATAGAAGTCGGCGCCATGATGGTCGGCAAGATCAAAAACCATCCCGTAGCCGAGTTCCATCGGGGCGAGGAAAAGGGCTGTTTCCTCTTTGGAGGCAGCACCATCATCCTGCTCTTCGAAAAAGACAGGATCAAGATCCGTCCCGAACTGATCAGTAAGACGCGCCGCGGGCACGAAACACCGGTCAAAGCGGGCGAGAGACTTGATTAATCAAAGAAAGGATCTATCATGAGTACGATCCATGTTTATTCCTTCAATATCCTGACCGATCGCTGTGAAAAAACCGGCGGAACTACGTTCGCGGAACGCTCCAAATTGTTTCCTTCCCTTTTTCTAAGCCATGAGCCGGACCTGATCGGCTTCCAGGAAACGCAGCCGCCGCAGCGTCAGTGGCTGATGGACCATTTCCAGGATTTTGAGATCATCGGCGTAGGCCGCGGCAAAGATCTGCTGGATGAAAGCAATGTCATCGCCTACCGGAAAGACCGGTTCGATCTCGTATTCCTGGAGACTTTCTGGCTCTCGGATACCCCGCGCAAACCGGGCTCCCGCTTTTCCACCGATCAGAGCAGCTGCCCGCGTATCTGTACCTGCGCCACCCTGCGGGACCGGGAAAATGGCAAGCTCTTCCGGCATTACAATACCCATCTGGATCATATCGGCGCGTTCGCACAGGCGCAGGGTATTTCGCTTATCCTGAGCCGGATCGCCGCCGATTACGATACCTGGCCTCTTCCGGTCATCCTGACCGGCGATATGAATGTAGAGCCGGACAGCAAGGTCTATGAATCGATCATTTCATTTGACGGCTGCGGATCCAGGCTGATCGACGTCACCGCCGGGGCCGGCCCCACCTTCCACGGCTTCAAAAAGGGCGGATGGGACAAGAAGATCGATTACATTTTCACCAATCTTCCCTGTGACATCTCGCGCACCGCCACGATCCGGGATGAGAAGAACGGTCTGCCTCTGTCCGACCATTATCCGGTCGGCGCCTGGCTGGAACTTTAATCCGAAAGGGTCCCCATGAAAAGAAAAATCAAGTTTTCCACGACACAGACGATCATGCTCGCGTTTCTTGCCGCCATCGCGGTAGGGACCGTACTGCTCGCCCTGCCGATCAGTTCCGCGAGCGGACAGGCGGTCCCCTTTATGGACGCGCTGTTCACTTCCACGACCTCTGTCTGTGTCACCGGTCTGGTCACCGTACCGACGGTCTCCACCTGGAGCATCTTCGGACAGGTCGTCATTCTGATCCTGATCCAGATCGGCGGACTGGGCGTCGTCACGATGATGATCACCATGATGCTCAGTCTCCACCGCACGATCGGGATCGGCGGCCGGATGCTGATCCAGGATGCCTTCAACCTCAATTCGCTTTCCGGCATCGTACGGTTTGTCAAAAATGTGCTGATCGGAACGGCCATCGTCGAAGGCACCGGCGCCCTGCTTTATATGACGGTCTTCGTCCCCAAGTACGGTCCCAAGGGGATCTGGATCTCTGTTTTCAACGCGATCTCCGCTTTCTGCAACGCGGGACTCGATATTCTGTCCGAGAACAGTCTTTGCGACTATGTGCTGAACCCTGTAGTCAACGCGACTACCGCCATGCTGATCGTTCTGGGCGGCATCGGCTTTGTCGTCTGGTGGGATGTCCTCAATTCCTTCCGCAATCCCGGAAAGAAAAAAGTGAAGTGGTTCGACCGGCTGACTTTCCACAGCAAGATCGCACTTTCCACGACGCTCATCCTGATCCTTTCCGGCTTTATTCTGTTTTTCATTTTTGAATTCGATAATCCGGATACGATCGGGAATTACACTCTTCCGCAAAAGATCATGGCTGCCCTCTTCCAGTCCATTACGACCAGGACCGCCGGCTTCGCCACGATCCCGCAGGAAAACCTGACTAACGCTTCCTCTGTCGCCTCTTTACTGCTGATGTTTATCGGCGGATCACCGACCGGCACCGCGGGCGGCATCAAAACGGTCACCTTTGCCGTACTGCTCGCGTCCGGCTTCTCTGCGATCCGGGGCAAAGAAGATACCTGTCTGTTTCAGCGCACGATACAGAAAAGCGCTGTCTCCAAAGCCGTGACCGTCATTATGGTCTCTTTCATGATCATGTTCACGGCCACGCTCCTTCTGGAAGCGTTCACCGGCTCGGACTTTCTGGACGTCCTCTATGAGACCTGCAGCGCCACCGCGACCGTGGGCCTTAGCAGGAATTTCACTTCTACATTGACATTGCCGGGAAAAATCATTATCATTTTAACGATGTACCTTGGACGTGTCGGACCGGTCTCTCTGTTTATCGCGCTCAACACGAACAAAGGAAAACCCAATATCATCAAGAATCCGACTGAGCAGATCAGTGTCGGATAAAATAGCAGGAGGAGATCTGTTATGAGTATAAATCAATCCTATGCCGTATTCGGACTCGGCCTGTACGGAACAGCTCTCGCGAAAGAACTTGTCAGAAGCGGCGCTGAAGTACTGGGCGTTGATATCGACGAAAGCATCGTCAATTCCGCTATCGCAGACATTCCCTTCTGCAAGTGTGCCGACGTGACCGACGCGGAAGTGATCCGGCAGCTTGGCATCGCCAACATCGATGTCGTCGTCATCACCATGGCCACCGATCTCGAAGCCAGCGTCCTGGCCACCATGCTCTGCAAGGAAGTCGGCGTAAAGAAAGTGATCGTCAAATGTGCCGACGAAATAAGCCGCCGGATCCTGAGCAAAGTCGGCGCGGATCAGGTCGTGATCCCGGAGAACGAAGCTGGCACGCGGATGGCGAAAAACCTGCTGAGCGACGGCTTTGTCGATATCCTGGAAGTCTCCCGGGACGTTTCCATGGTCGAGATGGATGTCCGTCCGGAATGGGTCGGCAAGAATCTGCTGGAACTGGATCTTCGGAAGAAATATGGTATCAATGTGGTCGCGATCATCGATGATAAAACCGTCATTACGAACATCGATCCGTCCCGTCCCTTTACCCAGTCCATGAAACTGATCGTGATCGCCAACGTCTCAAAGATCAGCAAACTGAAATAGCCAAAACGCGCGCCGCAGGGCACGCTTCAAATGAAAAACCCGTCTTCCGAAAGACGGGTTTTTGCGTTTTATTTGTGGTACGGCTCCTTCGCGATGATCCGAAAGGCCCGGTAGATCTGTTCCAGAAGGATGACCCGCATAAGCTGGTGCGGGAATGTCATATCCGAAAAACTGAGTGCCAGATCAGCCTTCGACTTCACCTTTTTGGAAAGTCCCAGCGATCCTCCGATCACAAACACAAGATGGCTCTCTCCCTGGACGCTTTTCTGTTCGATCAGCCGTGCCAGCTGCACAGAATCCATCTTTTTCCCTTCGATCTCCAGGCTGATCACGTAAGCGCCCTGCGGGATCTTCGAAAGGATGCGCTCTCCCTCGGCCAGAAGGATCCGCTCTTCTTCCGCCGCGCTGGCCCCGTCGGGGGTCTTTTCATCGGCGACCTCCACGATCTGAAGCCTGCAGTAGCTCTGCAGCCGTTTGCTGTATTCGGCGATCGCTTCGCGGAAATAGGATTCCTTGATCTTCCCTACCGTGATCAGCGTGACGCGGATCATCAGTGAAAATACCTCTCGAGCACCAGTTCACGGTATAGCTCCGTCCCGGCCGCGTGGCGGTATGGCCATCCGATCAGCGCGCCGGCAAGTCCCCAGGTGATCATGGACATCAGCAGGAAAGGCCAGAAGGAAAGATCCAGCAAAAAAGCGTCCCATTTCTGTCCTTCCATCATCCGGCTCGAGATATCCATGGCGTCCTTCAGCTGCATACCCGGCTGTTCCGCCAGCAGATACGGCACCAGCAGATAGCGGTAATACAGATAGATCCCCGGCACGATCAGCAGAAAAGTCCCCAGGTAGATCATAGCGTTACGGATCAGCATCACGATCATCACGTTGCGGTAATAACCGGACTTGAAAATGAATAAAAGGCCGTGCGCCGTCGGCTTTTTGCCCTCGGCGTTCTCAAGATAAAACTGGCGGCATCCCACTTCCAGCGGGCCAAAGATAAAGATCCCCAGAACGATGATGACCGCCGCTGCCAGACTCATTTTCGGGACACGGGCAAGCCAGCGGATCACGCCCATGGACAAAAGCAGGCCGGGATTATACAGGTAGTACAGCCACTGCGTGATGAGTCCCAGGATCAGACTGACCAGAAGACACCATTTATAGTTGGTCAGCAGGCATTTCCATGCCGCGTTCTTCAGTTCTGTCTGATTCCAGGATGTCTTATGCCGGAATGTATTTCGGTTCCAGGTCTTTATCTCGGAAAGGTCAAAGTGAAACATCTCCATTTGCAGCTCTCCTTGAATGAAAGAACGGTCACAGCATACGCCGTGACCGTTCTGGTTTTCTTTGGGGTCAGCCGGCGTGGTCTTTGATGACTCTCAGGACCGGATCGGATCCGCCGGTCCGCTCGATGTCCGCGCCGAGCAGTTTCAGCTTATCGACCATGCCTTCATAGCCGCGGTCGATATAGTTGATGTTGGTAACATAGGTGGTTCCTTCCGCCGCCAGACCGGCCAGTACCATGGCCGCGCCGGCGCGAAGATCCGTCGCCGCGACTTCACTGCCCGACAGACGGTCTACTCCCTCGATGATCGCGATATGCCCTTCGACATCAATGTTCGCGCCCATTTTCTGGAGCTGTTCCACATAACGGAAACGATTATCCGTTACTGATTCGTTGATCATACTCGTCCCGTTGACCATGGATAAAAGCACCATCATCTGGGGCTGCATATCCGTAGGAAATCCGGGATACGGAAGCGTCTTGACCTTGGTGGGTTTGAGTCTTCCGCCGCCAATGACACGGATCGCGTCATCCTCTTCCCGGATCCGGATCCCGATCTCGCGAAGCTTTGCGGAAATGGAATCAAGGTGCCTTGGGATAACGTTCGTGATCTTGATATCCCCGCCCGTGACCGCGCTGGCCACCATATAGGTGCCGGCTTCGATCTGGTCGGGAATGATCGCGTATTCAGAACCATGCAGACGACGAACGCCCCGGATACGGATCGTGTCCGTACCGGCGCCTTTGACATCCGCGCCCATGGAGTTTAAGAAACTGGCTGTATCAACGACATGCGGCTCTTTGGCCGCGTTTTCAATAACAGTGGTACCATGTGCCAAAACCGCCGCGAGCATAATATTGATCGTGGCGCCGACACTGGCGAAATCCAGGAATATATTCGTTCCCAGAAGCTCGGTGGCTTTCATCTCGATAATAGCCTTCGTTGTTACACTGGCGCCCAGCGCCTCAAATCCCTTGACATGCAGATCGATCGGCCTTACACCGAAATCGCAGCCGCCGGGAAAGGCGACACGGGCATGCTTAAAGCGCCCTAAAAGAACGCCCAGCAGATAATAAGACGCACGCATTTTGCGAACACCTTCGGAATTCGCACAGTCGTTTACCATGTTTCTGCTGTCGATTCTCAGGGTATGTTCATCCAGGTAATCCACCTGGACATGCATATCACGCATGATGGATACCAGGTTGGCAACATCTGCTATATGAGGCACGTTCTCCAGCGTAACGACGTCGTTCGCCAGGAGAGCTGCCGGAATGATGGCCACAGCCGCATTTTTAGAGCCGCTGATCGCGACTTCCCCCCGCAGCGGATTTTGTCCGCGAATACAAAGCTTGTCCACCTCAACACCTCGTTTTATATATATAGGTATCTGACATTATATCATATTCTCGAACATTTGCAAATAAATTTTTCTCTCAGGGCTTTTCCGCATTCGCGGATCCCGTATAGCGGATGGTGATCGTTCGCCCGGAGGAGAGGATCATCGTCTGAACGGGAACAGCTACCGCCGTCTCGTCGGAGCCGTCACTTTCCGTGGAATCGATCACATAACCGTCATACATCCGTTCGATCGTTCCCGGCGTTTCCCGAAGCTCGATCATCTTATTCAGACCGGCGTACAGCATCTCATCCTTCGGCAGTGTCACGAGAGGTTTCCCCTCCGCGCTCACTTCCCAAACGGTCAACACCGCTGTCTTCACCCCATCCATGGTCACCAGCAGAGAGATGGAATTGAAATAATAGATCTGATCCCCCTCGAGCTGCCGGTAAATAAACCGGTACCCGTTATCATCCTGACGCCATTCACTGAGAAACACACTATCAAGCCACTTCTCCGCGAAACGGCGCGCCAGTGGCTGCAGCATGGAAAACAAGGCCTCGTCCGTCAGGTCCTCCGGCGCCTGCCACGCTTTGATCGACTCATCCGTATAGGTGATCGTATGCGCGGGACGGTTGGTCAGAAGCGTGATGCTTCCGCTGTTATACTGGACTTTGGAACCGTAGATATAGGACTTGTCAAAGCTTTCCTTCCCAAGAAAACGTTCCGTCATAAGGTCGACATCCGCGGTCTTCAGTTCCAGCGCCGTGAAACCCGGGTTCACCGCGTCCGGTATCTCGGCGAACGTCACCTCTTTCTCCTCATAGAGGGAAAGGACCGCGTCCATCTGATCCTGACTCACCATTTTCTCATTCCTGGATCTTCGCCAGGAATAAAAGAGAAGCAAAAGATTCAACAGAAGGAGGCTTCCCAGGATCATGAAACGTACGACTCGTCTTGTCATAATATCTCCCTAGAGCATTTGGAAACCGCGCAGCGGTTTGGACAGGGGCTCATGATTGCAGCCACCGGATGCCCCTGTTCCCCTTACAGCGCCGGATAATACAGTGTCTCATCCGGGCCTTTGATCGTCCAGACGAGAAACAGCTGTCCGTGTGTCATCTGATAGCTAAGGCGCGGTGGTTCACTCACTTCGATCTCTTCTCTGGCACAGCGGTCCATGATCTCTTTCCAGTTGTAGCGCAGTTCGCTGATCTCACCCATCTGAACCGTGCAGACGAACCGTTCATACCGGCGGACCTTGCTGCCGCTGATCGTGACCACGATCGGCGCCGGCATGCTCCACTCTTCCTGAAGGGACTCATCCAGCGGACAAAGATATCCGTCGATCACATAATCGAAGTAAAAGACCGTTTCCTCGCCGATCGTTTCATAACCGGAAAGCTTCCAGCCAATGCCGCTCTGCGAGGCCATATCCTTCCGGATGAACGCCGCTGCCGTATCATAAGCCTCCGAAAGGCCGACGGGTGTTTTCTCGTCGCCGGTCAGGGTCTGGACATAGACCATGTGTCCGTCGGGCGAAAGGCGGACCGTCATTTTTTCATTCGAAAGCAGCAGATCCTCTCCCAGGGTTTTCTCGGAGACGGTGTCGGGATAATCAAAAAAGCTCATCCCGTAGCGCCGCATCCTTACCTCGATCATAGTCTCATCCTGAAGAAAAGCGGAAAGGATCTGTCCTCTTGTTCCGGAAGATCTCCCTTCGGTCTGAAGAAATCCATCCCGGGGAAAAACGCCCGGAAAAGCCAGTTCCTGCCAGACATAGTCCGTGTCAACGGTGTGAACCAGATCCACGATCGTTTTCAGGAGAGACTGATTGCTTTCCATCGTATAGGAACCGCCGGCGGAGATGCGCAGCGTTTTATCATTCGTATTATAAAAACAGATCCTCACATCTTCCGTGAGGCTCCTGGCCGGGACGATCCAGATCTGATCAAAAGATCCATCCGGAAAACGGTTTTCCGGTACATCCATCTCCGCCCGGATCGCTTCCGCTCCCAGCGAAAGAGGAAGATCCAGGCAGCAGACCGTACCCAGAAGAGGCAGTTCGCTCTCTTCTTCCGTCATCAGGATGGAAGCGGGCATCACATCATGCAGAAGCGCAAGGCTCTCGGCCAAAAGTTCCAGATGATCGCCGGTCCCGTCGGGAACGCCGACAAATCCTGTCTGTCCTTTTAATGAGATATAGATCGTCTTCGGTGAGATCATGGACGAACGGACTTCCACGGACTCATCCGTGACGGCAGATGTATCCTTCTGCAGCGGGGCCCAGAAGATCCTTCCGATCTGGAAAAGCGCCAGTGCCACTAAGAACCAGGATATGAACCAGAAAAGGATCCATTCCTTTCTGTCTGTCAGCCGTATCATGGGGTACCTCCCGGCACGATCCGGCCGTTCTCTATCAAAAACTCATAGAGATTCAGCTGGTAGCCGGTGATCTCTTCCACCAGCGATCTCGGATAGCGGACCGCCCGTGCGGAAATGATCTCTTCCCCCATCTCCAGCTGGATATACTGCGTACCGATCAGCGGAAGCGGTACGACAAGATAATAAAGACCGCTCTCTTCGGTCTTTTGTCTCGACTGATAAAGGATGATCCGGTCCCGTCCGTTCTGATAGGTATAGACAGTGCAGATGATGTCCGTCCCCGGCTCTGTTTTCCCGCTTAAAAGCGTCTGATCTTCGAGTGTGTGGATCGTCTCTTCCTCACCCGTCTCTTCCGCGTAGGAAAGCGGCGGCTTTAAGAAAAACAGCAGAGAGAACGTCAAAATGATCAGGACAAAAACACGCGGCTTATTCATCGGCGCTCCCTTCCGGGAAGCAGACCCAGAACGTACTGCCCTTGCCTAGTTCACTCTCCACGTAGATCCTTCCGTCATGAAGCTCGGTGATCTCTTTCGCGATGGCAAGCCCCAGACCCGTGCCGCCCAGCGCGCGGGATCTGGCTTTATCGACCCGGTAGAATCGGTCGAAAATGTTCTCCTGATCCTCCTTCGCGATACCGATCCCGTGGTCCTCGATCTTCACGCGGATCTCGTTTTCACCGGTCTCTTCATTGATCACGCGGTAGATGCCCACGTAGATCCCGGAGTTTTCCGGGCTGTATTTCATGGCATTGGTGAGAAGGTTGCGGAATACCTGATCCAGCCGGTGACTGTCACCCAGGATGATAAATTCATCCATCGGATAGGGCAGCCTTTCACCCACATCGGCTTCCGGCTCGGTCTCCATATCCGGCGCCCACTGGAGCGTCTGGCCTTTCTTTCGGGCTTCAAACATCAGCTCGGACAGATCCCGGTACAGGACCATCGCCAGATCCGTAGGCTTTTTGCTCACGGTCGCCTGATGGGAATCCATCTTGGAAAGCTCCAGAAGATCCGTCACCAGGGCTGTCATACGGTCGGATTCCTGATCTACGACGGTAAGAAAATGCCGGGTCATTTCAGGATCGTCTGTCCCGCCGTCCAGCAGGGTCTCCACATAACTTTTGATTGTTGTGATAGGCGTGCGCAGTTCATGGGAGACGTTCGCCACGAATTCTTTCTGCATTTTTTCCATGGCCTTCAGCTCGATGATCGAACTGGAGAGCTCATGCGCCATTTCATCAAAGTGGATCTCCAGCTGGCCCAGCTCATCACTTTCCGGGACCTCGTTCTTCTCCTCTTCCGGATCTCCAGCCGCCTCTTCCAGCTTACCGGAAGCCAGTTCCTGGGATTTTTTCGTGAGTTTCAGGATCGGACGGGAAATACTGGACGCAACGAAGTATCCCATGATACCGGCGACCAGGATACCGATCAACGTGATCAGGAGAATGATATAAATAACGCTTTGCAGATTTTTCTGGATCGTCTCCATAGGCTGACGGATCAGGATCATGTATGGATGATCGATCCCGGGAAGAGAAAACATCGTGACATAGTCCGCCACAGTGCTCGTGCCGTCATAGGCAGTATGGACGTAGATCTCCGTCTGCGCCTGCCCGTTCCTGGCCTGTATGAGCACCCGGGAACTTAGATCCTGTACGGAAAGATCTTTCCGCCGGCTGTAAAGAAGTTTTCCTTCCTCGGACAGAAGATAAACGGACTTCTCGCTGCTCTGCGCCGCGTCGGTACCGCCGGTCTCGATCAGCAGAGAGGTGACTACTTCACCGAACGCCTTCGGGATCTCCTCTTCGCTCGTAAGTTCCTGTACAGAAAGAACATCCACGATCCTTTCCGCCGTATATTCACATTCCGTGTAGACCTTCTTGTATTCGGTGCTTCGGAAAGCGAAAATAATTAAAACACCACAGCTCAGCATGACAGCGACGACCAACAGTGAGTACAGGGTCGCCATCTTCCATTTAATACTGCCCATGGTGTTTTCCTCTTTTGTTTCTCAGTTTATTTGTCCGTAAAGTAATACCCGACGCCGCGCTTCGTGAGGATGAGCTTTGGCTGGCTGGGATCATCCTCGATCTTTTCGCGAAGCCGTCTTATCGTCACATCCACAGTACGCTCGTCGCCCAGGGACTCATAGCCCCAGACCTTTTCCAGGATCTCCGGCCGCGGAAAGACCTGGCCTCTCCGGCTCATTAGAAGCTTGATGATCTCTGTCTCTCTCTGCGTCAGGTCTATACGTACGCCGCCTTTCTGACAGGAGAACTTCGCGGCGTCCAGGATAAAATCGCCGGCCGTATAGGGGTTCGTCTGACTGGTTTCCTTTCTCGTCAGCGCCTGATAGCGCCTCAGCCCCGTACGGACCCGGGCCATCAGTTCACGCATGCTGAAAGGTTTGGTGACATATTCATCCGCGCCCATTTCCAGTCCGAGCACCGTATCGATCTCCTCGGTACGCGCCGTCACCATGATAATGGGAATGTTGCTGCTCTCCCGGATCCTCCGGCAGACTTCGTACCCGTCCATACCCGGCATCATGACGTCCAGGATCACCAGATCGGGACTTTCCTTCTGGAACTCCTCCAGCGCCCCGTAGCCGTCATAAGCTGTGAAGGTCCGGTAGCCTTCCTTGTCCAGGTTGAATTTGATGATGTCGACAATGCTTTTCTCATCATCGACGATCAGGATCTTTTCGTACACAGGGATCTTCCTCCTGTCTTGTTATCAGATCAGATCGATGGAAATATGCGCGTCGACCGACAGAGATTCTTCCGCCGGTAGCAGGTCGAAACCGGAATCCGGTCCGATCAATGCTGCCAGGTTGGGGGCGTTGATGCGCCAGTTCTGCGGCTCCAGGCAGACGAATCCGCCTTTCTGTTTGCAGTTCCAGACCATCCAGTGACGGTAGAACGGATCCACTTCATAGGTCACGACTGCGCCTTTGCGGTAGATGACGCCGCCATGGAACGTCGCACCATTGATCTCCAGATCCTCCGCTGTATAATGATCGTCCATGCTCCATGCCATCGGATCCAGTCCTCCTTCACGAAGCCCTCTTTCTTCTTCATTCAGTTCGCGGACGACGCCGGTCGGGAGCATGCGGTCATCGACCTCGATCCGACGGCCCACGGAAAGCAGGACACGGCTGTCCTCATCCACCACGAACGCGGAATGGAAGCCCAGTCCTACCGGCAGCAGGTCTGCGCCGGTATTGATAATGGTGACTGTCTGGGAAAGACCGGTCTCATCCAGCTTGTATTCCTGGATGGCTTCGAAGTAGGCCGGGAAGTTCTCGAAGAAATCCGTCGTATCGTCGCCGACAAAATGCATTTTTAAGTAGTCGCTGCGGCTTTCCACGACCTCCCAGGGCCGTTTATGCAGAAAACCGTGCAGGGAGTTGAACCGTTTGGGCTCGTTCAGCGGGAACTGATAGACCTTGCCGTCCACCTCAAATCTTCCGCCGTCGATCCGGTTCGGAGGGAAGAGGATCGGCAGACCATAGGAAGTCGTGCCCTTCTGAAAATCCTCCCAGGACGCCGGCTCCGCCAGCGCTTTGATGCCGCCTTTGGAAAGACCGATCAGCTGGCCGCCCGCTTCCGGGACCGCCCAAGCCGTATAACCGCCCGCTTCCAGTACAATGACCTGTTTGCCGCCAAATTCCATTTGTTATACCTCCGAAGATTATATTTATTGTATGTGCTGATGATTGCGAATGTGATTCTCGCAGTATTCGTAGTTGCCGTTGCACTGCGAGCAGTAACGGAATGTCATGTTGGGATCATCCAGTTCGGTGATGCCGCAGATCGTGCAGTGGTGGAACGCGATCCTGGTCACGTTCTGTCCCGCGGATCCTGCCCCGGCAGTTGGGTTCGTTCCCTGTTTCGGTCCGAAGGAGAAACCGCCGGTATTACCGTTAAATGCGCCGCGGCCCGGCGCGCCGTAGTCTGTCCGCGAAGATCTTCCGGGTTCGAACGGATTTCTCGTCGGCTGGGAAGAATTCATCGTCCGCTGGAACTGATCCTTTTTGAAGAGCCGCATCACCCGCTGATAGAGCACGGGACCGAAGAAGATCAGATATCCCACCATGGATGCCAGGATGAGCAGTTTGATAGGCAGCGTCCCGATGATGAATTCATAGATCAGAAGCGCCGCGGAAATATATCCCATCCAGCTGGATTTGATGGGGATGATCAGCATCAGCAGGACGCGGAAATCCGGGAACATCGTGGCCAGCGCCAGGAACATCGATTGGAACAGATAGCCGGCCTGATGATACATGTAGGTCAGCGAGTAACCCAGGAAGTAAGAAATAAACAGTACGATATCGATGGCGATCACGCCTACGAAGAAGAAAAAGTTGAACTTGAACGTGCCCCAGGACCGCTCCAGCGCGCCGCCGATCCAGTAATAGCAGAACAGGGAGAGCGCCGTCATCAGCGGGTTGCCGAGGCTCGGTACGAAGACAAAGGTGATGAGCCTCCAGACCTGTCCCCTCAGCACCTGCGCGGGATCCATATTCAGGAAATATACAGCGTTCGGCGCGATCAGGCTGATCACATAGACGATCGCGCTTCCGAAGATCACGTACCGCATGAGGTTCGGGATCGCCGCTTTCCCGATCTTTCGCTCGAGATCATCGAGCCAGTTATAACCTTGCATTCACTATATCCTTTCTGACATAAATAAACTTTCTTTCGATCTGACCGATATGCTCGATCACGCCGGCCCTCTCCAGCACTTTGACCGCGCCATTGCCTTTTCTCCCACTTAGGCGAAGCGCTTTCATGAGCTCCGCCCGGAAAAAAGGATCCGGCAATGAATCCGGCACCAGTGCGAGATAGTCCTCCGGTGTTTTCAGGATCTCTTCCTTCTCGATCTTAAGCGGCAGACGTTCCATCCGGTTGGAACCGCGTTTTTTGTCCCGGCTCCATCCGTCCAGATAGCGGTATTCTTCCATGTCGATCAGGACAGCCAGAAACTCCAGATTCTCGTGCAGCATAACGTCCGGGAGGGCATAGATCTCCGGCAGGATATCCGATGTACGGCCTGTCTTGGGAGACTTATGCTTTTCGCTGGATTCGCCCGTTTCCGGATCTACCCACGAAATATAGCGGATATGCGGGATCGGGTAGACGACCGTTACTTTGTATTCGCCCAGAAAGTCCTCCAGCTTTTGCCTGAGGCGTTCGAAGCCCCGGGTCTGGATCTCGTAGATATGGCCGCGCTCCTTCTGGAAAATATCCGCGACATGACTGTAGGTGCTTCCGTCCGCTCTTTTTCCGCGGATCCTGACCTCATGCGAAGTCTCATCCGGTGCAAAATAGTATTTCAGTGCCGCGTGGACCAGACGCTCGGACTGTGTTCCGATCCCCTCCGGCATTCGCTTTCTGGCGCGCTCGATCGCCAGAGCTAAACGTTCCTCGTCAGATTGATAGATCATAGAGTTAGTATAGCACTTTTTCATTGCATTTGCACCCGCTTGTATGCTATAATTTTGTAAATAGTTCGTGAATAAATATCTTCATATATCAGGAGGAATTCCCATGGTAAGAGATGGTATGATCTGGATTGGCAACAACGAATACGGCGAGCCTTTATCCCTGCTCCCCAAGATGGCGAACCGCCACGGATTAGTCGCCGGCGCGACCGGTACCGGTAAGACGGTCACCCTGAAGGTGATGGCTGAGTCCTTCAGTGCGATGGGCGTTCCCGTATTCATGGCGGATGTCAAGGGCGATATCGCGTCCATTATGGCACCCGGCAAAGACTCCGAAGACATGCAGGCCAGGATCGAGCGTTTCGGTCTGGCGGAGCATGGTTTCACCTATCAGGGCTTCCCGGTCACCCTCTGGGATATCTATGGGACCAAAGGCATCCAGCTGCGTTCGACTGTATCGGAGATCGGCCCCCTGCTGATGAGCCGTATCCTGGATCTGAACGATCTGCAGAGAGACATCCTTTCGATCGTCTACAAGATCGCGGATGACAAAAACCTTCTGCTGACCGATACCAAAGATCTCAAGTCCATGCTGAACTATGTGAACGAGCACGCGGCGGAGTTCGCGGCGGATTACGGCCGTGTTTCTTCCGCTTCCGTCGGCGCCATCATGCGCGCACTGGTCGCCCTCGAGACCGAAGGCGGCGATGTCTTCTTCGGGGAGCCCGCGCTGAACGTGGCTGACTGGCTGATGCTTGGTGAAGGCGGCAAGGGCATGATCAACATCCTCGATTCCGAGAGCCTGATCAACAATGGCCGTCTGTATTCCACCTTCCTGCTGTGGCTGCTGGCCGAGCTCTTCGAGGTCCTGCCGGAAGTCGGCGACCAGGCGAAACCCAAGATGGTCTTCTTCTTCGACGAAGCTCACCTGCTGTTCAAGGGCGCTACCAAGACCCTGCTTGACAAGATCGAACAGATGGTCAAACTGATCCGCTCCAAAGGCGTCGGCGTTTACTTCTGCACCCAGAACCCGAAAGATGTTCCGGATTCTGTTCTGGCCCAGCTCGGCAACAAGATCCAGCACGGTCTTCGTGCCTATACGCCGGCTGATCAGCGCGCTGTCAAATCCGCCGCTGATTCCTTCCGCGCGAACCCGGCCTTTGATACCTATGACACCATCCTGAATCTGGGAACCGGCGAAGCGGTCGTTTCCTTCCTGGATGAGAAGGGTATCCCCACCATCTGCGAGAAAGCCTACATTCTTCCGCCCCAGAGCCGTTTCGGTTCCATCACGGATGAAGAAAGAGATTCTGCGATCAAGTCCAGCCTTTGCTACAGCAAATACGCGAACGCGGTCGATCCCGAATCCGCCTATGAGATCCTGCAGAGACTCGGCTTAGAGGAACTGGAAGCGAAAGCTCAGGAAGAAGCGGAAAAGCTGGAAGCCAAAGAGCAGGCCGCTGCCGAGCGCGAAGCGCAGAAGGTCGCGGAAAGAGAAGCCAAAGAGAAAGAGCGTGAAGCACAGAAAGCTGCCAACGCCCGCAAACAGGCAGCCAAATCCGTCGGCTCCACTGTTGTCGGCACCGTAGGTCGTGAAGTTGGTAAATCCATCTTCGGCAAATTCGGTTCCTTCGGAAAACTCCTGGGCGGCAACCTGGGCGCTTCCCTTGGACGTAACCTGCTGGGGATCCTGTTCAAGAAATAAGCCCATTCCTATGTAACAAAAGAGGCCACGGCATAAGCTGTGGCCTCTTTTAGTTAAAACAATCTGGGCTTATTCTCATGTTTTTTCTTATCCACCCCAACCCTTTGGGGATCCCCAACCTTCTGGGGAAGATAGTGCATTTTTCAGCCTCGCCGCCCAGTACATTTTTGCATTATTGGGCGGTGTGTCAATTTGACGAGCTATCTTCTCCAATCCCTGGGCGAGAAGAGTCTTCTTTCTTCTATCTCACCCAGAGATTTCTATAAATGAAAGTCTCGTTTGGGCGAAAAGCTTTCTTTAAAGACTATCCTTTCCAATCCCTGGGCAAGATAGCTCGTCCGGTTGATATCTCATCCAAAAAACACAGGGACTTTTGGGTGGAGGAGCAAGAAAAAAAGCTAGACGCCCCAAAAGACTGACAGAACCGCTTTTCACAGGGATTCTCGGAAAAGATTCAGTATTTATTGTGCACTTTCTCCGCGAAGCACATGACATTTTTGATCGTCAGGATCGTGCCGTCGTCCAGCGTCAGCGAGCCGCTCATGCGGCCGAAGACCTGGTGCTGGTCAGAAACGATGACCTTGAAATCAAGCTTGGCCGCCCGGTCGATCACCGGCTCGAACGTCATCTCGAAGCGGTGATCGGAAGAAGTGAACTTCCATGGCTTCATGATATCATCCGGCGGGATCACGAAAGTGATGTCGTCCAGCTTGTGGATCTTGCCTTTATAGAAGATGACATTTTCGGTGGCGGCTTTCGTGTTGCCGAAGCCGTACCCGATATTCCAGCCAAGGCTTTCAGGTCCATCCGCGGTTTCGATCGTGCAGTTGCCCGAGCCCCAGAACCAAGTGTTGTCATAGGTCCAGACGCCGCGGCCCCAGTCGAGGGTACCATAGTCGGTCGCCGGATCGAATTCATACCGCTGGCCGTCATATTCCATCCAGCCGCTGGCCTTCATGCAGTTGATCTTCTGGTTATAGTAGAATGCATGTTTTTTGTCCCATGGCGTGGCGATGACCATGGATTCCATGGGTGGCTGCTCGAGGGTGATATCGCAGTCGAAGGGCTTGCCGTCACAGAAACTCTCAAAGTGACAGGTGATCCGGCGCTGTCCGGAGGAAGGCGCGAAGCGCATCTTAAGTCGCTTGTCCTCATAGACGGTGTCACCGGCGGAGCTGTCTTCCGGCAGCTTCAACTTACCCATGGGGAAAACATTCAGCACCGTCTCGGTATGCTCCCAGGATTTCTCTCCGAATTTTAACAACGATACCGACTGCAGGCCGACATATCCGTCATCGGAGATCGTGAAGGCTCCGGCGAACTTGTCTGAGAGCACCAGATAATAATCCCATTCCTTGATGCGAAAAGCCGGCGCCTTGATCATGCTCCGGCGATACTGCTGCACCTGACTTCTGGACCAGCCGGGCTCACGAAGCTCTCCCTTCGAGTCCAACAGCAGCTGATGATTCGTCACTTCATGATTGCGCATAAGTTCTTCCTTTCTTAGCGGACCCTGAGAGGGAAATCCCCCGCTTTAACAATCTCATAAACGATCTGATCGTGAAAATGCCACCACTCGCCGAAGTAAGCGTTGAAGCCGGCATTTTTCATCGTCTCTTCCAAAAAGAGCACGTTCGAGCGCGCCGCAGCCGACGCCTGTGAATAATCCCGGTTGGCACGCTCGGAGAAATCGTCAAATTCCGACGGCATCTCCACGTCCTTACCGGTGGAAAGATCCACCAGCGTCACATCGACGGTATTACCGCGGCTGTGCTTGGAAAAACCTTTGTAGGGATCCGCGACATAGTCGTCGTTCGGCATCAGTTCCCACATGAGAAACTGTGCCGCCGGATCCCGCCAGGCATCCCAGATCTTCAGCGAGAAACCTCTGGCTTTGACAGCTTCCTGCGCCGCGGCCAGCTTTTTTACCGTGCCGTACCTTAGCCAGGCGTCCTGATAGGTATAGATCGGCCGGCCCAGAAAGTTATCCGTGCCGGCGTATTTCAGATCGATCCGGATATCCGGAATATAATCCGGTATCCGGACCATTGTTTCATCAGTCAAGATCCAGATACGCTCCCTTCATGGGCGACGCCGCCAGCTTCGCGAACATGCGAAGCAGCCCCTTCGGATATTTGACCGGCTTCGGCTGCCAGTTTTTCTTTCTTTCCGCCAGTACGGCCGCCACCTCTTCCGGGGTCTTCTCCTCGCCCGCGATGCCCACGATCTCCAGCACGCGTTCCTTCACATCCAGCCGGATCAGGTCTCCTTCCTCCACCAGCGCGATGGGCCCTCCGGCCTGCGCTTCCGGCGATACATGTCCGATCACCGGACCGGTCGAAGCACCGGAGAAACGTCCGTCCGTGATCAGTGCGATCGTCCGTCCAAGTTCCTTGTCAGACGAGATCGCTTCGGACGTATAGAACATTTCCGGCATTCCGGAACCCTTCGGACCTTCATAGCGGATAAAGACCGCGTCTCCGGGCTGCACCTTATGATGCAGGACCGCGTCGATACATTCTTCTTCACTATCAAACGGACGTGCCCTCAGCACGGCCTTGAACATTTCCTTCGGACAGGCCGTATGCTTGATGACCGCGCCTTCCGGCGCCAGATTGCCCTTCAGAACAGCGATGGAACCATCCGTTCCGAGCGGCTTCTCATACGGCCGGATGATATCTTCCTTTGTCAGGTGGATACCGCAGCGCTCATTTGCCGCGTCCAGCCACTGCTGACATCTCTCGTAGAAACCGTTTTCCTTCAGTTCGGCGAGGTTCTCGCCCAGCGTCTTGCCGGTAATGGTCATGGCATCCAGGTGAAGAACGTCTTTGATCTCTTCCATGATGGCAGGCACGCCGCCGGCATAGTAGAAGAATTCCGCCGGCCAGCGTCCGGCCGGACGCAGATCCAGCAGATAATGCATGCCTCTGTGCAGCCGGTCGAAGGTATCGCCGTCGATCGTGATCCCCAGTTCATGGGCTACCGCCGGCAGATGCAGCAGCGTGTTCGTGGATCCGGAGATCGCGGCGTGGACGAGAATGGCATTTTCGAAGCTGTCCATCGTCAGCAGCTTCGAAGGCCGCATGGAATCATCACCAGCGATCTCCACCGCCCGTTTCCCGGCGCGATAAGCGTAATCCAAAAGGTCCGGGCTCGTCGCCGGAAGCAGCGCACTTCCGGGAAGAGAAAGTCCCAGAGCTTCCGCCATGATCTGCATGGTAGAGGCGGTCCCGATGAACGAACAGGCGCCGCAGCTCGGGCATGCGTTGTGCTTGGCCCATGCCAGACGGTCCGCGTCGATCTCGCCGCGCTCGTATTTCGCCGAATACATGCCGAGCTGTTCCAGCGTTAAAAGTTCCGGTCCTGCCGCCATGGTGCCGCCGGTCATGACGACCGATGGAATATCCACGCGGCAAAGGCCCATGAGATTGCCCGGCATCCCCTTGTCACAGCTGGCGATATATACGCCCGCGTCGAAGGGCGTGGCCAGCGCCTGGAACTCGATGGCATCCGCGATGATCTCCCGGCTGGCCAGCGAGTAGTTGATCCCGTCTGTGCCCTGGCTCTCGCCGTCGCACATGTCCGTGCAGAAATACCTCGCTCCGTGGCCGCCTGCTTCAGCCACGCCGCGCCTTGCCTCTTCCACCAGTTTATTAAGGTGGCCCGATCCGGGATGGCTGTCACCAAATGTGCTCTCTATAAAGACCTGCGGTTTTCCAAGGTCTTCCGGTTTCCAGCCGGTCCCGATCCGAAGCGGATCCAGTTCCGGCGCAAGTTCTCTCATTCTCTGGCTAGTCAGCATAACGGTCCCCTCCACAGGACGGACGTACTCTTAATCTTCCATCTCCTCTTCCATCAGCGATTCATAATAGGTGCTGACGCGGTCAAATTCTTCATCGTCATCGATCGTGGAAAGCTCGATATCGTCGCCGTTTTCGGTATACTCATAGAGGTATTCGTCCTCGCCGAGCGTATCGTCCGCCTCGATAATGGAAAGGACCATATATTTCTTTCCTTCAAACTCGAATTCATCGAGGATCGCGTATTCGTCTTCTCCGCCTTCATCGTTCGGGATAAAGATGGTATCTACTTCAAAACCCAGCTGCTCGTCACTCATGATGTTGTCTCCTTATGTTGTTTTTTATAAAGGCCGCGTGATCTCGGCCAGGAACGCCCTGTGCTCTTCATCAAGCAAAGGCGCAACCTTCTCATAAACGGTCCGGTGATACTCATCCACCCAATGGGTCTCCTCGGGTGTGAGCATCTCTTTCACGATGGCTTCCCGCTCATACGGGCAGTAGGTGATCGCTTCCAGACGGAAGAATTTCCCCCACTCGTTCTCCGTATGAGGCATGACCATGACCAGGTTCTCGATCCGCACGCCGAACTTGCCGGTAGGATAGAAGCCCGGCTCATCGGAGATGATCATCCCCGGCACCAGCTTGATCCTGTTCAGGCCAAAGGAAATGTTCTGCGGCCCCTCATGCACGGAAAGCACGAAGCCCACACCGTGGCCGGTGCCGTGCTTGTAATCGAGGCCCTTGTCCCACAGCGGTTTTCTGGCCAGAACATCCAGATTCGTCCCGGTGATGCCTTCCTTGAAGATGGCGTGCCCGAGCTGCAGATGTCCCTTCAGGACCAGCGTATAGGCTTCCTTCATCTCGTCGGTCAGCGGTCCGCAGGCGATAGTACGGGTGATGTCCGTGGTGCCTTCCATGTACTGCGCGCCGGAGTCCACCAGCAGGAATCCTTCCGGTTTGATCGTCGCGCATTCCGGGCGCTCCGGCTTGTAATGCACGATAGCGCCGTTGGGACCGTAGCCGGCGATCGTCTCGAAGCTGATCCCCAGCGCGTTCTCCTGGCTGCGGCGTTTCGCGTCCAGCCAGTCGGCATAGTCGCATTCCGTGAGATCATCCGCCGCGTGATCCTTAATATATTTGAGAAGCTGCACCATGACCGCGCCGTCCTTCACATGCGCCTTGCGAACGTTCTCCTGCTCGGTCTGGTTCTTCACAGCCTTCATCATAATGACGGCGTCGGTCTCTTCCTTCACCATGTCCCACGAAGTGGGGATGCTCTCCACCAGGAGCTGGTTGATAAAGCGAAGATCCAGGTCGATGCGGATCTTTTTGCCTTCCGGCTTCTTCGCTTCGATCTGTGCCATATATGCGAGCAGATCGCCGTATCCACGGACCGTAACGCCGTCTTCTGCCAGGGCGTTTTTCATCTCTTCCGTCACCTTCACGGGTTCGATGAACAGATCACAGTTGTCAAGGCCTACCAGGGTAAAGGCATAAGCCACCGGGGTATCATGGATATCGTCACCGCGGAAATTCAGCAGCCACGCGCTGGATTCCAGCGAGGCGACCAGATAATAATCCGCTTTCTTCTTTTCCAGATGTTCCCGCACTCTTCCGATCTTTTCCTTGCGGCTCTCGCCGGCATAGGAGGCCGGGAAGTCCCAGATGGGGGCATCCGGAAGGCTCGGACGTCCTTCCCAGATCATGCCTACCAGATCTTCCTGGCAGCTTAACTTCAGATCCTTTTCCTTCATCTTGGCCTTCAGCATCTGCGCCTGTGAAAAACCGATCGTCCGCCCGTCGATACCGATCGTACCATTCGCGGGAGTCTCGGCCAGCGCCCAGTCATCCCAGGTGGGCACGCCGGGTTCGCCCATTTTCATGAGCGTAACGCCCGTGCCGGCCAGCTGTGTCTCGCCCTGCAGGAAATATCGTCCGTCGACCCAGCAGGCGGCTTTGTCCTTTGTCACGACGACCGTACCGGCTGAACCGGTGAAGCCGCTGATATACGCTCTGGCTCTCCAGTACTCCGCGACATATTCGCTCTGATGCGCGTCGCTGGAAAGGACGACATAGGTATCCATGCCTTTCTCGGCCATCAGGGCCTGCAGCGCTTTTACTCTCTCCGGAACACTTTTATTCATTGATCTTTCTCCTATCTAAAGTACGCGACACCGTTCTCGATGATCTTCTGATCCTTGTTGCCGTATATGTTCTTCGCGACATTGTCGCCGATTCGCTCGGAATGGCCCATCTTGCCCAGGACGCGGCCGTCCGGGGAGGTGATGCCTTCGATCGCCCACATGGATCCGTTCGGGTTGTAGGGAATGTTCATGGAAGGCTTGCCCTCCAGGTCCACATACTGGGTCGCGATCTGACCGTTCTTCTTCAGCTGTTCCAATACTTCAGTCGGCGCGACGAACCGGCCTTCTCCGTGGGAGACCGCGATCGTATGGATGTCGCCGGCCTTGGAACCGTACAGCCAGGGTGAAAGTGTGGACGTCACACGGGTATTCACCATGCAGGAAATATGACGGCCGACCGAGTTGTAGGTCAGGGTAGGCTGGTCTTCGCGAAGCGGAAGGATCCTGCCGTAAGGCACCAGACCCAGTTTGATCAGCGCCTGGAAACCATTGCAAATACCCAGTGCCAGACCATCGCGCTCTTCAAGGAGTTTCATCGTAGCTTCGCGGATGCGGTCATTGGAGAAGACCGTCGCGATAAACTTACCGGAACCTTCCGGCTCGTCGCCGGCGGAGAAACCGCCGGAAAGCATCAGGATCTGAGCCTGGGAAAGACGTTTCACGATCTCTTCCACCGACTCCTGGATATCCGAAGAAGTCAGGTTGCGAAGGACGAAAACGTCCGGCTCGGCTCCCGCCAGATAGAAGGCGCGGCCTGTATCATATTCACAGTTCGTGCCGGGGAAGACCGGGATGAATACCCTGGGCTTCGCCGTACGAACGCCGGTATAGACATGTTTTTTCTCCGGAGTAAAGAGCGGGACACCTCCCGTCTCCTGCGGTTCCTCAGTCTGCGTTTTGTAGACACGCTCGAGGGTATGGTTGTAACCTTCTTCGGCATCGGAAAGAAGGATCTCCTCCTCACCGAGCCTCAGGGCCGGCTCTTCCGTTACGCGGCCGAGGATCACGGCCGGGACGCTGATGCCGCTCTCCAGCGGATCGAGCCAGGAAATGTCGTCTGTCTCCACGACCAGCGAACCGTACACAGGCGCTGTGAACAGAAGGTCTTTCACAGCATCCGTGAACGCAACGCCCAAACCGTTTCCGATCGCCATCTTGAACACGGCCTCGATGATACCGCCGGCCGTCACGGCATAAGCGGATTTCACCCGGCCTTCCTTCATCTTCGGAAGAAGCAGGTCATAGATAGCTTTCGCTTTTCCATAATCCGGTGAAAGATCTTCCTTCAGTCCGGGCGTCAGATAAACGAGTACGTTTCCGGCCGCTTTCAGCTCGGGCGTGATGACATCATCCGTTTTAACCGTGTCCACCGCCAGGCTGACCAGGGTGGGAGGAACATCGATCTCATTGAAGGATCCGCTCATGGAATCCTTGCCGCCGATGGACGGCAGTCCAAAGGCCTGCTGCGCCACATAGCCGCCGAGCAGCGCCGCGAAGGGCTTGCCCCAGCGGGTGGGATCTTCGGTCATGCGCTCGAAGAATTCCTGGAAGGTGAACCGGATCTTCTTATAGTCCGCGCCAGCCGCGACGGTCTTCGCGACAGATTCCATGACCGCGTAGGAGGCGCCATGGAACGGGCTCCAGGACGAAACATAGGGATCATAGCCATAGGCCATGGTCGAAGCGGTCTTGGTCTCCCCGTACAGCACCGGAATCTTGGCTGCCATGGTCTGGATAGGCGTCTTCTGGTACTTGCCGCCGAAGGGCATCAGGACCGTCGACGCGCCGATCGTCGAGTCGAACATCTCGACCAGTCCGCGCTGCGAGCAGACGGAAAGATCGGAAACGATCCTCCGGACGCCTTCTGCGAACGATCCGGCCTTGGCTGCTTTTTCCGGTACGGAAAGAGGCAGTGTGTTTTCCGGCGCGGTCACTTTGACTTTCGTATAGCTCTTGGCGCCGTTGGTATCGATAAAGGACCTCGCCATATCCACGATGCTCTGCCCTCTCCAGTAAAGTTTCAGACGGGGTTCTTCGGTCACGACGGCGACTTTCGTCGTCTCGAGGTTTTCCTCGGAAGCAAGACGCATGAATTCATCCGCGTCCTTTTCTTCCACGACGACCGCCATCCGTTCCTGCGATTCGCTGATGGCCAGTTCCGTACCGTCGAGGCCGGCATATTTCTTAGGAACAAGGTCCAGGTCGACTTTCAGGCCTGCCGCCAGCTCACCGATGGCTACGCATACGCCGCCGGCACCGAAGTCGTTGCAGATCTTGATAAGATGAGCCGCTTCGGGACGCCGGAAAAGTCTCTGCAGCTTCCGCTCGGTCGGCGCGTTGCCCTTTTGGACTTCCGCTCCGCAGGTCGTGATGGACTCTTCCGTATGCGCCTTGGAAGAACCGGTGGCGCCGCCGATGCCGTCACGTCCGGTCCGGCCGCCCAGCAGAATGATCACGTCGCCCGGCTCGGCCTTTTCTCTCTTGACATTTTTGACAGGGGCCGCCGCCATGACCGCACCGAGTTCCATATGTTTGGCGACATAGCCGGGATGATAGATCTCCCGGACATAGCCGGTCGTCAGACCGATCTGGTTTCCGTAGGAGCTGTAGCCGTGCGCCGCCTCGCGGGCGATCTTGCGCTGCGGCAGTTTGCCCGGGATCGTATCTTTGATATGGGCTGTGGGATCCGCGCCGCCGGTGATCCGCATAGCCTGATAGACATAGCTTCTTCCGGAAAGCGGGTCACGGATCGCGCCGCCCAGACAGGTGGCCGCGCCGCCGAAGGGCTCGATCTCCGTGGGATGGTT
Source organism: Bacillota bacterium (assembly GCA_017442735.1). Classification (GTDB taxonomy): domain Bacteria; phylum Bacillota; class Clostridia; order Lachnospirales; family Bianqueaceae; genus RUG760. Next base: position 59,901 of record JAFRZE010000035.1, read on the forward strand.
ATGGGTCTCATTCTTGAACATTAACAGCCAGTCTTCCGTGACGCCGTTCACGTCCACCGGGATCACGATACTGCAGGCATTGATCTCATCCGATTTTTCCTGATCGGCAAGGCCGCCCTGCGCTTTGATCTCACGCATGGCCGCCAGCGCGATATCCATCAGACAGACGGGTTTGTCTTCCCTTCCCAGCGCCTTTTTGCCTTCCAGGTATTCCTGCCAGGCGGCTTCGATGGGAGCGGTAAGCTCGCTCTTTTCGATCTCCACATCTTCGATGACGGATGCGAACGTGGTATGGCGGCAGTGGTCGGACCAGTAGGTGTCCAGCACGCGGATCTCGGTGATGGTGGGATCCCGGTGCTCTTCGCCGGCAAAGTATTTCTGCGTGTGCTGAAGGTCCGCCAGGCTCATGGCCAGTCCCAGATCCTTCAGCATGGCTTTCAGCTGATCCTCATTCATGGAGATAAAGCCGTCGATCACGTCCACATGATCCGGCACGCCGTAGTCCACCGCGAGGGTCTCGGGCTTGGTCATGGAGGCTTCGCGCGAATCCACGCTGTTGATGCAGTAATTCTTGACCTTATCGACTTCTTCCTGTGTAAGGTCGCCCGTCAGGACATACACGTTCGCGCAGGCCACCGTGGGCTCCGCCTCGGCGGAGAGCAGCCGGATACACTGCTCGGCGCTGTCAGAACGCTGGTCATACTGACCGGGCAGGTATTCGACCGCGAAAAGGATCTTTCCTTCCACATCCGCGGGCAGATCTTCCCGACTGACGTTGTCGACCGGCGCTTCGGAAAGGATCCGGCCGATCGCCTTTTCATACAGGTCCTCCGGGAGATTTTCCACATCATACCGGTGAAGGATCCGAACGTCCTGAAGGTCCTTCAATCCCAGGTTGGAGCGAAGGTCTTTCAGAAGGCCGGCTGCCTCTACGCGAAATCCCGGTTTCTTTTCCACATAAACTCGTCTGACCATAACTTCTCCTTATTCTTTTAATCCACGCGCGATATTGACGATGAAATCCTGTACGTTGGTGACGATGCCGCGGGAGCTTAAGGACCCGCGGTCCGCCAGTTTGTTGACGGTAAATTCTGCGATATCCACACAGTAGAAGTAGACTTCACGGATCGTTCCGTCGGGGAGGACCCGGAAGGAGGGCGTCATATTGCCGGTCGCGATGGTGTGCAGCATCGTGGCCATGCAAATGACGGTGGTCGCCTTGCGCACATGATACCGCATGGCGTCCTGCGCCTGGTATACATTGCCGAAGACCGGCGGCAGCGGACCGTCATCACGGATGGAACCGCCCAGTACGTAGGGAACGTTGTTCTTTTCCAGATGATAGATGATCCCGTCGCTGATCTTCTCGCCCTCGATGAACTTCCTGACCGAGCCGTAATACCGGACCCGGTTGATCGTATCGAGGTGATTGTAATGCCCGTTGGGGACATTTTCCTGCGTATAGATGTTCTGACCCAACGCCGTCTGAAGGAAAGAACCTTCCAGATCGTGAGTAGCCAGCGCGTTGCCCGCCAGAACCGCATCCACATAGCCGCCGTCGATCAGTTCGCAGAAAGCGTCGCGGGCATCATGATCGAAGGCGAAAGCCGGTCCCATGACCCATACCACATAGCCATGTTCTCTTTCATATTTCAGCAGTCTGTACAGTTCATCATAATCACGGGAAAACGCGGTCTCCCGTGATTTTCCCTGGCGGAACGCGAAGGTCTCCTGACGCCTTCCCGGATCATGGAATCCGTTCGCATGGACATAGATCCCTTCCGACGCGTCTTCTGTCCGGCCGCAGATGACCACGTCTCTCGTTTTCAAATGCCGGAATTCCACCGTGTCGATAAAGATCTTCCCGTCCGGCTGATAACGAACGACCGGTACCGTATCCATGCGGCTTTCTTCCGCCAGCACCCACTGTCCGTTGATCTTAAAATACTCCGGGTAAATGGAGAGTGCGTGATAATCAAACGGCGCGACTCCGTCCTGAAGGACGGATGTCAGTTTCGCGTCCGGAGCGGAAACGAACGGTTCCTTTGTAAAATCCGGCGCGGTATATTCTCTCAGCTTAAATGTTTCCATGACCAAGCTGACCTCTTTTCATTTAATTATAAGATATAAACAGGGTTTCGTTCCGATCGCCCGATGGCGTACCGGTGATCGTCACGTCCAGCTTGACGATGAAATAATCAGCGGTAAGATCCAGCTGATCCAGATCTGCGGAATCATAGTAGATCCGCGCGATCCTCGTACTGTGCGCCGGCGCGTAGAAATAGTCCAGATAGTCGATCCACTGGTCATTGAATGCAAGTTGATGAATGTCCAGACCCTGTCCGACATCGCTGCCATTCAGCATGACGAGCTCCTGGATGATCACGCCTTCATACCCGTCATACCAGGTCGCCAGGATGGTCATGCCGCCATCGTCATAGATGATCACATACGGGCTTCCTTCCACCGGCATATAGCTGTAATAATACGGGATCCCGGTACCGGTCTGGATGGACCAGGCCTGGTTTTCCACGAGGTTGAATCCCGCGTCTACGGCTTCGATCGTCAGAAGGAACTCACCGATCGTGATCTCATGAAGGCCGGTCGTGAGGATATCGTTCAAGGTCCATGTCATTTCGGAAAAGCCGTCGCTTTCCGGCTCGATCATGAGGCTCCACCAGGGATTGAGCGCGATCCCGTTCAGGGTAAAATCAGACGTCTGGACGAAGAAGGATTCGGGCCGCCCGTTCTCGTATCCGATCTGCCAGTGGTAGCCGGCGCCGTCGGAATAGCAGCTGTTGACCCAGATCTTCAGGCCATCGTTGTTGAACAGGTATTCGCCGATCATGCCGCCCTGATAGGTCAGCGGATCTTCGTCTCCGCCAAGCATGTACGGATCGCTCATCGCGATGCCGGTATGCCACTGGATCTCATTGAATTTGCCATCCGTATAGTTCGGCGTGGGGGCCGGTTCAGAGGATTCTTCCGCCTGGCTGGACTCTTCCGTCTGGCTGGATTCCTCCGCCTGGCTGGACTCTTCTGCCTGGCTGGACTCTTCCACCTGACTCGACTCCGTCGAGGACTCTTCGGGCTGACTCGATTCTTCCGGTTTGCTTGACTCCGCCGATGACTCTTCCGCTACGGATTCCTGAGCAAACTTATCGGAGTCCGCCGGCTTATCCGGCAGTTCTCCTCCCGTGCCGATGCAGCCGCAGCAAAGCGTCAGCGCAAGGATAATCGCAAGGACGATATGAAGCCATTTTTTCATGGGACAAAGCCTCCTTGAAGTGTCAAAAGAAAAAGACACACGTATAGATATATTATACCAGATTTTGAAAAGCATGTCTGCATAATTCTATGAAAATCCCCCTGCCGCGTATGGGCAGAATGGCGAAAGAAACGTCGCATGGATGAGCTGACAAAAAAAGAGCCGCAGCAATGGCTGCGGCCCCGCTTCATCTTATTCAGTTGTCTCCCGGAACAGGTACAGGCCGTCCGGCTGCTCCACGAGCAGATAGCGGACCTCGTCGATCGTCGCCTGATAGCAGGTGGCTCCCACGAGTGCCTGGTCACTTGCTTCACTGACTGTTCCGGCCGGCATGCTCAGGTCGAATAGATCGATCGTCTCTTCCGACCCTCGGATGCCATCGTCAACATCCTTTTGGACTGCCGCCTGATACAGCACGCCATCGAATGTCGCGGTCGCAGCGGAATCCGACCAAATGAGCAGTCCGACGCCGCTATATGCCAGCGAGGCTTCATCCTCGCTGATCTGTCCGGTCTCAGCCATCGCTTCTATCTCTTCGACCGCCTCCTCCGTCAGGGTCTCGTTCTTCTCCGCCGTCTTCGCTTCAGCAAGTTCATCCCCCGTCGTCTCGGCGGTCTCTTCCTCGGCGATCGCCTCTTCTGAAGTCCCGCCGGCCATTACGGCCTGCTGTTCGGCTGCGGCCGGAACAGCGTCCTGCGCGCTTTTGTTGCCAAAGTTGATAAAGAACCGCGGGAACAGGAACGCGCCGAAAATAAGCATCGCACAGCAGGCTGCCAGAGCCGCGAAACGCATCGGCTTCGAATAGGTCCTGCGCAGGCTCTTGTTGAATCGGATCCGTTCCGCTTCTTCGATCAGATCATCATCCAGAAAGCCGACCGCGTCGATCAGTTTTTCCGACTTTGTCATATCTGATAGCCCTCCTGTTCCAAGAATGTTTTGAGTCCCGCTCGTGTACGGAAGAGAACGGTCTTCGCCTTGCCTTCCGTGATCCCGAGAAGCGCGGCCGCGTCTTTCACCGACTCCATGTCATAGTAGCGGTAAATAAACAGCTTTCTTGCCTCTTCCGAGATCGTGCGAAGATACTCGCTGATCGCCCGGCCGAGCTCTTTGGCTTCCAGCTCCTCGCCGACCGTATCGGCTACTCTCCCGTCCGGTCTTGCTTCGGACGGAATGACCTCTTCCAGTTCAGAAAGAGACAGGTCATACTGTGCTCCGGTGATTTCAATCACGCTCCCATCCATGTCGGTTTCCCTGTGACTTTGCTGCGCGCTCCGTTTGGCCGCCCGCAGATGCCGCAGCCGGTCGATGGAAAGATTCCGCGTGATCTTGCCCAGAAATGTCGAAAGGATATTCGGTCTCTGCGGCGGTATCGTATTCCACGCGCGAAGATACGTGTCATTGACGCATTCTTCGCTGTCGGGCCGGCTGGTCAGTATATTCATCGCGATTTTCAGAAGATAGGAGCCGAACTTCTGCTGTGTCTTTACGATCGCGTCCTCACTTCTGGCGAAGTAAAGTTCCACGATCGCGGCGTCTTCTATTGGTACCATGACTACCTCCTGTTACACTATATAAGACGGAAAAAAGCGTGAAAGGTTTCACGCTTTCCAAAGATCAGAAACAAAATACATGAGTGCCATCCAGGTATAGGCGGAGTAATAATTCCCGTACTTGTCCCGCCCGTCTTTCAGCACTTTCATGGCCTCCTCGCGGGACAGAAGCTCAAACCCGTCAAAGCATTCGGTCCCCTCCGCTCCCTTCTGGGTCAGCGAAGAAAGATCCGAAAGATGCGCCACCGCGCAGACGAGCCCGTTGCACTCATCCGTCATCCCGGGCGTTGAAAAGACCAGGGGACTGACCGTAAACAGCCTGTCCGGCGGAAGGCCGTCGTCCCTTTGATCCAGCTGAAGGCGAAGCCCCGTCTCTTCGAAAATCTCCCGCTCGGCGGTGACCAGTACCGGTTCCTCGGCCTTCCGGTCCTCCGGATCCATCAGTCCGGCCGGCGGCGAGAGCAGAAACTGTCCGGTAGGATAACGATATTCATATGTCAGCAGCAGCCTGGGCGCGTCGCCGGGTGTTTCCACGATCACAAAACAGGTAGCGGCGTCCGCGCTCATCGAACGGAATTCTTCATCGCTTTTCAGTGCGATGAGATCATCCCCGCTCCGCCTGGTCGCGTCATAATAATGCTTTCCCGGCGCATACTGTAAATCAAAAACCTTAATAAAACGTGTCTCCAGCAGAGGTTTTACCATCTCCTGCCGGATCTTCGGTGCTTCCATGACTATTTCCTCCGTATTGAAAAAGGCCTGCTTTACGCATTCTTCTGTTCAGTGTACCACACCTTCCCCGCTTTTTCAATCTGACAGAATCATGATCATCCCCTGCCAAGATTCTTCTATTCAAAACGAATAAACTATGCTATACTGAAACTCAAAATCAATCATACGAGGTGTCTATATCATGACTGAACAGGAAAGAATGCGCGCCGGCTATCTCTGGCTGGATGACGATGAAAACTTGGCCCTGCAGGCAAAATGCAAGACCCTGGTCGAAGAGTTCAACTCTCTTCCGGCCGATGCGCATGCCGAACGCATGGAGATCACGAAAAAAATATTCGGTGAATGCGGAGATCCGGTATGGATCATTCCACCGCTGAGAGTTACGATCGGCTCCCACTCTTCGATCGGAGGCTCCACCTATATCAACATGGGCGCCACCCTGATCGATGACGCTCCGATCCACATCGGTGAAAGAGTTATGTTCGGTCCGAACGTTACTGTATGCACGACCGGTCATGCCATCTCTCCCAACCATCGCATGGACGGCATGTATTCCTTCCCGATCACCATTAAAAACGGCGCATGGATCGGCGCGAACGTTGTCATTATGCCTGGAGTGACGATCGGCGAGAACTCCGTGATCGGCGCAGGATCCGTCGTTACGAAGGACATTCCCGCGAATGTCGTAGCCTTCGGCAGTCCCTGCAAAGTCTACCGCGAGATCAATCAGCATGACGAAGAGTATTACTTCAAGGATCATCGCTTCGACGAACAGCCGCCGCGCGAGGATCGTCCGCACCTGGACTTCCTCGAGTCATAAATGCAGGATCGCTATATTTACATCAGGGTTCGAATGGCATATAATGGCTTTGTATGATAGTTTACTCTTAGTGTCCGTGCGACATGCCGCGTGATCACTGGTGATAATTCAAGAAAGGAAACCGCGTGATGAAAGAATCGATCCATAAGTATTTTAAGGTCGGGACCATCCAGTGGATGAGCTATCCGCTGAGCGACCCTATGGACTCCCTGAAGGCGATCTGCCGGGATGATTACTTTGATGCCATCGAGCTGAAAGGCTATGGTCCGAAGAACGAGGAAGCCAAAAAGCTGCTCGACCAGAGCCACCTGAAGGTCTGCTATGGCGCTCAGCCCAGACTCCTCGGTCCCAAACTCAACCCGAACGACCTGGATGAAGAAGGCCGCAAAAAAGCGGAAGCCACGCTGATCGAAGCCGTAGACGAAGCTGAGTACCTCGGCGCGAAAGGCATCGCGTTCCTGGCAGGAAAATGGAAACCGGAGACCAAGGAAGAAGCCTATCAGCAGCTTCTGAAGACCACCCGCGCTGTCTGCGACTACGCGGCCAAAAAGGGCATGAACGTGGAACTGGAAGTTTTCGACTTCGATATGGACAAGGCCGCCCTGATCGGCCCCGCGCCCTACGCGGCGAAGTTCGCGGCCGACATGCGCACCACCCATAACAACTTCGGTCTGCTGGTGGATCTTTCCCATTTCCCGACGACCTATGAGACCAGCCAGTTCGTCATCCGCACCCTTCGTCCCTACATCACGCATTTCCATTTCGGAAACGCCGTGGTCAAACCCGGCTGCGACGGATACGGCGACCTGCATCCGCGCTTCGGTTATCCGAACAGCGCCAATGACGTTCCTGAACTGCTGGATTATCTGCGCGTACTGAAACAGGAAGGCTTCTTCGACGCCGAGAATCCGTACGTACTCAGCATGGAAGTGACGCTTCGTCCCGGCGAGGATGAACTGATCGTGCTCGCCAACACCAAGCGCTGCCTGAACAGAGCCTGGGCTCTGCTGGAGGATTAACATGAAAATAGTCATTCTGGACGGATATACCGAGAACCCCGGCGACCTTTCCTGGGCCGGGCTCGAAGCACTCGGAGAGCTGACCGTTTATGACCGTACGCCTTTTGACGAGGCCGAGATCCTGAAACGGATCGGCGACGCCGATTATCTCTACACCAACAAGACCCCGCTCAGCCGCGCGGTCATCGAGAAAGCGCCGAACCTGAAATTCATCGGCGTCCTCGCGACCGGCTACAACGTAGTCGATGTCGCCGCCGCCAAAGACAGGGGCATTCCCGTCACCAACATCCCCACTTACGGCACCGCGGCCGTAGGCCAGTTTGCCATCGCCCTTCTGCTGGAGATCTGCCACCATGTCGGCCATCACAGCCAGGCCGTGCACGAGGGCCGCTGGGAAAGCAACCCGGATTTCTGCTTCTGGGATTACCCGCTGATCGAGCTGGCCGGCAAAACGATGGGCATCATCGGATTCGGCCGGATCGGCCAGGTGACCGGCAAGATCGCGAAAGCGCTCGGCATGAAAGTCATCGCCTATGACAACTATCCATCCGACGCCGGCAAAGAGATCGCCGATTATGTTTCCCTGGATGAAGTTCTGACTACCTCCGATGTGATCAGTCTCCACTGCCCGCTCTTCCCGGAGACCCAGGGCATGATCAACAAGGACAGCATCGCCAAGATGAAAGACGGCGTGATCATCCTGAACAATTCCCGCGGGCCCCTGATCGTGGAACAGGATCTGGCCGACGCCCTCAATTCCGGTAAAGTCTACGCGGCCGGTCTGGATGTCGTGAGCACGGAGCCCATCAAAGGCGACAACCCGCTGCTTTCCGCGAAGAACTGCTTTATCACCCCGCACATCTCCTGGGCGCCTAAAGAGAGCCGCCAGCGGCTGATGGATATCGCGGTGGACAACCTGAAACAGTTCATCGCCGGCAATCCGGTCAATGTCGTAAACAAATAAAACCTGAAAAGGTACGGAAAGCAAGGAAGCTTCCGTACCTTTTTCATGCGCAGAATTCAGTTTTCTTTTCGACAGATAATAATTCGAAGATCAGTATAACAATCCAAACATCCAGAGAGGGATCCGATGGCCGGAGCCGATCTGTGTGTCATCGACTGCCAGATAACTGTCAGCCAGATCCTTGATCTGTTCAAATGACTTTCGTTTCCCGCCGACTTCAAATAGATATCGGCCATCGATCAGAAAATCACCTTGTTTGGGATAGACGACCTGATGTCCTGCCGCGCGAAGTTGGTTTAAAAAGAAAGTTTCCCGAATGCATCCTATCTCCGCGTTTGGACAAAGCGCATACATGATATTGGGATTATCGCAGTAGATTTTATCCGGGCGGGACATGTTTTTCAGTGATTCAGAATCAGAAGACAGCAGATTGAGCAGATCTGCTGTTTCCAGCGTTTTCAGCATTTTTAAACCTTGATTCCGATCTGTTTCCAATTCTGTATATAAACGAGACATATTCGGCGTCTGCGGTGCATTTTCCGCCAATATCATCAGCATTTTTTTAATCTTTCGGATGGTTGCGTTGCTGATGTTCTCAACAGCAGGATAATCACTTTCAAGGATCTGGTTGATGATTTGAAGGATACGTTCATCATATCCACTATGAACATCTTTGTAAAATGGATAATATCCAGATTGCAGATACTGATAGAAAGATTTGATGATACTTATTCCCTCTGTCAGCTCCATGGCTTTTCGAACATGATCGCTCAAAAGTTCATCCAGCGGAATTTCTGGAATCTTTACCAGGCCTTCCAATTCGAGATATTCACTGAAAGAAAGACCGGGAAGCACATATTCAGCCTGACGCCTGGACAGATCTGCCTGAGCTTTATAAAGTTTAAGAATAGAAGATCCGGTATACACAATATGAAGCATAGGGAAATCATCATAAAGTGTCTTTATCAGTGTTTCCCAGTGCTCCTGATAATGTACTTCATCAAGGAAAACATGGGTCCCTCCGTTTAGAACATGAGCTTCGACCGAATCATAGACAGAATGAGTCTTAAACCACAGATGATCTAATGACAAATACAATGCTTGTTGCGGATCTGAAAAAGATGTTTTGATGTGTTGCAGCAATAGAGTGGTTTTCCCTGTTCCTCGAGCGCCACGAAGTGAAATGAGACGGTTTTCCCAATCGATCTTATGAAGCAACCGGCGAGAAAACTTCATTGGAACATCCCGCACTCGTCTGACAGAAAGGGAATACAGATAAGAAAGATTTGTGATATCCATGGTTCGTTTCCTTAATCAATGTTTGTGTTTACTATTATATCATAGTATTTAGTGCTTGGAAACACTTTTTTCAAAGAATATTAGTGTTTATAAACACTATAAAAGTCCATTCCATTTTGTTTCTTCTTCTCTTGTTATTTCCCCGGATTTGTATTATCATCAAAACTAAGTATAAGTCTATTCTTCTCTACGGAGAATCTCTAAGGAGAAAATGCTGATGAATATCGTTGTATGTATCAAACAGGTGCCTGCCAGCTCCAATGTCAAAGTGGATCCTGTGACAGGCGTCCTCATCCGTGACGGGATCGAGAGCAAGATGAATCCCTACGACCTGTTTGCCCTGGAAGAGGCGCTGAGCCTACGGGCCAAGGTCGGGGGCTCCGTCAAGGTGATCACCATGGGCCCGAACGCAGCCAAGGCTGTCCTGACGGAAGCTATCTACATGGGTGCGGACGAAGGGATCCTGATCTCTGACCGGCGCTTCGGCGGCGCGGATGTACTCGCGACTTCCTATACTCTCTCTTCCGCGATCCGTTCCCTGGAGACGGAAGAACAGAAGGTCGACCTGATCCTCTGCGGCAAGCAGACCACCGACGGCGACACCGCCCAGGTAGGTGCGGAAATGGCTGAATACCTGGACTTCCCGCAGTACAGCAACGTCCGTTCGCTGAAACTGAAAGACGGTACGGAAGACGCGCTGCAGATCGTTTCGCTCCTCGGCACCGATATCCTGACCGCGGACATTAAACTGCCCTGCGTACTGTGCACCGACGCTGAGATCAACACCCCGCGGCTGCCGTCCTACCTTCGCAAATGCGCGGTCGACCCGAAGATCGATGAGCTGATCACGGTCCTGACCCTGGATGATTTCATTGACCACGATCCGACCCATTACGGCCTGAAAGGATCCGCGACTTCTGTTGAACGGATCTTCCCGCCGGACAAGAACGAAGAACACAGTTTCCTTACCGGCGACCCGCGGGAAAGCACCCGCACCCTGGTCGAAAGCCTCAAGACCAGGAAACTGCTGTAGGCGAAAGGAGGATAATATGGCTGAACTGAGAATCCATCAGGAAAAGGTCACGCCCCAGAATGCGGCGGAACTCATCAAGCTCTGTCCCTTCGCCGCGATCTCCTATGAAAACGGGAAGCTGGATATTTCCTCGGCCTGTAAGCTTTGCCGCATGTGCGTACGCAAAGGACCGGCCGGCGTCGTCGAACTGGTAGAAGAAAAAGCTCCGGAAGGAGTGGACAAGAGTTCCTGGAAAGGCATCACCGTCTACGCCGACGCGACCCTCACGCCGGAAGGCACGGTCAAGATCCATCCGGTCTCGTTCGAACTGCTGGGCAAGGCCAAAGAGCTGGCCAAAGTCACCGGGCATGAAGTCTACGCCCTGCTGATCACTCCGAAAGGCGCGGAGGCGTGCGCGAAGGAACTGCTCGAGTACGGCGCGGACAAGGTCTACGCCTACGAAGACCCGATGTTCACCTTCTTCTCCAACACGACCTTCGCGAAAGCCTTTGAGGATTTCATCGAGAAGGTCCGTCCCTCTTCCGTGCTCGTCGGCGCGACCAACATCGGCCGCAGCCTGGCGCCGCGCGTAGCCGCCCACTTCCGGACTGGCCTTACCGCGGACTGCACGAGCCTGGAAATGAAGGAAAACACAGATCTCGTCCAGATCCGTCCCGCCTTCGGCGGCAACATCATGGCCCAGATCATCACGACGAATACCCGTCCGCAGTTCGCGACGGTGCGTTATAAGATCTTCCAGCAGCTGCCCAAGGAATCCATTGAAAACCTTTCTGAGGCACAGCTGGCCGAGAAGATCAAGGTCATGAAAGTCGATCCCGCCTGGGAAGACAAGCGGATCCATGTCACAAATATCGAAGGGCTCCCGCCCATCAAGGATATTTCCGAGGCGGAACGTATCGTGGCGGTCGGCCGCGGACTGAAATCCCCGGACGATCTTCAGATGGCCCGTGCCCTTGCCGACAAACTCGGCGCCCACCTGGCCTGCAGCCGCGCGCTCGTGGAGACCGGCTGGCTCGACGCTTCGCACCAGATCGGTCTTTCCGGTAAAACCGTCAAGCCCAAGCTGATCATCACCCTTGGTATCTCCGGTGCGGTCCAGTTCGCCGCCGGGATGAAGACCTCGGACTGCATTATCGCCGTCAATACGGATCCGAATGCGCCGATCTTCGATATCGCCCATTACTGTCTCGTCGGCGACCTCTACGAAGTCGCGGATGAGCTCATGCATCTTTTAGATTCTCTGGAGGAGGCCTGATATGTATCATAAACTGACACAGGAAGATTTGGACGCCCTCCGGCAGATCCTGCCGAAAGATCGGGTACTCACCGGAGACGAGATCCTTTCCGATTACTATCATGATGAGCTTTCCGGCACGGAAGCCGAGCCGGAAGTGCTGGTCTTTGTCCTGTCCACCGAGGAGACCAGCGCGGTCATGCGTTACGCATATGAACACGATATTCCCGTCACGACCCGCGGCGCCGGCACCGGTCTGGTAGGCGCGGCGGTCGCGGTCCATGGTGGCATCCTGCTGTGCACCTCCAAGATGAACCATATCCTGGAGTTGGATGAGGATAACCTGACAGTCACCGTGGAACCCGGCGTCCTGTTGATGGAGCTCGCCGCCTACACCGAGGAACACGGTTATCTCTATCCGCCGGATCCCGGCGAGAAAACAGCCACGATCGGCGGCAACATCTCCACCAACGCCGGCGGCATGCGCGCGGTCCGCTATGGCGTCACCCGCGACTATGTCCGTGCGCTGACGGTCGTCCTGGCGGACGGTGAAGTCGTGCAGCTGGGCGGTAAAGTGGTCAAAAACAGCTCCGGCTACAGCCTGCTGAACCTGATGATCGGTTCCGAGGGAACGCTCGGCATCATTACCCAGGCGACGCTCAAGCTCCTGCCGCTGCCCAAGAAATCGATCTCACTGCTGATCCCATTCCCGTCCATGGATGAGGCGCTCGACACCGTGCCGTTCCTCGTCCGCTCCGGAACGAATCCCACCGCGATCGAATACATGTCCCAGGACGTTATCCTGTATGCGCAGGACTATCTGTCCAAGAAGTTCCCGGATACCGCGCACGAAGCTTACCTGCTGCTGACCTACGACGGCCAGACACCGGAAGAAGTCGAGCACAACTACTCCGAAGCCTGCAAGCTGGTGATCGAGCACGGCGCCATCGACGCCTACTTCGTCGACACCGACGAGCGCAAGAAACCGGTCTGGTCTGCCCGCGGCGCTTTCCTGGAAGCCATCAAGTCCTCAACGGATGAGATGGATGAGTGTGACGTCGTTGTGCCCCGCAAGCGGATCGCCGATTTCATCAAATTCACGCATCAGCTGGCGAAGGAACAGAATATTCGGATCCCGAGTTTCGGCCATGCCGGCGACGGCAACCTTCATGTCTATATCTGCCGTGACGGCCTACCGGAAGAAACTTGGAAAGAAAAGCTTGCCATCTGCTTTAAGAAAATGTATGCCCTGGCCGGCGAATACGGCGGACAGGTCTCCGGCGAACACGGGATCGGCTACGCCAAACGGCCGTACCTGGCAGAACTTCTGGGTGAACGTCCGATCCGCCTCATGGCCGGTATCAAGGACGCCTTCGATCCCAAGCATCTGCTGAACCCCGATAAGATTTTCAAGTTAAAAGAATGATGAAAAGAATCGCTGTCATAGGCAGTATCAACATGGACCTTTCCGCCTCGGCGGATCGGATCCCGAGGCCAGGAGAAAGTATCCTGGCCTCTTCACTTCTGTATCTTCCCGGCGGCAAAGGCGCGAATCAGGCCGTCGCCGCTGCTCGGCTGGGCGCCATGGTCACGATCTTCGGCTGCGTGGGCGATGATGCCTTTGGCCCGGGTATGGTCAAAAACCTTGCCTCGGAAGGTATTGATACCCATGAGATCGAGATCCTCTCCGGCACGCCTTCCGGTCTGGCCATGATCACGGTCGCAGAGGGCGACAACGCGATCACCGTCGTTCCCGGCGCGAACGCCTGCGTGACGAAAGACTACATTGACCGCCACTTCGAAAAGATCCTGGAAAATGAGATCCTTCTCATCGTGGCGGAGATCCCGCACGAGACGGTCGACTACCTGATCCGTAAGATCCGGGCAGCGGAAGCGGGTGGCGCCCGCTGCATCATCTTCAATCCGGCGCCAGCCTATCCGCTCAGCGAAGATCTTATCCAGCTTGTCGATTACCTGACGCCGAACGAGCATGAAGCGAGGATCGTCCTGTCCGATGTCCTGCCGGAAGTCTTGCCGGACAAAGAAACACCTGCCGAAGAACTCGTCCGCCGGTACCGAGGCCAGCTGATCATCACCTGTGGTTCCCGCGGCGTTCTTTGCTGCACAGAAGATGATCAGGTAAGCGGCAGTCTCCTGGTCAGACAGATTCCCTCGTTCCCGGTCGAAGTGGTCGATACGACCGGCGCCGGTGATACCTTCAACGGTGCGCTGGCTTATGCACTGGCGCGCGGCCTTCGCTTTACCGACAGCCTTCGCTTCGCGAACGCGGCCGCGGCGCTTTCCTGCACAAAAAAAGGCGCCCAGAGCGGCATGCCGACCCTTGCCATGGTCGAACGTCTGCTTCTGGACACCTGACAATAAGGGAAACTGTCATTCGATGAGTCTTTTGGGGCGTTTATCCTTTTTGATCGTTCAACCGCCCAGAAAACCATATGATTTCTGGGGCATATACCAACTTGACGAGCTATCTTATCTAGGAATTAGAAAAGATAGTCTGTAAAGAAAGCTTTTCGCCCAGACGAATCTTCCATTCATTCAGATTTCTTGGAAAGATATCCGTCGATCAGTTCTCCTCGCCCAGAATTTGGTAAAAATAGTTCGTCAAATTGATGCGCCACCCAAAAATGCAAGAATGTACTGGGTGGTGTGGCTTAAAAATGCACTATCCGCCCCAAGAGAATGGGGCGGATAAGAAAAAAACTGAAAATAAGCCCAAATCTATCTTCTTTCACGATTCTTTGACCGCTTTTCCAGTCATGTGCTCGATCGTCATCTCCAGGACGGCCACTCGGCCCATCGCCCGGGCGACCTCGCCTTCCACTTCCTCCCTGGATGGATAATATTTTTCCCCAAGGGCGGTAAGTTTTTCCTTCAGAATGGCCGGATCGGTCACTTCGCGGATCCTTCCGAAGACGATCACGCTGGTGATGTACCAGGGCCATTCGCCGGGGATCTGATATCCCTGGTTCATGACCGTAAGACAAGCCTTGCCGCAGCGGCGGATGGCGTCGATCTTGTGCCCTTCCTTCGCGCCGTGGAAATAGATCTTGCCCGTCTTTTCATCATAATAATGGTCGATCGGGACCCCGTAGGGATAGCCATCGTCTCCCAGGACAGACAGCACCCCGCGGGGTTCTTCTTTTAATATTTTGATGCATTCCTCTTCCGGAATCTGCTGTTTGGCTCTGCGCATCGGACGAAACATCAAATGGACGCCTCCTTTCTCAGGCTGGCCTGACCATGTGTGGGCTGCCCGTGTATGGGCATCTGTTCAGGCAAAGAATCCTTTGGTCATCGGATAGAGCGCACGGAATTCGGCATAGCGCTCGTTGTACTTCTCCACGAGAACCGGATCCGGTTCAGTGACTGCCTTCTCCCTTACGATCGCCGCACAGGCTTCTTCCGGGGAAGCATACTTGCCGCATCCGACAGCCGCCAGGATAGCGCCGCCCAAGGACGGGCCTTCATCGCTCTCGACTGTATGGATCGGGATGCCCAGGATATTCGAGGCGATCTTTCTCCACAGCGGACTCTTCGCGCCGCCGCCGCAGATGCTGGCGCTTCGGATATCGTTGCCCATGGCTTTTGCATTCTCAAAGCTGTCGCGAAGGCCGAACATGACGCCTTCCAGGACTGCCTGCACCATATCGGCGCGGGTGGTATCCATGCTCATGCCGATAAACATCGCGCGCACCTTCGGATCGTTGTGCGGGGAACGCTCGCCCATCAGGTAGGGCTGGAAGAACACATGGTTCTCTCCCAGCTCGCCGATCTCCGCCTGTGCCGCGTTGTAATCTTTATCCCGGAGGATCTCATCCATCCACCACTTGTTGCAGGAAGCCGCGGAAAGCATGCATCCCATTAGGTGATACTTTCCGTCCGCGTTCGCGAAATTGTGAAGGCTCGCGCCGTCGCCCCTGCTGTACTTATCGGCGGTGATAAAGATCGTACCGGATGTTCCGAGAGACAAGTTGCACTTGCCAAGGCCTACCGCGCCGGTACCGATCGCGGCTGCCGCATTGTCGCCGGCGCCTGCCACGACATTCATCTCGCCGGGAAGGCCGAGGGCTTCCTTCATCTCATCCTTGACTTTGCCTACCACTTCAAAGCTCTCGCAGAGCTTTGGCATCATCTCTTCGGTAATATGGCAGATATCCAGCATGGGTTTGGACCAGCACTTATTTGCCACATCGAGCAACAGCATACCGGAAGCATCAGAATAGTCCGTCACATGGGCGCCGGTCAGTTTGTAGACCAGATAATCCTTCGGCAGCATGATCTTGCGGATCTTTGCGAAGTTCTCCGGTTCATTCTTGTAGATCCAGAGGATCTTCGGGGCCGTGAAGCCGGCAAACGCGATATTGCCGGTATAGTCGACCAGCTTTTCGCGGCCGATCTCATCGTTCAGCCAGTTGGTCTCCTCGCCGGTACGCCCGTCGTTCCAGAGGATCGCCGGACGGATGACTTCATCGTTCTCGTCCAGGATCACCAGGCCGTGCATCTGGCCGCCCGCGCCGATCCCGTCGATCCGAATATTCTCAATACCTTCTGTCAGGTCTTTGATGCCCTGCAGGGATTCCTTTACCCAGTCATCCGGATTCTGTTCGGACCATCCGGACTGCGGGAAATATAAGGGGTATTCCCGGGATACAGTCCTGAGGATCTGTCCCTCATTATTCATCAGCAGCAGTTTGACCGCCGAGGTCCCCAGATCGATTCCGATATACATTCCGTTTTCTCCTTCCGCTTTTTCCCGGTCACCGGCCAGGATCTTATCTGACAGTTCGACTTTATCCAATCTTTTTCTTCGCATCATATATCTCCGATCAGCCTTTGGTCCCCATGAGAAGTTCAGCCAAATGATAAGCCGTGAGACTTCCATCCGGCATCGCGTCATAGAGCATCTTCATGCAGTTGTTGCAGTAGCCCACAACATCCGAAGTGAACCGTTCGCCGTACTCGGCAAGGGAGGGCCCGTCTTCGCAGACCGGCGCGTCCGGCGCGTCTGAGAAGTGATGCTTTCCGAGAGCTTCAAAAGCCTTCGGCGCGAACTTTCCGTTGCCGGCAAGCCTGGGAGTGGGCATGTTGCTGTCAAACAGCAGTTCTTCCTTTTCACCGGGAAGCTCGATGACATTATAGTTCATCTTCTTCAGCAGGCTGCGGATCGCCGCGCGTTCCGCAATATGATCTATCGGCGTCATCTCATGCTCGTCATCCAGCGCCTTGAAGCAGTCCTGGACGGTGATCGTCTCGCCGCTGTGGTCCGGCCAGCTGACATCTTCCAGGCTGTCCAGGTAGATAAATACGCTCTTAGGCAGGTCATCCGGATGATTCTCCGCGATAATCATCTGGCAGGTCTGACAAATAATAAGCGGCT
Source organism: Bacillota bacterium (assembly GCA_017442735.1). Taxonomy (GTDB): domain Bacteria; phylum Bacillota; class Clostridia; order Lachnospirales; family Bianqueaceae; genus RUG760. Next base: position 77,218 of record JAFRZE010000035.1, read on the forward strand.
TCTGCGTGGCCTCGTCAATTTTCTGATGGGACACACGGCAACAGGCGGTCACTTCCACGCCCCGCTCAGAAAGGAAGGCTTTCATGGCTTTGGATGTTTCCGGGAACATGCGCGTGAAGTTGCAGCTGGGAAAATAGATATATTTCTTATCCAAAATAGGCTCCTTACTTTCTCAGTGGGAATTTGCCTTCGGCGGCGATCCGCTTGTTCAGCTCTGCCATATACAGGTCTTCATCGACCGGCATCTCCACGGTCTCACCCAGCCAGGAAGAAAGCTGCGCACCGTTCGCCAGACGTACGCCGTAAATACCATCCGTTCCAGGCGCCAGGAGCGGCGTCCCATCCAGGATGTGCGCGGCGAAATTCTCCAGAACACCACTGTGCTGCGGTCCTTCTCCGGGAGCCCCTTCGATCACCTCGGTGGTGACTCCGCTACCGCCCGCCACGTTGCCGCGGGTCAGCTGGGCCGCTTCTTCCATGGTCATGTTCGCGTTGATATAGTCTTCGTCGTATGGGAAACGAATGACAGTAGCTTTGTTGTCTTCGATCACGATCTTGCCCTTGGAAAGGTCGATCTCAAAGCGATTGGTACCGGCAAAATCGTGGGTACTGGTAATGAACACGCCCGTGGAACCGTTCTCATACTCAGTCAGGATCGTCACATCGTTCTCCGTGACGATATCCCGATGCGCCCCGTTGATGCATTTCGCGGTCATCTTCGTGGGGAACCCGCAGATCCACTGCCACAGGTCCAGCTGATGCGGAGCCTGGTTGACCAGCACGCCGCCGCCTTCGCCGCCCCAGGTAGCGCGCCACGCGCTGGAACGGTAGTAACTGTCCGGACGCCACCAGCTGTTGACGATCCAGTTCGAGCGGCGGATCTCACCGAGCTCGCCGGACCGGATGAGTTCACGGACTTTGATATAGAGTGGGTTGGTCCGCTGATTGAACATGATCCCGAATGTCAGTTCTGGGTGTGCCAGCGCAACTTCATTCATTTCACGGACATTTTTCGCGGCGACAGAAGCCGGTTTCTCCACAAGTACATGGGTTCCGTGCTCCAGCGCGTAGATCGCGATCTCCGGATGCAGATAATGCGGAACGGTGGTCACGACAGCGTCGACCAGGCCGGATAAGATCATTTCCTTCCAGTCATCAAAGAATGGAAGCTCCGGGTATTTTTCCGCGTAGAGTGCTTTCATTTTCGGGTCGATGTCACAGACAGCGCCGATCACCATGTTGTCCGGCGCGTGACGAAAGCTGTCTTCACCCTTCAGGATACGGGTATAATACTTGCCCTGATTGCCAAGGCCGATAATGCCTAAACGTACTTTTCCCATTTTTCTTTATCCTTTCACGATATGTACGGCAAATCCGCCGATCTCCAGATCCAGATAAATGGCCTGTGTGGTTCCGTCCGGGAAAACCTTGCGTGTCTCTTCTAGGAATCCGATCCCTTTGCTTTTCAGATACTCTTCCGCCTTTTCACAGGAAACCGTGGCGATCCCGATATGGCCGTGCGTTCCGCGCCCGTTCCCGGACATGACTTCCATCACGGCCCCTGAAAAGACAGAGCTTTTCCCCGGCTTGTACTCGAAGTCAAAAACGCTGCAAAGAAGCTGCGCGATCTTCTCGGCCTCCGCGCGGTCCGTCGCGTTCACGCCGATATGTGCCAGGCGAAATCCAAGTTCATTATTCGTATTTTCCATAGTTTTTTCCTCTGGTGGATGATTAGGGTTTCCCCTTCGCTCATCGTATCATACTTTACAGTCTTAGGCAATTAGGTTTTTCCCGGGAGTTGTTTTTCTTTGCCTGAAATGGTAAAATAGTGACAAATCAAAAGATTGGAGATTACATTATGAGCAGCTTATTGGATTCCATTCTCGGCTCCATGACCGAAGACGATTCCCTTTCCGCGCTTTCCGGCAAGACCGGCGCTTCCAAGGATCAGCTTTCTTCTCTTCTTGGCTCCGCACTCCCCCAGCTGATGGGCAGCATGACGAATAACGCCTCGACCCAGGACGGCGCTCTATCCCTGGCAAACGCGCTCGCGCAGCACACCGACACCGCTCCCGTCGCGCAGCAGATCGCTGAGGCCGACGAGGAAGATGGCGGCAAGATCATCGGCCATATCCTGGGCCTCAATCAATCGAACGTGATCAATCAACTCTCCGGCGAGACCGGCATGAACGATCAGGCAGTCACATCCGCGCTTTCCAACATCGCCCCGGCGCTTCTTTCCGGCATCAGCTCCGCCACCGGCGGCGGCAAGACCGGTCCGAAGTTCGACCTTTCCGACGGGTTCGACTATAAGGATATCGCGGCGATCACCGGCAAACTGCTCGGCAAAAAGAAGACTTCTTCCAGCACCAACGGCCTGGACCTTCTGAATCTGCTCGGCAAGTTCGTCAAGTAAACCATCTTTTCTACAGCAAATAATATAAGGGGTGTAGCAAAAAGCCGCGCCCCTTTTTTCTTGTTCTAAGCCGAATCTTCTCTGAAAACCTCTGTGTAAAGCGATCCTATGAGTCTTTTGGGGCGTTTAGCTACATTTCATGCTTCGCCACCCAAAATCCCCTGTGTTTTTTGGATAAGATATCAACTAGACGAGCTATCTTGTCCACGGATTGGGGAGAATTGTCTATAAAAACTCATCTCGCCCAATCGAGCCTTTCATTCAATGAAATCCCTGGGCGAGATAACAGTCATAACACAGATCTTGCCCAGGATTTAGATAAGATAGCTCGTCAAATTGATGCGCCGCCCAATAATGCAAAAATGTACTGGGCGGCGAAGCTTAGAAATGCACTATTCGCCCCAAAGCCTTGGGGTGGATAAGAAAAAACATGAAAATAAGCCCAAATTTACGGAAGATCTCCGGCTTACAGCTGCTTTCTGACGACCTTGTACTCATCGCCGTCGCGGTAATAAGGGCATGACTTGAAGCTGCCCTGCCGGATCTTGGAATAATCATCCTCATCCATCTGGCAGTCACAGACATATTCTTCGAAATCCTCGTCATAGACGAGATACGCGCAGGTCTCACACAGAACATCCATGGCTCAGCGAAGCCTCCGGCATTCCAGATAATACCGTTTCTCCCTGGCCTCGCCCAGCGAGAAGCTCTTGCGCACGAACGTCCCGTTCTCCAGTACCGTCCGGAAAAACGATCCCCGCTCGAACTTATCAAAGACGATCGCGAGATTGCCGGGTTTTTCGCCCAGTGCCAGACACTCCTCCCGCCCGTGAATGTATTCCAGTTCGGCGGCAGGATGCGTTTTTCTGTATTCGGTCAGCCACTCGTCGATCCTCGGCTGCAGATCCTGCAGGTCAAGGGACGGATCATCCAGACGAAGCTCTTTCCGTATCGCGGGAATATCCGCGGGATCAAGGTTCATCAGCAGACGGTGGATGGGATGGAACGACAGGCCTTCGTCATACACACTGATCAGTTCCACCAGCGCGTAGCGAAGCGCCGGGATCTCGGGATGCGCTTTCCAGGTCTCTTTGGCTGCGGCCAGGGAATGATTTCCGTCGCCGACCGCCATCAGAAAGCCGTCATCACAGGCATCATAAAGTGAGGAAAGCACTTTCGCGATCTGTGCGATCTGCTCAGGTTCATTCAGGAAACAGCCTTCGATGTGGCCCCCATCCTGCATAAGATCAAAATCGTACAGGCACTTCAAACCAGAGGCGGCAGAGCTTCCTGCGGATGCGCCGCCATCTGCCGGATCGCCTGCCCGCATCTGTTCCAGCAGGGCGGTGAGCGCATTCTTCTCATCATCCAGCATGACCAGTACATGCGGCATCTCCAGCGAAGCCTTCTCACGGATCCTGATCCGCTCGGGAAGACGCTCTTTCACGGTCGCTTCCGTCGCGCGGATAAGATTATGGTTGCCGGGAACGTAATCGTACTTTTCCAGGTCGATCGCCGCCACCAGTCCGTGACGAACAAGCGGCGTCCCGTCAGGACGAGTTCCCACCGTACGGCGTACGTAGACGAACCCCTCGCCTATGCTTCTGAGCGTTCCGTCCGCGAGGTACCGGCTCATGGCCCGCTCGATCAGCGGTTCTTTCTCGTCCTTTTGATCCAGCCAGGCTTCCGGCAGCATCAGGTGAAGCGCGGAAGGCGATGAGCCTACGATCCGGACCGTTTCTTCCCAGTACGCCGGTTCCGCGGAATGCTGATCACAGGCGATGACTGCGAACTTCGCGGGATCGATATCTTCAGCCGGAAGCAGGATTTCCGGCACCTTGATCCCAAGGGATGCCAATTGGTTTTCCATCTGTTTTGAACACGAAATCGCAAGCCTATCGCTTGCGATTTCCCTTTCTTTTCGTTTTCTCTTTTACAGGACCCGTACTCTCAGGATACCGTCGATCCCACGGATCGCGGCGACAGTCGAAACCTGAACTTCGTCCGACAGATCCAGCAGCGTATAGGCGTAGCTTCCGCGGCCTTTGTTCAGCATGTGCTCGATGTTGATCCCGTCAGCCGCAAGGAGCGAGGTGATCTGACCGACCATGTTCGGGGTATTGCGGTTGATGATCGCCAGCCGCTGCACGCCGGCTCTTGGCAGCATCGCGTCGGGCAGGTTGACGGAGTGACGGATGTTTCCGTTCTTCAGGTAATCGTCGATCTCCTTGGCGGCCATATCCGCGCAGTTCTCTTCCGATTCAGGCGTGGAGGCGCCCAGGTGAGGCGTGATCGTCACGCCGGGGAAATCCACCAGCTCATCTACGGCGAAGTCCGTCATATAAGCCCGGACGATCCCGCTGATCATGGCCTTTTTCAGCGCTTCGGTATCGACCAGTCCACCGCGGGAGTAGTTGATCAGCACAGCGCCTTTCTTCATCTTGCTGAAGGCGGCCTCGCCGATCATCCCTTTGGTCGTATCCAAAAGCGGCAGGTGCAGGGTGATATAGTCACAGGTCGAGAAGATCTCATTGATATCCGCGGTCAGCTTGACGACACGGGTCAGATGAAGCGCGGATTCCACGTTCATGTACGGGTCGTAGCCAAGCACGTCCATATCGAAGCCTCGGGCCGCGGAGTTCGCGACCATACCGCCGATGGCGCCAAGGCCGATGACACCGAGCTTTTTGCCGTACAGCTCCGGTCCCACAAAGTTTTTCTTGGCTTTTTCCGCCAGCTTTTCGATCCCGGTCTCGCCTGAGGCCTTCGCCTCTTTCACCCATTCGATACCGTTCACGACCTTACGGCAGGACAGCAGCATCGCGCACAGCACCAGCTCCTTGACCGCGTTCGCGTTCGCGCCGGGCGTATTGAATACGCAGATGCCCTGCTCGGTGCATTTGGCGACAGGCACGTTATTGGTGCCGGCGCCGGCACGTGCGATCGCAACTAACTCCGGAGGAAACTCCACGTCGGCCAGTTCCGCGGAACGGACCAGAATACCGTCGTAGTTTTCCACACTGTCGGATACCTGATATTCATTGTTGTTCAAGGTATTGTAGATGATATCGGAAATCGCGTTGTACGTTCTGATCTTAAACATATGAAACTCCCCTCGGCCCGAAAGATCAGGCCATGTTCTTTTCTTCAAATTCCTTCATGGTCTCCACCAACAGCTGAACGCCTTCGATCGGCATCGCGTTGTAGATGGAAGCGCGGCAGCCGCCTACGGAACGGTGGCCTTTGATATTGATCATGCCGCGTTCGGTGCAGAGCGCCAGGAACGCCTTGGTCTGCTCTTCCGTGGGCAGCGTGAAGGTCACGTTCATGAGAGAACGGTCTTTCTTGGCTGCTACCGGATGGAACATTCTGGACTGATCCAGATAATCGTAAAGAAGATCGGATTTCTCTTTGTTCTTCGCTTCCAGCGCCGCGATACCGCCCTGATCCTCCACCCAGTGGAAGCACAGGCCGGCCATATAGATCGCCCAGCAGGGAGGCGTGTTGTACATGGAATCGTTCTTCGCCATCAGGTCATAGCGCATCATGCTGGGAACGATGGGATCGACGTCCGAGCGGATCAGGTCCTTGCGGATGATGACCACGGTCAGGCCCGCGATACCCATGTTCTTCTGGGCGCCGGCATAAATCAGACCGAATTTCGAAACATCGAAATCCTTGCCGAGGATCGTGGAAGAAAGGTCGCAGACGAGCAGCTTGTCGCCGACGTCCGGCAGCGTATTGAAGGTGGTCCCGAAAATCGTATTGTTGCCGGTAAAGTGCACATATTTCGCGTCCGCGGGGATCATATCCGGCGTGACGGTCGGGATCTCGGAGAAATTCGATTCCTCGCCGCTCGCGACAGCGACGGCGTTGCCCCACTTCTTGCCTTCCTGATAAGCCTTCTTGGCGAACTGACCGGTGATGATATACGCGGTGGTATCGCCCTGGTTCGTCAGGTTCATAGGAATCATGGAAAACTGCAGAGACGCGCCGCCCTGAAGGAACAGCACCGCATAGTTATCCGGAATATTCATCACACGGCGCAGAGTCGCTTCGGCGTCCTGAATGATCGGCTCAAAGTATTTGGATCGATGGCTCATCTCCATCACGGAGCTGCCGCAGTCCTGGTAGGAGACCAGATCTTTCTGTGCCTGTTCAAGGACGCTTAAGGGAAGCATCGAGGGGCCGGCGGAAAAGTTGTACAGTCGTTTCATAGGAACTACTTCCTTTCTCGAATCTTTGTCCGTTTAACACGGACTTCTTTTGACTGAATCAGTATAATCCTTTAACCGGCTAAAGTCAATCGAGCAGAAGAAAACCTCCCTTTTCACCAAAAGTTCAGAGAAGAGAGAGGTTTGCTTGGTTTGTTTTAACAAAGATTTTTCGGCTGAAAACCGTCACCTGGCCAGGAGATCGCTGAGCGGTCCGGACGAGAGAACATGCAGCTCATGGAGCGCGCGCGTCGCCGCCACATAGAGCAGTTTCGCATTCTTGACGCCGACCGTTTCCACAGGCTTGGACGGATAGTTTTCTTCCGTCGGTTCCATCAACAGGACGACGTCGAACTCAAGACCTTTGACTTCCTCCAGCGCCAGACAAAGCAGCCGGAAATCTCCGCCTTCCGCGAGCCAATCAGGCCGTTTTTGGGCGATGACCTCTTCCCAGCTTTTCGCTTCCGCCTTTGTCCGGCATACGACAGCACCGGAGCGGTGACCATTTTCGATCGCCTTTTCGATTAGTCGGACGATCTCATCCGGTATCGCTTCCTGTGCGAGCTTCCGGACATCCACCGGATCTCCGTGCCGGATGACAGGCTCGATCTTATATCGGCTGCCGGAAGCTTTTTCCAGGATCTTCCCGGCGAATTCGCTGATCTCGATGGTATTGCGGTAACTCTTCTGCAGAAGGCAGAACTGATCTTTTTCTCCTCTGAAAATGCCCTTTATCATGGCTTCCCAGTCGTTCATGCCCAGTTCAAAGTGGATGTTCTGAGAAACATCGCCCATGATGGTAAAGTAACATCCCTTCTGAAGTTTCTTCAGATAATAATAGACCGCTTCACCGAAATCCTGCGCCTCATCGATAATGATCTGCCCGAAAGGCGGCGAGGGTTCATCTTCCGTGAAATACCGCCTGGCCAGGCACAGCGCCGCCAGATCATAGACGGAGAACTGACCGAGCGCCAGTTTTTTCAATGCCAGAGATGTATCGATCCCCTGCTCCGCCCCGTATTCCTGCAGGAAGGTGCGGTATAAAAGGACCACGTCCGACTGATTATGACGCTCATGGTAATAGTCGCTGTATTCCTTGAGTTTGCGGGCCCGCAGGTTGCGCATGCGCTTGAAAGCATCATCGTCGGAAACGATGTCCGTCAGCATCTGGATCCGGCCGGCGAGGGTCTGATTCAGCAGGTTCTCGATCCGAAGCAGCGACCAGTCGCGGCGGTAGTTCAAAAGATCGTAGACCTGATCGCGGCTGATGATCTCACCGATCTCCTCATCCTCCACCGCGCGCGGCCGGAGGATCCGCAGCCACCTTTTTTCCAGCCATTTATCAAAGGCCATCGCGAAGGACAGGCGGCATTTATAGCTCCCGGAAGGATCTTCATCAATGATCTCGAATTCCTCTTTCCAGTCCTCATAAAGTTCCTCGCGGAAGAAGACGTCCATGCGCCGCTGAAGGACGCCCGTGACGTCCAGATCCGGCAGGCCGCTGGCGATATAGTCGAGCAGCATCTCGGAACTTCCGATGATCAGGAACTCGTCCGGATGATACCGGTGCGAATAGTTATAGAGGATATGCGAGATCCGGTGCAGCGCCACGGTGGTTTTGCCCGACCCGGCCACGCCCTGCACGATAATGTTCTGATAAGGCGTGGAGCGGATGATCTGATCCTGCTCTTTCTGGATCGTCGCGATAATGTCGGAAAGTACGACGTCCTTGTGCTTTGCCAGGTACTTGACCAGCAGCTCGTCATTCGCGGCGACGTCTGAGTCGTACCAGCCGTTCAGGACGCCGTTCTCGATATCGTAGGTCCGCTTCTGGACAAGGTCGATCCCGATCGGATCATCCTCCGGCACCTCATAGGAACCTTCGCCCAGCTCGTTCTCATAGTAGACCTTCGCCACCGGCGCGCGCCAGTCCACGACCACGATCTGATCGTTCGACTGGATGCCGTTTTTGCCGACATAATAGGCCTCTTCGGTGCCGCTCTTCAGCTCCCGGTAGTCGATCCGGCCGAAATATGGCGCGGGATAGGCCGCGTTGTTCTTTCGAAGGAGATTGCGCGTATGCGTAAGAAGCGCGTTCGCGATCGTCAGCTGCTGGGACATCTGGGAATTAAGTTCCAGATCCCGCGGCGTAATCCGGTCGTTCAGCTCTTCCGTCTCCTGATGGACCTGATCGACCCGGCCGCGCAGCCGCTCGATATTCGAGAGGATGATGGCGCGGGTCTGTTGGAGGTGTTTTTCTTCGTCAATCTGTTTGGGAAGCATCTTTCTCCCTTTCGCAGGAAAAGACCCTGATTCTTCAGGGTCTTCCCATTATTTCATGTGCACGTCTACCTGCGGGAACGGGATCTCCAGCCCGGCTTCGTCCAGGGCCTTCTTCCCTTCTTCCGTCAGATAGTAATAAACGTTCCAGTAATCCGTGTTCTTCACGAAAACTCTCAGCCGGTACGTCACGGATGAATCTGCCATCACCTGCAGCAGCACCTGCGGCGCGGGATCTTCCAGCACCAGCTCACTTGCCTTCGCGACTTTCAGCAGGACCTCCCGTACCTCGTCGGACTTCGCCGAGTAGCTCACGGAATAATCCATGTCGATCCTGCGGCGTTCCTCGGCCGAGAAATTCGTGATGGACGAATTCGTCAGCTGCGAGTTCGGCAGCGAGATCTCCTTGCCGTCCGGCGTGACCAGGATCGTGTAGTACATCCCGATCATCCGCACTGTTCCGTCGATGTCACCCACCTTGATATACTGGCCCGCCTTGAACGGCTTCAAAATCAATATGACGACGCCTCCAATGAAGTTCGACAGAACGCCCTGCACCGCCAGGGTGATGGCCGCGCCGACGAGCGAGACCAGGGTAACGAACAGGGAAAGCGGAACGCCCATGACGCCGGCCGCCGAAAGGATCACGATCGCGAGCAGCAGCACGTGGATCAGATTCTTCAGGAAACCGGCCATCGTCGGTTCCATCTTCGCGAAGAGTTTGCTCTTCTTCAGCAGGTGTTTAATCCATTTGATGATCAGCAGGCCGACCACCAGGATCACGATCCCGCCCAATAGCTTCAGCCCCGCCTCTACCAGCGTCGGGCCGAGCGTTGTCCAGTCCATTATTTCACCATTTCCTTACAGACTTTGACCAGATTCTCCGCTGACAATCCGTAGAGTTTCAGAAGGTCAGCCGCCGGTCCGGATTCACCGAAAGTATCCATGACGCCCACACGGCGGACCGGCGTGGGCAGTTTTTCAGAAAGGACGCCGCAGACCGCTTCGCCCAAACCACCGATAATGGAATGCTCTTCCGCGGTCACGATCTTTCCGGTCTCTTTCGCGGCTTTGAGGACAATCTCCTCGTCCAGCGGTTTGATCGTCGCCATATTGATAACGCGGCAGGAGATCCCCTCTTCCGCCAACTGTTTGGAAGCGTCCATGGCTTCCTTGACCATCAGACCGGTCGCGATGATCGTGATATCGCTGCCGGGGCAGATTTCCTCGCCCTTGCCGATCTCGAATCTGTAGTTTTCTTCATCGTGGAATACCGGTACAGCCAGACGCCCGAAGCGCATGTAGACCGGGCCGACATACTCATACGCCACTGCCACAGCCGCTCTGGCCTCGACGTCGTCCGCCGGATTGATGACCACCATGCCCGGGATCGCGCGCATCAGGGCGAGATCTTCGTTGCACTGATGGCTGGCGCCGTCCTCACCCACGGAGATGCCCGCGTGGGTCGCGCCGATCTTCACATTCAGGTGCGGATAGCCGATCGAGTTACGGACCTGCTCGAACGCACGGCCTGCCGCGAACATCGCGAAGGTCGAAACGAAGGGGACCAGTCCGGTGGTGGAAAGGCCTGCCGCCACGGCGGTCATGTTGCTCTCGGCGATACCGCAGTCGAAGTGGCGGTCCGGGAAGGCTTTCTGGAAGGTACCGGTCTTGGTGGCGCCGGCCAGGTCAGCGTCCAGCACTACCAGATCCTCATGAAGCGCGCCGAGCTCTTTCAGCGCGTTGCCGTAGCTGTCGCGGGTCGCGATTTTCTTCACATCTGCCATGACTTAGCCCTCCAGTTCCTTTAATGTTGCATTCAGTTCTGCGAGCGCCTGCTCGTATTCGGCGTCATTCGGCGCCTTGCCGTGCCATCCGGCCTGGTTTTCCATGTAGGAAACGCCTTTGCCCTTGGTGGTCTTCATTACGACCGCGTAGGGTTTGCCTTTGGTGGCTTTCGCGTGTGAGAGCGCCGCTTCGATCTGACTAAGGTCCTGACCGTCGATCGTCTCGACTTCCAGGCCGAAGGCTTTCAGCTTCTCGTCGATGGGATACGGGCTCATGACCTTGCTGATCTCGCCGTCGATCTGCAGGTTGTTGTTGTCGATGAATACACAGAGATTGTCCAGTTTGTAGTGAGCAGCGAACATCATGGCTTCCCAGACTTCGCCTTCCTGGATCTCGCCATCGCCCAGAAGCGCGTAGACGCGGTTCGGCTTATTCTGGTACTTGAAACCTTTGGCCATGCCACAGGCCGTGGAAATGCCCTGGCCCAGAGATCCGGTCGACATATCCACGCCCGGGACGTCGTTCATGTTCGGATGTCCCTGCAGGTAGCTTCCCACGTGGCGCAGCGTCTTCAGATCCTCTACCGGGAAAAATCCGCGGTTCGCGAGGGTCGAGTACAGCAGAGGGGCCGCATGGCCCTTGGAAAGAACGAAACGATCCCTCTCCTCCCAGCGGGGATTCTTCGGATCGATCTTCATTTCCTTAAAATACAGATATGCCAGAAGCTCGGCGGAGGAAAGACTTCCGCCGGGATGACCGCTCTTCGCGGCATGCGTTCCTTCGATGATCCCGATGCGGATCTTCGTCGCGATGATTTGTAATTCTTTCTTTTCTTCGTTTGTCATGAGTGCCTCCTGTATATGGGCAGATTCATCTGTTATTATACACTGTTTTGCCCGGATTTCGCAACCTAAAACGGCAGAAATCGCCCTTTACTTTTTCACGCGCGCTTCGTATAATGGGAGTATCTATGTATGTGTTCCCGCACGGGAAAATTCGACGAAAAGAGGTAGATCTATGAAGTTTGGTTTTTTTGATGACGCCCGCAAAGAATACGTCATCTCGACTCCGAAAACGCCCCTGCCCTGGATCAACTATCTGGGATCTCAGGATTTCTTCGGACTGATCAGCAATACCGCCGGCGGCTACTGCTTCTACAAAGACGCGAAGCTCCTGCGCCTGACCCGTTACCGCTACAACAACTGCCCCATGGATCTGGGCGGCCGCTACTATTACATCAAGGACGGCGATACCGTCTGGAATCCCGGCTGGATGCCCGTGAAGACCGAGCTCGACTCCTATGAGTGCCGTCACGGCCTCGGCTATTCCGTCATCACTTCCGCGAAAAACGGCCTGCAGGCTGAGCTCACCGCCTTCGTGCCGGTTTCCGACACCTGCGAGATCCACCGCCTGAAACTTACCAATCAATCCGACGCCGCTAAAGCCGTCGATCTGTTCAGCTTCATCGAGTTCTGTCTCTGGAACGCGCAGGACGATATGTCCAACTTCCAGCGCAACTTCTCTACCGGTGAAGTCGAAGTGATCGGCAGCACGATCTACCACAAGACCGAATACCGCGAAAGACGCAACCACTACGCGGTCTACTCCGTGAACAAGCCCATTGAGGGATTCGACACGATCCGCGACAGCTTCCTGGGCTTCTACAACAGCTTCGACGATCCGGATGTCGTCCGCGAAGGCAAGAGCAAAAACTCCATCGCCCATGGCTGGCAGCCCATCGGCTCCCATCATCTGAAAGCTTCCCTCGCTCCCGGCGAGAGCGAAGAATTCATCTTCGTCCTGGGCTACTGCGAGAATCCGCGCGACCAGAAATTCGAAGCGCCGAATGTCATTAACAAGACGCCCGCCAACGTGCTGCTCGCCAAATATCAGACCTCCGAGCAGGCTCAGGCCGCGCTTGACGAGCTGCACGCTTACTGGGACAAACTGCTTTCCACCTACAATGTCAACAGCAGCGACGAGAAACTGAACCGCCTGGTCAACATCTGGAACCAGTACCAGTGCATGGTCACCTTCAACATGAGCCGTTCCGCCAGCTTCTATGAGTCAGGACTCGGCCGCGGCATGGGCTTTAGAGACAGCTGCCAGGATCTTCTGGGCTTCGTCCATCTGATCCCGGAAAGAGCCCGCGAGAGGATCATCGATATCGCGAATACGCAGTTTGAAGACGGTTCCACCTATCATCAGTACCAGCCCCTTACCAAGAAGGGCAACGCCGATATCGGCGGCGGCTTCAACGACGACCCGCTGTGGCTGATCGCCGGCACCTACGCCTATATCTGCGAGACCGGAGACTTCTCGATCCTGGACGAGCCCTGCGCTTTCGACAGCGATTTCTCCAAGGCTGTTCCGCTGATGGATCACCTGCGCCGCAGCTTCAACTATACCGCCACGCATCTCGGCCCCCACGGCCTGCCGCTGATCGGCCGCGCCGACTGGAACGACTGTCTGAACCTCAACTGCTTCTCCGAGGAGCCGGGCGAGAGCTTCCAGACCTTCGGACCTTCCGAGGGACCGGTCGCTGAATCCGTGTTCATCGCCGGCATGTTCGTCAAATACGGCAAACAGTACGCGGATCTGTGCCAGGCACAGGGCCTCGCGGAGGAAGCCGCGGACGTTCTGGCCAAAGTCGATCAGATGATCAAGGTCGTCGAGGATGCCGGCTGGGACGGCGAATGGTTCGTCCGTGCCTATGACGCTTTCTCGAACCCGATCGGTTCCAAAGTCTGCGAAGAAGGCCAGATCTACATCGAGCCCCAGGGCATGTGTGTCATGGCCGGCATCGGCGTAGAGGACGGCAAAGCCGCCACCGCGCTGAAGAGCGTGGAAGAGCGCCTGGATTCCAAGTTCGGTATCGTCCTGCTGCAGCCCGCCTACACCAAATATCACGTGGAGATCGGTGAGATCACTTCCTATCCGCCCGGATACAAAGAGAACGCCGGTATCTTCTGCCACAACAATCCGTGGATCGTCTGCGCTGAGACAGAACTTGGCCACGGCGACCGCGCCTTCGAAGTCTTCCGCAAGACCTGCCCGGTCTATCTGGAAGAGATCAGCGAAGTCCACCGCACCGAGCCTTACGTTTACTGCCAGATGGTCGCCGGCAAAGACGCCCCGACCTTCGGCGAAGGCAAGAACAGTTGGCTGACCGGTACCGCTGCCTGGACCTTCACGGCGATCTCCCAGTACATCCTGGGTATCCAGCCGACCCTCAAGGGCCTCAGCGTCAATCCGTGTATCCCGGCCGGCTGGCAGGGTTACACCCTTGACCGTGTCTACCGCGGCGTGACCTATCACATCACCGTTGACAACGCTGCCGGCGCCCAGAAAGGCGTCGCCTGCCTGACGGTAGACGGTGAGAAGGTCCCCGGCTGTGTGATCCCCGCTGAGATCGTTGCCGGAAAGGAAGAAGTCGCTGTCGTCGTGACGATGGGATAAGCTGGCAGCGCCTGCCGGCCCCAAAAACAGGCTCTGCTTTGTAATTATTAAAAATCGGGATCCACAAAGCAATTTCTGCTTTGCAGATCCCGATTTCTATTATTTATAAAGCAAATCGTCCATTTGATGCGTATAATTGCTTTATAAATGCTGAAAATGAGATTTTATAAAGCACGCTTCAGCCTTCGTACAGCTCTCCGTCTACATACAGGCTGTAGCCGTTCAGATCCAGACTGCCGAGGAGCTCGAGGCTGTCGATATAGCTGTCCGCGGTCAGGATCCAGGATGCGCCATCTTCGATGATGACATCGGTCTCGCCGTCAGAAATGATCGAGCCGGTGAAGACCGTTCCCTCCGCCAGGGTCAGCTCCAGGCTGGAGATCTCGTCCACGGTGATGACGCCTTCCATGATCTGGTTCTTCGCGGTAAAGAAAGCGTGACCGCCATTCGAACCGTCCCGGCCCCAGCCGGCCGCTTCCACCGTCAGGAAATCATCCGTGGCGTAGGTGAAGTCCACGTCTTCGATATAGATCGTGCACTGGGTATTGCTCACCCAGAACATCCCGCCGTTCAGCGAGGTCATCGATCCGCCGGTCATGGTGAAATAGGACATGCCTTCCTTCGCGTCGCCGGACATGGACTGATAGATCTTGACCGCCTGGTAGGCGTCGGATTTGTTGCTGTTTTTCTGGGTGTGGTTGGCTATGACGATACAGTCATTCAGCGTGACGCTGTTCTTTCCTTCCACGACGATCCCTTCGGATACGTTGCCGACCAGGGTCGCGTTCGAAACGGTGATATCGGCCGTTGAATAGATCGCGGGTGAGCCTTTGCCGTTGGTCTCATAGTATCCGCCGTCCACGATGACGGTTCCGCCGCCCCGGTCGGAACGGATCGCCGCGGAGGATCCGCCCTGGGTCACGATATACAGGTTGCTGGCGATCATCGTCCCGCCGCCGGTGGTCATCAGTCCGCCGGAGTTATTGGATTCGGTCAGGATCGTTGAGTCGGAGATCGTGACAGTCGTGCCGTCTCCGTAACTGAATACGCCGTTTGCGTGGCCGCCGTCTGTCGTGATATAAGCGTCCGTGATGGTCAGTTCCGCTCCGTCTGTCGCGAAGACCGCGGCGTTTTCACCGTAGAAATCTGCATTTTCTCCGTCTGCATTGCCGGTCTTTTCTACCTGAATGCCTTCATAGGAGACGGTCTCGCCGTCGGCCTCGATGGCGTGCGCGCCGTCCTCGGAGGTCTCATATACCTCCCGTTCGGTTCCGGTGTGGGCACCGATTGAAGTACTGCTGGCGGAGGCGGCAGAAGATCTTTCTTCCGAACTCTCCGATTTCTCTTCCGATGATTCATCCTCTGCTTCCGAACTTTCCGCTTTCGAACTTTCCGCTTTCGAGCTTTCTGTTTCTTTGCTGCTTTCCGCCTGAGAGATCTCCTCGATCACAGTCTCGGAGGTTTCCTTCTTTTCTTCCTGAGCGCTGCACCCGGCACATAACACCAGCAGCGCCGCCATGATAATTGCCATTACTTTTTTCATATATAAAAGACTCCTTTCGTCTTGTTGATGAGACAAGTATACGAAAGGAGTCTTAAATCAACTTAAAAGGATCCGAACATTTTTTAATATCCGATCGCCAGCCCCAGAAGCAGCAGCGCGCTGGTGAGCGCCAGGTTCGCAAGCTGGAATTTCCAGGAGTACTTCACCCACTTGCCGTAGCTGATGCCGGCGAGTCCCAGCGAAATCAGCAGGACGGGGTTCGTGACATAGAATACGTTCGAGAAGCCGTCGCCGAACGCGTATGCCATGACGGTAAGCTGAGAGGAGATACCGAATACCTGCGCCATCGGGGCGATCAGTGGGATCAGCAGAAACGCCTTCGCGGAGCCCGATGCGATGAAAAAGTTGAAAAGCAGCGCAATCAGATAGATAAACAGGATGATCAGGCCGCGCGGCATCGTGTCCATAAGGCCGATCGCCGTGTGCAGGATCGTGTCCAGAATGCGGGCCTCTTCCATACAGTATTTGATCGAGCTGGCCATCAGGATCATCAGGACGGCGGGCAGGATCGCGGTGACGCCCTGCACAAAGTCTTTGCCGAGCTGTTTGGCTGACATGCCGGAGGCGAGCGTGGAAGTGATGCCGGCCGCCAGGAACATGACGGCCACGATGATCATCGTGTAGTCCTGAAGAGCGTGGATAAAAGTGCTGGTCAGGATCAGTACGATGCCGGCCGCAAGGATCAGGACAAAGGCACGGACCGCTTTTTCCAGCTTCGGATCTTTGGTAAAGTCAGAGACTGTGCGGCTTGTGCCGGGTTTAGGTTCGCTATCGCCACGTCCGGTTGATCCCGCCTGTACCAGCCCGCCAGCTTTTTCAAACGCTTTCGCGTGCCAGAGGGTATAAGCCAGCAGCAATCCATAGATCAGCACGAACCCGACCACGCGGTAACCCATGCCGCTGAACATGGGCAGGCCCGCCAGACTCTGCGCCACGCCCACCGTAAAGGGATTGCAGATACCGGCCGCGAAACCGCAGCCCACGGCCAGAAGGCTCATAAACAGACCGGTCAGCACGTCCCACCCCATGGACACCGCCAACGCGACCACGATGGGTACCAGCGGCACGCATTCCTCATAGGACCCGACGAGGGAACCCATGAGCATAAAGAACAGGATGATCACATCCATCAGCCGATAGCGCTTATCCCGATAGGTGTGTACCAGCTTGTTCAGCAGATAGCGCATGATCCCGCCCTTCTCCAGGGCATTGAAGATCCCGCCGATCACCAGCAGGAAAATGATGACCGCGATGATCGTCGCGCCGCCGGACGCTCCCAGCACCAGGAAAGGCGAAAGCAGCCATTTCCAGAAGCTCAGACCCCCTTCACACAGGACATACTCGCCGGTCGCGTCGATCAGACTGTGACCGCTTTCGTCCGTGATCCGCGGGTACTGCCCCGCTGGAATGATCAGTGTGAGCACATATGTCACGATCATCAGGACGAGCAGGATCACCAGCGCGCTGATGAAGGACTTCGCGCTGATGGAAAGGCCGGGATTCTCGCCCTCAGGTGCCTTCTCAGCGGAAAGATTCTTCTCTTCAGCCTGTGACTCTTCTTTTTTCATGCCATTCTCCTTTCGAGGTGTACTCATCAACGGGACGCGAAGTCTTATACGATCTGGAAGATATAGAACTTCAGGTAGTTTGTTTCCGGGACGTTCCAGAGGATGGGATGATCCGGCGCCTGCTGGCGTTCCTCGATCTGCCTCATCTGCACGCCGGCATCCGCCGCGGCGGACCAGAGCATCTTGCGGAAGAGGTCATTGCTCATAAAGTGCGAACAGGAACAGGTCGCCAGGTACCCGCCACGCGGCAGGATCTTCATGGCCCGGTAGTTGATCTCCTTGTAGCCGCGCTCCGCACTTTGCACAGTCTTTCGCGATTTCGTAAAGGCCGGCGGATCGAGAATGATCATGTCGTACTGACGCTTCGCTGTCTTCTCGAGCTCCGGCAGCAAGTCAAAAACGTTGGCTACTTCAAAACTCATTCTGTCTTCGAGCCCGTTCAGCTTCGCGTTGGCTTTCGCCACTTCGATCGACGGCGCTGAGATATCTACGGCGTGCACATGCGCCGCTCCGCCCAGCGCGCAGTTCAGCGCGAAAGAACCGGTATCCGTGAAGCAATCCAGCACACGCTTGCCTCGCGCGATCTTCGCCGCTGCCTGCCGGTTGTATTTCTGATCCAGGAAAAAACCTGTCTTCTGGCCTGTGCGGTAATCGACGAAATACTTCACACCGTTCTCGATGATCTGTGTGCGCTCCGGCAGCGCGTCGGTGCAAAGTCCGTCGACCGGATAAAAGCCGGTATTCTCCTCCATCCCTTCCAGGGCACGGATCGAAACGTCATTGCGCTCATAGATCCCACTGATCTTCTGACCGTCTTCCTGCAGGATCTTTACCAGAAGCGGGAAGATCACCGGTTTCAGCTTCTCGATCCCCAGTGAAAGAGTCTGCGTCACCAGGATATCGCCGAACCGATCCACCGTCAGACCCGGAAACTGATCCGCCTCACCGAAAATGATACGACAGCATAAAAGATCCTCTTCCCGAAGCACACTCTTACGAAACTCCCATGCGTATCTCAGCCGCCGCTCAAAAAACGCCGCGTTAAACGTATCATTCGCGTTCCGCGAGATCAGCCGTACACGGATCTTCGAATGACTG
This sequence comes from Bacillota bacterium, assembly GCA_017442735.1. Taxonomy (GTDB): domain Bacteria; phylum Bacillota; class Clostridia; order Lachnospirales; family Bianqueaceae; genus RUG760. Next base: position 95,605 of record JAFRZE010000035.1, read on the forward strand.
TTATAAAACCCGGTACCGAGATACGATCCCTTGGAACTGAACGCGTCCACCAGCGCTCCATCTTCGGGGAGCTTCACCTCGTCCGCTTGGCCATCCTCGCCGGGCAGCGTCACTTCCTGATCATAGATCCACGGATGCCCGTACAGAACACTCCGCTCGCCCTTCGGCGAAACAAAAACCTTAGGATAAACCCTCTCCTGCTTCATCTTCTTTCCTTTTCTTTGTCTTTTTTCTCTCTATCCTTCATGTTTGGGGTGTTTCCTATTCACTGTCCATTCTCGCCCCAACCCGTTGGGGAAGATACACCTTTTTCGAGGCACGCCGCCCAAGGTTTTTGGACGGTAAATCAATTTGACGAGCTATCTTTTCCAATCCCTGGGCGAGAAGAGTCAACATGCGTTAATTTCGCCCAGAAATACTCCTAAGCGGGAGCTCCGTTTGGGCGAGAAAATTGTTTACCGACTATCCTTTCCAATCCCTGGATAAGATAGCTCGTTCTGTGGATAAACACCCCAGAAATCATAGGAATTCTTGGGTGGCGGAACGCTCAAAAATGGTAAACGCCCCAAAAGGCTCACAAACAGGTGCCACGACCCATCTTGTAAGCATGAAGTCTTAGACTCTTAATGTAGAAAGATCCGCCCCGTCCTGTAAGTGTCGGGGATGCGAGTTTTGGCGCAGCCAACTGCCGAGCAGACTCGGCGCTTCCAGGACGGGGCGCTATTATCTGATTATTTATGATAGAACTTCTGACTCTCATATGTCGGTTCACAGGTGATGTTGACGCCCAGTTTCTTAAAGACATCTTCATCGATCTGCGAAAGAATGACGCTGGAATGCGCCTCTAAACCGCGAAGCTTCGGCAGCTGTTCCAGAGCGATCTTGGCACAGGAATCCGTCACAGACGCGATCGCCAGCGCGATCAGGATCTCGTTCAGGTGCAGCAGCGAAGTCTTCTCCGCGCCCAGCTGTTCGACCTTCATGTTGATGATGGGCTCGATGACGGCCGGAGCAAGAAGGTCGATCCGGTCGTTGATCCCGCCAAGGTATTTCAGCGCGTTGATCAGCAGCGCGGATGAAGCGCCGAGCAGCGGTGACGTCTTGCCGGTCAGGACAGTTCCGTCTTCCATCTGCATGGCGGCGGCAGGTCCTCCCGTCATCTCCGCTTTCATCATCGCGGCAGTTACCGGCGGCCGGTCTGCTACAGTGATCCCGGCTTTTTTCATCAGCAGCTCGATCTTGAAGATCGGCTCATCACCTTCGATCCCCTTGCGCTTCTCGCAAAGATACCGGTAGTAACGGCGAAGGATCTCCTGTTTGGAGGCTTCGCAGCAGGCTTCGTCGTCGGAGATGCAGAAACCGACCATGTTGACGCCCATATCTGTCGGAGACTTGTAGGGCGACTCGCCGGAGATCCCCTCGAACAGCGCGTTCAGGACAGGGAAAACTTCCACATCGCGGTTGTAGTTGATAGCGGTCTTGCCATAGGCTTCCAGGTGGAACGGATCGATCATATTGACATCCGCGAGGTCGGCCGTTGCCGCCTCATAGGCCAGATTCACCGGGTGATTCAGCGGAAGATTCCAGACCGGAAAAGTTTCGAACTTGGCATAGCCGGCCTTGATGCCCCGCTTATTCTCATGATAGAGCTGGGAAAGGCAGGTCGCCATCTTGCCGCTGCCAGGTCCCGGCGCTGTCACGACTACCAGCGGATGGGTGGTTTCCACGTAGTCATTCTTTCCGAAACCTTCATCACTGGCGATCAAATTGACGTTGGAAGGATAACCTTCGATCGGATAATGCCGATAAACCTTCAGTCCGAGCGTGCGAAGCTTTTTCTCGTAAGCGATGGCGCTCGGCTGCCCCGCGAATTTCGTCAGGACGACGGAGCCGACCGTCAGGCCGTTTTCGGTAAACGCGTCGATCAGACGCAGCACATCCAGATCATAGGTAATCCCGAGATCGCCGCGTACTTTGTTCTTGGCGATATCCCCGGCGCTGACCACGATCACGATCTCCGCCTGATCCTTCAGCTCTTTCAGCATCGTGATCTTGGAATCCGGCTCAAATCCCGGAAGTACGCGGGACGCGTGATAATCGTCGAAAAGCTTGCCGCCAAATTCCAGATACAGCTTGCCGCCGAAGTGAGAGATCCGCTCGCGGATATGCTCCGACTGGATCTTCTGGTATTTATCATTATCAAATCCGATTCGCATACAGCACCTCGAAAAATAAAATCCTGCTCATTTTATCACAAAATGATGCCAATCTCAATCCTTAAATTGCCAGAGTTGGTTTTTCATGCTACACTATTGCATATTTGTATAAATCGAGGTTTATCTATGGACATTCCTTTTGATCCTCTTCGTCAGCAGTACGTCTCCCAGCGTTTCCCCATCTATGCCAGAGGCGGGATGGTCGCAAGTTCCAGCCCTCTCTCTTCCGCGGCAGGCATTGAGATCCTGAAAAAAGGCGGCAACGCCATGGATGCTGCGGTGGCTACGGCCACCGCGCTGACAGTCGTCGATCCCACCGTCAATGGGATCGGTTCCGATGCTTTCGCACTGATCTGGAATGAGAAAGATCAAAAACTCTACGGACTCAATGCCAGTGGCCGGGCCCCTATGCTCATCTCCTGCGAAGCCATCCTGGATAAAGGTCTCGATAAAAACGGCAGGATGCCCGTCTACGGTTGGACGCCAGTCACGGTCCCAGGTGCGCCTTCCGCCTGGGCAGCCATCCATGAGCGATTCGGAACTCTTCCTCTTTCAGAGGTAATGGAGCCCGCGATCCGATACGGCCGATATGGTTTCCCCTGCAGCCCGAACCTCTCTCAGTCCTGGAAAGGTGCCTTCAAACGGTACAAACAGATCCTGACTGATCCCTGTTATCAGGGCTGGTTTGATACTTTCACACCTCTTGGCCGCGGTTACGAGCCAGGAGAGATCATCTACCTGAAAGATCATGCCGATACGCTGGAGGAGATCGCGAAGACGAACGCAACCTCTTTCTACACCGGTGAACTGGCCAGAAAGATCGACAGCGAAAGCCGTAAATACGGCGGCTTCCTTCGTTATGAAGATCTGGCCGCTCATGAACCCGTGTGGGTCGAACCCATGCATGTCAACTACCGCGGATATGATGTCTGTGAGATTCCACCCAACGGACAGGGTGTGATAGCGCTGATCGCGCTCAATATTCTGAAAGAATTCACCTTCACTTCAAAAGACGATCCGGATCAGGTCCACCGTCAGATCGAAGCCATGAAAATGGCCTTCGCCGATGGACTCAAATACATTACCGATCCTGCCTGCATGAACATCGACATGCGAAAATTCCTGGACCCTGCTTACGGAAAAGAGCGTGCTCAGGCCATTACCGATGAGGCACAGATCTATACGGATCAGGAACCGGCGAAAAGCGGTACCGTCTATTTCTGCTGTGCTGACAGCAAAGGAAACATGGTATCTTTCATCCAGTCCAACTATATGGGTTTCGGATCCGGGATCGTCGTGGAAGGGACCGGCATCTCCCTGCAGAATCGCGGAGCGGACTTTACCCTGGATTCGTCGGACGCGAACGTGATCTCGCCTGGCAAAAAGACCTATCACACGATTATTCCCGGCTTTCTGATGAAGGATGGTAAGGCCGTAGGTCCCTTCGGTGTCATGGGTGGATACATGCAGCCCCAGGGACATGTACAGGTCGTGATGAATCTCATCGATTTCCATCTGGATCCGCAACAGGCGCTGGATGCCCCCAGGTGGCAGTGGATGCGCGACGGCAGTATTACGGTCGAAACCAGGTTTGATACCGAACTTGCACACGCGCTGCAAAGGCGCGGCCATCAGGTCCGTGTGGATCTTTTCACGCCCAGCTTCGGTCGCGGTCAGATGATCCTGCGGCTGGAAAACGGAACATTGGTAGGCGGTACCGAATCAAGAACCGACAGTCACATCGCCTGTTACTGATTCTGCAAGACCCATATTGGATAGACAAGTGGAATTGCATTTGCTTCAGTGATGTGCTATGATAAAGCTACAAAATCCCAAAAACATTCAAAGGAGGAAGGATCCTATGAAAAAGTATTTTTCTGAGCTGATCGGAACCTGTGTCCTGGTATTCATGGGTTGCGGTACGGCCATGCTCGTAGGCTGCGACGCGGCAGCTGGCGGCGGCTATATTCTGACAGCGCTGGCCTTCGGTCTGTCTGTCGTCGCGATGGCATACTGCGTCGGCAACATTTCAGGTGGTCACTTCAATGCCGCGGTCACACTGGCTATGCTGATCCGCAAAAAGATCTCTTCGAAAGACGCAGTCATGTACTGGATCTTCCAGGTCATCGGCGCGTTTGTCGCTACGGCGCTTCTGGCTGCGATCTTCGGTCTGGGCGGCGTCAAAGACATGACTGGCGGGTTCGGCAGCAATGGTCTGGCCGGTGTAAATGGAAACGCGCTCGCCGGACTCTTGGTGGAGATCATCCTGACCTTCATCTTCCTGATGACGATCCAGGGCGTCACCTCCGAGAAATTCAAACACGGTTCCTTCGGCGGACTGATCATCGGCCTGACCCTGACCTTCGTGCACATTTTCGGTATCGGCCTGACCGGTACCAGTGTCAACCCGAGCCGCTCCATCGCGCCGGCTATTGTCGCCGCGATCGCGGGCAACTCCGCACCGCTCGCCAGCCTCTGGGTATTCATCGTAGGTCCTCTGGTCGGCGCTGCGCTGGCCGCACTGGTCTATCCGGCACTCGAAAAAGAATAATTTTAAGGCATAAAAATTCGGCAGATCCTTTCATTATGATTGGATCTGCCGTTTTTTGTTTTTATTTATCTGTTGAACGCCCCGAAGAAGTTCGCCAGCGGCTGTACCGTGGCTTCAAGATCCGCGATGGCTTTGTTCAGCGTCTCGAAGTCGATGCCGTTCAGCTTCGCGATGGCCTCCGCCAGGTTCTCGGAGTTCGTCGCCACAAGGGAATTGATCCCGCCGACCATTTCATTGATGCCTCCCATGGTCTGGTCCAGCCCTTCGACCGTCGGAGCGATCTCGTCTAGCATGGAATTCACTTTTTCCATCGACTCGCCGGTATCCTCGATCAGGCCATCCAGTTTGCCCACCGAATCCCGGACGTCGCTCAGCAGTTCCTGCGCGTCGTTAAAGAGGCTGAATGCCTTCGGCACGACTAAGATGACGGCGACAGCCACGACACACGCGATCACCAGGACCGCGATCGAGGAAATGAGCTGACGGCGGGAAGCGGACCGTTCGGCCTTCGCCATCTCCACCAGCAGTTCATGATCATCCAGATTGATCAGATCTTTTGTGCGAATATTTGCCATAATTCAATCTCCTTTTGATTTCCGTTCAGACTATATGAAGTAGAATATCAGAAAATAAAAAAACTTGCAATTATTTCCAGAATTTTCTATCTGGGACATTGCGCTTGACATTTTTTTCGATTATAATAAAAAGACAATCGGCATATCAGCGCATGATTTTCCAGAGATAAGTTATGCGCGAACCAAATATAGAAAAAACAGGTGGGGGTTAAGGATGAACGAGGTATTGAAAATCTCTGCATACGGACTGTCGACAACGGGGAAGGAACTGAATCTCGACAATATGTATATCAACGGCCGGTACGTTACGATCGGCTCTGATACACAATCGACGATCAGCAAAGTCACGTCCGAAAACTTACAGATCTACGGTGTTGCTGATTCGGAAATCAGCAGCGAAGACCGGCAGTTAGGCGTGCAGAGCGGCTACACTGTCATGGATATGCTGCAGCGGATCCAGCGCGCGCTTGGCGACATGGGCAAGATAGAAAAAGGTCTCATCTGGGACTCCATGATCCAGGCCAGCCGTGCCATCCGGGGAAAGAGACAAGAGGTCGGGATGAACCACCTCGGTACTTCCTTCGCGGCACTGTTCCTTCACGGGAACCGCGGTCTCGCCGTTCACTTGGGCGATTCCCGCATCTACGTTATCCGCGGCGGAAGAATGCTTCAGATCACGGATGATCACCTGCAGTCCTCCGATATGTTCCGTCTCGGGATCCTCTCTCAGGCCCAGTCGGAAATCCACAAAAAAGATTCACAGCTGACCGCCTACATGGGCATGGATGATATCTATGATGCCCGTGACAGCGCGTTTTCCAAATATTTCATCTTCTATCCCGGCGACACCTTCATCATCTGTTCGGACGGCATCTCCGATGTCGTTATGAACGACGAGATGGAGCGCATCGTACGGCTTCTTAAGAGTGCGCCTGTTGACCAGCTCGCGAGCATGCTGCTCAAAGCCGCCGCCGAGAAGAGCACTGACGACATGACTCTGGTCGTTCTTCATGTAGACGAAGCGCCCGGCCAGAATCAGCAGGCAGCGCCTCGCACCGCTACCGGCGCCGTTCCGAGAAACGAAGCCGCTGCTCAACCGGCACCCGAGGGCGAAGCTGCCGCAGTCGCAGCCCCAGCCTTCAATCGTCAGGACTTCCAGGCGGAGCCTCCGGCTCAGCCGCAGCGTCCGCAGCTGCAGAGCGCGAGAGCGCAGCAGCCGCTGGATGACGATGAGGAAGAAGATGATGTCGACGGCACCTCCTTCATGGACAAGGTCAAAAACTTCAAGGGCTTCGCGGCCGTGAAGGGTCTGTTCAGCAAGAAAGGCGCAGACGAAGAAGATGAAGAAGATGAGGACGAGGATGATTACCCGGTCACCCCGGCGCCTACCCGCGCTCCTCAGGCTCCCGGTCAGGAAGAGTACGAATACGAAGAAGGCGAAGAAGATGAACCGAGCCTTCTGGACGGCCTTCTGTCCAATCCCAAACGTCTGGCGATCTTCGCCGGTATCGCTGTCGCGGCCATCGTTCTGCTGGTCGTGATCATCTCCCTGATCAGCAAGGGCGGAGCCAAGGGCAAAGGCAAGGATGCCGAAGCTTCCGCCGCATCCTCTCAGCTGGTCGAAGTCGAAAGCTCCATCGATATCACATCGCTTCTGAACAACGAATCCTCCCTGGTCAACCTGGAAGAATCCTCCATCAAGCCCAATGATGATGAAGAATCCCAGAAAGAGATCACCGAAGTCATCGATTACACCATCGAGGAAGGCGACTCCTGGTCTGCGATCATCCAGAAATTCTACGGTGAATTCGACATGGATCTGATCTACATGCTGTGTGAATACAACGACATGGCGATCGACGATATGATCTGGCCCGGCATGATCATCAAGATCCCGCCGGAATCCGATCTCCGCTAAAACCTTAAGAAGCCTCCCACGGAGGCTTCTTTCAATTAAACCAAGATGAAGAAATTTCTCATTTGTTTCCTATGTATTCTCGGGACAGTGATCCTTGGCCTGCTGATCGGCTTCGCGTCCTACTGGACGGCTTTCTTCGAGCGCGAAAAAGCGCCGGAAGCCTTCCACCTCGCGGATAACGGTCTGACCGGAAGCGCGCAGGAAGAGCTGCTTCCTCCGATCCAGCTCGATCCGGCCGTTTCGAAAGTCGCCGAGACCGCCCAGGCCTCTGTCATCACCATCGTCGCCGAGACCCTCGAAGGCTTCGAGCCGGGTCTCAGCCTGGGCTCCGGAGTCATCTTCGAGGAAGACGAAACCTATTTCTATGTCGTGACCAACGCCCACGTCCTGGCCGACGCGACCGCCGTCTACCTCTACACCACCGAAGGGGATCTCGTGGAAGTCACTGAAGGCAACAAGGATGAAGACAGCGATCTGGCGGTCGTACGTATAGCCAAGTCCTCTCTGACAGATACGCTCCTCTCCACCCTAAAGCCCGCGCTCATCGGCGATTCCGATACGCTCAGGAGCGGCGATGTCGTGATCGCGGTAGGAAGTCCCGAAGACGTCGCCTACCAGAACTCGGTAACCCTGGGCGTCGTCAGCGATCCCGCCCGCGTCGAACGCTTCGGCCGTGCGCCCGACACCTATATCCAGACCGATGCCGCCATCAACCCCGGCAACTCCGGCGGCGGCCTGTTCACCCTGGACGGGTGCCTGGTGGGCATCATCTCGAATAAATATGTCCTCACCGAGCTGGAGGGGCTTGGCTTTGCCATCCCCATCAACCGGACGATGGACAAGATCAAGTCCATGTTTTAATTCAGATAGGAGGAACTGTGAGTCTCACGGTCTGGGTGCTGATATTCCGGGACCTTCTGAGGCGTCAGATCAGCCGGGCGTTAAAGCCTCTCGGTCCCGGAAAGCTCGTGTTCGTCTTTCTTCGTTCGAAGCAGCAGATCGAGCGAGAGCTTCACCGGCTCATGATGGATCCGGTCTCCCGGTTCCCGGATCTTCTGATCGCCGAGACCAGTTCCCTCCGGGACGATGGGACGCAGCTCCTTATCCGTCTTCGCACATACCAAAGTCTCGACTTTCTGCCTGTTCTGGAACGTCCTTCCCTGGAAGCGCTCCTGATGGTCAGATCGTTCGGGGCTTTTGATATCCTGAGCCAGCCTTTTCCGGACCAGCGGCTCCGGGAGAGCGTCCAGCGGTGGATCCGGGCCAGGGAATTTCTTGGTTCCAGGACCTCCTGGCCGCAGCGCAGCATCGATACCTATCTTCGTTACCTGTCACCGGAAGAGGCATCTTCCGAGCTGCCAGCGTCCGGGGATCCTTCCCGTCTGAAAAAGCTGCGAGTCCTCCATCGGCTTGTCCTGGATCATCCGGAAGGACTGAGCGCCGGACAGGCCGCCAAGATAATGCGTATCTCCTCCACCACCGCCAGAAACTATCTGAAAACCCTGGAACAACTGGAACTGGTCCGCAGGGAAAACCCTTCCCATGGAAGACGCGGCCGTCCCGTCAATATCTACTTCCCTTCAGAAAGGATCATACCATGAGCATCCGCAATGTCATCGTCGCCACCAAAAACGCGGGAAAGATCCGCGAGATCCGTCAGATCCTCGGTGAAGATGTGAACGTTGTCACCATGACCGAGGCAGGTTTTACCGGCGAGATCGATGAGACCGGCACGACCTTCGAAAGCAATTCCCTCATCAAGGCACGCACCATCTTTGAAGCTTTTAAGGAGAGCGGCCGGTTCGATCTCGTCATCTCCGACGACTCCGGGATCGAGATCGATTACTTTGACAAAAAGCCCGGCGTTTATTCTTCCCGCTGGCTCGGGGAAGATACGCCCTATGATATCAAAAACCAGATCATCCTGGATAAAATGAAGGATGTTCCGGAAGAGAAGCGTACGGCCCGCTATGTCTGCGCCATCGCGGCCATTCTGAAAGACGGGACCGAGATCATTGTCAAAGAGACCGCAGAAGGAAGGATCGCGAAAAGCGCCTCCGGTCAGGGCGGTTTCGGCTATGATCCGATCTTTGCATTTACCGGAGAGCCCGGTGATGTACTGCCCGAAGGCCTGGAAGTCGGCATGACCTTCGCCGACATCAGCGCCGAACTGAAACACGCCGTGTCCCATCGCGGCAAGGCCCTCAGAGCTCTGTACAAAGAGCTTTCGGAAAGGAGTCTTCTTTGACATTTCTGATCCTATCGGACACCCACGGCCGGATCGACCGCGCCGGCGAGCTTATTGAACGCCTGCACGAACAGATCGACGGCGTCTGGCATCTGGGCGACAACTACCGTGATTTCGAACTGCTGGAAAAGCGTTATCGCCCGCTCTATCATCTGGCCTTTCAGGCAGTCCCCGGCAACTGCGACTCTTTCTGTCCGGCGCCGAACCGTCTTTCCATTCCGGTGGAAGGCCACCGTGTCTTTATGCAGCACGGAGACGCTTTCGGCGTTTCCGGCTACTCCATCGGCCAGTTTCCGAGAGCCGCAAAAAGGGAAAAAGCGAACGTGGTCCTCTTCGGCCATACCCACGTCCCGCTGATCGAAGTACAGGACGGCGTCCTCTATCTGAATCCCGGCTCCCTCTCCCTCCCGAAGGGCGGCAGCGAACCTTCCTACGCGCTCTTAGATCTTGAAAGAAATCAACCGCCGAAGGCTGAACTTTTTACCTATTCCGAATAGCCTGTAAATGACTGTAAAGCGAGGTGAATCTTTCTTGATTTCTCCCCGCTTTTTTCATATAATATACATAATATGTTTAGGAAAGGTGGTGTCACTTTGATAGAAGAAACCATCAAGGCTGTCAAGGAGGTCGAGCAGCAGGCGCAGGACCTGGTAGCGGATGCCTATAATCAGGCGGACGAGATCCGGGCCCAGGCCGAGAAAGATGCCCGGGCTATCCTGGATGAAGCTCGCGAAGAGGTAAGGAAAACACTTGCCGCTTCGGAGGAGAAATCCAGGGAAGACGGAGCCAAAGCGCTCGAAGACGCAGCGAAAGAGGCAAGGTCCCAGGCTGAGGACCTGAAAACGCGCTCCCTCGAAAAGAAGGAAGCGGCTCTGGACGCGGTCATCGCCGCTCTGCTGAAGTGAGGTAAACTCCATGGCCATAGTAAAGATGCAAAAACTCAGCCTTTGCGCGGCCAGATCCCACCGAAAACAAATCCTGGAGACCCTGCAGGGCCTCGGCGTTATGGATATCGACAATACGTCGATCCAGGATGGCGAGCTCGAACAGATGGACACCCGCGTGGCGATGTCGGCCTTCGAGAAGAACGCCGGCACGCTGGACGAGGTGCTCAAACTACTGAAGACCTACGCAAATGTCAGTTCCGGCGGAGGATTGTTCAGTGAGCCGGAGCAGATCTCCAGAGAAAGATTCGACGGAATCATTAAAAATCAGAATCGGATCATGCGTCACGCCGGAAGGATCCTCGACGCGGAAAAAGAGATTTCTGAATGCAAAGGCATTATAAAGAAAGATGAAAACCAGATCATCGCCCTGCAGCCATGGGTGAGTCTGGATATCCCGATGGGGCTTCGGGGCACCCGGCTGGTTCGGACACTGGTCGGACAGATGCCCGGCACCATGACCGCGGATCAGATCTACGCGATCGCCATCCAAGGTCTCGCCCCCGCGGAAGAAGACGCGGAAAAGCCGGACGAGTTTCCGGTAGAAGTCCGGATCATCTCCGCGGAAAACGGCGTCACGAACGTCGTCGTGATGTGCCTGAGGCGGGATAGGGACCAGGTCAGGGCGAATCTTCGCGCCGCCGGTTTCGCGCCGCCGCCCGGTGATGAAAAAGGACTTCCTTCCGAGCGGATCGAGTACTATGAAAAGGATATCACCGCTCAGGAAGACAAGGTCGCCGCGCTGGAGGAAAAGATTTCCTCCTACGCGAAGGAAGCGGATGATTTCAGGATCGCCGCGGACTACTACCGGACAAGGGCCGAGAAATACCGGCTTCTGGCGACCGTCCCCCAGTCGGAGAACATGTTCTTCCTGGAAGGCTGGGTCCCGGCGGATAAGGCAGAACCACTGAAGAAACTGTTGGAAGACCGGTTTGAGGCTGTGGTCGAGTTCGAGGAGCTTCGTGAAGACGAGATGGAACCCACCCTGCTTCACAACAACCGCTTCTCCGAATCCGCGGAAGGCGTTCTGGAAGCCTACGGACTTCCCACCCACGGAAGGATCGACCCCACCACGGTCATGAGCTTCTTCTATGTGTTCTTCTTCGGAATGATGCTTTCCGACGCGGGCTACGGCCTGGTGATGACCATCGCCTGCGCAGTGCTTCTCCTGAAGAAGCCACGGATGGGAGAAGGGATGAAGAAGATGCTGAAACTCTTCTTCTGGTGCGGTCTTTCCACCACCTTCTGGGGCTTTATGTACGGAGGATTCTTCGGCGACGCAATCGATGTGGTGGCGAAGACGTTCTTCGGATTCCAGGGAGACACGCTTCTCAAACCCATCTGGTTCGCCCCGCTGGGCAACCCCATGCGGCTCCTGGTCTGGTGTATGCTTTTCGGCCTCATCCACCTGTTCGCGGGTCTGGCGGTCAAAGGCGCTGAATATATCCAGCAAAAGGATTATGTCGGATTCTTCTCTGACGTGATCGCCTGGTACTTCATGCTCACCGGCCTCGTGCTGATGCTGCTCCCGTCCGATATCTTCGCGTCCATCTCCGGTCAGAACTTCGTGTTCCCCGCATGGCTCTCCACGTTAGCCAAGGTGCTCGCGATCGTTGGCGCCGGCGTCATCCTATTGATGAGCGGGCGGGCCAACAAGAACTGGGGCGTAAGGGTAGCGCTCGGCGCGTATGACCTCTACGGGATCACGAGCTGGCTCTCCGATATACTGTCCTATTCGCGTCTTCTGGCGCTGGGACTCGCGACCGGCGTTATCGCCAACGTCATCAACATGATGGCCTCCTACGGCGGAGGCGGCGTGGTCGGCGCGATTATCTTCGTGGTGGTCTTTATCTTCGGCCATCTGCTTAATCTGGGAATCAATGCACTGGGTGCATATGTTCACACAAACCGTCTTCAGTACGTCGAGTTTTTCAGTAAATTCTACGATGCCGGCGGGAAGAAATTCAATCCATTTAAAACAGTGACGAAATACGTCCAAGTCAAGGAGGAAAAGTAAAATGTCTACAGGTATGGTTTTAGCTCTTATCGGTGCCGCTCTTGCGACCATCTTAGCCGGTATCGGTTCTTCTTACGGTGTCCGCGTCGGCGGCCAGGCGGCAGCAGGTGTTGTCGCTGAGGATCCCGATCAGTTCGCGAAAGTTCTGATCCTGCAGCTGCTTCCCGGTACGCAGGGTATCTACGGCCTGCTGGTCACCTTCATCACCCTTTCCCGTATCGGCGTGCTGGGCGGAACCCCCATCACCGACACCAAGACCGGTCTGATGTATATGATCGCCTGCCTTCCCATCGCCATCGTAGGTCTTGTTTCCGCGATCTACCAGGGCAAAACTTCTGTCGCTTCCATTGGCGTTGTGGCTAAGAAACCCGACCAGTTCGGTAAAGCTATGCTGTTCCCCGCCATGGTCGAGACCTACGCCATCCTGGCCCTCCTGATCTCCATTCTTTCCGTCACGAACCTTTAATCGATAAGAGGAGAAAAACCATGGCAGGAATCGATCGTATCAAAGAATCTATCCTCAGCGAAGCGAATGCCAAGGTCGAAACGATCCTCGAAGAAGCGAAACAGGCCGCCAGAGAAGTAACGGAAAGAGCGAATGCCGCAGCCGGCAAAATGAAGGAAGAAGCAGTGGAAAAAGCCGCCAGATCTTCCCGGGACTATGCCGGAAGGATCCAGTCACAGATCGGAATGCAGCAAAAGCAGACCATCCTTTCCGCCAAACAGGATCTGATCCGCGATGTTTTAGACAGCGCGCATGACAAACTCCTGAACCTTCCGGACGCGGAGTATTTTGGTGTCATCCTTCGTCTGCTTGATCAGAATATCCAGAAAGGAAAAGGCGAAATCCTTTTCAATGCTAAGGATCTTAGCCGTCTTCCCGCGGATTTCGAAAACCAACTGGACGAGGCAGCGGCAAAGAAAGACGGAAAGCTCACCCTGTCCAAGGAGGCTGCGGATATTAAAAGCGGCTTTATCCTTCGTTACCGGGATGAGAAAGATACCAATACTTCTTCGAACTATGGCAGCGTAGAACTGAACTGCTCATTTGAGAGTCTGATCGCCGAGAAAAAGGACCAGTTATCCGACCTGATCACCCAGAATCTGTTTTAAGGGAGACCCGCTATGAATGATCTCGATTACATATTCGCGGTCGCCCGGATCCGGGTCAGGGAAAAATCCCTCCTGAAAGACTCTGACATCGCCCAGATGATCACGATGCCCTCTGCCGAGGCCGTCATGGAACATCTGCGTGCGCAGGGCTGGGGGGAAGGCCTGGGTGAAGTCTATACGCCGGAAGCCCTTCTATCTTCCGAGGAAGCGAAGACCCTGGCGCTGATGCAGGAACTGCGCCTCGATCCCGAGTTTCTCCTTATCCTTTCCTATCCGCAGCTTTTTCATAATCTGAAAGCCGGCGTGAAGGAAACGGTGACGGAAGAACCGCACCCCGGTGCGTTCTTCCCTCTGGAAGACTTCGGCCGCGAAAAAATACTGAAAATCCTGAAAGAAAAGACCTACGATCAGCTGCCCGAAGCGCTGCGTGAGCTGGCGCCCAAGGCGTTTGAGCTCATGCTCAAGACCCGCGACGGACAGGCTGTCGATATGCTCGTGGACCGGGAGACCCTGTCCGCGATGGAAAAGGCCGGAAGCGCCTCTTCCAATCCCCTGTTTAAAAACTATCTTCAGTCCACGGTGGCCTACAGCGATATCAAGATCGCCGTCCGTTGCCGCAAGATGAAGAAATCCCGGGCGTTCATTGAAAACGCGCTGGCTCCCTCCTCGCTCATCGATACGAAGGAGCTTGCCCGCGCGGCCTCCGAGAGCGAAGACGAGTTCTACACCTTCCTTCGCCGCGCAGGCTACGAGGAAGGCGTGGAAGCCCTGAAAACTTCCGCCTCCGCCTTTGAACGCTGGTGCGACAATCGGCTGATCGCGTCGCTCAGACCCGAGAGAACGCACTCCGAATCTGTCGGACCGGTTCTGGCCTTTTACCTGGCAAGGATGAACGAGATCAAAACCGCCCGGATCATCCTGACAGGCAAAGCGAATGGTTTCTCGGAAGAAGCCATTCGGGAAAGGGTAAGGGAAATGTATGTATAAGATAGCCGTAATGGGCGAATATGACAGCATTTACGGTTTCGCCACCCTTGGCCTTACCCTGTTTTCGACCGACGGAAAGACCGACGAGGAAGCCTCTCGTCTCCTTCGCACCGCAGCCGAAAGCGGCTTCGGCGTCATCTATATGACGGAAGCGCTGATGAACCGGATCCCCCGAGAAGTCGCCCGTTACCAGGCCAGGCTCACTCCGGCGATCATTGCCATACCGGGTGTTGCCGGCAATACCGGCGCCGGGATCGCGAATGTCAAAAAATCCGTAGAACAGGCTGTCGGATCTGATATCCTGTTTTCAAACAGCTAAAGAGGTAAACGATCCATGAGCAAAACTAGAGGAATTATTAAAAAAGTAGCCGGCCCGCTGGTCATTGCCGAGGGCATGCGCGACGCCAACATGTATGACGTGGTGCGTGTTTCCGAGCAGCGTCTGATCGGCGAGGTCATCGAAATGCACGGGGATCAGGCCTCCATTCAGGTTTACGAGGAAACGCAGGGCTTAGGCCCCGGCGCGCCTGTCGAATCCATGGAAGTGCCGCTGTCCGTCGAACTGGGCCCGGGTCTGATCGGTTCCATCTATGACGGTATCCAGCGTCCCCTGAACAAGATCATGGAAGTGACGAACTCCAACCTGCTTTCCCGCGGTGTGGAAGTTCCTTCCCTGGACCGCAGCCTGAAATGGGACTTCGTTCCCACCGTAGAAGCCGGCGCGCATGTAGAAGCCGGTGATATCATCGGAACCGTCAAGGAGACCTCTCTGGTCGTCCAGAAGATCATGATCCCCTACGGCGTATCCGGTACCCTGAAAGAGATCAAGGCCGGTTCCTTCACTATCGAGGATGAGATCGGCACCGTCGAGACCGAAAAAGGCGATGTGCCCGTCAGGTTGATGCAGACCTGGCCCGTTCGTAAAGGCCGTCCGTATGTCCGCAAACTCGCGCCGGAAATGCCGCTGGTCACCGGTCAGCGTGTTATCGATACGTTCTTCCCCATCGCCAAGGGCGGTGTCGCAGCGGTTCCCGGACCTTTCGGTTCCGGCAAGACCGTTATCCAGCACCAGCTCGCCAAGTGGGCGGAAGCGGATATCGTCGTGTACATCGGCTGCGGTGAGCGCGGCAACGAGATGACCGACGTTCTGAACGAGTTCCCCGAGCTGAAGGACCCCAAATCCGGCGAGTCCCTGATGAACCGGACCATTCTGATCGCCAACACTTCCGACATGCCGGTTGCGGCGCGTGAAGCGTCCATTTACACCGGTATCACCATCGCGGAATACTTCCGTGACATGGGCTACTCCGTCGCCCTGATGGCTGACTCCACTTCCCGCTGGGCCGAGGCTCTGCGTGAGATGTCCGGCCGTCTGGAAGAGATGCCCGGTGAGGAAGGTTACCCCGCGTACCTCGGTTCCCGTCTGGCACAGTTCTATGAGCGTGCCGGCCGCGTGATCTCGCTGGGTCAGGACGGACGCGAAGGTCAGCTTTCCGTTATCGGCGCTGTCTCGCCTCCCGGCGGTGACATTTCCGAGCCCGTTTCCCAGGCCACCCTTCGTATCGTCAAGGTATTCTGGGGTCTGGACGCGGATCTGGCTTACCAGCGTCACTTCCCGGCCATCAACTGGCTGACCTCCTACTCGCTTTACTTAGATAGTATGGAGAACTGGTTCGGTAAAAACGTCAAGGAAGACTGGATGAGCACCCGTCAGCACCTGATGACCCTGCTTCAGGAAGAAGCCTCCCTGAACGAGATCGTAAAGATGGTCGGTATGGACGCCCTTTCACCGCAGGATCGTCTGAGAATGGAAGCCGCCCGCTCGATCCGTGAGGACTTCCTGCATCAGAACTCCTTCGATGAGATCGACACCTATACGTCTCTCAGCAAACAGTATTACCTGATGAAACTCGTCTACGCGTTCTATGAGGAGGGCACGAAAGCTCTCCAGGCCGGCGCATCGATCAATGATCTGGTCGCCATGGCCTGCCGCGAAAAGATCGGACGTTTCAAATATACCCTTGAGAAAGATATCGACGCCCAGTACGCGCTCGTCTCCCACGAGATCGTGGAAGAAGCCGCCAGCTTAGTCGGAAAGGAGGACCTGTAAGTCATGGCAAAAGAATACCGTACCATTCAGGAAGTTACCGGCCCGCTGATGCTGGTCAAGGGAGTCGAAAATGTCACTTACAACGAACTCGGTGAGATCGAGCTGAAAGACGGCGAGACCCGCCGCTGCAAGGTCCTGGAGATCGACGGACCGAACGCGCTGGTCCAGCTGTTCGAGTCCTCCACCGGTATCAGCCTGGAGTCCAGTAAGGTCCGTTTCCTGGGCCGCTCCATGGAGCTGGGCGTATCGCCCGACATGCTCGGCCGTGTCTTCGACGGTTTAGGCCGCACGATCGACGGCGGTCCCGACATCCTGCCGGAGAAGCGTCTCGACATCAACGGTCTGCCCATGAACCCGGCTGCCCGTGAATATCCTTCCGAGTTTATCCAGACCGGTATTTCCGCGATCGACGGTCTGAACACCCTGGTCCGCGGTCAGAAGCTGCCGATCTTCTCCGCGTCCGGTCTGCCCCACGCGCAGCTGGCCGCCCAGATCGCCCGTCAGGCCAAGGTGCGCGGCACCTCCGATCCGTTCGCCGTTGTCTTTGCCGCCATGGGTATCACCTTCGAGGAAGCCAACTTCTTCCAGGAGTCCTTCCGTGAGACCGGCGCCATCGACCGTTCCGTTCTGTTCCTGAACCTGGCGAACGACCCGGCCGTCGAGCGTATCTCCACGCCTCGTATGGCGCTGACCGCCGCTGAATACCTGGCTTTCGAAAAAGGCATGCACGTTCTGGTCATCCTGACCGATATCACGAACTACGCCGACTCTCTGCGTGAGGTTTCCGCCGCACGTAAAGAGGTCCCCGGACGCCGCGGCTATCCCGGTTACATGTACACCGACCTTGCGACGATGTACGAACGTGCCGGCCGTCAGAAGGGCAAGAACGGTTCCATCACTCTGATCCCGATCCTGTCCATGCCTGAGGACGACAAGACCCATCCCATCCCTGACCTTACCGGTTACATCACCGAAGGTCAGATCATCCTTTCCCGTGAGCTCTACCGGAAAGGTATCATGCCGCCGGTAGACGTTCTGCCTTCGCTTTCCCGTCTGAAAGATAAAGGTATCGGTAAAGGCCGTACCCGTGAAGACCACGCTGCTACCATGAACCAGCTCTTCGCCGCTTACGCCCGTGGTAAGGAAGCGAAGGAACTCATGGTCATTCTTGGTGAAGCCGCGCTGACGGAGACCGACCTGATTTACGCGAAGTTCTCGGATGCCTTCGAGCAGCGATATGTCTCTCAGGGCTACCGCACCGACCGCAACATCGAAGAGACGCTGGAGCTCGGCTGGGAACTTTTACGCATCCTTCCGCGTTCCGAGCTGAAACGTATCAGTGACGCGCTGCTGGATAAATACTACGCGCCGCAGGACAAAGAGGATTAAGCCATGGCATCGACACAGGTAAACCCGACCCGAATGGAGCTGACCCGACTGAAGAAAAAGCTCGGGACAGCGATCAAAGGGCATCGTCTTCTGAAGGACAAGCGGGATGAACTGATGCGGGAATTTCTCGATATGGTGCGTATCAACATGGAGCTTCGCCAGAAGGTGGAAGAAAAGATCAAAGCCGCCGATCTGGACTTTGTCCTCGCGAAATCCACCATGTCGGAAGAGACCCTGCAGGACGCCCTCATGGCGCCCAAGCAGGAAGTCCAGCTGACGGTCGATAAGCGTAATGTCATGAGTGTCGACATTCCGGTCTTTGACTATACGACCCGGACCGCCGACGCGAATGACATCTACTCCTACGGCTTTGCCTTCACCTCCGCGGACCTGGACGACGCTGTCGGCTCTCTGGCCGCCGTCTTCCCGGAAATGCTGAAGCTGGCGGAAGTGGAAAAATCCTGTCAGCTGATGGCCGCCGAGATCGAGAAGACCCGCCGCCGCGTCAACGCGCTGGAACATGTCATTATCCCGGAGACCCAGCAGGGGATCCGCTACATTACCATGAAACTGGATGAGAACGAGCGCTCCACGCAGGTCCGACTGATGAAAGTCAAGGACATGATGCTCAAGGAAGCCGGCTACGGCAAAGATAAAGAGTGATCACCGCAAGGGCAATGAACGCCTACCATATGGCTTTTCATTGCCCTTTGCTTTGCCGCGCGGCCGGCGCTTTGTTAGCAAGGTTGCTCTTATTTTTAACCTGACCTTGCTACGACCAGCCCGGGTTCTAGCAAGATTCGCCTGGTTTTGGGCTGAACCTTGCTACTGTGATAGCAAGGTTGCCCTGGCTTTTGACTGAACCTTGCTACTATCAGCCTGAACATTAGCAAGGTCGGACTGGTTTTAGACTAAATCTTGCTACGGTGGTAGCAAGGTTTTCCTGTTTTTCGACCGAACCTTGCTACTGCCAGCCATAACACTAGCAAGGTCGGCACGTTTTTCAACTAACTCTTGCTACTGAGGTATTAACGTTCTCTCTATTATTTTGTAAAATAACTAAAACTTCCCACACCTAAAAGGTGTTTCGGACCTTGAAAACTCAATAATGTAGGCAATCAAAAAGGCATAAAACCTCATATTTATGGTATAATTGAGTTGACGAAAAACAAAAAACCATAGGAGGATTCTATGCCCA
>JAFRZE010000036.1 GCA_017442735.1 Bacillota bacterium
ACATTCTGCTTCATATGTATACTGTATCTCAAAGAACCTGGCGTCCGCCTTGGGTATGATCCTGATCTCTTTGATCTTCTTCCCCAGAAGGATCGGCGGTATCCGGATCTCGATCTCCTTATGTCCTTTCCTGAAACTGTTGGAATATGGTACTCTCAGTTTGTTCCCTTCCACTCTTACGAATCCGATGATCAGCGTCTGATATCCGTCTTTCGGAAGATACTGTGGAAGATGACAGTCTTTCAGTGGATACCTGCCTTCTTTTGCCAGTTTCAGCAGTCTGAAAAATGACCGGAAACTTCCATCTACTTCTTTCAGTATCTGCTGCGCCATATTTGAATTAAGTGTCCGGTAGTTTGGACTGGTTTTAAGACGCTTATAGTTCTCTTCATACCTCAGGTATTCCCCTTCATTGAAGAAATGCTGTCTGACAGAGTACAATGCTTCATTGGTCAGATTCTTGGCAGCGCGGGATAGCTGCCTTAAGGAGAGAAAGTCATCTTTAGACAGATGTTTTACTTGTTGTTTGACAGTCAGATACATAGGATCACCCTCCTTTCCTCAAAGACTCGGAATTATGAGAACTCTCGCTGAATTCCTGTATCTTGATTGTATCACACCCGAACGAAAGATGCTATTTTTCACATTTAAAAAAGTTGCATTCATCCCCACCTTAGAGGATGGGGGTGTTCTGCCAGTCTTTCGATAAATCCAGTTGACAACGAATGATTTGTGCGCATACAATATATAGCATCAAACGAAAAGAGGTATTGTTTTGCACGAAGAATTTATACGACATTACAGTTACAGTCTCGGGCGGGATATGGAGATCATGGTCTACGGGCACGGCGGCGTCCCTATTTTGGGCTTCCCCACGCAGAATTCCAAGTGCCATAACTATGAAGATTTCAGGATGATCCAGGAACTGTCCGACTTTATGGAAGAAGGGAGAATTCAGCTGTTCGTGGTCGATACCGTGGACGAGGAGAGCTGGTCGAACGAGGGCGGCGACAATACCTGGCGCGCGGCCCGGCAGGAACAGTATTTTCATTATATCGTCGATGAAGTCGTCCCGTTGATCCGGGAAAGAAATCCGCTCTCGCCGGGAGTTACGGGATTCAGTATGGGCGCGAATCATGCACTGATCTGCTTTTTGCGCAGGCCGGATCTGTTCCGCGGTGTGATCGCGCTGTCGGGCGTTTATGATACGGACTATTTCTTCCACGGCTGGATGGATCCGGTGCTCTATGAGAGTTCCCCGGAAAGATTCCTGCCGAATATGCCGGCCGATCACCCGTACATTCAGCTGTATAATGAGCGGAAGATCATTCTCTGCTGCGGACAGGGCCCGTGGGAAGAGGAAGGCCTCAGAACGCTTCGGTTCCTGGAACAGGTTTTCCGGGAGAAGGGGATCCATGCCTGGTGTGATTTCTGGGGATTCGACGTGGCGCACGACTGGCCGTGGTGGTACAGACAGATGCGGTATTTCCTGCCATATATGATCGAGGATTAAGGAGGGTATCTTATGAATTATATATTTATCTCGCCGAATTTTCCGCATACTTACTGGCAGTTCTGTGACCGGCTGAAGAGAAACGGCGTGAATGTCCTTGGGATAGGCGATGCGCCGTATGATATGCTCGAGGAGAATCTGAAACGTTCGCTGACCGAGTATTACCGCGTGAGTTCGCTGGAAAACTATGACGAAGTCTACCGTGCGGTCGCGTTCTTCACCTTCAAATACGGAAGGATCGATTGGGTCGAGTCGATGAATGAGTACTGGCTCGAGCAGGACGCACGCCTTCGGACGGACTTCAATATCACGACCGGGATCCGCGAGGATCGGATCGGCTTCATCAAGGAAAAAGCGCTGATGAAGAAGATCTACGAGGAGAACGGGATCCCTACGGCGCGGCAGCACATCGTCAGCACGCTGGAAGCGGGACGGGCGTTTGCCGAGAAAGTCGGATTCCCGCTGATCGTGAAGCCGAATATCGGCGTAGGCGCGGCCAATACCTGGAAACTCATGGATATGGATGATCTGGAGGCCTTCTACGAGGACCTGCCGTCGATTCCGTATGTGATGGAAGAGTTTGTCGAGGGAGAGATCTGTTCCTACGACGCGATCGTCGACTCTGCCTGTGAACCGCTCTTCGAGAATATGACCGCCTGGCCGCCCATCATGGATATCGTGAATCGGGACCTGGATCTCAAGTACTATACCTGTCCGCGCATGGATGAAAAGCTTCGCGTACTCGGCCGAAAGGCCGTGAAAGCGTTCGGCGTGGACCGGCGCTTCGTGCATCTGGAATTCTTCCGGCTGACCAAGGCAAAGCCGGGTCTCGGCGAGGTCGGCGACTTTGTGGCGCTGGAAGTAAACATGCGCCCAGCCGGCGGATATACGCCGGATATGATGGATTTCGCGCATTCGACCGATGTGTATCAGATCTACGCTGACATGGTCGTGCTGGACCGCCGGATCCTGCCGGAGGCGAAGGAACGCTTCTACTGTGTCTACGCGGGCCGCAAGGAAGGACATCATTACCGTCACACGCACGCGGAAATCATGCAGCGCTACGGAAGCGCGATCGTCATGCAGGAAGAGATGCCGCCCGTGAACTGGCCGCAGATGGGCCGCTTCATGTATACGGCTAAGCTGAAAACCATGAAGGAAGTCCACGAATTCATCCGCTTCGTGCAGGGAGGATGATCGATCAAATACAAAGAAAAGGCTCCGCCTTGCCAATGCAGGACGGAGCCTTTGTTATGTGCGTCTGGCGGCGCACATTTCTCTCGTTGCTTATTCGGTCATCAATCCGACGACCAGATCGCTGATCTCGGAGGCGTTCGTCAGTTCGAGACCGCTGACGAGTCTGGCCTGAGCGTACAGGATCTTGCTGTATTTGGCCAGCTTATCCTGATCGACGACAAAAAGTTCTTTCAGCCTCTGGGCGATCGGATGATTCATGTTGATCTCCAGCACCAGCTGAGCTTTGAACATCTCATTTTCTTCGGCTCCCGGCATACGGCTGAGAGCTTTTTCCATGTTGACGGAAAGCTCGCCTTCGCTGGAGAGCGCGGCCGCGTGATTCTGAAGCATGTTGGTGAAACGCACGGCAGTGACCGGAGCGCCAATGGTGTTCTTCATAAACTCGAACATATCCTTGGACAGATCGTTTTCTTCCTTCAGGGTCTCCTTTTCTTCTTCCGTGGAAAGGTCCACATCGTCCTTGCAGACGTTGGAGAAGGATTTCTCCATGTAGGTGTTCATGACCTGAAGAGCGAATTCATCGATCTCTTCCGTAAGATACAGCACTTCGTAGCCCTTGGCGACGACCGCTTCCACCTGCGGCAGCAGCGCGATCTGTTCTTTGGTTACGCCGGGTGCGTAATAGATCTTGTCCTGCCCTTCCTTCATACGGGAAACATATTCTTTCAGGGTGACAGAGGTCGGGACAAAAGCCTTCTTCTCCTCAGCGGCGTCCGGCTGATCCTTGGCGGCCTCATCCGCTGCCGGCGCTTCCGCCTTATAGCTGGAAGCAAAGAGCAGCAGATCCTGAAGCGGATCCTTGTGCATGCCGTAATCCTGATAGATACCGTATTTCAGCTGGGTACCGAAAGCCTTGAAGAAAGTCTCATATTTCTCGCGCTCGTTTTCCAGCATCTTCTTCAGTTCCTGCGAGATCTTCTTTTCGACCGCGCGGGCGATGATCTTCAGCTGACGGTCATGCTGCAGCATCTCACGGGAGATGTTCAGGGAAAGATCGGAAGAGTCTACCAGACCGTGCACAAAGCTGTAGTAATCGGGCAGCAGATCCTTGCATTTATCCATGATCAGCACGCCGCTGGAATAAAGCTGCAGACCCTTTTCGTACTCGCGGGTATAGTAGTTATACGGCGCGTGAGACGGGATGAACAGCAGGGAAACGAAGTCAGATGTGCCTTCACTGTGCTGACGGATGACTTTCAGCGGCGCTTCGTAGTCGAAGAACTTCTCACTGTAGAAATTGTTATATTCTTCCTCACTGACGGCGGAGGTGGGCTTTTTCCAGAGCGGCACCATGCTGTTCAGCGTGGTGTCTTCCTTGTATTCTTCGTACTCAGGCTTGTCATCGGGAGAGCCTTCCTTCTTGCGGGAACGGGTGACCTGCATACGGATGGGGTAGCGGATATAGTCGCTGTACTTGCGGACGAGCTCACGGATCTTCCACTCTTCCAGAAAATCGCTGTACTTTTCGTCATCGGTATCGGGTTTCAGGGTGAGAGTGATCGTGGTACCGTTTTCCGCTTTCTCACAGGGATCGATGGTATAGCCGTCGACGCCGCGGGAGACCCAGCACCAGGCTTCATCGGAGCCATAAGCTTTGGACTCGACCTTGATCTCGGAACTCACCATAAAGGCGGAGTAGAAGCCCACGCCAAACTGGCCGATGATATCGATGGGCTTTTCGGGCGAAGCCTTATCGGCGCCATCATCTTCGGCTTCGGCCGCCTCGGCGGAGCTTGCTTCAGCTTCCTCTGTGGTAGGCGCGTCCTGATGATCCGCGTTCTTCTTGAAATCCAGAGAGCCGCTGCGGGCGATCGTGCCCAGGTTGTTCTCCAACTCTTTTTCTGTCATGCCGATGCCGTTGTCCTTGATCACCAGGGTGCGGGCTTCCTTGTTCGGGATCAGACGGATCTCGTAGTCACCGCGCTTTAAGGTAATCGAACTGTCGGTCAGCGAACGGAAATAGAGCTTGTCGATCGCGTCGGACCCGTTGGAGATTAGCTCGCGCAGGAAGATCTCTTTGTGGGTATAGATGGAATTGATCATCATATCCAGCAGTTTTTTGGATTCGGTCTTGAATTGTTTCTTTGCCATGATATGCCTCCTGACTATAAGAGCCCCGTCCTTCACAAAACGGGGCGATATTTTACCGCAAAATATTATAGTCCTTTTGCGGGGAAAGTGCAAGAGAACTTTCGCCTCAAAGGGTTGGGGCGTTTAAAGAACATTCTTAGCTATCGCCCCAGGCTCTAGAGTGTTTTCGTTATGTTTTAAACGTTCGCCCTAAAGCCCTGGGGCGTTTCGTGCAGGGAGGCTTGAAAATGCACTATCTTTCCCAATGACTTGGGGCGATAGCGAGGGGTGGCGGAAAATAATCGTAGAAATATGCCATTTTTCGTAAATAATTGATATATGGAAGGATGAAAGCGTCTTATAATTATATACGGGAATCGGCAGAAAGGGAGGAGAGAACCGGAATATGATTCAGGATACGATCTTTGAACAGGAAAACTGGTTGATCCAACCTTTGGGGCACCGTCTGGATATGCTGCAGTATGAGTATGTGCGGGACGGGGACATGCGCGCGGTCGAGCTTGCCGCGAAGATCTTCCGCCGTCCCGAGCACGGGAAGATGTCGGAGGACCCGCTGCGCAATATGATCTATCATTTTATCTGTGCGGCGGTGCTGGTCACCCGGTATGCCATTGACGGAGGGCTCGACAAGGAAGAGGCTATGAGCCTGAGTGATGTGCTGATCCAGCGGGCGAAAGCCTATATATTTGCCCACCTGCACGAGCATTTTACTGCGGCGCAGGTTGCGGAGGCAGCCGACGTCTCCCCGAATTATCTGTCTTCTTTGGTTAAAAAGGAAACCGGACAGACTCTATCCGGCTTTATCCGGCAGCAGCGTCTGGAAGCCGCCCGTCTCATGCTCGCCCGGTCGAATCGTCCGATCAGCGAGATCGCGGCGACGCTCCCCTTCGCGGGCGAAAGTCACTTTATTCAGGCGTTTCGCGCGCAGTACGGCGTCACCCCCGCGATATACAGAAGCAATCTGCGCGCCGAGGGAATCGAGGCAAAGGACGAGATCGACGAAACCTTCGCGCGCCGCGAAGAAGGACTTGAGCATCTGGATTCCCAGCTGGAGATGTTGCAGTATGAATATGTGCGAAAGGGGGATCTACGCTCTGTGGCGCTGGGACTTGAGATTTTTAAAAGTCCTTATCAGGGCAGGCTCTCCGTTGATCCCATGCGGAATGTGATCTACCGGTTTGTGTGTGCTACTATGTTGGTCACGCGTTTTTCTCTGGATGGCGGACTGGGTATGGATGTGGCGTATCCGCTGAGCGATCATATGATCCGGCAGGCCGACCGCATTCGCAGTACAGAAGAGATCTATCCTCTGGTGGAGGAACTGTTCCGCAGTTTTACGGAGCTTGTCGCCCGCGCGAAGAAGCAAAGGGCCGGCTCTTTGCCTGTACACAGGGCAAAGGAATATATTTCTTCTCATCTGCACGAGAAGATCACTGTCGCACAGCTGGCGGAAAAAGTGGATCTGACGCCGAACTATCTGTCCATGCTGTTTCATCAGGAAACCGGGCAAAGCCTTTCGGAATATATTCGTGCCCAGCGCCTGCTCTATGCCGAGAACCTGCTTCTGTACTCTTCCGTGCCGATCAGCCAGATCGCAGAAATGCTGGGCTTTTCTAGCGACAGCCATTTCATCCGGATCTTCCGGGAAGAATACGGGATGCCGCCGGCGGTTTACCGGCGGCAGAAAGCGAGCTGGTCCGTAACGAAAAACTATCAAAAGCCGATGTAATCAAAAATAATGAAAGGAGAATTGTTAACTATGAAGAAGCTTGCCAAGAACATGGTCCTCTGCATGCAGCCTGTCCCCCAGACGATCGTTTCCTGCAGAGACAAAGAAGGAAGAAATAACGCGCTGGTGGTCGGTTTTACCGCTAACGCCAGCCTGGATCCGGTCATGGTCATGGTCGGTATCGTTCCCTCACGTTTCTCTCACCATATGGTCAAGGAGACCGGCGCCTTCGTAATCAACCTCCCGAAGAAAAGTTTTCAGAAGGAATACAACTACCTTGGTTCACGGTCCGGCCGGAACGGTGATAAGTTTGCTGCCCTGGATTTGAAGTGGGAGGACGCGGAATATGTCAACGCCCCGATCCTTTCGGACTGCCCGGTCAGTATCGAGTGCACCGTGATCGAAAGCTCCCAGCCCGGTACGCACGAACTGTTCATCGGCAAGGTGGAGGCCGTTCACGTGGACGAAGAATATCTGGATGAAAAGGGCAATATCCTCTGGAATAAGATGGATCTGATGTAAGGAGTCGAACATGAAAAAGCATTCAGTCAAAACGATTTCGCTTCTCCTCGTGTTGATCCTGATCACGTCTCTGCTAAGCGCCTGCAGCAGCGATCCGGGAAACTCCGGTACCGCTTCCGGCACGGAAACAGAAACACAGGAATCGGCGCCGTCTGAGGCAAGTTCGACTCCGGAGGAGGTATCTGCTGACGAAAGTGCAGAGGTTGCTTCGGAGGAAAGCGCGGAGGCTGCTTCTGACGAAAGCACAGAAGTCTCGTCGGAGGAAAACGCCCAGGACTCCTCTTCGGAGAACACAGAAAAGCAGACCTCTGAGGAACCGGCAGAACCTGTCAGCAAGGTCCTTGTGATCTACTTCTCCCATACCGGGACAACAAGGGAGGTCGCGGCTTATCTTCACGAACTCGTCGGCGGAGATCTGTTCGAGATCGTTCCCCTGAAACCGTATCCGGAAGGCTATTCTGCCGCACTGGATCCGGCCAAGAAGGAGCAGCGCGAAAACGCTCGCCCGGCGATCAAAGATCCGATCGAAAGCATCGATCAATATGAAGTGATCTATCTCGGTTATCCAATCTGGTGGGGCACCGTCCCTATGATCATCCATACCTTCCTTGAGTCCTATGACTTTACAGGCAAAACCGTCGTTCCTTTCGCCACGAGCGGCGGCACTGGGATCGGCCAGAGCGTGGAGGATATCCGGAGCGAAATACCGGACACCGAAGTGCCGGACGGCCTTTTGGTTAGGAACAATGAGGCCATCGCCCCATGGCTGCAGGAATTAGGACTGATCCAATGAAAAAACTGCTGCATTGCGCTATGATCGCGGCGCTTATCTTCCTGTGCGGAAGCGGGATGGGTCTGAGCCGGACACAAAGTCTTCTGCACGAATGGTGCGGGATCGTGATGTTCGTATGTGTCCTGCTTCATCTGATAGTAAACCGCAGGTGGTTCAAGAGCCTGACCCGGGGCAAATATACCGCGAACCGCACGGTGATGACCGCGGCGGATTTGCTCCTGATCGTGGCGATCCTGCTGATCGCTGTGAGCAGCGTTGTGATCTCCGGATATATTTTCGCTTCTCTGGACATCAGCGGGACGCTTCTGGGAAGGCGGATCCATATGGTCACGACCGCATGGCTGTTTGTGATCAGCGGTATCCACTACGGGATGCATCTGAGATCAGGGAAATGGAACGTGCTTTTATATATAGCCGGAATAGCCGGTATCGTCGCATTGATCTTGTGCCGGCTTTATGAAAGACTGTTCCTTCTGAATGAATTTGCCTTCACGCCAAACTATCCCGCATGGATCATATATCTGCTGCACGCGCTGATGTTCGCAACGTTTATGGCGCTGGGAAGTATCTTAAAATATCTGATGACAAAGAAAGGAAAAGCAAATGAAAAAAGGTGATATCCGAAGAGCGTTTACCTATCTGGAATCAGGATCTGTTTTGCTGGTTACCTCGCATGACGAAGGGAAAGACAACGTCATGACGATCTCCTGGCAAATGGTGATGGACTTTATCCCGCATATCGCGCTCTCTACAGGAAAGTGGAACGAGTCTTTCAAGACGATCCTGAAAACAAAAGAATGCTGTCTCAATATTCCCGGGTTCGATATGATAGAAAAAGCCGTGGAGATCGGCGTCGTTCACGGGTCGGAATGCGACAAGTTCGAACGGTTCGATCTGCCGAAGCAGGAAGCCGAAAAGGTGAAGGCTCCGATCATTCAAAACTGTCTGGCTGCCATAGAATGCAAGCTGGAGGACTATGTGGAAGATCACGGGCTGCTGATCTTAAAAGGTGTGCAGCTTTGGGAGAATCCGGAACCGACGGAGCGCAGAGTCATTCACGCCAACGGGGACGGCACGTTCTTTGCGGACGGTGAATTCCGCAATCTCCGCGAGCAGATGAAAAAGTGGGTCCCGAAGGGTTCGATCAGGCTGTAAGGAAAAAACAAAATTAAATAATAGGAGAGGTACACAATGTCTGTAGATGTAACAAAACTGCCCAAGCTCGGGTTTGGGATGATGCGCCTTCCGGAGAAGGACGGCGTGATCGATATCCCGCAGGTCTGACGGATGGTCGATTCGTATATGGCCGCCGGACTGAACTACTTCGACAGTGCTTATGTCTATCATGGCGGAAAGTCCGAAGTCGCTATGAAGGAGGCTATCGTCGATCGTTATCCCCGGGAGAGTTTTTATCTGGCCAGCAAGCTTCCCGCCTGGGAAATGAAAAGCGCGAATGACCGCGATCGGATCTTTAACGAGCAGCTGTATCGTGCCGGTGTTGACTACTTCGATTTCTATCTTCTGCATTCGATCGAAGAAGGCCACATCGACACCTACGAGAAATATGACTGCTTTGCCTGGGGCCTGCAGAAAAAGGCGGAAGGAAAGATCAAACATTTCGGATTTTCCTATCACGGCGGGGCGGATCTGCTCGTCCAGATACTGGACAAACATCCGGAAGTTGAGTTCGTTCAGATCCAACTGAATTATCTGGACTGGGAGAATCCCGTCGTCCGCTCCGGCGATCTGTACAAGATCCTGGAAAGCCGCGGCATCCCGGTGATCGTAATGGAGCCGGTCAAAGGCGGTACGCTGGCATCTCTGCCGGAAAAACTCGAGGCCAGATACAAGGCGGCTCGTCCTGATGATTCTATCGCTTCCTGGGCGCTTCGTTTCGCCGCGTCGCTGCCCGGGGTCATGACCGTTCTTTCCGGTATGTCCAGCGATGAGCAGATGGCGGATAACCTGAAGACCTTTGCCCATTTCGAGCCTCTGAGCTCGGAGGAGCAGGAACTGGTCAAGTCCGTGACCCGTGCGTATCTGGATGTTCCGCTGATCGGCTGTACTGCCTGTCGTTACTGCTGCGACGGGTGTCCGATGCAGATCAACATTCCGGAGATCTTCCGTTCCGCGAACACGATCAAACTCTATCCGAACGATACCTGGCGTCCGAAGTCCTACTATAAAGGACTGGTGGACACCGGCCGTTCCGGACGCGCGGCGGATTGTATCCAGTGTGGTCAGTGCGAAAGCGTTTGCCCGCAGCATCTGCCTATCATCACGCTTCTTCAGGAAGCTTCCGCTCAGCTGGACGCGTAAGTTTGGAATCCGTCTTTTCTTCCGGCGCAGAACGCGCCGGTACACTTGAAAGGGACTGTAGAACTACAGTCACTTTTTGTGTGTAAACTCGCTTATCCAGAGGGAAAACGTCTTGTGAAAGATGCTTCAGCGAGGCGTTTGGGGCGTTTGCCGACTGAGACCGTTCCGCCGCCCACAAATTCCTGTAATTTCTGGGGTATATATCCATTTTAAAGAGTTATCTTATCCAAGGATTAGAAAGGATAGAAAGTTATAAATCATTTCCGCCCAATCGGAGCTGCTTTTCGATGAACTTTCTGGGCGAGATAGCCGTCAGGAGGCTCTTTCTGGTTGATATCTATTCCAAAAAACACAGGAATTTTGGGTGGCAGGGAGTGCAAATGCTCGATCTGGCCCAAACTGCTTGACTGAGAGTGTTTATAAAAGAAATTGGTCGATGATATGCATGACCTGAGGGCGAGAAAGGGGATGAGTCCGTGTTTCAAAAGTCAGGATCAGATTTACCATAGGGGTATAACCAGACGCCGAATACCTTTGGAGCTTTTCCGTGTTTTTGGCAATATATGCCGGATCGTCCATGAGACCTAAATGTTCCCACGGCAATTCCAGTTGGGTATATCGATTGCGGACCATGAAATCGGGATAAACGACTCGACCGTCATTCAGAATAATTCCTGGTTCATAGCGAAATAGAATTCCCCGTTCAAAGAGAGAATCTGCGATGATAGCTTCTGATTTGGAACGGACCGAAATACCAGCCAAAGTAGGGACCTTTAGTTCCTGCGGCATATAGGGATTGCGTGCGTATTCAGCATTCTGCCAGTCGTGTATCTCTTCTTCCACCGAACGTATTTCCGGAGGGAGAAGTTCGCGGAAGGCCTGGTCCTGTAATAGTTTCTCCGCAGAATTTGCAGGAAGAGCGTTCTCTTCCTGCTTGAGTGTTTTTTTCAGAAAGATTTGTTCAGTTTTCAAATCTTCAAGCAGTGCGGCATAATAGGTTTTCAGAGCCAGTTTCTTTGCGAGAGCCAGTTTGTGTTTGGGTAGATAGGTCCTCATGGATCTGACGCCTTCTTTCTGTCTGTTCAGAACATACCATTTGACATAGGGACCGTTCTGGTCGATTTTCAAGATTCCGGCAGGAAGGTTTTTTATGGTTTTTTGAATTTGATCGATCCTTGTTTCCAGTTCGTTCAGCCTCATCCTAATAACAGATTCCTGGCTCATTTTTCGAAGCTCCTCCTTGGTTTTTTCCTTCATCATAGCATGGCTGTCAACCCAGGAAAGCGGCATAAACAAAGGGATTATACGGGTTTTTGTTTAAAAATTTTATCTACTTGAACGAAACCACAAGTTTTTTGGGGATGATACTTTTGAGATTCATTCATAAGCCCAAAAGTTAAAAAAATGTTTACATTTAAGAGAAGCGGAGCTGGCAGATCAGACCATGGAACTCTTCTCGTGGAATCCCTCGAGATTCCCATCTTTTCGGTTGACAGTCCCTCGTTTTCCATTTATAATTTCCTTAAGTATGCTCATAAAAATCTGAACAGGAGGAACATGTTCACATGCAATACACAAAGGAAGTTGAAGAGATGGTTTGTGTCGCAAAAGGCCCAAACCACGGCCCCGCTCCGATTCCTGAAGAAGGAAAATGGATCCAGGCAAAAGAAATCAAGGATATCTCCGGATATACCCACGGCATCGGCTGGTGCGCGCCTCAGCAGGGCACCTGCAAGCTGAGCCTGAACGTCAAAGACGGCGTTATCGAAGAAGCGCTCGTTGAGACGATCGGTTGCTCCGGTATGACCCACTCCGCCGCTATGGCCAGTGAGATCCTTCCCGGCAAAACCATCCTTGAAGCCCTGAATACCGACCTCGTCTGCGACGCGATCAACACCGCGATGCGCGAGCTGTTCCTGCAGATCGTCTATGGCCGCACCCAGTCCGCTTTCTCTGAGGATGGTCTTCGTATCGGCGCTGGCCTGGAAGACCTTGGCAAAGGCCTTCGTTCCATGGTCGGTACCATGTATGGTACCCGTGCGAAAGGAACCCGTTATCTGGAGATGACCGAAGGTTATGTCGTAAAGATGGCCCTGGATAAAGATGATCAGGTCTGCGGTTACCAGTTCCTGAGCCTTGGCAAGATGATGGATGACATCAAGAAAGGTGTTCCCGCACAGGAAGCCTATGACAAGAACCTTGGTACCTACGGCCGCTTCAAAGCGGAAGACGGCGCAGTCAAATGGATCGATCCGCGTAAAGAATAAGAGGAGGGGAAGCAAATGGCATTATTTGAAAACTATGAAGGACGTATGCCTCAGCTGCAGCCCGTCCTTGACAAGTACGGATTCAAAGACTTCGAAGAAGTCAAAGCTTATACCAACGGCAAAGGCGTGGATGCCTACAGCATCGTAGAAAGCACCCAGCCGATCTGCTTTGAAAACGTTAAATGGGCATATGAACTTGGTGCCGCGATCGCTATGAAAGAAGGCGCCAAGAGCGCGGCTGAAGCCGCCAGATGGATCGGCGTCGGCCTGCAGGCATTCTGCATCCCCGGTTCTGTCGCTGACCAGCGTCAGGTCGGTATCGGCCATGGCAACCTTGGCGCGATGCTGCTTGATGAAGAGACCGAATGCTTCGCATTCCTGGCCGGCCACGAGTCCTTCGCCGCCGCGGAAGGCGCTATCAAGATCGCGCTGAATGCGAACAAAGTTCGTACCAAACCGCTGCGCGTTATCCTGAACGGTCTTGGCAAAGACGCCGCCATGATCATCAGCCGTATCAACGGTTTCACCTATGTTCAGACCAAATATGACTATCTGTCTGCCGATGTTAAGGAAGATCACGCTCTGACTATCGTCAGCAAGACTCCTTATTCCGATGGCGACCGCGCGAAAGTCAACTGCTACGGCGCAGACGACGTTCGTGAAGGCGTGGCCATCATGTGGCATGAAGGCGCGGATGTTTCCATTACCGGTAACTCCACCAACCCGACCCGTTTCCAGCATCCGGTCGCTGGTACCTACAAGAAAGAGCGCTGGGAAGCCGGCAAGAAGTATTTCTCCGTAGCTTCCGGCGGCGGCACCGGCCGTACCCTTCATCCTGATAACATGGCAGCGGGTCCCGCTTCCTACGGTATGACTGATACCCTCGGCCGTATGCATTCCGACGCGCAGTTCGCAGGTTCCTCCTCCGTTCCCGCGCACGTCGAGATGATGGGCTTCCTGGGCGCCGGCAACAACCCGATGGTCGGTATGACCGTTGCGGTCGCAGTTGCAGTCCAGCAGGCAATGGCATAAGGCTTTATAAGAACTGAATAGGAACAGGCGACAGGAATCATTCCTGCCGCCTGTTTTTTCGTGGTGCGCCTGACGGATCGGTCTTTTTTCGCTTCTTGGGTAAGATACGCCTTTTATCAGGCTCGCCACCCAAAACTGCCTGTGTTTTATGGAATAGTTATCAATCGGACGAGCTATCTTATCCAAGGATTAGAGAAGATAGCTCGTCAAATCTTATTCTCGCCCAAACAGAGCATCCGTACGTTGTTTTTTCTGGGTGAGATAGCAGTCAGACGGTTCTTCCCGCCCAGGGATTGGATAAGATAGCTCGTCAAATTGATGCACCGCCCAATAATGCAAAAATGTACTGGGCGGCGAAGTTATAAAATGCACTAAACGCCCCAAAGCCTTGGGGCGAGAGTTCAGAGTGTTCCGTAAACGCCCCAAAGCATTGGAGCGTTTGTGAGAAATGGCAGAAAACAGCCCGGATCCTTATTCTTCCACGTGTTCCAGGCCCTGGGAAATGATCGTGCGGACATGATCGTCTGCCAGAGAATAGAAAACAGATTTACCTTCGCGGCGGGACTTGACCAGCTGGCTCTGTTTCAGGATCCGCAGCTGGTGGGAGATCGCGGACTGGGTCATGTTCAGCGCGCGGGCCAGATCGCAGACACACACTTCGGCTTCGAAAAGGACAAAAAGGATGCGGATACGGGTCGAGTCGCCAAAGATCTTGAAGAGCTCGGCCAGATCATAAAGCTCGTCCTCCGGCGGCATCTTCTCATCGACGATCTTCAGCAGGGACTCGTGGATCTCAACAGAATCACAGCATTCAACGGGTGAAAAATCAAGTTTCATTTCATTCGTTTCCTTTCAGCAGTTACAGACTCAGGCTTTCAGCGCGCGGATCGCGTTCAGGACCGCGATGACCATCACGCCGACATCCGCGAAGATCGCGAGCCACATGTTCGCGATACCAAGCGCGCCGAGCAGCAGGCAAAGCAGTTTCACACCGATCGCGAAATAGATATTTTCATACACGATCCGCAGGCATTTCTTTGACAGGCGGATCGCTCGGGAGATCTTTAACGGATCATCATCCATCAACACGACGTCAGCCGCTTCGATGGCTGCGTCGGATCCGAGCGCGCCCATAGCGACGCCGATATCGGCTCGGGCAAGGACCGGGGCATCATTGATGCCGTCGCCAACGAAGACTAGGGTATCGGAAGGCCGTTTTTTCGCCAGAAGTTCTTCGACGGCCACGACTTTGTCCTGAGGAAGCAGTTCGCTGCGGACATCGGAAGCGCCGATCTCGGCGGCGACCGCTTCGGCCGCTTCCCGGCTGTCGCCGGTCAGCATGACCGTGTCACGGATGCCCATCTCGTGAAGAGACTGGACCGCCTTGGCGGCTGTCGGCTTCACAACATCGGAGATCGTGATGGTGCCGGCATAGGAGCCGCCCACCGCGACATGGACGATGGTCGCGGCAGGACGAGTGGCGGTCTCCGGGATCTCGACGGAATGAAGCTTCAGCAGCTTGGTGTTTCCGACAAGTACCGGCACAGAATCAACCACAGCTGAAACACCGTGACCGGAGATCTCTTCGACAGCCGAAACGCGGGTGTGATCGAGGGATCCCGTGACGAGGTCTTTGATATATGCTTCCTGAAGGCTGCGGCTGATGGGGTGTGTGGAATGGCACTCGGCCAGCGCCGCGTACTCCAGAAGCCTGGCTTCCAGAGAACGGCCGGACTGTGAACCTGCTTCCGCTTCCAATGCACGAAGGAACTCATTGCCCTCGGCCGGATCGATCCCGGTGACTTCGAAGGTGCCGCGGGTCATGGTGCCTGTCTTGTCAAAGACAACGATTTTCGTCTTGGAGAGCGTTTCAAGATAAGAGGAACCCTTGACCAGGATACCCTGACGGCTGGCACCGCCGATCCCCGCGAAGAAGCTGAGAGGGATCGAGATGACCAGGGCACAGGGGCAGCTGATGACCAGGAAGGTCAGTGCGCGGAAGATCCAGGTGCTCCAGGCGGGCGTCATGCCGAGCAGCAGCCGGACCAGCGGAGGCAGGATAGCCAGTGCCAGTGCGCTGTAACAGACGGCCGGTGTATAGACACGGGCAAATTTCGTGATAAAGTTCTCGGAGCGGGACTTTTTCATCCCGGAGTTTTCGACCAGATCCAGGATCTTGGAAGCGGTCGATTCGCCAAATTCACAGGTCGTGCGAATGTGCAGCAGACCGGTCTGGTTGATGCATCCCGAAATGACTTCGGATCCTTCCCGTACATAGCGGGGCAGGCTTTCGCCGGTCAGGGCGGAAGTGTCCAGAGAAGAGTGGCCTTCCGTGATCACACCGTCGATCGGGATCTTCTCACCGGGCTGGACCACGATAATGGAACCGATCTCCACCTCATCGGGATCGACCTGTACGAGGGCACCGTCCTGCTCGATATTCGCGTA
Source organism: Bacillota bacterium (assembly GCA_017442735.1). GTDB lineage: Bacteria > Bacillota > Clostridia > Lachnospirales > Bianqueaceae > RUG760. The sequence goes on from JAFRZE010000036.1 coordinate 15,972, forward strand.
GTCGGGGCGGATATCCATCAGATCGCTGATACTGCGGCGGCTTTTGCCTACGGCTACGCCCTGGAAAAGTTCGCCGATCTGGTAAAACAGCATAACGGCCACGCCTTCAACGTATTCCCCGAGCGCGATCGCGCCGACCGTCGCGACGGCCATCAGGAAACATTCGTCAAAAGCCTGTCGATTGATCACGCTTTTGATCGCTTTTCGGAGAATGTCATAGCCGACGATAAAATACGGGATCAGAAAGACCGCAAAGCGAACACGTTCGTCCCAGGGGACGGGCAGCAGTTTGTCGAAGGGGATCAGAACGAATATCAACATGAAGACTGCTGCGAGAATGATCCGCAGCAGCATCTTTTTCTGTTTGGATGTCATAGGAAGATCTCGCAGTCGTCTTCGACTTTTTTGCAGTTCTTCAGGACCTGTTTCATAACAGTCTTCGGATCGGCACCTTCTTCAAATTCGACATTCATTTTTAATGTCATGAAGTTGACCACAGCATCCTTGACGCCGGGCGTGGCTTTGGTAGCCTGTTCCATCTTGGCGGCGCAGTTCGCGCAGTCGACTTCGATCTTATATGTTTTCTTCATAACCAAATCTCCCTTCTTTGAACATATGAACGATTGTTCATATGATGACTATATTATAATCACATCATCCTTGTCTGTCAAGGGGGTAGACGAAAGAAACAAAATGAGGTATAATAACATGAACTAATATGATATATTAGATGAAAGGAGGAGCCAGAAGATGAGCGAAGAACGCAAAGCCCCGCGTTGGATGCGGCTGGATAATGCCGGCCTGATCTTTCCGGCTTCTCTTCGAAAAACCTGGAGCAACGCCTTCCGGATCTCCGTCACTATGGAAGATCCGATCGACCCGGATATCCTTCAGAACGCATTGGACCGGGTCGCGGCAAGATTCCTCGGGATCTGTGCCAGACTTCGCCGAAGCTTTTTCTGGTTCTACCTGGAAGAGACCGACTCGCCGACGGTGCATGAAGACAGCTACCAGCCCCTGATCGGAATGAAATGGAAGGATATCCGCCGCTGCGCGATCCGTGTGCTCTATTATCGGGACCGGATGGCTGTCGAGTTTTTCCATTCTGTCACGGACGGGACCGGCGGCATGATCTTTACGAAAAATCTGGCAGCTGAATATATCCGAATGAAATACGGGGAGACCGTACCTTTGGAGGAGGATCTGAAGGATCTGGATGAGCCGGTCCCGGAGGAAGAACTGGTCGACAGTTTCCAGGAACACGCCGGCCCGGTCGCCGCGCCGCGGGATGATCTTCATGTGTTCCATCTGACCGGTGAAACGGAAAAAGACCGGTTTCTTCATCAGACATGCGGCATCCTCGACGCAGCTACACTGCGTACGAAAGCAAAAGAAAAAGGGATCACCGTCACAGGTTATCTCACGGCCATCCTCCTTAAGTGTCTGCTGGATATCCAATATGAACGCCTTCACATCGATCCTTCCGAGGATGATTCTCCGAAAGGACTGACGCTTCGTGAGATCAGAAAACGCAAAAAGCTGAGACCGGTCAAGGTCCAGATCCCGGTCAACCTGCGCCAGATCTACGGCGGATGTACCATGAGAAACTTCGTGGCCGTGGTCAATATCGGGGTGGATCCGCGGATGGGCGATTACAGCCTGGAAGAACTATTCGGGATCGTTCATCACCAGATGCAGCTGAATATCACCGCGAAAAATCTGCGGGCGATCTTCACGCCGAATGTCAACAGTGAGAAGAATCCCATCCTGAAAATCGTTCCGCTCCCACTCAAAACACTGATCATGCGGATCGTCTTCGATACGGTGGGGGAGACGGTTTCGACCACCTGCCTTTCGAACCTTGGCCAGGTGCGGTTTCCTTCGGCGGCCGCGCGTCATATCCGCCGGGTGGAATTCATTCTCGGGTCACAGTCCCAGGCGCCTTATAACGTCAGTCTGACCAGCTGGGACGGGAAAAGCTATGTCGAGATCGTACGCAACAGTGTAGAAGCCGAGCTGGAACAGAAATTCTTCCGCAGACTGGTCCGCGAAGGTTTCCACGTCAAAATCGAGAGCAACGATCGAAACACACCGGAAAGGAGGTAGCCTGTGTACTGTATCAATTGTGGCGTCGAACTGCAAAAGGGCGCGAAAGTCTGTCCGCTCTGCGGAACAAAAGTCTACCATCCCGATATCCAGGAAACGCCCGAACCGGCGCTCTATCCGCGCTTTTCCGAGGGAGAGGAGACTTTCAGCCCCGGCGCGGTCCAGTTCATCCTGGGATTTGTATTCTTTCTGCCGATCGTCCTTTGCCTGATGATCGACTTAAACATGAATCACGGTATCGTCTGGAGCGGTTTTGTCTGCTGCGGTCTGGCGTCGTTATATATCGCCGTTTGCCTGCCCTTATGGTTTAAACGGAAGAACCCGGTCATTTTCGTACCCGTTGCTTTAACAGCTCTTTTGCTTACCGCTTTATATATCAGTCTGAAAACGCACGGCGGATGGTTTCTTTCCTTTGCCTTTCCGGTAGGAGGCGCGCTGATCCTGCTGGTCGAAGCCATCATCGTCCTGTGTCGTTATACGGTCGGTGCCTATCCTCACCGGCTCCTGTACATCTTCGGCGGCGCTGTGATCATCCTCGGCGGTCTGCTGGTTCTGCTGGAATTCCTGATCAAGGTGACATTCGACATCCCTATGATCTGGTGGAGCATCTATCCACTGACCGCGCTGGTCATTATAGGCGTCATGATGATCATTGTGGCGGCGAATAAAAAGCTCAGGCGAAGTCTGCACAAAAAACTCTTCATTTAATTCGTTTTACTATATACATGGTTTTCCATTCGTTTTGATCTATGTAGGACAAGTCTGTAAACCTGTAAATTGAACAAAATTGTTGTATCAGTAATATCTTTGTGTTATTCTTAAACCAAAAGCATCATAACTTAGTTCGATGTATACATATTGTAGGAAAGGAATGCTGCAAATATGCTATTCATAAGACGAAAGCAAATAGTTTTATCATTATTATTGGCTATACTTCTTTCCTTGACAGGAAATATCTCTTTCCAAGCGGAAGGAAAAGAAGAACCGCTTTCCCAATACTATGGACCAAGAGACGGGATTGAGATAGAAGAGTTGCGAACCGAAACATCAAAACAATATCTTCTTCCTGATGGTACAATGCAGTACATTGGTTCCCCTGACAGAATTCATTGGAAAGATGAGAACGGACAATATATTGATATTGACAACACGATTATTGAAACGGCTTACAATGTGAATGGTCTGCTATATTCTCACAAGAATAAAAGTAGTGATTTTAGCCTGTTTTTTGCTAATTCGAGTATGGAGAATGAATTTCCAATCAGAATTGAGTATCAGGAATATGCCTTTTCTTATGGAATTGAGGGCTCTCAGTTTAATTATGTTTTTGGAGAAGAAACCAGCTTTCCTGAGATTTTATTAGAGAATGTTTGTCTTGAAAATGCTGTCATGTATCAGGGAGACGAAGGTTATGATCTTGTATATATTCCTAAAAACATTGGAGAAAAAGAATATATCATAATCTATGGTCCAATGGAGACTTCCAGTTTTGTCTTCCAGCTTCGACTGGAAGGCTTGATCCCGGTACAGATGGAGCGAGAAGTTGTTCTGATCAATGAAGACGGAAATCCTGTTTTTGAAATGGGAGATCTTTTTGCTATGGACAGTAATAACATATATTGTGATGATGTCCAAGCTGAATTACTTGGGTTTTATGAGGAGACAGCGACTATCAGCATTAATGTGAATCAGAACTGGATGAATGATGATAATCGAGTTTATCCAATCCTAATTGATCCAACATATACCATCTGTGGGGAATTTGTTACAGCTGATTCCTATGTTTCATCAGTTGATGCAAATGTTAATTTCTATCTAAGCGACTATTTACGAATGGGTAAAGATGATGATTATGGAATTAGAAGAACCTATATCAGATTTGATAATCTTCCTTCGATTTTATCGACGAATTTGACCAGCGCTTGTATCAATATTCGGCTATATTCTTCAAGCGGAAGTTTATCAACCATTCGCGCAAGTACAATTACAAGTAGTTGGGATTCTGATAGTATTACTTGGAATAATACACCTAGCATTTCTAATATGTATTTATCTGGGTATTTAGCTCCAGATACATGGCATGACACCACAAACTGGTATACGTTGGACGTCACTACGATAGTTGGAAGATGGTTAGGAGGTCTTCAGACAAATTACGGAGTTAAAATTAGTGATGATGTGGAAAACAGTACTTCTCATTGGTCAACGTTTTATTCATCAGATTCTGGTTATCCTAACAGGCCGGAATTAATGATCAACTATACATCGTCGACATCTTATTCATGGAATGCGGTACAAGTAGGACCAAATGATGGATCATTAGATCATTCTAGTTTTATGGATCCCATAAAAACCTATCTTCAAGGCCGAGGGTATACTGTCAGCAATCAAAAAGGTAAATTTACCCCGGCGAATATTAATTCATTCCTATCAGGAGGCACATATTCGATTTTTATAGTTAAAGCGCATTGTGTATCTCTAAGTAACGGCTATTGTCGAATGAGAATTAACGCAGTAGATACTCCCAATATATGGTATCACTCGTCGAATATTGTAAATATGTCCAGTGGCGCTTTAGATGGTTGTCAAATAGCAGTTTTCATGTGTTGTGAAGGAGGCAAGGACTATTCATATAGGCACAATTTTCCTACGGCATCTGTTGATAAAGGAGCTAAATGCTCCATTGGCTTTACAACGACAATCTCATCTAGTGTTTCCTCAGAATGGGTAAAACGTATGTTTTATGCATTAAGTACTGGCTATACAGTTCAAGGGGCTGTGAACTATGCAAATAATAACACACCTAACTATAGTGGCTCTGGGCTAAATAGTATTATAATAGAGGGCAATCCATATGCGACAATTAATTAGAAAAAGCTTGAAAAAAGCAATAGAAATTTCTATTATCTGTTCTTGTGCAATAATAATGTCGGGATGTCAAAGTAAGGCGGAAAAGGAAGAAAGCTTTGGTGCCTTAGCCGGGGAATCATCCGAGGAAATTATCGGTGAGAAAGACTCCATGGCAAATCAAGAAGTCTTAGCTTCGCAGAATTTGCAGTCAGTTAGAATTTCTTTTGTGACAGATGAGTACGAAGGTGGATCAGCTATCTCCTCTGAATATGAAGATTACTATTGGACAAAAAGTAAATTACAGGGAGAAGATATTCAAGATGCTCCAAAGGAGATGACTGTTGTTTTTGGCGACCAAACTTATACAGGGAGATATGGATTTTCGACATATAGCCTTGGAGTTTTATTTCAAACAGATACTTACAGTACAGAAGATGGAACAATTTTCGAAATAAACCATGATACTCAGGAACTAGTTGGGATCTTTTTTATGGACATGGATAAACCACGTGAGGAAAAGGTTTCAAAAAGCGAAGCAGTTATTATTGCGAAGCAATTTTTAAAAACCCAGTTTCATATGGAAGAAACACCAGATTGGCTCAATTATACAATTGATAATCAAGTTTATGATGGCGGAGATTCGGTTCCATACTATATCATAAGATTCTATTCCCTTATTGATAATATTATAATACTCGAAGATGTAAATGTAATTATTGGAATAGATGGTGTGGTTCTAGCATTTCAGGCTTCAAAGCTGTCATCTTTTTGTGCATTTTTAAATAACTATTCCTGGCAAGAAATAAAGGATACACTCGAACAATTAACAGATAAAGATACGGAAGCACAAATCAATTTAGCTGTAGTGCAGCAATTAGGCTGGAGCGAATCTCAAATTAGAGAAAGAAAGATGATTATTGATGAAACAGGAAGACCGGCACTAATGTGTTTTGTTTTAGGTTCAATGCAAGGGGAAGACGAAGATGGTTCCTGGACAGATTCTGAATTAATAATCTGTATTGTAAGGCAACCAATATAACTGGAGGAATGACGAGTGAAAAAGGTTATCGGATTATTGTTAGTGCTTATCCTGACCATGGGTCTGCTGGCCGGATGTGTCGAACCGGAGCCCAGACCGGAAAACGGAGAAACGGCCGCGGAAAGCGCCTCCGAGCAGGAAGCTTCCGCCCAGACGGCAGAAACTTCCGAAGCATCCGAAGGGACATCGGAAGGAGTGACTTCCGAAGAATCCGCTGAAGAAAGCGAGTGGGTCTATGAACCCTTCGACTACAGCAGCGGTCTCGATGAAAACGGCTTTTTCAAGGGGATCACAGCCCTGAATTATGTGGAGCTGTGTGACTATCTGAATATCCGGATCCCGAAAGAGGAAATCGCCGCGACGCAGGAAGAGATCCAGGCGGAGATCGATGATATTCTGGCCGCGTATCAGACCACCGCGCCGGTGATGGACCGGGCCGTTCAGGACGGAGACACAGTCAATATCGACTATGTCGGCTATCTCGACGGCGTGGCCTTCGACGGCGGCAACACGATGGGCATGGGCACCACGGTCACGATCGGCGTGACGAACTATATTCCCGGTTTTCTGGATCAGCTGATCGGCCATATGCCCGGGGAACAGTTTGATATCAACGTGACTTTCCCGGAAAATTACGGCAATACGGATCTTGCAGGCAAAGACGCCGTTTTCAATATCATGATCAACTATATCGAAGAGACGATAACCCCCGAGCTGACCGACGAATTTGTCCTGGAGCATCTGCAAGAGGAAGAACTGGAGCTTGGAAGCGCGGAGGAACTCAAGGCGTATATCGTTTCACAGATAGAAGAAGATAAGATCCGTACATATATCAATCAGTATATCAGCGAGAACAGTACGTATAAGGCGGCGCCCGGGTCGCTGATCAGCTACATGAGCAATATGATGCTTGATTATTACGCTTATTACGCAAACATGTACGGACTGGATGTGGATACATTCGTTCAACAGTATGTAGGCTATATGTCCGCGGAAACTCTTATTCAGTCATATACGGAACAGATCCTGGAAGATGCCAATGCGACCCTGCTCCTTCAGGCCATCGCGGAAGACGCCGGGATCGAGGTGACCGAGGATGATATCCGCAGCTATTTTGAAGATGTGACCGGCAGCCCGGATTACAGCGCTTATGAGGAAGAATACGGACTGCCCTATATCAAGCAGGCAGTTCTGTTCTCGAAAGTACAGGATTTCCTTTTTGAACACGTGATCGTGGAATAAATCATGACGAAAAAAGAAAAAGTCCGGGGAAAGATCCTGGACTATGTAAAAACCCTTTTCTATGTTCTGATCGGCAACGCGGTCCTCGCTCTGTCGATCAAACTGTTTCTGATCCCGGCGGACCTGCCGACAGACGGGGCGACAGGTCTGGCGCTGATCGTGAACCACTATACCGGGATGAGCATCTCGCTGTTTGTCCTTCTTTTCAACATCGTCATGCTGATCCTTGGCTGGATCGTGCTCGGCGCGAAATTCGCTCTGTCCACGATCGTCAGTACGTTCGCTTACCCGCTGATGCTGGAGATCTGTGAACGGATCTTCGGCGATTATGTCATTTCGGATAACCGGATCCTGATGGCGCTGTGCGCGGCGCTGGGCATGGGTCTGGCGCTGGGCATCGTCATCCGTGCCGGTTCCTCGACCGGCGGCATGGATATCCCGCCACTTGTTTTAAACAGGCTTTTCCGTACATCTGTCTCGGGCGTGATGAATCTTCTGGGGATCATCGTGCTCGCCTGTCAGATCCTGTACTGTACGCCGGAAGATATGATCTACGGTGCACTGGTCATCTTGCTTTATACGCTGGTGCTGGATAAACTGCTCATTGCGGGAAATTCCCGCACACAGCTGATCATTTCGAGCAATCACACGGAGGAGATCAGAGAGAGGATCATGGAGGATCTGGACCGCGGTGTGACGCTTCTGGACGCGGAAGGCGGCTACCTGCGCGAAAAAAAGCAGCTGGTCCTGTCTGTCATTTCGAACCGGGAATTCCCTCGTGTAGAGAAAATGATCAAATCGATCGATCCAAAGGCTTTTATCATTATCAATCGTGTTACCGAAGTGAGTGGCCGTGGCTTCTCGCTGGATAAGGATGACGATTAGTTTTATGGAGCTGTGGCAAGTTTGCTATGGCTCCTTTTTCCGTTCATGCTTCCTTTCGGAAAAGGGACTTGATCCGAGAAGGATTTCCTTGTTATGTGTTTGAGGTGCAGTTTCCTGCGTGGTGATAATGATCCTGAAACTGGAACCATTATCTCTTTGGCCTTTAAAATAGGAGATATCTTATAATATAGTGTAACAAATATCTCCCTGGCTTCTCGTCGATCATCGGATTTTTGGAGATAATGATCTGAATTCGGATATGATTATCTCCCAAAAAGCAACCATCCGGGCAAAGGATCGAAAGGAAAAAGAGATAATTGCTTCATATGTAAGTTGATTATCACCAGTTTCCGGGAGAATACGTGAAAGGAAATTTCGGCTTGTAACACACCAGATAAATATGATACAGTTATCTAAACAATCATAGGAGGCTTTCATGAATCTTATTCCGAAAATCAACGGGAGGATGGTTCCTCATAAGGGCAGACTGACTGTTCATGAGCCGCTCAGCTACAGCGGCGAGCTGTATAGTGACACATATGCTATGCGTTTTGGCTTGCTGCCGGCTTCGGAAGGGATGCTGTTTCTGAATACAGATCCGGACCTCCCGGAAGAGGGATATCGACTGATCATCAGTTCTTCCGGTATTGAGCTGACGTCTTCCGCTCAGGCCGGACAGTTCTACGGACTGATCACCCTGGAAAGCCTGCTTCGCGAGAACAGGGGCGGACTGCTGGAACTGGACAGCAAGATCCCCTATATGGAGATCGAGGATCATCCGCGTTTTTCGCACAGAGGATTTATGCTGGACGTTTCCCGGCATTTTACCGGGGTGACCGAGATTGAACGGCTGCTGGAACAGATGGCTCTCCTGAAGCTGAACAAATTTCACTGGCATCTGTCGGATGATCAGGGTTTTCGGGTAGAAAGCAGGAGATTTCCCGAACTGAATGAAATCGGTTCCGTTTTAGCGAAGGGCCAGTCCACTGACGGATCGACCAGAGGATTCTATACGCAGGACGAGATCCGCGAGATCATTGCGTTCGCGGCAGATCGTGCGATAGAAGTGATCCCAGAGATCGATCTGCCTGGGCACACGACAGCGATCGTTGCCGCTTATCCGGAACTTAGCTGTGATGAAAAAGAAGTTAAACTGAGTTATGCATTTACGGACGAACGGCGGATACTTTGCGCGGGAGAGCCGAAGGTCTATGAATTCCTGTATGAATTGCTGGATGAAGTATGCAGTCTTTTCCCAGGCAAGTATTTTCATCTGGGCGGGGATGAAGTCCCCAAGGAGGCATGGAAAGCCTGTCCGAAATGCCAGCAGATGATACGGGAGAAAGATCTGGGTGATGAAGAAGGGCTTCAGGCTTTCTTTACGAAACAGCTGATCGATCATCTCTTGGCACTGGGAAAGACCGCGATCGGCTGGAATGAGATCCTGAAATCCGGGACGCTGCCAACCGACGGAGCCGTGGTGCAGTTCTGGTCGGAGGAACTGATTCGCCCGACGGATCAGCCCTATGTTATGAATGAAATGCCGAAAGGGTATCCTTTTATCTTTTCCAGCAATCCGGCTTTCTATTTTGACTATCCCTATGCGCTGGTCAAATTCCGATCCACATATGAATATGAACCGAATGTCGCGAAAGATTACAGTGTTCCGAAAGAGCAGGTACTCGGTGTAGAGGCGGCGCTCTGGACAGAAGGCGTGAAGTCTGTAGAGATCCTTCAGCAGCGGATCTTCCCGCGCCTTCTGGCTCTCTCCGAAAATGCCTGGACGGAAGACCGAAAAGACTATGATGATTTTCTGAAACGTGTCAAAGAATATCTGAAGGTACTGAAAGACTATGGTATTCAGTTTACCCCATTAAACGCACTGGAACCGACCATCGATGAAACAGTCCGGCAGGTGCTGAGTATGCTGGAAGCGTTTCAGCCGGATGGCGGTAAGAATAAGAGAAAAAGCATGCCGGCAGAGATGCTGCCTTTACTTTTCCAGATAGGACGCTTTGTACTTTCCAACGCGATGATGTATTCATATAATAATGATGAGAAGGAAGAGATCATTCAGAAAGTTAAAGCCGCTTTGCTTAAACAGGTCGGTAAGATATAAAGAAGAACAGGAGGAAAAGTCTATGTCCAGTAAGAAAACTTTGAAACAGGTCCTCGCGGAGCAAAAGGAATGCTTCCTTGTACCTTGCGTGTATGACTGCGCCTCGCAGCATGCCGTACAGATGTGCGGTTTCCCGGTGAGTCTGCTTTCCGGCGGGGAAGTTTCGATTTCGATGAACGGTGTGATCGATTACGGATTTACGAACCTGACAGACCTGGAATGGGTCGTCAGCCGCGTAAGTTCGACCAGCGCCATCCCGCTGATCGCGGATATTGAAGATGGTTTTGGCGGTCCTCTGGCGGTCTACCGCAGCGCGAAACGTCTGGCTGCTGCCGGCGCCGCGGCGATCCAGCTCGAAGATTCCGCGGATATGGAAGAAAGCACCAAGATCCTGCCAAGAGACAAGTACATGGCCAAGGTCCGCGCGGCCCTGACCGCGCTGGAAGGCACCGACTGCCTTCTGATCGCCCGCTCCAACGCGGATCCTAACGACCCTGAACAGATGAAGGAAGGCTGCGAACGTCTGCAGGAAGCGATCGATATCGGTGCACAGATGGGACAGATGGTCATCGCGATGATGGTACTGGTCGGCAACGCCGAACAGGCGGCTGAGATGGCGAAGATCGTCACCGGTCCGAAGATCTTCGCGGATGTACGCGCGGAAAAAGGCCCGGATGGACACTATCATCCTTCCGTAACCATGGAAGAACTGACGCCGCTCGGATTCGTCATGTGTTCAAGCCATTACACCATGAAGGCGGCGATGGAAGGCATGCTGGAGCACGGCCTTGCCAACTTCAAGAATCAGAGCGTTGCCTATACGTTTGAGAATGCCCCGGGCTCCGGGATCCAGAGTTTCTCTTCTTCCGGCCTGTTCGATCCGCAGGCATACCTGCAGCTGGAAAACACCTTTACCAAAGGCGAGAAGGAATATACGATCGTCGGGCACAAGGTAGAAGACTATCCAGAGCAGTTCAAGCGGTTCGATATTACGGAAAGGCTGTAAAGGGATGAAGTATTTCCTTGGACTGGATAACGGAGGAACAACGACAAAAGCCGCTTTGTATGACCGGACCGGCAAAGAGATCGGAGTAGCGAGCTGCGAGACAAGGATGCTTACACCGGTGCCGGGCTTTACCGAACGGGATATGGAAGAGATGTGGCAGGCGAACTGCCGCGTCATCCGGGATGTACTGGAGAAGACAGGCATCGCTCCAAAGGAGGTGGCCGGAGTCGGGATCTGCGGCCACGGCAAGGGACTGTACCTCTGGGGAAAGGACGGAAAGCCTGCCCGTCCCGGTATCATCTCGACGGATAACCGTGCGTATGCCTATCCGGTCCGGTGGAAGGAAGACGGCACGGAAGAAAAGGTGTTTCAAATCTCCTGCCAGCATATCATGGCCTGCCAGCCGGTAGCGCTTTTAGCCTGGCTGAGAGACAATGAGCCGGAAGTCATGAACAATATCCGGTGGGTCTTTGAATGCAAGGATTATGTTCGTTTTCGTCTGACGGGCGAAGCCCGGGGAGAGATCACGGATTATTCCGGCGCGAACCTGATCAACCTGCATACCCGTCAGTATGATGAGGAGTTGCTGGACCTTTTCGGCCTTGGCGGTATCCGGGAAGCCCTGCCTCCGCTGTGCGGCTCGACGGATATTGCGGGTTATGTGACTGCGGAAGCTGCGACCGAATGCGGCCTTGCCGAGGGCACGCCGGTGATCGGCGGCATGTTCGATATCGACGCCTGTATGATCGCTGTGGGTGTACTGGATGAACGGAATATCTGCATGATCGCGGGGACCTGGAGCATCAACGAATACCTTCGGCCGGAGCCGGTCCTTGACGGCAGTGTACTGATGAATTCGCTTTCCCCGCTGCCGCAGTACTACCTGATCGAAGAATCGAGCCCCACCTCCGCCGGCAACAACGAATGGTTCGTCCGGCAGCTCCTGCCGGAAGTGAAGGAGGCGGCTGAACAAAGCGGCCGAAGCGTCTATGAACAGATGAATGCCTGGGTGGCATCCATCCCGCCGCAGACCTTCGTGCCGATCTTTCATCCGTTCCTGATGGCCAGCAATGTACACCCCGGCGCGATGGGCAGCTTCATCGGGCTGAACGTCAGCCACACGCGTGCACATCTTTTGCGCAGCGTGTATGAAGGGATCGTTTTCAGCCATCGATACCATCTGGAGAAGCTGCTGGCGACCAGGAAACAGCCGCTGGACGCCATCCGACTGGCGGGCGGAGCGGCCCGTTCTGACGTCTGGACGCAGATGTTCGCGGATATCCTGGGACTGCCGGTCGAAACGGTCATGGCAGGTGAGACAGGTGCACTCGGCTGCGCGATCGCCGCGGCCGCCGCGAGTGGGGAATATGCCTGCCTGGAAGAAGCCGCGAAAGCCATGTGCCCGATCGGCAAACGATTCGAACCGAACATGGCAGTGCATGAGATCTACGACCAACGCTATAAACTCTACAAGCGGATCAACGAATACCTGGATCCGCTGTGGGATGAAATTATCTTATAGGAGAAAACCATGAATCTGATTCCGAAAATCAACGGCCGGGTCCGCACCGGCGAGGGCAGCCTGAAAGTTACGCTGCCGCTTACGTATCAGGGTAACTGCTATCATCCGGACGAGTTCGCGCTCGCTTCCGGCGGAGAAAACGCTTGCCTGACATTCCTCATGGATGAGAATATCCCCGCGGAAGGCTATAAGCTGGAGATCGATGAAGAAGGGATCGCTCTTACTTCTGCTGATGAAGCCGGACAGTATTACGGTCTCGTTACGCTGATGGCGATGATCTGCGAAAACAAAGAGCTGGCTGTGATGGTCATCGAAGACGCGCCTAGATTTAACTGGCGCGGAATGATGCTGGATGTTTCCCGTCACTTCTTCCCGGTGGAAGAGGTGAAGAAACTGCTGGATGCCATGGCGGCTCTCAAGATGAACCGTTTCCACTGGCATCTGTCCGATGATCAGGGTTTTCGGATCGAGAGCAAACGTTTTCCGAAACTGAATGAGATCGGTTCCTGGTGGCTGGAAGACGACGGAACGAAATACGGCGGCTTCTATACACAGGAGGAGATCCGTGATGTGGTCGCCTATGCGGCGAAGAAGCAGATCATGGTGATCCCGGAGATCGATCTGCCCGGACACACGAGCGCGATCGTAGCTGCCTACCCGGAATTTTCCTGTGACGGTGAGCCGAGCGAAGTGAAAAAAGAAGGCGGGATCTATCCGCATATCCTCTGCGGCGCCGATCCGGCGGCCTATGAGTTTCTGTATGCGCTGATCGACGAAGTGACGGATCTTTTCCCGGGCCCGTATTTCCATCTGGGCGGTGATGAAGCGCCGAAGAACGAGTGGAAGAAATGCGAAAAGTGCCAGGCACTAATCAGGGAAAAAGGACTTGCCGGGGAAGAAGGCCTTCAGGCCTATTTCACTGAGCAGTTGGTGAATTATCTGGCGAAAAAGGGAAAAACCGCGATCGGATGGAACGAGATCCTGAAGTCCGGCGCGCTCGGCGCGGACACCTGGGAAGCACCGGAAGGTGCGAACGAGACGGTAGGTTCTCCGATCTGCCAGTACTGGGCGGAAATGGGGAAACCTTATTCCTACCCGCATGTGGCAAGAGGACAGAAGTTTATCTTCTCGAACAACCCGTGCCTGTATCTGGATTATCCGCACGCGATGGTCTCCATGAAGGCCTGTCTGCTGATGGATCCGAATATCGACTGGAATTTTGAGATCCCTGAAGATCAGGTGCTCGGCGTGGAAGCACCGCTCTGGGCAGAACGTGTTCCGGACGCGGCAACGCTGGAAAAACAGATCTTCCCGCGGCTGCTTGCTGTTGCCGAGAACGGATGGACGAAAGAAAGAGATTACGAGGAATTCCTGGAGCGGGTCAAAGCGTATGAATCGGTGCTGACTGAAGCCGGAATAGCTTTCACCCCCTGGCAGGACGCGGATATCCGTGGCCAGGAAGGAGTCCAGAAGCTGTTTATCCAGATGCAGCAGATGCTCGCGGCTTTCGGCAGTAAGCCGCCGACAGACAATATCCCCAAAGAAGTTCAGGAAGAGATCATGGCGAGTGCGCAGAAATTCATCGGCGGCTTCTTCCGCTATACGTTCACGCCCGAAGAACAGATGTTCATCGGAAACATGATGAAAAACGTGATGGGCCAGGGACTATGATCATTGCGGTCCTGGCCGATATCCACAGTAATTTCCAGGCTTTTCAGGCCTGTCTTCAATACGCGGAAAAGCAGCAGGCGGATCACTACCTGCTGCTTGGCGATTATATCAGCGGCTGTCCGTATCCGGAGCGGACGCTGGATCTTCTCTACGAACTGATCAGGACCCATCCCTGTACGCTGATCCGCGGCAACCGGGAAGAGTATATGCTATCCTACCGTGCCGGAAAAGAACATCCGTGGACCTATTCCTCCGGAACCGGAAACCTGCTCTACACCTATGAGCAGCTTCGTCCGGTTGATTTCGCTTTCTTTGAATCCCTTTCGGATCAGGCGGACGTGTCTCTTCCTGATGCGCCAAAGATGTATCTCTGTCACGGAACGCCCGAACGATCGCGCGGTTCGCTGGCGGAGCATAAGCCCGAGACGCCGGGACTTTTATCTAAAATCGATGCCCCGGTGGTGCTGTGCGGGCATACGCATTCCGCTTACGCCTATCAGCGATGGGGGAAAACGGTGATCAATCCGGGATCCGTGGGACTGAACTTCGGAAGCGAGGGAAAGAAAGCCCGTATGGCTATTCTGGAGACATCCGGAGAATCCGTCCGGTATGAACTGATCGCACTGGATTACGACTGGGAGCAGACGATCCGCGATTTCAAAGAAAGTGGCCTCGATGAGAAAGCAAAGGTCTGGGCGGCGATGGACCGGCATGTGCTCCTGACCGGTGAACGAAAGACCTATGACTTGCCGTTCCTGGTCCACCGGCTGTGGCTGGAGGACGGTTTCGAAGACGGTGCCTGGCGGGAGATCCCGGAAAAATACTGGGAGATCGCTGCCGGACAGATGGGCGTGATGTAAAAGAGTGAGTTTGGGCTTATTCTCATGTTTTTGTTCCTTGGTAATCGAGAAAGTGATAACTAAATCGACGAAACGCGCTATTTAGACCACATATTTGAAGATAAATACGCAAAACAGATTGCTAAATGGTAAAATATGTGCTACAATAACGGTACTGTATCATTAATTGGCATTGTCTGAAAGTCTACTAATAAAAAGTCAAGAGAAAATTTTAAAAAAATGCAGACAAGAATGAAGGCATAAGAAAAAGGCCACCTGATTGAGCTGGCCAAAGATAACTATGAACAGGTATCTGTTATTTTTCGGCTGATTGAGCAGC
>JAFRZE010000037.1 GCA_017442735.1 Bacillota bacterium
ACTCGCCATTCAGAACCCGGACAAGAGCGGCTGGGCCGCACTCTGCGGAAAATACGACTATGCTATCGGTGACTTCCGCATCGAAGAGATCTTCCTGCAAGACGGTGAGCTGTATGCACAGGCAAATGACGACGGGAGGGCACTTGAGCTGCGGCTCTATCCGTTGGGAGAGAAGACCTTCGGAATTAAAGATCTCGATGCGGACCTGGCACTATGCGACGGTACACTGACGCTGTATGGGGTGATGGGGAAGAAAACCGAATAGAATTCCCGCGGCACAGGGAGACAGTCGTATTGATGACAAAAACAGAAAGGAAAGAATTATGAATAACATACACCTGGAAAAGCTTACGTGGGACACGGTTGACGATGTATTAAAGCTTAAGGTCTCAAAAGAGCAAAAGGAATTTGTCGCCCCGAACCGTGACAGTATGATCGACGCTTATTTTGCTTTGACGGAAGAGGAAATCCCCGTATTCACGTTTGGTATCTATCTCGGGAAAAAGCCCGTCGGCTTTCTGATGATCGCTTACGACGTTCCGTGGGCAGAGCAGTATTACAATTTGCCTGGGGGCTACTATTACATCTGGCGTTTTATGATCGATAAAAGATATCAGGGCAACGGTTACGGAAGAAAAGCATTAAAGCTTGCCGTGGATTTTATAAAGACTTCTCCGAACGGAAAATCCGAATACTGCTGGCTCTCTTATGAGCCGGAAAATGAGGTGGCGAGAAAGCTGTATCTCTCGTTCGGATTTGAAGAAAAGAAAGAGCTCTGGAAAGAGGATCAGGAAATTCCGGCAGTTTACAAGCTGTAAAATCCGATTTCCGAGACAGAATTATCAATCCAAGATCTCCGCGCAAATAGTCAACGGCATACTCCTGACGCCGGAGGCCGTGACAACAGCGTGAATATGTGCCTTTTATGAAAGGTATTCTGATAGATCGGTAAATGTGCGATTTGAATAATAAAAACAATACCGGTCTGCTGCGTATCTCCAACAGACCGGTATTCCTTTTGCCATCCTTGTCAGACAGATGCCCAGATCATTTTATTCAAAACTTTCTTATGAGTATATGCCTTGCTGCAGGGCGGCTTTTTTCCATGGGATCAGCCCGGGATCACTTCCCAGACGGAAAACCAGCGCCAGTAGATCTCGCTTCGCAGGATCAGTCTGGACGATCCGTCGGAAAACAGATAGGCGCTCCCCATCTGCTCCTGAAACGGCAGGCCGGAGGTCGCCTCGATATGGGAAATCAGCGCCGGACAACTTCCCCTGCGGGAAAGATAGGTGTCGGCGTTTCCGCCCCGCCGTGGGGCAACGGGTACGTAATCCGCGCCGAAGGTCACCTTTGCCATGGGCAAAAGATAGGGCAGCGGATCGCCCCGCTGGCCGATGGCTGGAAGATGCAGAAGCACCGCTCCCGCCAAAAGGGCCGCCAGAAGCACGGCAAAGATCCGGAAAAGCCTCCGGTATTTTTTCGCCACCCGCAACTGATCCACCGAGACCCGGTCGGAGGCCGCGGCAAAGGCCTGCGGCGGGATACGCTCCCCCGACAGAAGCTCTGTCACTGAAAGACCGAGTTCCTTGCCCAGCGGCTCCAAAAGCTCGACGCCGGGAAAGCTTTTTCCCCGCTCCCATTTGGAAACGGCCTTATCCGTAACAAACAGCTTTTCCGCAAGCTGCTGCTGCGTCAGGCCCTTTTCCGCGCGGCAGGCCGCGATCAAACGGCCCGTTTTCTCCATGTTCATCGTTGATCAGTCGAGTAGGCAAACTCGACACTCCTTTCAAAATATTATCCGTGAAAGGCTTGCCTGTTACCCCTCACAGAACCGTACATGCGGTTTTCCCGCATACGGCTCTTCAAACCAGCGTCGGTTTCCAGTTCCAGATATCT